>NZ_JARWKR010000009.1:0-165805 GCF_029846335.1 Cobetia sp. 3AK | reverse complement strand
GCGGCCCCCGCCACTGAGTGGCGGGGCCCGCTGCGTCCTGCTTCAGTCTGCCGACATCAGCAGCGACCTTCGCAGTTGGCCGGCTTGTCGTTGGCGATGCGCCAGTCTTCCTCGTTGGCCAGGGTGGCCAATGGAGACAGCATCGCGAAGTCGAAGGGCGTCAGGCAGGTGTCGCGTTTCACGCGCTTGGGCCAGTCGTGATTGGCCAGTGCCGAACGCCCGATCGCGACCAGGTCGGCGTGCTCAAGCGCCGCCACTGCCTTCTCAGAGCTGTCCACGCCGCCATTGGTGATCAGCGTGATATCTGACTCCAGTGCCTTGCGCGATTGGTCGGCCAGCGCCGTCAGGCTCAGCGAGCGCTCGTCAGCATTCGCTGCCTCGGGGAAGGCGGGCGCGGCGACATCGCCACCCGTCAGGTGCAGGAAGTCCAGGCCAGCCTCGATCAGGTGCGAGAAGCGCGCACGAGCCGCGTCAGGTCCACCGGCCCAGCTGAGGTCCGGCTCGGTCACGGTGCCCTGCGACAGCCGCATGCCGAGTGGGAAGTCGTCGCCGACGGCCTCACGCACACTGCGGATCACCGCGAGCGGGAAGGCCAGCCGGGCAGTGGCATCGCCGCCCCAGGCATCGTCGCGCTGATTGAAGCGCTCACTGATGAACTGGTGGATCAGGTAGCCGTTGGCACCGTGCAGCTCGACCCCGTCAAAGCCAGCTTCCTTGGCCAGGCGAGCACTGGTGGCAAAGCCGGCGATGACCTCGTGAATCTCCGATTCGCTGATCTCGCGAGCCAGCGGGAAGGGGCCGGAGCCGCCGTAGAAGCTGAGCATCTCGCCACTGGCCCGGCTCTCTGAGGGTGCGACCACCTCATCCTTGAAGCGGTTGTGCTGAGTCTGGGCACCGGCATGCATCAACTGGGCGATGAGTCGGCCGCCTTGTTGATGCACGGCCTCGACCACCGGGCGCCAGCTGTCCTGCTGGGCCTGAGTGGCCAGTCCCGGCTGATTGGCGTAGCCCTGGCTGAAGGCCTCATCGGTGTACAGGCCCTCGGTGACCAACAACGAGAAATCGCCGCGCGCGAAATCGCGGTAGTAATCGACCATGTCGAAGTGGACCAGGCCATCCTCCTGGGCGCTGGTACGGGTCATCGGCGCGAGCACCAGGCGATTGCGAAGCTCAAGCTCGCCAAGCGTGTGGGCGGTGAACAGTGTCTTGGTGTCTGTCATGCGTAACTCTCCTGCGGAGATGACTCCGCTGTCGTATCCGGTCGTGGGACCTGCACTGACTGCGTACTGAACAAGACGGAAATCGATGCAGTGCTGGCGTCATGCAGACGCCGTGCAGTGGCCTTGAGGGATGATCGACGGATCATCTGTATGCGATATATCGTGCCTGCCGAGGTGGGGTGTCACAAGCGGGATCACTGGAAGGAGAGTGTTGTCGTTTCGACAACTTGATTGCGTAATTTCCTGAATATCAAGGGATTTTCGTAATCACTTCACGGTTGCTGCATATTGTGGCAACGGTGTACTGCTTTCCATGCACATGCCCTGCACCCACGCATGTGCATGCAACGAAACAGGCCCCGCAACCCAGGGTTGCGGGGCCTGTTTCATCCGCGGGAATCGTGTCTAGCGCGAGGGCTCAGTCCGGGCGATCACTTGCCGTCACATTGGGCAGTCTGCTTGCCGCCGGAAGGTGGGCAGCCGAACCAGTTCTCGGTCGGCTTGGCCTGGCCAGTATTGGCATGTCGCCCCCCCTGGCTTCCGATATCTCCGCCGTCGAGGCTCTTCTGTACCTGACGCTTGGCCTCATCCTTGGATTGCTGGCTGGCCTCGGGCTGCTGGTGCTGCTGGTAGTTCGCCCCATTGTCGCGGGAATCCTCAGCGGTACGCGTGGAGTGGCTGGTGGTCGGCTCGCCGTTCGAGGAGTGCTGGGAGGCAGCGGCACCACTGACTCCCGTCTCGGTATTCATCTCGTCGAAGGCATAGGCCGGTGACAGGCTCAGGCAGCCCAGCATCACGGCGGCGATGCCGACACCGTAGCGCGTCTTGCGTGAAGCGCCTGCTCGGAAGGGGGAGGGGGTCGTGAATGACATGTCGAGTGCTCCTTTGGGGAAACGGCGTGGAGCATGGGCCAGGCCATTCCGTGAGCAAGTCAATGAGTGCTTGCTCGTTGTGCAAGAGACATCCAGACGTTGCGCTGTACTGGACGCTGATGGAAGAGAGATCGGGGCAGATGACGAGAAATCAACTCTCGCTGACGTTCCTGCATCGCTGGCAGGTGAGGTGGCTTGCGTATCCGGTGGTCAGGGCGGTTATCTGGTGTCGGGCCCTTGAAGTCGTCGCCTGGCATGACAATGTGATGGGGAGAGGGCAACGGCCCCCTGAGAGTTCACCCAGTCAAGGAGACATGCATGACGATCAAGAAAACCGGTTCCGCGCATTGGGAAGGTAGCGTCAAGCAGGGTAAAGGTACCGTCAGCAGTGAAAGCGGCGCCCTCAAGGATCAGCCCTATGGTTTCAATACGCGTTTCGAAGATGGCGCGGGTACCAATCCTGAAGAGCTGATCGGCGCAGCACATGCCAGCTGCTTCTCCATGGCGCTGTCGATGATGCTGGGAGAGGCAGGCCATGAGCCTAGCGCCATCGATACCCGCGCGACCGTGCATCTGGACAAGGATGACAGCGGTTTCAGCGTCACCAGGATCGCGCTGGTGACCAAGGCCAAGGTGCCGGGCATCAGTGACGCGGACTTCCAGGCGACCGCCGAGAAGGCCAAGGCCGGCTGCCCGATCTCCAAGCTGTTCACTGCCGAGATCACCCTTGAGGCGTCTCTCGACAGCTGAGACGCTCGCCAGCTGCCCTCGGCTCTTTCGGGTGAGGCAGCTGTCGCGTGAAGGTTCATCCCCTCAGCAGGGGGTTGCGCCAATGAAAAAACCGCCCTGAGGGGCGGTTTTTTGCGTGGTATCTCTCTTTTTTCTCTCTCTTTTTCCTAACACTCTATCTCTCTATCTCTCTTTCCATTTCTCTCTAGCCCTATCTCCATCCGCTTCCATTCCGGTCAGCGTTCGTCGGGCCTTTTCGCGTCATCTGGCTCATCGGTTGGCAGTTCCTCTTCGCTGATCGCCCCGGCATGTTGCATGGCGTTGCGACGGGATTGCAGACGCGTCAGAGGGGTACGGCTGGGCGTGCGGTACCAGCGGATGTTCTCGCGTGAGCATTGCTCGAGTTCCGCGATCACCTGAGCGCCAAGCAGCAGGATGATGGCGCCAACCTCCAGGCCCAGCAGCAACACGATCAAGGTGGCCAGCGAGCCATAGATGGCGCCCACGAAGGACAGGTGAGTGAAGTACCAGCTCAGCGCCAGACGAGTCAGCTCCCACAGGGTCGCCGCGACCAGCCCGCCGACCAGTGCACGGCGAGTGGAGACGCGTGTCTGGGGCAGGATCTTGTAGATGGCGCTGAACAGCCCGAACATGCCGACGATGCTGATCAGGTAGATCACTTCACTGCCCGCTTCGCCGAGGGTGACCTCGATACCCGTCAGCAGGGTCAGGGCATCATTCATCGCCGAGGCCAGTGCCACCAGCAGAGTCAGTGCCAGCAGGCCGGCCCCCAGTACCATCACGAAGGCATAGGGCAGCAGGGCCGAGATCCAGGCACTGCGTTTGCGAATCACCGGGTGCTGATGAAAGATCAGCGCGATGGCATCCTCCAGCATGCGAAAGGCCAGCCCGGCGAAGAACAGCAAGCCTCCCATCCCGATCCAGCTGATCACGTCACGGTTGTCCAGCAGCTTGCGCACGGCATCCAGCAGCACGTCCTCCTGCCCGGGTCCCAGATGCTGGACCTGGATGGCGATGATGCTCATCAGACGTGACTCATCGACCAGATGCGTCAGCAATACGCAGCTCAGGGCGAACAACGGCACGCTGGAGAGCAGGATGTTGTAGCCCACTCCCCCCGCCAGCAGTACGCCACGATTGGCGATGAACTGGCCCAGCACGCGCCAGGCGAAGGCGATCAGGCGGGGGAGAAAGCGCAGCAGTCGCGCGCGCCAGGTATCGTCAGCCGTGTCCGGCATCAATGGCCTCCTGGAGTGTCGGTGGGCTGGCAAGGCGTCACGAGGTGCCGCCCTTGAGTGCCCGTCGGCTGCGGCTTTCGGCGCGATGTGCCAGCAGGGTCGAGGTCGAATAGAGCGCCAGCCCTGACCATATCAACACGAAGGTGAGCAGCATCGAGGGCTGCAAGGTCTCGTGGAATACCAGCAACGCGATGGCGAACTGCATGCTCGGGTTGATGTACATCAGAAAGCCGACGGTGGCGAGGCGCAGGCGGCGTGCCGCGCCGGCAAAGGCCAGCAGCGGAAGCGCCGTCAGGATACCGCTGGACATCAGCAGCACGCTGGCGGGCAGCTCCAGCGGGCCGATGCCCGTGGCCAGAAAGCGTGACTCGCCTGCTTGCCACAGACCCGCGATCAACAGCAGGGCGAGGGGCGCCAGCATCAGCGTCTCGACGAACAGCCCCGACAGGCCATCCAGCGCGACACGCTTGCGCAGCAGCCCGTAGGTGCCGAAGGACAGCGCAAGCGAGAGTGTGATCCAGGGCAGCTCGGAGAGATTGAGAAACTGCAGGCTCAGGCCCAGCGCCGCCAGCCCCAGCGCCACGCCCTGCAGGCGAGTCAGGCGTTCCTTGAGCACCAGCATGCCCAGCGCCACGTTGACCAATGGCGTCAGGAAGTAGCCGAGACTTGCCTGCAGCACTTCATGCTGCTCCACCGCGAAGATGTAGATCCCCCAGTTGGCCGCGATCAACAAGGCACACGCCAGCCCCGGCCATAGTTGCCGTGGCCTGGACAATGCGCTGCGAATCGGTGACCAGCGCTTGAGCAGGCTGATCAGGAGGATGAGAAACACGCAGCTCCACAGGATGCGGTGCAGCAACACCTCCCAGGCGGGGATGCCGGAAAACAGCGCGAAGTACAGCGGAAAGCAGCCCCACATGGCATAGGCCGTCAGGCCGTAGCCGACCCCCTTGAGGCCTTCGCGACGGGCCAGGGCTGCCGCTTCATCACTTTCTAGCGTGCTCTGCGCCTGGCTCATCGCGAGTCACTCTCGCCATCCTGAGCCAGTGGCTTGCCCGCGATGTAGTAGCCCGAGGGGCTCAGCGCGAGGAAGAAGGTCTCGGCCTCGGGGTAGCCGGCTTCGCGCATTGCCTGGTGGATGGCCTCGCCACAGACGTCACGGACCTGCTGGCCGCGTTCGAACCACAGCACCTCGACGAAGGGAAAGGCATCCACCGTCTGGCCGTCGAAGACATATTGCGTGCTGATGCACTCCAGCGTGAACTCATCGCGCGGCGTCGCCGTGGCCTCACTGAGCTGGTCGACAAGCGTGCGCGAGACGGGGGCGAGACGGGCGGGGGTAACGCCATGGAAGCGAAGCTGAGGCATGCAGGGCTCCTGGAGCACGAATGAGTGGGGGTGACAGCGCGCGTGGGCGACAGGCGGACCGAGGTCCATGCGCCGGGCTTCATCAGCCGGCGCTGACGGAGCCGGCATCAAGCCCCGCGCAACATCAGCATAAGGGGAAGCGATGGCCTGCGTCGCGCCTTCAGGCCGCGGCAGCATGTCGATGGTCAATATATCATCGGCGACTCATGCACACATCCGCTGGCTGAGCCGCGCGGAGTTGTGGGCCAGTTCCCGCATTGCCTCTCACATCTGAGCGCCACAGACGGTAGAATGGGCGCATTCATGCTCGCGATGGCATGCAGGCCTCACGCCCTCCATTACCCGCAAGGCGTGTCCCGGGAGGGCGGCATGAGGGCAAGATGACCGAGGATCAGGGAGACGGCATGACAGTGACGAATCCATCAGCAACGTGGGAAGACGCAGGCAAGTTGCGTGTCAGCCTGGTGCAGGCCGATCTGCGCTGGGAAGACCCGGCAGAGAACTGTCGCCTGCTGGGCGCGCAGCTGGACGCCGCTGGCCTGACGGCCGGATCTGACGGCCACAATGCCCTGACCGACCTCATCGTGCTGCCCGAGATGTTCGCCACCGGCTTCACCATGAATTCCCGTGAGATGGCCGAGCCGATGGAGACCAGCGAGAGTGTCGCCTGGCTCAAGGCGCAGGCTGTCGCGCGCGGTTGCGTGATGACGGGCAGCATTGCGGTACTCGAGGGAGACGAGTGCTACAACCGCATGCTGTGGGCCACGCCGAGTGGTGAGCTGAGACATTACGACAAGCGCCATCTGTTTCGCATGGCAGGCGAGCATGAGCGTTATGGCATGGGCAATGAGCGGGTGATCGTCGAGCTCAACGGCTTCCGGATCCAGCTGTCCGTCTGCTATGACCTGCGCTTCCCGACCTGGCTGCGTCAACGCCCCGTGATTGGCGGCATGAGCGCGGCGGAGTGTGCCACCGGCAGCGCCTTCGAATATGACCTGCTGCTGTGCGTGGCCAATTGGCCGGGCGTGCGGCGTCACCCGTGGCGCACCCTGCTTCAAGCGCGCGCCATCGAGAATCTGGCCTATGTGGTGGGCGTCAACCGAGTGGGTGACGATGCCAACGGGCTGCACTATACCGGCGATTCCATGGTCTGCGATTTCAAGGGCGAGCCCATCCTCGACCCCGCGCCAGACCAGCCCTTCATCGAGACGGTGACGCTTGAACGCGGCGCCCTCGACGAGTTTCGAACCAAGTTTCCGGCGTGGATGGACGCCGATCATTTCACTCTGGAGGCCTGATGCGCCTGGACAAATTCCTTACCGAAACCACGGATCTCAGCCGCAGCGATGCCAAGAAGGTCGTGCATCGCGGCGATGTCACCGTGGATGGTGAGGTAGTCAAGAACACCGCGCGTGCCGTCAAGGATGGCATGCGCGTCGAATGGAACGGCGAGCACCTGGAACTGATGGGCCTGCGCTATCTGATGCTCCACAAGCCGGCCAATGTCGAATGCACCACCAAGCCGGGCCTGTACGAGCGCGCGCACGACCTGATCGAGCTGCCCAATGTCGAGCGCCTGAGCATCGTCGGGCGTCTCGATGTCGACACCACCGGTCTGGTGTTGATGACGGATGACGGCCAGTGGAACCACCGCGTCACCTCACCCAAGAAAGCCTGTGCCAAGCGTTATCGCGTGACCCTGGCGCGCCCGTTGGAAGGGGATGAGCTGGCGCGTGCGGTGGAAGATTTCGAACACGGCCTGATGCTGGATGGCGAAGAGAAGCCGACGCGTCCGGCACGCCTGGAGATGGAAACGGCCACCGTGGGGCTGCTGTGGATCACCGAAGGCCGCTATCACCAGGTCAAGCGCATGTTCGCGGCCATCGGTAATCATGTCGAAGCCCTGCACCGCGAAGCCATCGGCGACGTGGAGCTGGACCCGGAGCTGGAACCCGGCGAATGTCGCTTCCTGCGTCCGGAAGAGATCGCCAGCTTCTGATTGTCAGCGTCTGACCATCAGCGCCATATCGTCATGAAAAGCCCCCGTCATTTTTCCTCAATGGCGGGGGCTTTTTCATGCGCGTCGTTGGCCGCTGAACCTTGTATCGATCCAACGATCGCGCTTAAGGTAAGCGTTGTCTGCTCGTATTGTGATTTCTTTGCGGGAAGTGCGTTTTGCAGAAGTGAAATTTATACTGAGATCGTCTTCAATCAAACGCTTGTTTCCAGTATTTTCATGACAATGGCGTCTCCATAACAACAACGAGGAAAATCCACTATGTCGTCCCCCTTCACCAAGTCCCACCTGATGAAACCCCTGCCGCTGCGCATGGCGCTGGCGGGCAGTGGCCTGCTGCTGGCGACCCTCTCGGCACCGGCAAGCGCCGCGGAAGATGCCAGTGTGGTATTCGCGGCGCCGCCGTGGCCGGGCGTGACCATGAAGACCGAAATCGCCTCCGAGATCTTCGAGGCGCTGGGCTATTCCCCCACCACGCGTCAGCTGGGCGCGCAGATCACCTATGAAGGCATCTCGCTCGGGGAAGTGGATGTCTACCTGGCCGCCTGGCTGCCGGGGCAGAGCACCATGTACAACGCGGCGATGGAAAAAGGCGCCATGGTCGATCTGGGCAACAACGTGAACGGCGCGCGAGCCAATTTCGCCGTACCGCGTTATGTGGCCGAAGCCGGCGTCACCTCACTGAACGATGTCGACAAGCCGGAATTCGCCGACAAGTTCGACAAGACCATCTACTCCATCGAGATCGGCTCGGGCTCCAGCGAGATCGCCAACCGTGCCGTCGACGAAGACATCTATGGCCTGGGTGACTGGGACCTCAAGGAATCCTCCACCGCCGGCATGCTGGGGACGGTGGCCAATGCCATCAAGCGCGATGAGTGGGTCATGTTCGTCGGCTGGACCCCGCACTGGATGGGGGTCGAATACGACATGGTCTTCCTGGAGGACCCCAAGGACCTGTGGGGCCCGGGTGGCGGCGCCAGTGACGTGAAGACCCTGGCCAACAAGGCATGGTCCGAAGCGCATCCCAACGCCTCCGTCTTCCTGGACCAGATCGCCTTCACCTCCGAGGAGCAGAGCGAGCTGATCTATGGCTTTGGCAAGGAAGAGCGCCCGCAGGAAGAGGTGGCTGGCACCTGGATGAAGGCCAATCCCGCCAAGGTAAAGGGCTGGCTGGAAGGCGTGACCACTCGAGATGGCGAACCCGCCTGGCCTGCCGTGCAGAAAGCGCTTGGCCTGCCGGACGCCTGACGTGTCGATCCCGAACCTGTCACTTCCGTCTGCACGGCTGAACACTCGGTCTTGAAACTCGGTCTTGAAACTCGGCGACACTGGATGACACGGCCTGCGTGCCTGTTGTCGCCGGCAATGTCTGATCAGAACCCCGTTCCTGGAGCGGGGTTCTCGCGTTTCTGGCACCTTCTCACTGCCCGTCGAGCCCCATCGCGGCATCGTCATGCAAATCTTGCATGGAAAATCAAAATAAAGAATTGGTCGGACCTGTTCGCGCTGTATCACCATGACCCCGCATTCTGCGTCGCCTCAACGCGCAGCAAACAACAATGACAAGCAGGGTTTACCTCATGGCTGATACTGATTCGTTCGCCGAGCGCGATTCGCGTACCTCTGGTCCTATCGCGCGCTTGCTGTCCCCGTGGAGAGGCTTGCCGCTCTGGAAACAGATCTTCATTGCACTGGTGCTGGGCCTTGGGCTGGGCATCCTGCTCAACCAGACCGGCCGCGCCGATATCGCCGCCGACATCAAGCCGCTGGGGGATCTGTTCATCCGCGCGATCAAGATGCTGATCGTGCCGCTGGTCTTCGTCTCGCTGGTCACCGGTGTGGCATCACTCGACAACCTTTCCCGCCTGGGGCGATTGAGCCTCAAGACACTGGGGCTGTATCTGGGCATGACGGCGGTGGCGATCACCATCGGCCTGGGGCTGGCGGCTCTCTTCCAGCCGGGCGTGGGCATCGACCTGGGCAGCGCCACCGGTGTCGAGGTGCGGGAAGCGCCGACTGCCGTCGAGACATTGCTTGGCCTGGTGCCGACCAATGCCGTCGAGGCCTTCGCCGAGGGCAATGTGCTGCAGATCATCGTCTTCGCGATCCTGTTCGGCCTCTCCATCACGCTGGTCGGGGAGAAGGCGCGTCCGGTGCGCGTGTTCTTCGAGTCCGCGGCGGAAATCATCTATCGAATGACCAGCATCGTCATCGCCTTCACGCCCTACGGTGTCTTCGCGCTGATGGCCTGGGTCGCCGGGACCTACGGGCTGGCGATGCTCGCGCCGCTGGCCAAGGTGATCGCCATCGTCTATCTGGGCTGCATCGTGCACGCCGTGGTGGTGTATGGCGGCCTGCTGCGCTTCCTCGCGCACCTCAATCCCGTGCGGTATTTCCAGGGCAGTGTCGAGCCGATCATGCTCGCCTTCACCAGCACCTCAAGCTCCGGCACCCTGCCGGTGACCATGATGGCCGCCGAGCAGAACCTGGGCGTCAAGCGCAGCGTCTCGAGCTTCGTGCTGCCGCTGGGCGCGACCATCAACATGGATGGCACCGCGCTGTATCAGGGTGTCTGCGCGCTGTTCATCGCCCAGGCCTACGGTGTCGATCTGGGCATGACCGAGTACGTCACCATCATCATGACCGCCACTCTGGGCTCCATCGGCACGGCGGGCGTGCCGGGGGCGGGGCTGATCATGCTCTCGCTGGTGCTGACCTCCGTCGGCCTGCCGCTGGAAGGGGTTGCCATCATCGCCGGGATCGACCGTGTGCTCGACATGGCACGTACCGGGCTGAACGTGGCCGGCGACTGCGCCGTCAGCTGTCTGGTCGCCAAGAGCGAGAAAGCACTCGATGAAGAGGTCTTCAACACCCCGCACGTGATGCGTTCGACCTTGAGCTGAGCGTCGCGCTGATGGAGGGAAGTGGCCTTCACTTCCCACTGACCGGCAGCCAGGAGGCGCTGCCGGTCGTCCTTCTCCAGGAACCTGTCGCCCTCAGGCCGACAGGCATGTCAAAGATGGTCAGGAGAATCGCGCCATGGAAGCGTCTGCCACACGGCTTTCTGTCAATCGGCTTTCTGCGGCTGGGCTCGCTGCTGGCGGGCCCCGCAACGCGCCGGACACCGTCACCCGCTACGGTGTGGTCGGCGGGCTCGGGGCGCTGGGCAGCGCGGATGTATTGCTCAAGACCGTGCGTGCGGCCCAGTACTGCAAGCCCCCGCGCCGGGTGGACATCGCCTTCGAACAACGTCACTTCGAGGATGGCCCCGGCATCGCGGAAGAGGGCTATGACCCGCTGCGCCGCAAGTTCTACGTCTACAACGTGCTCAAGGACATGCAGGGCAAGGTCGAGAATGCGCTGGTGCCATGCTTTCTCTCGCATACCTTCCTGGCCGAGATCACCCCGGAAATCAGCGTGAACGTGGTGGATATCTTCGAGGCCCTGCAGGACCGCATACGCCGCGAGTACCCTGACGTTCGCAAGATCGGTGTGCTGACCTCAAGTTACGTGCGCGCCTCGGGCATCTTCACGCGCCGTCTGTCCGGGCCCGTATCTGAGCCCATGTCCCGATCGGAAGGTGCCGAGCCCGGCGCGGGTCTCGAGGTGCTCTATCCGGAGGCGCGCGTGCAGCGCGAGGTGTTGATGGAGGCCATCTATGGTCCGACCGGCATCAAGAGCGGCCATCATGGCGGTGAATGTCTGCAGCAGCTGATGGAAGCCTGCGATGATCTCATTCGTCAGGGTGCCGAGATCATCGTGCCGGGCCTGAGCGAGATCCCGGTGATGATGGCCTCGCTGCAGCCCCTGATTCCGGTGCCGTTGCTGGATTCCAATCGAATCTACGCCGAGTACGCGCTGGGACATGATCGCGAGCAGGAAGGGCGACAGTTCAAGCTGGGTGTGCTGGGCGGCGTCGGGCCCGCTGCGACGGTGGACTTCATGCGCAAGGTGGTGGGACTGACACGTGCCGAGCGCGATCAGGATCACCTCAAGATGGTGGTGGAGCAGAATCCGCAGATTCCCGATCGCACCGCCAATCTGATCGGCAACGGGGAAGACCCGAGCATCCCGATGCTCGCCACCTGTCAGCGACTGGAAGCGGACGGTGCCAATGCCATCGCGATTCCCTGCAATACCGCGCATGCCTTCGTGGCGCGTATCCAGCCCTATATCGGCATCCCGATCATCAACATGCTGACGGCGGTGGTTGATCATATCGCCGCGCGGGAGACGCCGGTGGCGCGGGTCGGGCTGCTCGCGACCAGTGGCACCGTGGCCAGTCGGGTCTACCACGACATCCTCGAAGCCTCGGGGCGTGAGACGCTGGTGCCGGACGCCTCCCATCAGGCTTGCGTGATGGACGCAATCTACGGGCAGCAGGGTGTCAAGGCGGGCCACACCTCAGGCGAATGCAGTCTGATGCTGGAAGCCGCCATCGAGCATCTGCTGGCACAGGGGGCAGAGGTGGTCATTCTGGGCTGTACGGAGCTGCCGCTGATCGAGTTGCCGAAAGCGCTGCGTGAGCGCGTGGCCTTGCTGGACCCCTCGGAGATACTGGCACGCCGCTGCATTGCCCTGGCGCAATAGCCCGATGACCTCGTGCCGATGACCTCGTGCCAAAGACGTCGAGGTGGAGAATGTAGCGCTGTGAAAACAGCGAGGGAAACAGACAGCACTGACTACGCGGAAGGAAGGAAGGAAGGAAGGAAGGAAGGAAGGAAGGAAGGAAGGAAGGAAGGAAGGCATGCAAGAGGACAGGAAGACCAGCCACGCTATACTGCGGCGCTACATGCCTCACTCCAGGAAATCGCCGTGGAAATGAACTGGCTGGAAGACTTCCTCACGCTGGCCGTCACGCGCAATTTCTCGCGCGCGGCTGAGTTGCGCAACGTGACTCAGCCGGCCTTCAGCCGCCGGATACGCAATCTGGAATACTGGGTGGGCGCCACCCTGATTGATCGCAGCCTGTTTCCGGTAGGGCTGACACCGGCCGGCGAGTCCTTCCAGCGGACGGCGCAGGATGCGCTCTCGGTATTGCGGGTCGGACGGGAAGAAGCACTGGGCTTCGTGCCCAAGATCGAAGAGGTGGTGTCGATTTCCGCCTCCCACACGCTGGCGGTCAGCTTCTTCGTCGACTGGCATGAACAACTCCAGACTCGACTGGGCAAGCTCAAGGCGCGTATCGTGCCGGACCACGTCGCCGGCTGTGTCGATGCGCTGATCAGCGGCAACTGTGATCTGATGCTCGCCTACAACAGCCCACTGCTGCCGACGCTCACCGACATGGTGCGCTATCCCTCCATCGTGCTGGAGTCCGAGCGTCTCGTGCCGGTGAGTGCAGTGGATGAGGCAGGGCAGGCGTTGTTCTCGCTGGAAAGCGACACTCCGCAACCGTACCTCTGCTACTCCAGTGACAGCTATCTCGGGCGACTCACCGCGCTGATCCTCAATCGGGAATCCCTCTCGGCACGCCTCAACTTCTGCTACGAATGCTCGATGTCAGACGTGCTCAAGCGCGGGGCCCTGGCCGGTAGCGGCATCGCCTGGGTACCGGAGCGCGCCGTACGGGATGAACTCAACGCCGGTCGCCTGCGCATCGTCGGGGATGACCGCCACACCGCTCCGCTGGATATCTGCCTGTTTCGGCATGCCGAGCACAAACAACAAGTCGCGGAGCGCATCTGGCAAGCCTGCCTGGACACGCAAGCCAGCCGCACAGCCATCTCCGCCACTCAAGGGTGACCTCTCGCCCATAACGCCAGTGGCGGTGAGCGTCATCCGCCCACCGCCACTGGTCTTCGCTCTCATCCATCATCTCGCCAGGCTCGCGCAAGGGTATCGCAGACTCACGACAGACGCCGTGAATTGGCCGTCGTGCGCTTGTGCAGCGGCTTGATGAACTGCGTGCCCGTCGTCCACCACGGCACGACCTTGCCACCCGACATCGCGTTCATCCACGCCTTCTGCATCACGAACCACATCTCCCAGCTGGCGGCGATCTTCTCCGACACCATCTTCTGGTTCTCCGCGATCATCTTCGGGTCCAGCGGCGACTGCGTCCCCCACAACTGCGTGCGCGACATGATGGTCGACATCGCCGTCGACCACATCTCCACCGACGTCGTCCCCAGCTTCCAGACATCGAACATCGCGGCAGGTGTCGTCGGGACCAACTCAGACCAGGCAGGTTGTTGAGTCATTGTGCTCTCCACGTAAAGGAACCTCATGACAGTCTTACGCCTGTTGATGCTGCAGTGCAACATTAGTTTTTTATATCCCTGAATGTGAGCGTGAAGCAGAGCCTCCCTTATCACCAGTTTATATATAAATCAGTGAGTTAGCGATGGAGTGGGTCAGTAAAACCGGAATTTTCCGGGCTTGGGAGGAAATTTCCCGTGGGGCTGGGGAAAGTGGATTTTGGGGTTTGTTGGCAATGTCTTACGTAGGCGTATGAATTTTATGAAGCTCGGTATCAGTTCAGTCAAACAGGGCGCGTAAGAGTTAGCGAATGGCGCGGAAATTTCCGACATAAAGGTGGGCTCGATAGAGGAGAGGGCACGGCGAGACGCGCTCGATATCGAGCTTATTGTCTCGTTAATGCGACGCAGGGTGTCGCGTTGAACTAACGATTCCTTCTCGCGCGTGTCTCGACTCGGCTATCATTAGGTTTCTTGAAATTTCCTATATTCAGATATGCATTTCTCGCCAAGGCAGGACGCCATGGCGCAATACTATGAGACGGAGCTCGCCCCAGCGGTAAGCGCCGTGCGGTAGCCGTGGTCAGTGTTGCCGATTTGATGAAAGGGCAGGTTAATGGAAATCATCAACAACGTCAGCCGGCTGCTAGGCGACGACCTGAAAGACACCCTGAGGAATGGTGCCCGGCTCAAGATCCCGGCCTCCTGTCGCTCGATCTACGCCTACGCAACACTAAACAGTTCAACTGCAAGGTTGAGGTCAACTCCGAGCTGCGCTCGATCCTCGATAAAGTTGTCGACCACGATACCTAATCACGACTGTAGAAGCCCGGAGGCTCGCGAACCCTTGGAAAAGCTGAAGATGCATAGCCCTTATCTGCGTCAGGATAAGGTCGCCAGGGTTTTCTCCTTCCATATTGTGTTAGCAGTACAGGGCGAAGCCGCAGTAAGCGTTTCATGAAAAAGAAATCCAACCGGGCAATAGAGAATAATGTGTTCTTGCGGCAGCTAAAAAATAATTATAGGTCGACAGGGGTGAGTGATAAGGAGGGATGATGAAAAACCTGAATGACGAGTCGAGAGGATATGTTGAGCGAGTCGCGGTTGAAACACTAAGTCAGTTCGACAGCATCGCTAAGGCTGCCAAGAAAAAGCTTCACGCTGGGCGAGTGCAGGGTTCCGACACCTTGGCAAGTATCAACACAATGACGTCCTGTTCGGCCATCCAGAGACTAGATCGGATCAGTCAGTCCAACCGAGAGAGCTATCAGGTGCTGGCAGTCGAACCGGCAATAGCTCGTATTGTTGTGATGGACGAGGAAGGCGAAGAGTGCACCTACTACATCTGCCGAACCGCACCGGTTTCGGGTTTCCCCAATCTTGCCAGTTATCGAGCCCCAGTCGGGCGCTTGGCTTCCTTGGCGATAGGGACAGAGTTCACGTTGCCTAACGACACCGTTGTTGAAGTTTTAGAACGCGTCCAACTTCGACCTGACCTACAGGCCGATGGCTGGGATTCGCGCGATACCGTGCTGGAAGCCGAGCGATTTGGCCCACTTACCATCGAGTCACTACGTGCGCTTTCGAGCGAAGTTGCCGCCGAAGAAGTTACTGAAGATATTCTAGGTCAACTGCTGGCCGAAGAAACGGTCAGGGCCAACATCATCGAGGGTGTGCGTCGCAGCGTAATTATCAAGATGGGGTTGCGGGATCAGCCGATTCTCGATCAGTATCAGGACGAAATCTTCCGGCTCCCCCTCGACAAACGCCTGCTGATTCTTGGTCCACCAGGTACAGGTAAAACCACGACATTAATCCGTCGCCTAGGACAAAAGCTCGATACCGCCTTCTTGGAAGAGAGCGAAGAGCGGCTGGTCGAGTTAATCAGTACTAAGCAAGGCGTCCCTCATGCCAACAGTTGGCTGATGTTCACTCCTACCGAGCTACTCAAGCAGTACCTCAAGGAAGCATTTGCGCGCGAGGGTGTTCCTGCCTCCGATATGCGAATCAGAACATGGAAGGATTATCGGTATGAATTGGCTAGGAACACTTTCGGTATACTTAGAACCGCCACTGGCAGTGGTAACTTTGTCCTCAAGTACGACTTGCAAAGCTTGAGTGCAGAGGCGATAGGTCGCCCAATTCAATGGTTCGATGACTTCAACACTTGGCAGTACAATGTTTATGTTCAAGAGCTTCAGAAAGCCGCTAACATGCTTTGTGAAGCTAAGGCGGCAGAAGTTCGGAGCCTAGGAGAACGACTGCATAACATCTTGGCTCAGGCGGGTGAGGGAGCGCTGGCATCTACGTTCGCATCGCTGGCAGCCGAGCTTCCCAAGGTGCAGGATCTCGTCGTCAGCTTGAAGGAGGGCTCTGACGGTAAGATCAAGGCTTCGCTCAATCTCCAGCTCAACCGGGATCGAGCTTTTCTGGATGAATTGGCCCATTTTATCGGTAGTCTACAGCAGGTACAGGCGATTGAGACCGAAGAGTATGACGATCTCGATGCCGACGATGAAGAAGACGGTGCGGCCCCGCGTACGACTCGTTCCGCCGCCCTCAGCGCGTACATGCAAGCCGTTCGTGCACAAGCTCGTGCAGCGGTATCCAAGCGTATCGTCAGTAAATCGTCTCGCACCGGCAAGATCATCGAGTGGCTAGCCGATCGAGGCCTGACAGAACGGGATCGCGCAGAGGTGGGTGAAAGCCTGCTAGTGCAGACCAACGTCCGCAGATTTGTGCATCCCGTCAAGCGTTACCTTGATGAGATCCCCAAGCGCTATCGGTTATTCCGGCGCGAACACCAGCACTCAAGCAGCTGGTATCGAAGCGAGGACCTCGGGGCCCGCGACATTGATCCGTTAGAACTGGACATTGTGCTGCTTGCTATTTTGCGTGCGGCGGGTGATCTGATCATCAGTCCCAACGTTCTGCGCAACATCGATAGTCCTGCTTGGTCATCGCTCCAGCCCATCCTAGGGCTTTATCGCAACCAAATTGTGGTGGATGAGGCGACAGACTTCTCGCCTATCCAGCTCGCATGCATGGCCGCACTGACCCATCCGCGCCTGCGATCGTTTTTTGCCTGTGGTGACTTCAATCAGCGCTTAACCACCTGGGGGGCTCGCTCCGCAGACGACTTGAAATGGGTCTTTGTCGACTTCGACATAAAGGAAATTACCGTATCCTATCGTCAAAGCAAGCAACTCAACGAGCTGGCTCGCGCGATGATCCGTGCGGTAGACAGTAACGAACAGCATGCTAACTTGCCTGAGCATACGAACAGCGAAGGGGTTGTGCCAGCCTTGCTCGAGCACGCCACCGATGCAACTGTCGTGGTTAGTTGGCTCGCTGATCGTATCTGCGAAATCGAACGCTTCGTCGGGCAACTGCCATCCATCGCCATCTTTGTATATACCGAAAACGACGTGGCACCTATGGCCGAAGGACTCAATGCCACGCTGGCTGAGCACAACATTCAGGTCATCGCCTGCCACGAGGGCCAGGCCGTTGGTCAAGAAAGCAATGTGCGCGTGTTCGATATCCAGCACATCAAAGGCTTGGAGTTTGAGGCAGTGTTCTTCGTAGGCATTGACCATCTTGCTGAACTACACCCAGCTTTGTTCGACAAGTATCTGTATGTGGGCATCACACGGGCGGCCACATACTTGGGCGTGACCTGTGAGGGTGTATTGCCGAACGCCATAGAGAGCCTACGCTCTCATTTTGGCCAAGACTGGCAGCAAATCGACTGAACGTTTAAGTACGAGTTCGAGAAAGCCAATCGTCAAGACTTTTCGCTGGGTATCGGCATCCATAGAACCAGGAAATGGAAAAACTGAAAATGCATAGCTCTGATATGGGTCAGTACAGTATTGCCAACCGGCTGAGCTGTTTTCCCAGTTGTGTCACTGAAGCGCGGGATGAGTAGGGGCGAGTAAAACTATCGACTTTGATCAGCTGCGGCAGGAGCTCTCTACCCATATCGTCGCTAGTCTCCAGGAAAGTTACCACCTTAACTGGCCCGGCAAGCGGGAAGCACTGCTGGCGGCTAACGGGTCGATTGTCAAGGCGCAGGGCCTCTGCCGTGAAGAGAGTGTGGACTCCGATACTACTAAGAACCGGCGGATGCAGACTAAGAGTGCAACTCCTCTATTGAATTGAGGGTGGTGCTTCATTGTACTTTGCCATCAGTTCATTCATCACCTCGGTAGAGCGTTTGAAGTCGAAGTGTTTTGAGACCGCATATTCAGCTTGAAGGCAATGACATCCAACTCTTCCTAACGTGGCAGTGATAGGTCGGTACTCTTAGGGAGGTACTGGCAAATCAGGCCATTGATCTTGCGTCAGCTCGGCCGAGATCTTGGGCAGTCGTGCCGCTAGTAGATAGCCGCCCCTACGCTCGACCAGTGTAACTAGGCCTGATTACTTGTGGCCCTGAATCACAGTGTCGGCCTCCCAGTGGCCGACAAAGCGCCGATCATCGACCTTACCCAGGCGGTACTCGATTCCGACTCGGTTGGGAATCTTTCCCTACTCGGCACTCTTGGCGCGCGTGCGGTGTTTATTGCGGCATTTGGGCTGACGGAGATGCTGCCAAAGATTACCACCCCGTACCTTATCGCCCCAGATCAAGGAGTCGATCCAATGATGACTGACACTAACGCCACCTAAGGGTGCCATGAAGTAACTGATTTGCTGTGGGCTCCACGCCTAACACAGTCGGCTGGCAACGGCGGCCATCATGCGCTGCTTCACTTTGGTCAGTGAGCCGAGAGGGGGACCGGGGCTGGACCTCCTACCTCATCGTACGGTCTAAAGTGCTGCGGTTATTCTATGAATCTAGGTGTCGGGTCTCGCCTAATTGATTACCCGCCTGTGGAAAAGCTCGGGCCGCTTTTTTTGCCAATCTTTCATGGCTGATATCGGCGCCTGATGATGTAATGCTTTCTGCTGGATGCAGTGATTGTAGAGCCAACAGTAACGCTTGAGTGTCTGTTCCAGATCCTCCCTCGATTCGTAGCGTCGAGTCGTCAGCACATCGCTGATACGGCCATTGAAGCGCTCGACCATCCCGTTGGTTTGGGGGTGACCCGGACGGATGAGCCGGTGTTCGACATGATGCTGTGCACAGGCCTTGTCGAAAAGATGGCTTCCTGTCGGCTTACGTTCACCGCCCGACGTGAAACGATCGGTGAAGCACTTTCCATTGTCTGTCAGCACCTTCTGAACCTTGAACGGTGCCTTGTCGATAACGCGATGGAAGAACCCCTCTGCGTCTTTCGCTGACTGCCTGGAGCGCACCTCAAGATAGACCCAGCGCGTGGCGCGGTCGATGGCCACGAACAGGTACCGCCGCTGGGTCTCATCGGGCATCTGTGGCAGGTACTTGATGTTGATATGCAGGTAGCCTGGCTCGTAGTCCCGAAATGCCTTGGGAGCCTGCTTGTTGTCCTCTTGGTCCTGGCGTGCCAGCTCGGCAAGTGTCGGCACCTGCCTCGATGCTCCTGAACGAACTGACGAAGAAGCCCTCTGGCAGCAAGCAAAGGATAGCTTATTCTAGTCAATTGAACATCCGAGACCCTACAGATAACCTTTGTTGAAGGACTGGTTTTAATATGAAAGCAATGCTGGCTTTGTTTTTATTTTTGATCATTTTCCCTTTGAGTGTGTACGCCTCTCCTCCTAACTCTCATACCATGGGCGATATGTGGTTTTGTAATGAGGGGTTTAAAAGGGTGGGTGACTCATGTGAACGCCTCTCGGTTCCAAGAAATGCCCATGTGATGGGGAATATGTGGTTTTGCAATGAGGGGTTTAAAAGAGTGGGTAACTCATGTGCGCGCTTCTCGGTTCCAAGGAATGCCCATGTGATGGGGAATATGTGGTTTTGTGATGAGGGGTTTAAAAGAGTGGGTAACTCATGTGACCACCTCTCGATTCCTGAAAATGCCCATGTGATGGGGAGTATGTGGTTTTGTAATGAAGGGTATAAAAAAGTAGGTAGCCGTTGCCAGGAAATGTCTGCACGGGAGGTGGAGGAAAGAGAAAGGCTGCTTGAGCTTGTTGCACAACGTCAAGCTGAACTACGTGCCAACGGTGCCTCAGGCCAAAGTTGTCAAACTGAGTACGATAGTGGGGCAGCAGTTTGCATATCAGTAAATATGGCAAATCTTGCCTGTGACGAGAGTTATGCTAGCGGGTTTTATGATAGCTGTGAAGTGGATATGGATTACAGTTTGGAGACTGATTATAGGGGAGGTTCTAGTATAAATGTAGATGTTTATTGCGAGGCAGAGATAAGCTACAAGTCAAAATCTGGGCGCAATCGCTACGATAGTGATGGTTATCATGATTTTCAACACCTCGGCTCGTACGGGACAGGGTCTGGTTACATCAGCATGGACTTTTCTTTCTCATCCTATGAGGAAGTTTTTAAGGTGAGCTTAAAAGATGCGTGGTGTGAAATGCAAAGTGTTTATCTTCACTGAAGGGACTACCTAGATATATACAAGGCAGAGGATCCTGAATTCAAGCAATAAGCGCAGCACCTGCGGTATCCAGGTTACGGTGAATGAGTTTGATAATTCGTAACTGTTGGTTAAGTGAATTTTGAATTTAATCATCGGTTATGCACGTAGTGAGGCACGAGAGGTTGTTTGGTAAATTATCTCTTCATGGAAGCCAACTGTGCTTTAACGATAAGCTGATATTTGGTGTTGATAATATAGTGTATCTCGTCTAACCTCAAATTTTAGTTTTTTAGCTAGGAGGGGTAATGGTCAAGATATTAAGCGCTTTAAGTATTAGTATGCTTTTAGGTGGATGTGTTACATCAGGGCACTCCACACCAGCTCAGCTTGCAGAATATAAAAAATCTATTCCAGTTTGCTACGAGAAAACCGAATGTCAGAAAATGTGGAGTGCGGCTAGAAGATGGATATTGAATAATTCTGGATATAAGCTTCAGCATGTCACATCGGATTATATGGAGACTTATAATCCACTCAATGGAGATACTGATATAGCCTTTAGAGCTTCATTGGAGCCTAGTGGTGACGGGTATCGTATCGTGGGAGAGGCGTGGTGCGGGAATATGTTTGGATGCGTGCCTGTTCAACATGAAGCTATGATTAACTTCAACCAATATGTGTCTGATTCTGTATATAGATGATGAATACATAATCTGATGATTGCTTGAAGGCGCAATAACTATATTGGCTTTAGTTATTGCGCTTAAACCTTGATTTGATTTGGAAAGTTTGGGTAAATTGTCGTCGGCCAAACTATCACGTTAGCGCTTGCGTACTTGTAGCTGACACATTGATTCCAGCGACGATATAATACTCAGTCTATATCCCATGTTTGTTTCAATCTCGTCACGGTATGCTCCCATTTTGGTGTTGTGGGCTTGCAGATAGTGTTTTGATTACCGAACAGACCGACTTCGCTAAATGCTTGCGAGGCACTGAGCGAAGCGATCCAGCGGACTGGCACGAGATACTCCGCTGTCTCCTCATCCTCTTCATCGAAGGTCCGATGGAGCTGTGGGTACGCGGCAGCTGTAGCAATGTCTTGAAGTCTCTGAATCCCTTGATCGGTCTGGACCATGAAATGCTCGCCTCGGCAACGCTCTCCGCTCACCTCAGCCACGCCTAGGTAGCCGGTCTTGGGGATGTTGACCCAGACTCGGTCTCCCTCTGAGAGCATAGCGAGGGTCTTCGAGTACCAGGCAGCGCCACCACCGGCAATGAAGCCATAGCGTCGTGCCAACTCCCATGGACGGTTATCACCGAAGGAGGCGTAAAACTCGTCATTCCAAGGCTCCTTGCGTGCTTTGCGTGTGACAGGCAGGGGTGGTTCGTCCGGGTCGATCATCCAGGCACGACTCAAATAATGATTTCCCTGGTCCTCGAAGGCGCTGAAGAACATGGCGTTGATCGAGAGCTGGGCATGTTCGTTGAGATAGTTGATGATTCTCTCGCTGCTGGCGTCGAGCTGGGTGGCCACGACGACTAGTTGATGATTCTCGTTGAGGGTGACACTGTTCAATGTAATGCCGAACTTGGCTTCGAAGGCGTCCTCGAGAGATATATGAGGGCGATGATAACGTTCGGCAAAGGCTTGGTAGATTTCTACCAGCTGGTAGTCGGCCAAGGTGACGACCCAGGAGGCATAGTCGATGGCCTGAGCCACCACGTCGCGGGGTGTCTTGTCGCGTTTGAGTTCGATGACGATAACTGTGCCGTCGGCAGCAATTGCCAGCAGATCGATCAGCTTGTTGAAGTCCGTGCGTACCTGTCGCCCAATCAACAACCAGTCCCGATTGAGGATCGAGACATCCTGCATGATCTGCTCCTCTAGCTGCCCCTCGTCAGCTAGCCCAGTGGGCCGCAGCTTTTGCGGCATCTCGCCTGCAGTACCTGCCAGCTTCCAGATTCCTTGCTCAATGGCCATCAGGCGCCTCCTTGCGTTTGTTGGAGAAGAGCGTTGCCTCACCCAAGGCGATGCTCTACCATGGATACCAACACGGCCCCCGCCTCTTGGCTCTCACGAGCTTACGCGGGGGTTCTTGTTTGTGTGCTCCCGCCTTCATCATGCCCACCAGCGCTCCCAGCCCGGTGGAGCTCCCATGTCCTCCAGCGTTAGCCCTCGCCTGGAATGAGGCACCGGGAAAACCTCCAGATGTGCCTGTAGGCGTCGATGCCATTCGGTTTCGGGGCAGACCATCAACGCCATGTGCCGCACGATACTCAATAGCAGGAAGGGGCGGGCAAGGCGCTTTGCGTCCCTGAATTCATCGCACCACGGTACCTCACCTTGCTTGGGCAGCCTTGGCTGGTCAATGACATTGCGGTTCCAGAGCCGGCTGTGGTGTGCGCAGACGTTACGCAGGTAATTCAGCGAGCGAAGCCAACTCTGGAAAACCTTCCAGTCCTGAATGCCGTATTTCAGAGCGATCCGTATCTGGTCTGGCACCTTCATCATGGCGAAGAGCTGGGAGAGGGTGCCGAAGTCCCAAGTCTCGACGGCGACCCAGATCGGCAGCCGCGACCCGTGCTTTTTCCGATAGTGCTTGACGAAGTCCTCCTTTGAGCGTCGCTCCATCCCCTCGCAGCGCTCCTGCCACTTCTCGAAGCTGTCGCGCGGGTCACGACCGGATTTTCGGCGGGCGAAGGAGGGATGGAAGGTGGCGCGATGCAGGTGTGCGAAGGCATCGCTCTCGCCCAATAGGTAGGCGATATCCACTCGCAGCGCGATCTCGATACGTTCCAGGGCATCGGTCAGGCGCAGCCGAAGCTCCTTATCGAAGAGATATAGCCGCACCGCATCGATGAACTGGGTGTCGGGAACGAACTGATCCGTTGCCTGGGTGATTGGCCGGTCATGTTGGTCATTACCGGCCGTCTCGAAGACCCGGAAGGGATACCAATAAGCGCTTAGTCGGTAATAACCGACGTGCTCCAGGTATTCCAAAGCGGCGCTTTCATCGCCGACCTGCATCCCGCGCTCAATGAGCAGGCTCAACTGCTCTTGAAACGACTTCCAGGGACGGTCGTAGGCCATCGACTCACCATCCTTTTATTGGTTTGCCGACGTCAGATAAGGACTCGGTTCCCCAAAGCTTGAGACGTGCAGACTCTCGATGGCACGTGTGGCTGCTACGTGTACCAATGCACGCTCATTGAGCTCCCGGTAACGCTTCTCGACCGGGTCTTCACTGTCCATGGAACGTGGGGCAGGGACGACGCCTGCATTGATCCCTGCGAGACACACCTTGCGGAATTCCAATCCCTTCACCCGGTGCATGGTGGCGAGCCGGACTGCGTTATCGGTTGCCTCATCGCCGGACTCTTTCTCCATGATGGCCACCGGAATTCCACGCGCCTTGAGTGCCTGAGCATATTGATCACGCAAGCGCTGGGTTCGGGCAACGATGCAGCAGTCACGACGCAGGGTAGGGCGTTGCCCGTCACCGGCTTCCGTATCGGGCTCTTTATCCAACCCTTCGAGAAGCTGCACAAGCGCATCCACTTCTTCATCGAAGCTATCGAAGTGCTGCACGGAAGGTGCTTCGCCCTGCAGGAGCGAGCGATAGTCACTGCTGGAGTCTTGGCCATCATCAAGGTCATCGACCTCCACGCCTTCCAGCAATGCTACGGCATAGCGGCGGGTCTGCTCAGTCGTGCGGTAGTTGATTCTCAGCTTGCGTCCACGACGGCCGCGCACATTGATACCACAGCTTGAGAGAGTCGCACGGCGGCCATAAATGCGCTGATGTCCGTCACCTACCAGGAAGAGGTCGTTGGCGCCTTCAGGCACAAGAGCGCGCAGTAGTTTGAGAGACTCCGCACCGAAATCCTGGATTTCATCTGCAATGACATGACGGTACTGGCGTGTCAGCTGCCCCTGCTCTGCAAGCTGTACGGCCTCGAACGTACAGTCTTCGATCGTACGCAGTCCGGCATTGTTCAGCTGATTACGCATTTCCTCGAATACCGGCCAGATAGCGGCGCGTTGCCGGCGGTTCAGCGGCTTGCCACGGCCTACACGTCTGGCCCGGAAATATTCCTGGCGTGTGCGAGCATGCTGGGGGAGGACGACCTGTTGCCATTCCTCGTCGTAAAAGCTCTCTGGCAGGTCCAGTTCATCGGGAATCAGCTGCAGTGCTGCGCGCCACGCCTTGCGGTATCCCGCTTGATTGGAATAGGCAAGCCTGGCCTTGCCTTGGCCACTGGTCAGACGATGGATGAGTCGGTCGATATTGATGACTTCGATACAGGCCATTTCCTGGCGTGTGCATAACTGATGGAGCTGTTGCTCGATATCCTGCGCGAGGTTACGCGTGAAGGTCGTGAACAGAATGCTGCGTTCGTTACTCTCGCCGCGTCTCACGGCATGGCGCGCCAGGTAGCGCGCTCGGTGCATCGCAACGACCGTCTTGCCAGTCCCTGCGCCCCCTAGTACGCGCACGGCACCATTCCAGTCGCGCTCGACCAGTTCACGCTGCGAGGGGTGGAGGAAGACCCGCCAATGCTCCAGTGGCGCATTGAGCATTCGCGTCAGCTCATCGTCGTCTTCCACCACGTGGAAACGGCGCTGACTGTCAGCTTGCAGCAAGGCTTGCACGAAATCTTCGGTATCGATGCTGGGGGCTTCATCTGGCGCACCATACATCTCCAGTATTTCCTGCTTGTCTTCACCTTGCGCTAGGAAGAGCAGTGCCTCGTAGGCCTCATCCGGCAACACGAATTGCATTGCATCCAATGCGCTGGAGCTCTTGAGCTCACGCACTCTTTCCAGCAAGGCTTCTGGTACGCCCAATCGCAGAAGCTCCCTATCCCGCACATCGTCAAACAACGGGCTTGAAGACTCATTGACTGGTGACGTCAGCGGGCTCGACTCAGGAGCATCTTCGTAAACTTCACGAGTGACGGTGGCCAGTACCTGGAGGCTGCCTGTCTGGGGATTGATGCTGGCTTCATGGCGGCGTGCCCAGTCATAGGCATCATCATGCTTGTCGACCCACATGAAGACGTAGACATTGCCCTTCTCAGGCTTGAGCACGATCGCGCGATATTCCTGGTCCACGCGGACCGAGCGCATGTTCTTGTCACGGGCATCCCGGATGATCTCGTAATTGATACCCGAGGAGCGGGGGTTGCTGCGAAACTTGCCGATCAGGTCCTGCACCTTGTTCTGCTTGGCACGCGGAATGTTGCTCAGCGCGCCGAGAAATTCCTGCGCGAGAGCGATGGTCGGCTGATGCTGCGTGGCTGAGGGTACTGTCATGTTGCTGCGTCCTTGTCCGGTACTTCTACAGTCAGGCTGTCGCGGCGAGCCAATGGCCCAGCTGAGTGAGTGCATCCTTGTCGATGGGCAGACCCGTAGTGTCATCAAACAGGATCACCTGCCAGTCAGCAAACGCCTCGGGCAGTGGTGTCGAGCTGATGGCAATCTTGTCTTCCGGCCAGCTCAGCTCGAGCATGATACTGGCCTCACCAGCGGCATCCAGAAGGTCCACACCGCTTTCAGGTACTGCTACCCCTTGAGCGATCAAGGCCTCCAGCCATTCCGGGTTCAGCAGGCTGTTGGCACGGATCTCTTCCCAGGCATTGTCGGCCTGCGTGTCGTTGGTGCGGGTATCGTCATGCCTAGTATTGCTCGTGGCGTCTTCATCTGCTGGCCACCAGTAGGAGGGCTCGAGCAACCCTTCACCAGCCGCCACGCCACGCGTGCTGCTGAGAGTCAGGCGTGGAGCGAATTGCAGGAGATTGGCTTGTTGCCAGAAGCGGCGCCAATGGTCCTCGTCCTTGAGTGTGGCTTCCAGATCCCGGTCATCCAGCGAAAGATGCAGGTGCAGGTGATTGCGGATGCCACTGTCGGATTGCACCTGTGTTTGAGGAATACTTACCAATATCTCACAACGCCCCTTGCTGTTATCGAAGCTGTTCAGGACGCCCCCAAAGAGACGTGGCCCCATTGAAGTGTCCAGCAAGTTGATGGCCAGCGGCTCCAGCAGATTTTCCTGCAATTCATTGCTCAAGCGAGTGAGCAATGAGGGATTGTTGTGCGTCTGCATGGTCAGCCAGGCAAGTGACTGAGTCAGGCAAGCCTGATGCCACTCCTTGCTCTGCAGGTCGGGTTGCGCGGCATACTTGAGCAGATCGTCAAAGGCAGAGCCATTCATCAGCTGGCGAGCATGATTCACGGCGAGTGGTGCGAGCGTCTTGAGCCACTCTTGCTTTTCGGGAGTACTCGCCTTGGCCTGGAGCACCTTGAGCAATGATTGAGGTATCTCGATATCCGCGAGGCTGGCGCATTGATGCTTTTCTCCCATCAGGTCGCGCCACGTCAGTGTCCAGACCCGATAACGTCCACTGGCCAGCACTGCCTGACGTTTCTCGGCATCATCGCCGACTCGCTCACGATGATATTGATAACCATCGAGATAGATGGCGATCGGTTGCGTACCTTTGGGTGCGCTGAGCGGGGTCATCAAGAAGTCCGGGCGTGTCGTGCGCGAGACTCCCTGGCCTGGTCCAAGTACGGCCTGCGGACGAATCTGCCAGCTGACCAGCGGGCCATTGCCTTGGCCCTGGCCCTTGAAGGTCAGTCGCCAGCCCGGTGTGCCATCGACCAGTTCCTGGCCGAGACTGTGTTCGGTCGAGGGCTGGTTGAGCAGGTCGATGAAGCGTTGCTCCAGTTCGCTCTCCACCAGCACATTGAGGTCGATCTTCTCCAGCCCCGCGACTTCCGTCAGCAGATGACGACGCGAGATGATGCGCTCAAGCAGATTCAGTGCCGTATCACGCGATGTGTCCTTGAGATGACGACTCTGGCGATAAGCCAACAGGCAGCGATAACAACCATCCCGCCCTGGCTCATCTTCGCATGCACAGTCACGCATGGTGTCGCGGGCCAAGGCCAGCATGTCCACCAGTTTTTCCGGGGCCAGCATCAGTTCCTTCAAGTAGCCGGTACCACCGGGGACAGTATCGTAGAGCACCAGGTAATGGCGGGCGGGTTGCTGTTGGGTGGCGGGGACTTCCTGCTCGGTCAGGCGCAGATGGTCCACGCTGCCACGGAAGTAGCGCTTCAGCCCCAGATGGAGGCTTGCGATCAGTGACTGACGCGCACGTTCCGACATCGCGACATCGGAGAGTGGCAACAGCAGGCGCAGGGCTTCCGAGTGCAGTTCGCGATACAGGAAGAGTCCGTTATGCAAATTCTCTGGAGTGTCGGGCAGCTTGTTGCGCACCACCTTGCACCATGGCGTGTGTTGCTCTTTCTCCTTCTGGCCCTTGTAGCGGACCTTTCCGCAATGCGCACAGACCGCAAAGCCCGGGCGCGAGGCCTCCTTACCCGCGACACTCAACGTATCGCCAGCATCGCCTCCGCGACCGAAGTTGATCTCCACGAAGCGTGCATCCGCGATGAATTCAAAGCCGAACGGGCAGGCGGGGTCATCAATGCGCATGGCATGGCTGGCGCTGTTCGGTTTGATATCCACCAGCATCTGGCGGTTGTAGAACGCTGGTTGACGCTGGTCGCTGTCATCTCCGATGCGGCTGTCCCGGTCGCGTACCGTGGCCGTGACTTCCTTGAGGCGCAGCAAGCTGCGCTTCTGAGCCGAATCTCCCCATTGAGGGCTGCCGCAACGTGGGCAGCTGCCATGAATATCTCCCTCAGCCAGCGACTCGCTGTAGTGACATACGCTGCATAGTCGCCAATGTTCGATGTCCTGACCACGCAGGTTGATCTGATCGATCGTCAGCGTGCGTCCCAGGGCATAGAAAGTATTGAGAGGGGCCAGCTCCACCAAAGCACTCTGCGCCGGGCGCTGGAACTCATGATGTACCACTTCGTAGCTCTTGCCGCTGGCAGCCTGTGCCTTGCTGACGTGGCGGATCACCATGCCATTGAGCGTCACGCCTTCCTCCGGGAAGGCATAGTTGGGCAGTAACCCTTCATCCGTGAAGAAGTTGAGCGTCTGTTGCTGGCCCAGTTGTTTCAACAGGCTCATGCGGCCATGACGCTCGACCTCGATGGCCTCGATCTCGTTGCGCACATGTTCGTCTTCTGGCTGCGCCCTCAGATGCTCCAGTGCGCGGTCGTACTCCTTGATCTCCAGCTTCCAGGCACGGCGTTGCTCGGCACGGCGCGTCAATGTGTTGATGACACGGGCCTTCAGGCCTGAGCGAAGCGTCGCCGAGGCGGCAGTGGCGTCCGGCATCAACTGCTGGCTCAGGTAATCACGGTCTTCCTCATCCAGATGCGGGAAGCGCGCGAGAAAGCGTGCCAGCAAGTCGGCATGATGCTGTTCGATGTATCCGAGCAGGGTATAGGGGAAGCGCCCGGTATTCGGGCCATCATCGGCCTTGTGATTCACCGCATCCAGCACCTGAGTCAGGCGAGAGGGCAGCAGCGAGGGGGTCAGGCTGCCATTCTGTGCATGGCTGGCCATCCACGCATCAAGGCAGAAGGCCAGTAGCTGGCGCTCCAGTACTGCGCGGGCTTTCAGGAAGACTCCGGGCGTCGCGACTTCGCCGCTCATCATTTCCTGTGGTCGAGAGAAGAAGTACAGATCATGCGGTGCGCCATTGGCGATAGTCAGGTTAAGCGCATTGCCATCGCGGCGCCCGGCACGACCGATGCGCTGCAGATAGTTGGCCTGTGCCGGAGGGGTAGAGCACAGCAGTACGGTGGAAAGATCCCCGATGTCGATGCCCATTTCCAGCGTCGGGGTAGCGGATAGCAGGTTGATGTCCCACGGGCGCTTGCCCTTGATGAAGGAGTGCTCCACTTGTGCACGGGTGTCGGCGTCCAGAAGCCCGGTGTGTTCATGGCTGACCAGGCGCGCCCCGGATTGATGCGCCGGGGTCAGGCTCCAAAGCGCCGGACGGGCTGCCTGCAAGTGGCCCTGGCAATGTGGCTGCAGGCAGTGCATGTTCAGCCAGTTGGGTAGTGCCGTCGAAGGTACCTGTACGCGCTGGCTGCACTGGCTACACCGTAACGGCAGGAGCTGGGTACTGGCATGCCAGTGGGCCGGGACAAGGCCCCAGATGCTACGACCTTGACTCTGGCCTTGCTCTTCCACCAGGCCCGCGCGCGATAGCGCTTCAAACGCCAACCGATATGCTTGGGCCACGTCGCCAGCGCTGCTGAGGCTATCGATAGGCAGGTGGTGAGTCAGCCAATGGCGATACCAAAGGCTGGCACTGCGTGTGCTGCCTTGACTGCCACCAGTGACACAATCGACGAACTTGCCGATGGGTTCCAGACTGACAAAGGCTGGCGGCTGACGCCGTGGACCGTAGTTGGGAAGAAACAGCGATGGCTGAGTACGGTTGAGCATGAAGGAATTGTCACCGCCCTGAGCGATGAACTCGCGCATGGCAGGGTGAATGAAGGCACCGCGGACGCGCATGCGATGCAGCACACCCAGCAGCCACTGTTCCAGCGCCTGAGAATGTAGCTCAGCTATCGCAGCCAGATGGGGCAGCTGTTCACGCCATTGATGACGCAATTGGGTCAGTGCTCGATCGAGACGCGAGACATCGACACCCAAGCCCAGCAAGCCTTGTCGCTCGAGTGTCCTGCCGATACGGCTGCCCAGTCCCAGTTCGCTGCGTACTTCCCAATCGAGGCGCTTGGCGATCAATTCCGGCAGTTCGCTGCCGGCCGGTAGAATGCCGGTTTCCTGTAATTCGCGAGCGTCCTGTAGCCAATCCAGATTGGGTGGAAGCCAACGGCCCACGAAATCGGCATCACTCCCCGCGCGCTGGCGTTCATTGTCAGCAAAGCCCTGGGCCAAGGCATCGAGATCCATTGGCAAACGTTGTTGCCTGGCCCAGCCTATCAAGGCTTGGCGCAGAGATTGGCTCCAGGTACGTGCCTCGAAGAAACCGGCCCGGTGTGCGGCATCCTGTACGGAGTCCGAGAAGGCAATCACCTTGCGATCATCATTGAAGTCGGATTGATACAGTCGAGACAGCATCACGCTGGAAAGCGAGGCAGCACGGGAGCCCACGATGGCCAGGCCGTTATGCGCCTGACAGCAGGGGCACTGATCGACGGCGCTGATCGTCTTGTCATTGCGTGTTTCGATCAGCGCAGGCATCCAGACACGAATCCTGCCGGGCTGCTGGCAATGCGGGCACTCATCACTGCTATCGCGATTGGCGCTACCCATACGCTTGCAGGACGGGCACAGGTGGCGAACTTCCCCCTTGCTGGCCACAGGAGGTGTCTCGCCTTCCTTCAGGGGGTAAAGCAACACCATGTCCGGGTCTTTGGCGAAGTACGCCGTATAGATACGGCTCAAGTCATCGCTGACCTGAGGAGAGTCGATGGACTTGAGTGTGCCCCACGCCGCGGAATGACACTCACGACAATGCACCAATGGCAGTGCGAGTCCGGACATTTGGCTCTCCGCGCCGTCGTTGCTGGCGGGCAGAGAAGCATCGCGCTCGTCATCATCTGCGGCGGGGGCATCTGGTAGTTCATTGCCGCCGCTCAGTGCATCCCCGCTCAGGTCATCACTGAACAGCAGTGAAGGCTGAGCATCGACACTGACGACCATACGAGACATCTCACGTAGCCACAGCTGTACGCGCACGTTCAGAAGCGGCGTCGTGCATAGCTTGCCACTGGCATCACTGACCTGATCACGTGCCGTACATACGAGGGCGACCAACCCTTGCAGCAGCAAGGCCGCATCTCGTCGAGATGTGCCCAGGCGACGTTGCCAATCACTGGCAAGCGCCTGCATGTCGGTGACACTCGCCAGGCGTCCCAGCAGATCATGGAAGGCCGAGTGACGACGCAAATCATTACCCAGCAGAATCCGGTGCCGTTCGTGTTCCGGATGATTCGGGTCGCCGAGAATGGCGGGGCTGCAGGAGGGTGCTTCGCCTTCCGTATCACTGTCCTGTAGCGGGAACCAACTGGCTGCCAGCATGGCCAGATAATCCGCTGCGTTCTCGTGATCACGAGTGGTCAGAGAATCCAGTTCAGCAGGGCTGCGGGGAACATGCCGGAAAGCGATCTCGCCCAGTTTCTCTTGAGCGCCATTCAGGTACTCCTTCGCCGAAAGACGGTCCTCGCGCACCAGTGACGAGGCATCGAAGGGCGTTGCAAAGACATCACTGGCATAGGCCAGCATGTCGTCGCTGCCACCTTCGCCGCCGATGGTGGCAGAGGTGCCTACGCACGCCATCTCGTCACCGATGGCGAGTCGCTCACGCAGACGGCGGATCAGGCAGGCGAGGTCTGTCCCTTGTGCGCCATCGAAGGTATGCAGCTCATCCACCACCAGATAGCGCAGCATGCCCGGGGTATTGTGCTTCCACAGTGGCTGGTCCTGCGGGCGCATCAGCAGGTAGTCCAGCATCTTGTAGTTGGTGAGCAGAATGTCCGGGGGCGAGCGACGCAGTGTGTCCTTGCAGGTGATGACACTGTCTTCACGCATGACCGTGCAGGGTTCGCTCTCGGTGTCGCCGGTAAACAGGCCTACGGTCAATTTGGGTGACAGCCGCGCGCATTCCTTGGCAAAGCGGCGCGCCTGATCGGTCGCCAGGGCATTCATCGGATAGATGATCAGCGCCTTGATACCATTCTTGCCTTGGCTGCCCGGCGCGCTACGGACTCGTGCGCAATGCTCCAGCAGGGGGTAGAGAAAGCATTCCGTCTTGCCGGAGCCCGTGCCCGTGGCCACCAGGGTAGACCCCAGTGGCGCATCCAGCGTCTGACCGCACAGGCGATCAAAGGCCTGCTGCTGATGTTTCCAGGGCGGGAAGGCCGGCTTGACGTGAGTGAAGGGCACGGCGCCTTCACCGCGCCGGAAGGGCAGTGCCAATGACAGATAAGGGCCCTTGAACAAGGTGTCCGGGCTATCGGTCAGCTGCTCGATCAGCCAGGTGTTCTCTCCGTCACCATTGGCGCGTTTCGGGCCACGGAAATACGGCGTGCTGACCGGGAAAGTCGCGCGCAGAAAGTCTCTGAGCGAGTGGGTCAATTCATCTGCCACGACACTGGGTAACATGGGCGTCCTTGTCCTTCGTTATCAGGTTAAGCTGTACTATTAGCTCTCGGATTTCACGTAAAGCGTGATTGGCGGAGCGCACCCAACACGTGCTCCGGCGTGGCCAGCGCTTGTTCGACAGAGAAAATGTTCCAACCCTGCTGACGGGCGGCTACAGCATCCTCAACCGTAATGGCAATCGCGAGCTGAGCAGAAGGCCATGCCAACTCCAGGGTAGCGACGACAGCTTCACTCTCATCCTGAATGTCCTGTCCGACCACCGGTATCGGGGCATGATTGTGCTGCAGGAAGTGCATCACACCGTTCATACCTGGGTCCGCTAGGTCAAACACATGACTCCAATTTGCAGGCGCAGGCATTTTCTGGCGTTGGCGCAGCTGTGCAATCAAGTGTCGAGCTTTGATACTCACGAGCATATGGTCGTGGAAAGGCTGCTTGCTATGACAATCAATGCAAAGCGCACGCAGGTTCTCGTCACGATTATCCTGCTTATTGGCATTGACGTGATGAGAATGAAGCAAGTACTGGTAGTCATTGAGGTCTACCGTGCACTCTTCACAGCAGTAATTGCGTGACGCACGATATCGACGTGAAACCTCCGCCCAATCTTTCGTGTAGCCTTTCTCTTGTGGGGTTCTAGGGGCTTCACGTAGTGGATGAGAAGAGAAGAATGATGCATAGCGTTCGAAGAAAGTCTCAAAAGAGAAGTCCTTGAAAATCGCTCCCTTGCCTCGCCCTGGTACGGCGTAGCCATCGTAGTTGAGTTTGTTCAAGCAATATTTACAGACTTTTAGAGCAGCATGGCCCTTACGATCGCTTTTGTTGTCATGAATAGAGAATTGATCATCAATCCGCTGGGTCGCAAAGTACTTGGTATCGTACGCCCCATTCTGTTTCATCTTTTCAAGGTGTATACAGAAGGCAACATGCATACGATTGCCGTCGTTACCATCCTGTAGAGCTTTCTCGAAACGCTCCGGGTAATGGCCCGGCATATACATCATGATCTGCTGGCCATCTTTCTGAAGAAGGCCGCCAGGGCCTTCCACAATTTTGAAAGACTCTTCAGATAATGCTCCGCCCTCAATAGGCACGGCTGGCTCAGTGGGCTGTGCAATACCTGGTTCACCCGTGGTGCCAGTGGGTGGGTCAGTATCCACAGTGTTCCAGGGGGGAGCGTCGACTTTTCTTGGAGGAAAGCGAATTGTTTCTTGAGGACCCTCAGCTCCCATTTTTCTGACATTTTCCCATAACCCGCGGAGATCAATTTCCAGCTTCATTGGCCGACCTCATCGAGAATGGCACGGATCTGACTTTCGGCATTGGTCAGAATGCGGAAGCTGACACGCCGAGAGCGTTCTGCATCTTCCTGCTGATTTTCATTCAGTCTCGGGTGGGCCGAAGAGTAACCGACCGCTGCGGTTGTCTTCTTGATCCAGGATTTTTCAGTCTGTGTCTCAGGTAATTGGTATAGATATCCCAGCACTGAACGCGTGCGGTCCTGCGAGAGCTGCATGTTCAGAAAGTAAGCCTCGTCATCGCTGACACGATGGTTCCAGCGGCTGGAGGTATGGCCCTCTATACGTACTTCCTGGATTCTATCCTTGAAAGGCGCGAGCACCTTGAGATAACGCGGATAGAAATCGCTCAGAATCTGTTCGAAGCGAGGGCGAAGGCTGGCCGAGCCGGTGGCAAACAGTACCTCCGGTGACTGGAAGGTGAAAGCCAGCGTTTCAGGGTCTATCTCCGCTTCCCAGTCAGAGAGGTCATCCGAGAACTCATCCTGTAAGGCCCTCAGGATGGCAACCTGAGTATCCTGATAGGCCTTGGCGACATCGGTGACTCCCTGGCGTACCTGATTGGCATGCATCATCAGGGCGACTGCAATTAGCAAGAACACCATCATCAGCCCGGCCATCAAGTCAGAGACGCTGAGCCAATGGTGCTCCTCTTCGCTACCGGTCGCGCTGCCACGACCGAAGATGGCATCAAGACGACTCATCAGAAGGCTCCTTCCTTGTCAGCCTGCTGCACAATACGATGCATCTCATTGGTCAATCGCCCGTAATCCTGTGTGAAGCGCTCCGTAATCGTGACGAGGGCGTTACCCATTTCGCCTATGACGTTCTGCAGCTGATTCTGGGTTTCTTTATTCAATGTCTCAAACTGGCCATTGAGTGATTTCTGAGTATCTTCAGATACCTTATTAAGTGCGCTCTGCAGTTGCTCTTGGGCCGCTGTCAGCTGGCCTTGATATTGCTTCAGACCATTTTCCAGCGTCTCGTGTAGTTGCTTCTGATTGGCTTCTCCAGCCTCGCCTAGCTGGCGGGTCAGCTGAGTGGAGTGTTCGCCCAGCTTGTCGCTGAGGGAGGTCACTTGCTGTTCCGCGATCTCGATACCCTTGCGATGCGTCTCGCTCAAGCGCGCGGAGCTTTCAGACAATTGCCCAGCAATACGCTCATTGCCCTCGGTGAGGTGCTTGCCCATGGCTTCGTGCTGTTGCTGAAGATGCTCGACCATCTCACGCACTTGGGCATTGACGGTTTCATGAGCGTCACGGAACTGACCGGCGATCTGCTCGGACTGGGTGGCAAGGTGATCTGACGTGCCTTGCAGTGACTGGTGAACGCTGTTGTAGCGTTCGTTGAGGCCTGAGGCGCCTTCAATCATCTCGGCGTTGATCTTGGCGGTGCCGTCGACCAGTTCTTTCTTGAGTTCTTCACCCCCGCTGACCAGCTGGGTTGCGGCATTGAGAGCGGCCTGGGAGATATCGGCCACTGTCTTCTCGACCTGCGCATTGATCTGCGGCACTGCCTCGACGGCCTTGTCGCGCATGTCGGCGAAGGCGGCGAGGTGGGCTTCTAGGTCTGCCAGCTGACGCTGAGTCGCTGTCAGCAGTGTTTCCAGGCCTGACATCGTCTCCGGGATGGCGCTGGCGCTGGTGCTGATGTTGGCGACGCTCTTCTCGGTGTCGGTGATGGCAGTGACGCCCTGAGCATACTGATCACGCATCTCGCCCAGCTGCTGGCGGTAGTTTTCCTGCCACTCCACCAATGACTTCACCGAGGCATCCAGTGCCTTGAAGTTCTCGCCGAACTGTTCCGTCAACTGGTTGTTGAAGTCTTGGATGACTTCCTTCAGGGCATTGATGACCTGCTCAGTGGCGGATTTCGACATCATCTCGGCGAACTCGTGCATCTGCTCACTCAGCTCGCGCGCGAAGGCGTCAAAGCGCTGACGTTGGGCTTCGGCGTGGGTGCCCAAGGCTTCAGCGGCGGTGGACTGGCGGTCTACCTCGCGCACCAGCGCCTTGTGGTTGTCATCCTGATTCTGGCGCAGCAGACGAATCTGACCCGTGAGAGTGTCGCTGTCGTCACCGGCAATCGCCAGATGCAGCTTCTCCAGATTGGCAGCCTGCTTGGTGAGTTGCTCATTCTGCTGCAGCATCACCTGGTGAATGTGCTCCGGGCCGACTTCATCCGGGCCAGAGGCGACATCCGTCTTGGGCTGCATGAACTTCAGGCCAGTGGTGATCTTGTAGAGCATGGCCAACGCCATACCGAACAGACTGGTCATGAAGGCGGTCTTCAAGCCATCCAGCAACAGGGCGATGCTGTCCTGGATGTTGGTGGTATCGAAGTGCAACAGACCAATGACGATACCGATAAAGGTGCCCAGCATGCCCAGCGAGGTGAGCAGGTTAGGGGTGTAATGGGTAAAGCTGCGCGCCTTGTCCTGCCTATAACACATCAGGGCGACTATTCCGATCACGAGTATTGCCCAGCAGAAGATACCGGTGATGGTATCGGCATTGCTGCCGTACAGCTGGCCTTCCAGATGGCTGGATATCAGTTCAATCATGTTGGTTGCTCCCTGCGGGCCTCTCTGGGCCTTGTCCAAGTGGTGCCAACCGCTGACGGGGGGGCCGACAGCGGCTGTTATTACGTGAAATACGGTGTGTGGCATGCATTCAGTACGGGGCGATCAAGGTGTTACCGTCACGCTAGCCCGATTCACTCACTGCGATGTCGTTTGTGTCTTTATCGCCCATCTCTGACGCAAAGAAGGCCCATGCCTCGCGGTAATCCGCTTCTCTGTCTGGGCGAGTGAAGGGCGCGTGGTATTCCACCGTGGTTTCATAGGGCCCGCCGGGCAGGGTGTCATCCTGATAGGTCTTGCGGACGACGCCTTGCTCCAGGTGCTGGATGTCTTCCCAGCCCAAGGCAATACCGTATTCGGTCAGCTCCGGTGATTCGATGGAGTAGTGAATGCCGTCGTTCAAGTCCGCCTTGCGTGCCTTGCGCGGCAGGCCCACACCCACCAACCCCTTGCTTGGGGTAAAGACTATCCGGCCTTTGGCGTCGTACCAGGTATCGGCCTCGTTCTGGCGCATCACCGAGAACTGTACGCGGTAGATGGTGATCAACTGCTCCAGGGTCATGCCCAGCGCCTGTGCCACCAGCACATCAATTTCTACCAAAGCCTGTCGGCGGGCATAGTCGTATCGCAAGGCGCAGTTTCTCTGCCATTCCGGGGTCAGGTTGGCGAAGAAGTCGTGATCCAGCATCGGACTGGTACTGGCCCAGCGTTGATGTATGAAATCATTACACCAAAGGTGTTCCCATAGTTCAGAAAAATGGTTAGTTAAGCTGGAGAGTACAAGTGCTCTAGAAAAAACTTGGTTTTCAAGATCCCCACTGAATTCAATTAAAGGGAATTTAGAAATCACACTCTTGTTAGCATGACCTGCACCTGTAGTTTTGACCTGAAAATCGACAGGAAGAGATATAGAGCTAACATAAAATTTAATAAGGTCATATGTGTTTCTGAAAACTTGTTGGATACATGTATGTATGTTTGCTGGTCCCTTGGGAATAATGGTTCCAATTAAGGTTCTTTCTCCTGACTGACTTAGCATTTCTCGGCTAATAAAACGATAATACTCCGTCACCTTCCTCGGCTCACTTTCACCTTCTTCCACCCAGCTGACGCGCGGCGTGCGGGCAGCATAGGTTTCCGCATCGCAGGCAGGCACGTAGTTGGTGCGCGGCAGATAGTCCGCGGGTAGGGTGGTGAGGTCGAGGCTATCGTAAGCCTTGTTACTCGAGCAGATGGCGCGTGGCGTGTTATAGAACGGATTACCCACAAAGAAATGTGGGCCGCTCAGCACCCATTGTTTACTGGTAGCAGGGAATTGAGTCTTCCGTTCGATGGTGCCATCGCGCTGGGCATAAGTTTCATCGAACATTACTGTCGAACTATATTCGCCCTTCAGGTCGCCCAATCGTTTAGGCTGACGTGCAAAGCACTTGAGGACTTCGGTGAGCTGGCGAGCATGAAGAGCCGGTAGGCGCGCCTGAAGTGAAGGTGTACCCTCGCTGTCGTAAAGCTTGGCGAACAGCTGCAATGCTTCATCATCGATACGAATCACACGATCAGCATGACCTGTAAAATTCCAGCGCGCTTTGGTGCGGCCGTTCTCTTCGATTTCTTCCTTGATGCCAGAGACGATCCCGTGGCCATCATGCGAGAAACACTGATCGATGGTCGTGGGGATAAAGAGGTTGGCTAACTGCAAGAAGCTTGGCGCTGACTTTTCAGCACCATGAATATTGATGCTGAATTGTGTCTGGTTATGGACTTCAGAGAACAATTTGGTTTCATTGATAAACTGAAAGTGCGCGCGTAAACGTGGGTATACCGCCTTACGCAGCAGGCCACCTTTAGGGTCGTCATAGATGCCTTCCGGGTGCAGGAAACCAGAGATAGCCTTGTCATTACCGAGCCGCCACGCGGTCGGCAGGAAACATTTGTACAAGTTGGTCTGTACACCCTTGAGCAGCGGATAGTTACTGACGTTGTTGAGGAAGGCCTGGGTGGCATCCGACTGTTGGTAATCGGCCAGCCAGGCATCCTGCAGGCCGGGGTTTTCGTGCATGGCCTGTTCGCGCAGTGTATTCAATTGGCTTGCCGAGAACTTCTGCAGCACGAAGCGCGGCTGGTGATCACCGAGCACGCCGCTTTCTTCCCATTCCACCTTGAGCCAGGGCGGGTTCCCCAGTATCAGGTCAAAGCCCTGGCGGCCGTTGTGCAGGCCGGCGAAGAGATCGGCAAATTCCAGCTCCCAGTGGAAGAAGCGTTCACGCTCGGCAATATTGGCCGCCATGGCAAAACGCGGGCACGCCTTGAGGAGCAGATCGCGGTTGACGACGCCGAAGCGGTCGACGAAGGAGCGGCCTTCCTGCTCGACATCATAGGTGCCGTCGGGCTGACTGATGGCGAGACTTGATGAGAACAGATCCGGCGTGGCGGTGGTCGGGCCCTGGCCGAGGGTGTCTCCGGCCAGCAGTGTCTCGAGGTCGAACAGCCATTCGGCGCGTGAGGGCAGTGCTTCGTGCTCCTCCAGCGGCCAGAACCATAGTGCACACCAGTAATCCATCGCCAGTTTCAGGCGCTGATAGGCGGGGGCATTGTTCTGCTCCGGACGGCTGATGGCGTCATGCGCGGCGTCCTTGTCGGCCATGCTGCTACGCCGACCCTTGGCCGGTTGGCCGTAGATGGCATAGGGGTCTGAGGTGCTGTTGCGCAGGCGATGCAGCTCACGGGCGTGCTCATCCCACAGCGCACTGACCTTGCGGCTGAGTGCCTCCAGACGTTCGATTTCAGTGCGGTCGAAGGGCGCGACGAAGTCCTTGCGCCACGCTTTCAGCGCCTTGATCTGCTCCGGGAAGAGCGTCTTGGCGACCTTGTCGTCATAAGCCGCCATGCCATCGAAGGGCAGCAGGAAGTGCCAGATACCGACTGACTCTTGCGTAGGTACGGGCGCCGTCTGTGGCTCGAGCGCTCTCTGTGATTCGAGTGCTGTCTGTGATTCGAGCGAAAAGGGCACGGCCTTGGGCGCTGTCTTCAGCCAGCTGGCGGCGTTGTTGCCCTTGAGGGGCAGGCTGCTGGCGGGATAACACTCGCGGCGTGCACCAATCAGTGAGTTACCGGTATGCAGCTGGAAGCCGAACCAGGGCACGAAGCGGTCATCCGAGAGGGCGGCCAGCCACAGCGAGACTTCGGCCAGCTCCACGGCGACCGGGTTCAGGTCAACCCCGAACACGCAGTGGTCCGCCAGGTACATCTTGACGCGCTGCTTGTGGGCGGCGTACTCGGACTGGGGGATGCGGTGTTCCTGGGCTGTGCTTGTGCCTTTGTCTGTGTCAGTGCTGCTGGCGGCAACCTTGGTAACGCTGCGGCCCACAGCGGTTTGCTCGCCTGACAATGATGGCTCACCTAGTGCCAGGCCGGCACTCTGGGCGAGGGCAAGATACTTGTCGGCCAGCTGGTCAATCGCTTCATTCAAGAAGGCGGCGCTGCCCATGGCGGGCTCGCACAGGGTCAGGCTGAGAATATGCCGGGCGCGGGCAGCGTCATCGGCGAGGGGCTCCAGCTGCTCGCGGTACAGCTCCTTGAGGGCGTATTTGACCAATGAACGAGTGAGCACTTCCGGCGTGTAATAGGAGGCACTCTTCTGGCGGTCACGCCCGGCCAGGCGATAGAGGAAGCTTCCGCGCTCATGGCGCTTGTGGACTTGCTCGCCATGCTCGTTGCGCAGCATGACGCGTTCGTTCTCGGCGTAATGGTGCAGCTCGTGCTCCGGCACGAAGTAGCCGGTCTCCAGTGCATCGGGGTTGGCTTCGCCGGCCTTCTTGACCTCGAAGAGTGTTTCGGTGGCGAAGAAACCTCGATAGGAGAGCAGTGCCTCGTAGACAGCACCCAGCTGGTTGATGCCCAGGCGTGCATAGCTGATGCGGCCACGGCGCTTGCCGAGCCCATTGGCACGAGAGAGTGACATCAGCTCGATGATGCGCTGCCACAGGTAGTTAGGGAACACGACCTGATTGAGCAGCGGGGTGCGGCCCGGTTCGAACAGGTGCGAGCGCAGCGGACTCATCTCGAAGGCGGAGGCGCCATCGCGCGCGCTCATCGCCTGGGTCATGTCCATCTGCTGGCCAGTGTTCACGCCTTCATAGACAAGAGTGAACAGCTGAGTGATGGAATGATGCAGATAGCTGCCCTGACGCTCACGTTCGCTGGTCAGCGGGGTGAGTTCCAGCTCGCGCAGGCGTTCAAGCGAATAGCCGTTCAGGTAGATGCTGTTGGCGACCGGAGCGTAGTTGAGCTCCGGGCGGGCCTCGATGTAGAACAGGAACAGCAGGCGATACATCACACGCAGGCATTCGCGGGAGAGCACGTCCGGGTCCAGTTCGTTGGCACCGGAGTAGATGCCTTTCTTCTGGCTGCGGGCTTTCTCGACCAGTTGCCGTGCGGCCTCGTTGCCGAGCAGCTCGATGCATTCGCGCAGCGCGTACTTGAGGTCTTCGCTGACGCCATAGGCGTGCTTGTGGGCGTTCTCGTCCAGGGTATCCAGCAGGCTCTGGCCGCTTTCTTCGCTGATGGCTTCGCGGGAGAGCAGCACGCTCGCGGCCTTGAGGGCCGGGTCTTCACGGCGGCCGAGCAGCTCTACCCAGTCAAAGCGCAGCAGTTGGGCACGTGCAAAGCGTGCGCGGTCGATCAGAATCCATTGGCGGGGCGAGACAAGGAGTACCCAGCGCGGCGGACGAGCCAGCGTGAAGATGTCCCGTGAGATCAACGCCTGCCAGTTGGCCTTGCCGTAAGCGAGACGCTTGCTCATGGCCTCCGGCAGCGGTGTTTCATCGCGACCTTCGCTGGTGGTGCGGTACTGCGCCGGGTGCGGCTGTGCCTCCAGCGGGTCGCCTTCGGCAGCCTCTGTCGAGAAGGCTTCGACGACCCACAGATGCGGATGGCCATCGGCGTTGGTCAGCTCGGCCAGCAACGGGATTTCGCAGTCATCCGACAGCAGCTGGCGCCTGGGCGCGGCGTGGTAGCCGAGAATCGACAGCAGCGGGGCATTCAGTGCTCGCGCGGCGGCAACACGTGCATTGGCGTCTGCACCACGCAGGCCTTCCAGCTGCTCGATGTCACGCAGGTGCTGGTGGCCGCGACGGCTCAGGGCACTCCACGGCGTGCGGGTGTCGTCCTGGCTGGCCTGCTGCTTCCAGCGCTCCAGCACGTCGGAGATGTTGGATTCGAAGATGTCCGCGAGGTAGTGCTCGCTGTAGAACTCGTTCTCGTTGCTGATCCCGGCGTAGGCCATGATGCTTTCCTTGCCTTGTGCCCGGCGCGAGTGGCCGGGCGCAATATTGAATAGACGAATCTCGTGATGGTCTGTCTCACGCGGCTGGCCGGTTTGCCAGAGAGGCGACTGGCCAGACGTCTTGCATGCTGAGAGCTAGTTGGCCCTTGTCGCGGGCTCGCCCGTCAGAACGGCAGCCACCTGAATGAAGGGCAGCGACTCCAGCATCTGGGTGTCTTCCAGCCAGGCTTCGTAATCATCGAAGGTACGTTCGATGTTGGCTGTGGCCTCGTCGCGGCGCTGTTGCTTGCGGCCGGCGGCTTCTCGGCTGCCTTCAAGGGTCAGTTCCAGCTGGCGGTGATGGCGCTTCTTGAGGTCATCCATGGCGCTCATCTGCACGTTGAGACGTTCATTCAGCTCGTTCTCGCGTACCTTGCGCAGTGCGGAGAGTTGCACGCGGGCACGATCCACCACCGCGGGCAGCGCGGCGGCGAGGGCACGGGTATCGCCTTCTATTCCCGGGTTGGGGAGGGCTTCGGGATTCAGTTCAAGGCGTTCCAGTGCCTCTTCGAGAGCCTCCGGCGTACCTGCTTGCCATTTGGCCTCAACCATTCCCTCCACCAGGGTGGCGGGCACGGCGATCCAGGCCTCCATCAGGCTCTGACCGCGTTTGTTGGGATAGCCGCCATGCAGGATATAGAGCGCTTCGTTCTTGGCCATTACCGATGGCACACGAATGACGGGCGCACTATGACGCCCGAAGGCATTCAGGACACGCTGGCGCAGCCACTGCATCACCGGATGCAATGGCCACAGGTATTGCACGCTTGGCCACGGGCTATCTTCCTGACGTGCCAGTGCAAAGTGCCGCTTGAGCGTGTCGATGTCATCACTGAGGATGAAACGATCGTGTGCCGGGCGAATCTCACGTGGCAGCCATTTGAGCTGCTGACGGAGATCGGACGGGGCGGTCAGTTCGATACGTCGCGCCTTGCGGTCAACCTGCATCTGCAGCGATTGATGGTTGTCGCGCATCTCGGCATCCAGCCAACGCAATGCGTGGTCCGCCCAGTGCAGAGTGTCCTCATAGAGGCCTCGTGGGCGTTTGGCCGGAGCAGCCGGGACCACTTCCGGCGTGAACTGAGCCAGGGTGTCTTCCATGGGACTTTCGGTGTCGAACAGTCCCTCGAAGAGGCTCTGGCCGGCATCGCTGGTGGAGTCGGCCGCCATGACCTCGGCGACCTTGTCCTCCTGCTCCTGTTGGGTCAGGCCGGTGGCAAATTCGGAGGGGTCTCCGATGTTGCGGCTGGCCTGGTCATCCTTGTCGATCAGCACCTCCAGCACGCGTTGGTCTCCGCGCACGCGAGCGTTGTCACTCTCGGTGAGCAGGTAGCGAATCTGGGGCGTATGGCGCTGGCCGTAACGATCGATACGGCCATTGCGTTGCTGGAAGACCATCAACGACCAGGGGATGTCGAAGTGCACCATGCGATGAGCGAGGTGGTGCAGGTTGATCCCCTCGGAGGCGACATCGGAGCACAGCAACAGACGCAGCGGACTGTCGCCGCGATTGAAGCTCTCGACGGTCGCCATCAGATCGCGATCACTGTCAGTCCCCTTTAGCACCCCGATCTGCTTGGCTTTGAGGCCGCAGTCACGCTCGATATGCTCGCGCAGGAAGTCGAGCGTCTTGAGGCTTTCGGTAAAGATGACGAGACGGTCGTCTTCTGCACGACTCCACCCCAGCCCCCCTTGGCCGGCTTTCTTGCCGATCAGCTCACACAGCGCCTGATATTTGCCGAACTTGTCGGGAGTGATTTCCGAGATGACATCGCGCAGGGTTTCGAGGTTCTCGATGTCGGCATCACGCTCAGGGGATTGCTCGCGCTTGCCAAGCGACTTGAGTCGATTGGCCAGGATGCTGGTACAGGCAGCCGGGCTTGAGAACAGGGCCTTTTCCAGTGTGGTACGGAAGAGCCCTTGGCGGCCACGTCCATCCAGACTTTGGAAGGGCGTCTCCATCAATAGATCATAGGCTCGCTCTTCCAGTGGGCTGGCGGTCGCGAAATGCTTGTCGATCTCGCGGTCGGGGAATTCACCCAGCTGATCTCGCACGTCCTTCTTGAAGCGGCGGATGACCAGCCCCTTGTCACGGAAGTCCTCGTGGGCGTAATTCGAGGTATCGGCGATGGCGGTGGGGTCCAGCATGTTGACCAGACTGGCGAAGCTTTCCGCCTTGCCGTCATGCGGCGTGGCCGAGAGCATGATGAGGGTGTCCGAGCGTGTCGCCAGCAATTTGGCCAGACGCGCACGCTGGGAGTGACTGCCGCGCTCGGCAACGTTATGTGCCTCATCGATGATGATGATGTCCCAGTAGGCTTGCTCGAGATAATGACGGTACTCGAGGTCCTGTTTGAGGGTATCGATGGAAACGATGGCCCGATCATAGTAGTGGAAGGGGTTGTGATTGCTGGGAATGTGGCGACGCACACGTGCCAGCCCCACGGAGTCCAGTCGTGTCAGCGGGATGGTGAAGCGATTCCAGAATTCCTGCTGGAACTGGGACAGCATGGATTTCACGGCAAGCACGAGAATGCGCTTGCCGCGGCCACGGTGAATCAGCTCGCTGGTGAGGACGCCGGCTTCCAATGTCTTCCCCAGGCCGACTGAATCCGCGATCAGGATGCGCTGGCGCGGCTGGCGCAGTGCCTGACGAGTCGGCTCGAGCTGGAAGTCCAGCGTATCCATGGCACCCATATGACCGAGCTGAACGGCATCATCAGCGGGGGCCGTAGCGCGCAGCTGGGTATCCAGGTTCAACAAGCCAGCACGGAAGCCTGGTGAAAGGTCGTCTACCAGGGCTGTCTTCTCAGGAGCGAGCACGCGGATGCTGGGCTCAAGCCGGGTAAGAAAACTCGCTTCTTTTCCACGCACCAGCTCGGAAAGCCCTGCGCAGTGCAGTACATACTCGCCATCACTGCTGTGATCCATTCGGGTCAGACGCCACTCGGCATCACGAATCTCCAGGCGCATGCCCGGAGCGTACTGTGGCTGACTCATGCCTTCTTCCTTGTGTGACGTGTTGCTTAGCGATATCTGATTAACAGAGTAGCAGTGCGCTGGCAGGGCACGTCAGGCTGTAGATTCATTCAGTGTGACTGAAAATGCGGATCACATTTTCTCTTGCTGGATGTCTCTCGAGCGCCGCAGTCACTGGGCTTATGACCATGATGTCAAGCAGGAAGGCAGTACTGCAGTATGTTGACAGCGCTTACCCTTTCGTCTCGATTGTGCGACGCTTGTGTCGTTTCTTTGCACATTATCATATATTGGTTACGTGCTGTAGTTAACACTGATGTGCTTCTCGTAAGCACTGCGGTAGCCGTGGATGCGATGGAGTTGTGGTACCTGGGTGGGGAGGAATGCTGATAACTGATGATTGCCTTTTTAGATGGATTTTATAAATTTTCGTCGCCATTGAGCAGGTTATAAGTGTCTTCGATAGACTGTATTTTCAGAATTTCACGATTTATTATGGTAAGTAGATGTTGAAGAGTATTTTACGATGGTGGCGTCGCCCTGAAAATTCTTCAGGCTATGTGGGTTATCTGAAGACGATTGAAAATAATAAGGTTCGTTATGAATTGAGGTTCTTTCCCGATGACGAGGAAGATCTGCCTGAATTGAAGGCATATTCTGCCAAGCCTTTGTTAATTACTTATCAAGAAGATGGTTGGGATGTGGAACAAACGCTTCTGGATCATTTCATGTGGCAGGCAATCCGTGTAGATAGAGGTAAGCGGGCAGGCCGTAATATAAGGCGTGATCGATGCGGAGCTATATTTGATAAGGATGTGCTCGGTTTGGATGACCAGCTATATGCTGAAGCGGAGAAAGCTAAAAAAGAAGCCAGATTGAAAGAGGAAGGTGATGCCGAAGAAGGTTGTCTATCTTTGATAATTGCGATTGTACTGGCACCCTTTACTCTTGGGCTTTCATTGCTTTTCGTGTTGTATGGCGGGTTTTGTTTAAGAGAGTCGGCGAAAAGTACGGGGAAAAGAGAACAATATGAGAAAACTATACGTCCAGTGCACCCAGAAAAAATTCAAGCTTTGTTGAGGATTTTAATTGACAACAAGGCTTTACTATAACAATTTTTATATTACTCCAAGGAGGGAGTTGTGAAGGATTTACCTAGAGTCATTCCTGAGTCAGGTGAAGTATTGCGGATATTAGTCAGGCTCACAGGCTATCGACCATACTTCGAAAATATAGGGGTGGATAAAGATCTTGACGATATGTCAAATGGCAGTCGTCCAGGGAGTAATTTTACTCTATTTCAATATTCCCAGAATACATGGCTTCGTGCCTTGCAAGAAGACTGCGGGATTGAGTGGCATAATTTAGTCAACTCTTACCTTCAACAGCACATAAAGAAATTACAAATACTTTCACGTGGAATTGATACTACTGGATTGATATCATCCAAAGCCAAGGTTGTGCTACAACGATCAGTGGTAACGCCGGAGATTTCTGGGTTCATTCGCCGTGCAAGTAACGAAACACAGTTCAATATTCCCGTATCTTGGTGGGATCAACCATTTTCAACATGGTTGAGTATAGTGTCAGATTATAGTGATCTATCAGGAGCACAACTAGTAGAGTGCTTGGAGAATCATCTGGATGTAGATGCACGAACGTTGGAGCGTTGGAGGCGAGGAGGTACTATAGGTGCATCGCTCTGGCCCTATCGTCATGCGGTACAAGCTATGCTTACCGACACTCACTTGGATAAGAAAAGGATTGAGCAACTTACCGGATGGTTAGTTATATCGGTCGCGCTGCAGTCGACATCTGAGAAACTACGTGCTGATGTTGGTAAATACTTTCAGGCTATAGATATCAATCAGCTGAAAAGCGTAAATGAAGTCATAATGAGCCTGACGCAGGAGGCGGCTGACAGACGTTGCCTTGGTTTGCGCCATCAAGTAATAGAGTTATTAAACGAGATTGAAAAACTTTTCAGTAGTCCTTGCAAGAATGAGAGGGACATCCGTCTCCGGCTAGATTGGTTGCGTGCGGCCTATGAGAAATATGGCACAGATCAGGTTATAGTGTATAAATATTTATGGCTTTGGTTATCTGCTCGTTTGGAAGCTCATCTTGGGCACGAAATTTTAGCATCAAGACAATATGATGAAGCCTGTGAGCAGGCGTGGGGACGAGCAGGGCCCAATCTATGTATCCTCATACATGAGGCGCTATGCTATTCTGTTGGGATCGGAAAGAAAGTCAAAGCTGAACACTACTGGGATAAAGCATATCTTCTTGGCCTGAATAAATTACCTAAGAAACCGTTGGATGAACAAGAGATGCGACGTCTATCATTTGAGTTTGAACGGCGTTTTTCACCGCAAAAATCCAAGTCGCGGATTCCACCTGCAGTACGGACGATAGTGAATGACAGTCCCTTCTTAATCACATCCAAAGATCTGTCGAATCCTAATCGAAAACGGGCCATGGCCAACGGTAGAATACGTTATACACCTCTGATGGATGCCGTCATGCAAGGCTCACTTGCAGATGTAAAAAAAATGATAGCAGCTGGCGGTTGCCCTAATGTTTTTATACCTGAGTCAGGTGATAATGCTTTGATAATAAGCCTCCGGCGAGCCTATAGTTCTGGTAATTTAGATGTTTTGAAATATATCTTAAGCTTGGACCTCACACCAGATACAGTCAATAGGCCCGCCTCTACCAAGCGCGAGACACCACTCAAGATAGCATTGGAAATGGCAGACCCGACTATTGTTGAAAAGTTGATTGTCTTGGGGGCTAATATAGAGAACCCATGTTTCACTTCTCCTAGTGCACTCGCCTATGCAATGTCATTGCTTCATCAAAGTTTACCCTCAGGGAAAGCAGTTCATTCCCAAGACTATTACTCGGGACGTGTACCTGGTGATGCCTTTGATGCCAAGGGTGGCGCTATCTTCGATAATGAACTGATGGGGTTGCGTCAAGCAAGGCGATCCATGATTGATGAGGTTTGGAAAAGTAACGTTTTTGAAGTGATTCGTAAGCACTACGATCGACCTGCTGCCGCACGTAAAGAAGTGATCATGACTCTGCTCAAGAATGGCGCCAACCCGAATCAGCGATACAAGGCTGCCAACGATGGAAAGCCGCGTTGGACGCCAATGCTTTTTGCCGCTCAGCTCGGTGATCTCGAGATACTGAAAGTGATGATCGATAGCGGTGGAGACCCTTGGGCTTCGCTGGAGGAAGCTTCCCCAGGCAACGAAAAAAATGCTCTATGGATTGCTATCAAAAATCAGCAACACGTGGTTGCTAAGCATCTTGAGGGGTTGCGTCATCAGCCCAAATCTTGACTGAACACTTTTCGATTTTTTTTTCGGCTGTCTGACGGGCGTGGAAATTACCCTCTGTTGCATAGTGAAAGCACACTATGTGATGAGGGCTTCTCATGTATTTCAGTAAAGACAAGGACATCAACCAATTGACGCGAAAGCTGGACCAGCTTGGCTGGACATACGCCAAAGGACGGCATTACAAACTCTATCCCCCCAAGGGCACCGGCATGGTTATCGTGCCTACTACGCCAGGTGATCGACGAGCCTTTCAAAATTTCCGACACGATGTGCGTCGCTGTGAGCACGCAAACGCAACTGGTTATCAAAAGCAGTATCAGGAGGTGTCACAATGACTCCTGTGATTCTTGTATCCTTGGACTGGAGGCGCCCTCAGGACGGTAAGACCGGTTTGGGGATTGGCTCAATTGCTGCCGCACTTCAAGATAACCAGGTGCCGTGTCAAATCATTGAAACACAGATCAACTCTCCCAGCTTCTCCCTTGACTCAGTGCTGGACGAACTTAAGTCAGCAATCGCTGCGGCGGGAATAGATTGCCTGGTAGGTTTCGGGACCTATGTTTGGAATGACTCTGAAGTGCAGCAGTTGATTCAGCAGATTGCTGATACTGAAGCGAAGATAGTGTTGGGAGGACCGCAAGTTTCGTATATGCCTGCAGGGCAATTGGAAGAGAAATATCCTGGTGCTCATTACTTCGTTCGTGGTCAAGGCGAGATGGCCATGGTGTCATTGGCCCATGATGAGTTTCCAGACGACTGTGGTATTCATGTTGCCGGGACGATAGATTTTGGTCGCAGGGCGGATCATGATTTATTGTCTTTGCCTTCACCTTACTTATTAGGAACCGTAGAGCCTAAAGCTAACATCCGCTGGGAGACTCAAAGAGGATGCCCGTTCAAGTGCTCATTTTGTCAACATCGTGAACCTGGCAAGAGACTGCATCATCAGCGCTTTGACGTAGAGCGTCTTGATAAAGAGCTGGCACTTTTTGCAGCTTATGGAGTCAAGCGAATTTCGATATTGGATCCGATATTTCATACCAATCCAGCGCGAGCTATCGAAGTTCTGAATAGCGTCAAAGCTGCTGGTGTTACAGCACAGCTTGCGTTGCAATGCCGCTTTGAAACTTGTACTGCAGAGTTTCTGGCTGCACTTGAAGGGCTTGATGTGACTTTGGAGTTTGGGCTTCAGACCACTATTGAAGCCGAGTATCGTGCTATCTCGAGACCTAATAATATGGTCATCGTTAAAGAGAAAGTCCGTGAGCTACACGCGCGAAATATTGATTTTGAGATTTCACTTATCTATGGGCTCCCTCACCAGACATTGGATAGCTTTCGGGCTAGTGTCGACTGGTGTTTACAACAAGAGGTTCCTAGAGTTCGCGCATGGCCCTTGATGCTATTGCGTGGCACACCCCTCTATGATCAAAAGGATCAATATGGCTATGTTGAGAGTGTTGATCAGGCGATACCGATAGTGATCGCTAGCAATAGCTTTACTGAAGAAGAATATAAAGAGATGGCCAGAATTGCAGACTTCTTGGAGGAGTCGTGAGATGGGAAAATTTATCGCTATCGAGGGAATGGATGGTGTGGGTAAAACCACAATAGTACGAGAATTAGCCAATCGATTTTCTGGGCATGCCATGTCAACACCTGGAGAAGGTTTGGCCAAGAGTCGTCAGGCAGTGCTGGAGGCTTTAGCAGATGACGAGCTTGCGAAAGCACTATTTTATATGGCGAGTGTCTCCAGCCAAGGTAGAAAAGCGGCGTATTTGGTAGAGCAGGGGAAGTGGGTTTTCATGGATCGTTATTGTGCCTCTACCCAAGCATATGCCAAGGCCAGAGGGGTCAAATCTGATCTGTCAATATTGTCTAAAGATATGGTCAAGCCAGATATGACTGTTCTTCTTCTCTTGGATGAAGCGGAGCGTCAGAAGAGACTTGATCATCGAGGCAGTACACCTGAAGACCAGGTAACTCTCGACCCAGATTTTCGTCATTGTGTGTCAAAAGAGCTTGAAAGTCGTGCCGATATAGCGATTAATATAGATGGGATGACAATAGATGATGTTTGTACAAAGCTAGTGGGGTTGATAATTGATTCGAATATAAACGAGCTCAAATGCTCTTTGTTTGATCTCTAGTTGGAGTAACCGTAGTTTGATGTGGGGCGTGATATTTATAATGACCTTCTGGCTAGGCCAGTAAAGTCAGGTGATCAAACTTGTTGCATTGCATGATAATTGGCTGCATGATTTTTGGTTAACCTTTAGTAGGTTATGTGTGAAGTTTGGCTAATTAGTCATAGTCTTTTAGTTTGTATTATTCCGTCCTGTAAATTAACTATTTAAAGAAAGGCATAAAATTGAAGGAGATATAAGGTGTTTCTATTTTCTTGGCGGAAGTTTCTCACCTATATTTGGGTTTTGCCAGTCATAATTGGTATCGTGCAGTTATCTCCCAGAGCATTCGATGCTGCTGAAATCTTGTTGCTGAATGATACTTACAAGCTGGCAAAGTATCGGCTTTCATCCTTGCCTTCTGAACAGTATGAAAAACAAATACAACTCGCTATTGAGGGCAAGGATATAGAACTTGCTGACTCTATAGTTTTGTTGGCTCAACAACAAAACGTGATGCTCGATTCAAAAATCCTGGAGGACCTTGAGCAGGAAAAAGGCTTTTGGAAAACATCTACAAGGGTTAGTCAAGACTTATGGTCTGGAGTCACCACTGGAGAATCTGTCGGAATGGCGGGATTGAGTGCTGCCCTCGTCAGTGATATGACCTCCATTGGAGATGTGCGAGATTTTGCTAGCGAAATAAAACGTTGGCCAGATCAAGATAACATAGTGCTGGCGTTATCTGGTACAGGACTTCTGTTGACGGGTGCTACAGTCATGAGTGCAGGTGCTGCAGCACCCATGAAGACAGGTATTTCTATAGTTAAATTAGCCAAAAAGACTGGAAGAATTAGTAAAGGACTGTCTGTTCAAATCAAAAATCTGAGTAAAGAGATTGTCGATAAAAAAATACTAGGCGAAATGGCGAACAAATTCAAAAATATAAGATTTTCTCAGCTTGTTAGTGCTAATTATTGGGATGATCTGACTGTTACTGCAAGTAAGCTAATTTCAATTAATAAGGCCAAACAGGTTTTAGGTATTGGAGGTAGCGTAAATAATATAAAGTCGACAGCTGGTTTTAAAGGTGCACTAGATGCTTTAAGTCGAGCTGATAGTATTAAAGACATAAAGCGGTTGGAGTATTTGTCGGGTAAGCTTAAAAGTGCATTCCGTGGTGCTTTAATGATACTGCCTGATATCGCCAAGAGTGTCTATCGAGTCTCCATGTTTTTAATAGAGATGATTGCTTTGTTGATTTCAATTATCACGGCTTTAATTTATGTTGCATGGGTAGTCGTTAAGATGTGCAAAAGTATCTTTAAGGGTAGGATAAGTGATATAGGTAGTGTTTGAAAGTTTAGGGAAATACTGCATAAATCCTAGCGTTGGTGCCTGGTCGTCACCACGGGGTGGAATCAGGCGATACCGCTACCGCCTAATGGAGCCAGCCGATCAAGCAGCTCTCATTCCCAAAGGATTGTGTCCACATCAGCGGCGGATCCATCGATATGCTGTAGAACGACTGGCGTGCCTTGAGTTAGTGGGGGGCGATAAGGGTAAGCCGCAGGAAAGCAGCTGCAGAACGGGACTGCGCGCTTGGGTGACAAGGGGGCAAGTAATGAAAAATGGCTGTCGTGAAATCCTCACGACAGCCATTTTTGTTTGCGCTGGCGCCAGTCGCTGTCACCTTGGATGGAGGGCTTATTAACATCCACTTCCTCGTCTGATTGACGACTGTGGCCTTCGAAGAGGCAGGTAATTGCGCAGGACCATGCACGAAGATGTGAAATGAGCGGAAAAGCACGCGAACAGCCATGCGCTCCGACATGAGAAGGCTTTCCGCTTGTTAACATATTCCGAGGATAGTCTGTAAGACAAGATGGCTCTCGGTCCCGGGGAAGTCATCAAATATGACGATGAAGTCTCGGAGGCGTAGTGGTATATGGATAGCTTGGATAAGCGTGCGCTTTACCTGCAAGAGGTCAGCAGTTGTGGTGGGGTTCGGGCGGCTGCGGAGCATCTGGAGGTGAATCCTTCTGTCGTGACGCGACAGATCCGGAGTCTGGAGAATGAGCTGGGTGTGGCGCTACTCGAGAGAAATGGTCGCCACGTATCGCCAACGGAGGCGGGGAGGTTAGTGCTGGAGAGTTATCTCGCACAGCGACAACTCAATTCCGAGCTTCGCGATACGCTGTCCCGCTGGAAGAACCTGCAGACGGGGCAGGTCATTGTCTCTGTCGGTGATGGTTTCGTGGACAGCTTCATCAAGTCGGTGCTGAGAACCGTCGCAAAGCGTTATCCGGATGTGATGATCGATATGCGGACCGGCATCTATGTGCCGCGCGAACCTCATGAGATGGTCTTGCATGATGAGGTGGATATCGCGGTGACTTACGGCCCGGTGGTAGACCCACGTCTGGTAGTGCATTCCTTTGCCCGCGGGCCTCTATGTGCTCTCGTGGCGAGGGACCATCCCTTGGCAGATCATGAAAGCGTCTCCGTGGCCGAGTTGGCGCGTCACAAGTTGATCTTTTTGCCGGAGGTTTCGGGGTCGCAGCGTCTGGTCAATGACATCTTCCGTACAGCGGGTCAGGTCGCGACACCTTCCTATCGCTGCAATCTGCACTCCATTTCTCGCCGGATGGCTTGTGCGGGTATCGGTGTCGCCTTCATGACGGCAGCCGCTGCACATGAAGAGGTCTCGGCGGGCCTCCTGTCTGCCATCCCCATCGAGCATCCTTTGGCAGAGGCGACCCAAGGCAATCTGGTACGCAGAGTCGGCAGACGGCTGACGCCGGCTGCCGACTATCTATGGAAGGTGATGATGGGGATGCACTGACTCAGCTCGCCATCATGTAGACCCCCGGCCCGATGGCCCAGCCCAGAGAGAGCCATAACATCAGGAAGGCCGACCAGGCGATCAGGAAGCCAAGCGCCAGCGGCAGCATGGTGGCCACGAGGGTGCCGAGACCCATTTCCGGTTGATAGCGCTGCATGTAGACCAACGCCACCGAGAAGTAGGGGCTCATCGGCGAGATGATGTTGGTACTGGAATCCCCGATACGGAACATCGCCTGCACGAAGGCAGGGTCGAAATCGATCATCATCAGCATGGGCACGAAGACCGGTGCCATCAGCGCCCATTGCGCGGAGCCGCTTGTCATGAAGATGTTGAGCACTGCCGTCATCACGATGAAGGCACCGACCAGTGGGAGGCCGGTAAAGCCTGTGCTCTGCAGGATATCGGAGCCTTCAATGGCAATGAACTGACCCAGCTCGGACCACTTGAAGTAAGCGATGAACTGCGAGATCGCGAAGAACAGCACCAGTGTCGGGGCCAGCTCGCTGGCAGATTCCGCCATCTTCTGTGGGACATCGCGACTGCTGGTGATCTTGCCGACAGTCGCGCCATAAACCAGGCCAATCAGTACGAAGTACAGGAACATCAGCGGCACGAGGGACTTGAGGAACGGAGAGGGGATCAAGCCGCCATCGGCATTGCGCAGCGGGGAAGCCTCAGGCAGTACCGCGATCATTACAAGCGCGATATAGGCAAGAGTGGCCAGACCAACACGCTTGATACCGAGCCATTCTTCTGCCTTCAGTTCAGGCTTTTCGCCCTGTGCCGTGAAGTCCTTGCCCATGGGCAGGACGCGCTGCAGACGCGGCTCCACCACCTTGTCGATGATGAGAGTCCCGACGATGGCCAGCACGAACACCGAACAGGCGACGAAGTAGTAGTTGTCGACAGGGGAAATGTAAGCCTCGGGGTCCACTAGCCTGGCAGCATCCGTGGTGATGCCGGAGAACAGTGCGTCCCCCACGGTCACGAAAAGACTGGCATCGTAGCCGGCGCCGGCAGCTGCATAGGCTGCCGCAGCGCCAGCGATGGGGTGACGGCCCACAGAGTGGTACACCATTGCCGCCAGTGGGATGAGGATCAGGTAGTTGGCATCCGAGGCGATACTACCGCAGATACCCGCCATGAAGACACAGAACGTCAGCAGGACCGGAGGCGCTTTCGCGACGCTGACCTGCATGAGCGTGGACATGAGGCCGACCTTGTCAGCCAGTCCTATCCCGAACATGACGACCAGGATGAGCCCCAAGGGCGGGAAGTTGATGAAGTTGCTGACCACGCTGGTCAACATGAACTCCAGACCCTCAGGTGATACCAGGCTACGCACATGTACTACGGCATCGCTTTGCGGATTGACGGCAGACACACCGAGTAGGTCCAGCACCGCCGAGGCGACGATGATCAACCCTGCCAGAATTGTGAATAGAATGAAGGGGTGAGGGAGCTTGTTCCCTGTACGTTCGATGGATGCGAGAACGGCTTGCATTGTTGTTGTCCTTGTTATGTTGATCTGACCGACTTGTTCAATCGCGTGCCAGCAAGTCCTTGGCCAACGACAGGAAGACACCGCCCGCGACCGGCAGGATGGCGTCATTGAAGTCGTAATGCTCGTTGTGCAGGTAGGCACTGTCGCCGTTGCCGACGAAGAAGAAGCACCCGGGGATTTCCATGAGGTAGAAGGCGAAGTCCTCAGCGCCCATGGTGGGCATGTAATCCAGCTTCTTGATGTCATCACTGACCTGGTGATGACGAGCGATCTCGAGAACCTTGTCAGACCATTCGGCGTCATTGAGGAGAGGCGGGATCTCGAGCTCATGTGTCATTCGGTAGCTGGCGCCATGCGCGCTGCACACGCCCGAAATGACCTGCTCAAGCTGGCCGGCCAGAGCATCACGTGACGAAGTGCGGTCACTGCGGATGTTGATCAGAATCTCGGCTTCGCCGGGGATGATGTTGGCCGCATCACCGGCATGGAAGGCGGCTATCGTGATCACGCCCGCTTCCAGCGGCGATTTGTGACGTGCGACCAGTCCCTGTAGTTGCTGAATGATCGAGGTGCCCACGTAGATCGCATCCACTGCCAGGTGCGGCATGGCGGCATGTCCGGTTTTCCCTTCGACTGTGACGCGGAAGGTGTCGTTACCCCCCATGGCAGGGCCAGGTTTTACGAATACCTGACCGGCTGGGAAGTTCGGACGATTGTGGTAACCGAATATCGCGGAGACTTTCGGATTCTCCAGCACACCTTCTTCGATCATCCGTGCTGCGCCGTTGCCGCCTTCCTCCGCCGGCTGGAAGATCAGTTTCAAATGCCCGGACAGGGTGCCGTGCTGCTCCATGATGGCTTCAGCCGCCAAGAGGAGTGTGGCGGTATGGCCATCATGTCCGCAGGCATGCATCAGCCCACGCTTGGTGGAACAGTGCGAAAAGGTGTTGGCCTCATCAATTGGCAGCGCATCCATGTCGGCGCGAAAGGCGATCACGGGCCCAGGACGACCAGTGTCCAGCTCTGCCAGAACCCCCGTTTCTGCGATCCCTTTGGTGACCTGGTAGCCCAGCTCGCGCAGTCTCTCGGCGACCACCTTTGCAGTCTGCGTCTCCTCGAACTTCAGCTCGGGGTGCTGATGGAAGTGGTGCCTGAGCGATCTGGCCGTCTCTAACTGACTGTTGGTAAACATTGATTGTCCTTGTTCTAGTTTAGGAACTGCTTGACTACGCTAGAACAAGGCGGGAGCACGGAGGGAGACCAGAGAGCGTCGTGTTTGTTGACCTGAGTGCAACGAATATCAGAGGACGCTCATTTTCTTGTCTCTGAATTTGCCGGTGTAGCGGGCAAGGGTGATTGCCCGTGATGCATTCTGTCTCGCACAGCTCGGCCCCTAGTGGGGTCTGCAAAAAGCAGCTGATCGACACGTGCAAGAAGCGCTGCTTCCATAGCCTATTCAAGAGGTCGGGCAGCCATGTCTACGGAGGACCGGGTCCCACCCATTCGTGGTTTAAACTTTATGCTAAAAGCGGCCTTAAATGATGATTCTAATCTTGAAGGTGAACCGATATAGTTTATTATTTGTCTGATGAACGGAATTTAAGGTCGCTTTTCTGAGTGAAAATAAACCAGTTGCTACAGAAGATCCCGCGTGGCGCTGTCGTGACGACCGCTTGGCTGGCGTCACACGGCGTCACCTCGGATCAGGCGCGCAAGCTGGCCAACAGTGGCTGGCTGCAACGCGTGGGGCACGGCGCATACTGCCAAGCGGGGGAGCCTCTTACTTGGGAGAGCGCTGTTTTCGCCCTGCAGGCGATCGACGGCTTGGGAATGCCAACATTTTGGCTGGGTGGCCAAACGGCCCTGGCACTGCATGGCTTTGCCCACTATCTACCCATGGGGGAGCGTATAACGCATCTGTATGGTAAGGAGGCTATTCGGCTGCCTCGATGGTTGAGAGACACCGAGTGGGCAGGGCCGTTGGTGCTCCACTCTGAAAAGGGTCTGCCAGCGCAGCTTCCCGGCAGTTTCACGGACTACGCACCGGATGGCAGGGCTTTCAGCTTGCAGGTATCGACCCCCGAGCGAGCCGTCCTGGAGTGGATTGCCGTGACATCGAATGAACTGCTGTTCAGCAGTGAACTGGTGGACACCTTTAGCGGGCTTAACACGCTGCGTCCACGTCGGCTGCAGGCATTGTTGGAGGGATGCCGTTCGGTGAGAACCAAGCGTGCCTTCTTGGTGTTGGCTCGCCACGCCGGACATGCTTGGTACGGTCGCCTAGAACCTCGTCGACTGGACCTCGGTAAAGGCAAGCGCCAACTCTGCCGAGGCGGCAAGCTGGACAGGGAATATCACGTGACGGTGCCGGAGGTATTCCTGCATGCCGATTGAAGCTCGCTACCACGAACAGGTACGGCTGTTGGTCTCGCTGTTGCCTTTCCTCAATGACGAGCCGTGTTTCGCTCTGAAAGGCGGCACGGCCATCAACCTTTTCGTGCAGGCATTACCCCGGCTATCGGTCGATATCGACCTGGCATACTTGCCGCTGGAGCCCCGTGACGAGGCTCTTCGACGCTGTCGCGAGGCGCTACAGCGACTGACAGAAAATTTCAGAGACCGACTGCCAGGCGTGCGAGCTGAGCTTCAGGATAATCGCCGGGACGAGCTGAGAATTCTGGTGCGCCGGGGGCGTAACCAAGTGAAGGTGGAGGTATCGCCGGTGTTGCGTGGCACTCTGCACCCGCCCCAGGAGCGCGATGTCGTGGAAGCCGTGGAGGATGAGTACGGATTCGCGGCTGTGCAGGTGGTGTCACTACCGGACCTGTATGGAGGCAAGATCTGCGCCGCGCTGGATCGCCAGCACCCCCGGGACCTTTTCGATGTGAAGTTGCTGCTGAACCAAGGCGGTCTGGATCGTAGTGTATTCGAAGGCTTTCTGATCTATCTGCTGGGGCACCCTAGGCCCTTGAGCGAATTGATCAACCCGAGGTTGAAGCCGTTGGGTGACGTCTACCGAGAGGAGTTTGTCGGGATGGCCAGGGTTGATCTTCCATTGCATGAGCTGGAGAGCGCCCGCGATGAGCTGCTATCACAGCTTGGGCACCTGATGACGGATGATGACGTTCATTTCCTGCTGTCTTTCAAGCAGGGGGCGCCAGACTGGACATTGCTACCACTGATGGGCGTCGACCGACTGCCTGCTGTGCGTTGGAAGCTCGCTAATATCCAGAAGATGGGGGCTGACAAGCATCGTCAGTCTCTGGCGCTCTTGGAACAGGCGCTGGTCCGTATTCGGAGCTAATGCCCAATAGCTCTGCGACCTACCACCTTATGTAGACTTCTCCTTATCTCCTTTAAGCGCTAGGCTGTTCCGGATAATTATGCTAAACGCAGGGTAATACATGGCAAATAGCAGGGGAGCTCGGGTCAGTGGGTGGCCTCCTAAACCATGACTGCCGGCAGCTAGGAGTATCTGAGCTGGTTGGACTTGTCTCGTTATCGCCTCATCAAGCTGGAGAAAGAGCATCTGCTCAAGGTGCTGGCTGTGGAGGCTACGGCCCTACTTCGATTATCGGTAGTTGTTCTGACTAGTCCCGCGCCCCTGAGAAATAGCGCTGTCTAAGATAAATGACGACATGCTGCACTTCTTGAATGGTATCAAGCGTAATAAAATCGAGGATGGTGAAGATCTGCTATTACGACTGGGCTCGAATCATGCACGGCCTTCTCTTATAGCAAGTCGGAGACGTGGTCATGAATCTCAGAAGTGATCGTGGGGAGCTCTCGATGCCGCCCCTAGAAGACGAAATGATTGGCGGGGTTCGCGCTGCTGATCCTGAAGCTGTTGGCGGGGTAAGGGCGCTCTTCGACTCGCAGTACCAAGGCAATAATCGGTGACTGGGTCGGCCTCCCACGATAATAAACTACGAATTTTCAAATACGTGATCCACGCAGGGAACGCGCCACATGGATAAGTCATCACTTGCGCAAAAGCTCGAGCTCGCTCGTCACGAACTCCTCGACATGGGGCTGCGCGGGAATCCGCTTCTGCATGTGCCCAGCAATAAGCGTTTCCTCGACGTCGTGGATGAGCGGTCGACCGAAGTCGCCAACATCTTGGTCGAGGAAAAGAAAGCCATGCGCTTCTTGCCTCTTCCAGAGATATACGAGAAGGACGAGTCCGACTCGGGCGACGAGCAGGGCGAGGCGCAAGATGAAGAACAGGAGCCTCTTCTGCCCCTGGAGGAGTATCTCGAGCGGGAGCATGGCGAAGAGCGCTTCAGCGACCTCTACCTGCAGACGCGCCTTCCAGCCCGCGAACTGGATACGCGCCTGATCAAGCTGGAAAACGAAGCCCATACTCTGCTTCAGGAGCAGGGCATCGAGGTACTGTACCTGGCATTGGGGTTCTTAGAGTGGTATGAGGACGAGAATGCCCGCACATCGCGTCATGCCCCCCTGATCCTGCTGCCGGTGGAGCTCCAGCGAGAGTCGGCACGTGCCGGCTTCACTCTTTCATTTACCAATGCTGAAATGGGCGGCAACCTGGCCTTGGCCGCCAGGCTGAAGCAGGACTTCCGCCTCACGCTTCCCGAGTTCGATGAAGAAACGTCTCTGATAGACTACTTCGGACAGGTCCAGCAGATGATCGTCGATCGCCCCCGGTGGAAGATACATGTCGATCAGATTCGGCTGGGCCTGTTCTCGTTCGGCAAGTTCCAGATGTACACCGATCTTGACCCGGAAAATTGGCCAGAGTCGCATGAGTTGCTGGACCATCCTCAACTAGAGAAACTCTTCGAGACTGGCTATCGCGAGGATGCCGAGCGTCTCGAATCGTCGGCTGGGCATGATTTGCTGAAGACACCTGAGGCACTTCATCTGGTCAAGGATGCTGACTCCAGCCAACTAGAGGCCATCTTGGCGGTGATGGAGGGGGCCAGCCTGGTAATACAGGGCCCCCCGGGGACTGGCAAGTCCCAGACCATTAGTAATCTCATCGGGGAGGCACTGGCTCGCGGCCAGAAGGTGCTGTTCGTTGCCCAGAAGATGGCGGCCCTGGAAGTCGTCAAATCACGTCTAGATCAGTGTCATCTTGGCGATGCCGTGCTCGAGCTGCACAGCCACAAGAGCAACAAGAAGGTTGTCTTCGATTCCCTGCGCCAGGTATTCGATAACGGGCGTCCCAAGGTGCCGGACAGGACGCACGAGTATCAACGTCTCGGCGAGGTGCGCGAGTCGCTGGATGGCTATGTTGAACAGCTCCGAGCACCCATACTCGCTTCGCAGACCGACTATGTGACGGCTTTAGGGCGCATGCTGTCGCTGCAAAGCGATGACCGCCTGCAAGCTCTGTCGCGAATCGACTTCCAGCATTTGAGCGACTGGGGGCCCCAGGAACTCTCGCGAGGGCAGCGTGCCATGGAGGCCATGGGCGACTATCTGGCCGAGTACGGGCCGCCCTCAGAGAACCCCTACTGCCACTCGCAGCGTCATGCTTTATCCCCCGGCGAAGAGCGGGAGCTTTGCAAGTTGGTTCAGCGGGCCGCCGATCAGCTGACGGAACTAACCGACAATGCCGTCGCATTGGCACAGGCCATGCAGTTGCCGATTCCGCAGAACTTCGGCGACATCGCTATCCTTCAGCGTGCCGGAAAAAGGGCGCTCAACGCGCCGCACTTAGCCGGTGTGAAGGTCAATACCGAGGAATGGCAGGCCCGTCGTGACGAGGTAAAGCAGGCCATCACAGCCGGCCAGGCCCTATCGCGCACCCGCGACGGCATGCAGACACGCTTCATTGAGGCAGTGTATGACGCCGATCTGCTGCCGATTCGCACTGGTCTCGCCGGTAGGGCGGATAAGTGGTGGCGCATTTTCTCAGGCGAGTACCGTCGGGCCGCCGCCGCCCTGAAAGGCTATGCCCGTGGCCAGCTGGATGGATCGCCGGTGGAATGGCTGAGCTGGGTGGACGAGTTGCTGGAAGCCCAGCAGCACCGGAAGACGCTGGAGCGCCTGTCGCCCACCTGCCAGACCCTATTTGGGGCACAGTGGCAGGGGGAAGAGAGCGACTGGTCGGTGTTGGCCCAGCTCGCCGAGTGGATCGTCGACCTGTATGAGGCGATCGGCAAGGGCGAGCTGCCGGCTGGCCTGGCGGCCTTCTTGGACGGCAATCCGGACCTTCGGGAACATACCAACCAAGTGGAGGCGCTTCTGACACAGTCGGAGCGCGTCCAAGGGCTACTTAGAGAGCTCTGCCACCAGATCCAGTGGCAGGATGAGGTGTCACAGGTGACTCTAGGGGCCTGGCACCAATGCCTTTCCGGCTGGCGAGACAGCGCCCAACTGTATGCAGTGGTGCGCTTCAATCAGCTCGGCGAAGACCTCGAGGCGGCAGGCCTTGGTCACTTGACGGCGACTTTGGCCAGCTGGTCTCACGCACCTCGCGCCCTGAGCGCATGGCTGGAACTAAGCTATTTCGGGGGCCTGGTAGATCATGCCTATGTTGAGCGTTCTTGCTTGGCACGTTTTGATCGGCTGACCCATGAGCGCTTAATCCAAGAGTTCAGTCAGCTGGATGAGGCCAGCTTCCGATATGCCCAAGAGACCTTAGTCGAGCGCCTCCACTCCAATCTCCCCTCCAAGCATGCTCCGGGCGAAATGGAGATCCTGCGCCGGGAATTCACCAAGAAGCGGCGCCACCTGCCTATTCGCAAGTTGCTGCGTGAGGCGGGGGCGGTGATTCAGCAGGCCAAGCCTGTGTTCATGATGAGCCCCATGTCAGTAGCGGGCTATCTCGCTCAGGGAGGCCTCGACTTCGACCTGGTGATCTTCGACGAGGCGAGTCAGATCCCGGCACCTGAGGCCTTGGGTGCGATTCTTCGGGGACGCCAGGTCGTCGTGGTCGGTGACAGCAAGCAGATGCCTCCCACTAACTTCTTCGGGCAATCCGTCGAGCTCAGCGATGAAGAGGCCGACGAGAGTGCCACGGCCGATGTGGAGAGTATCCTTGGCATGATGAAGGCTCGCGGCATGCCGGAACGCATGCTGCGCTGGCACTACCGTAGTCGCCATCATTCCCTTATTGCCGTCTCGAACGATCAGTTTTACGACAATCAGCTGCTGATCTTCCCGAGTCCCGGTGTCCATCCCGAGGCCAGAGGGCTGCGTTTCCATCACCTGCCCGAGACCCACTACGACCGTGGTGGCTCGCGGACCAACGCGGGTGAGGCCCGTGCTGTGGCCGAGGCGGTGATCCGGCACGCGCAAGACTCCCCCCAGTTATCGCTTGGGGTGGTAGCTTTCAGCACTGCCCAGCGAGAAGCCATTCTGCTGGAGGTGGAGCGTCTGCGCCGAGAGCACGAAGAGCTCGAGGGCTTCTTCCGTCATCACGACGGCGGTGATGAGTTCTTCATCAAGAATCTGGAAAACGTTCAGGGCGACGAGCGCGACGTGATCTTTATCAGCGTTGGGTATGGGCGCACGTCGGCAGGCCGGCTCGGACAGAACTTTGGCCCGATCAACAAGACTGGCGGTGAACGGCGCCTGAACGTGCTGATTTCTCGCGCGCGTTTGGCCATGGACGTCTTCGCCAATTTCCAGGCCAATGAGTTGAAGGTTACGGAGTCATCGCCGTTCGGGGTCCGTGCATTGCATGTCTTCCTCAAGTATGCCGAGACGGGAGAGTTACCGACCCACGAGATAACAGACAGGGAACCGGACTCGCCCTTCGAGTGGGAGGTGATGCGCGCCATTCAGGACCTTGGCTATGAGGTCCAGCCGCAGGTTGGCAGCCAGGGGTTCTTCATCGATCTGGCCGTTCGCGATCCAGAGGCTCCCGGCCGCTTCCTGCTGGCCGTGGAGTGCGACGGCGCCAGCTATCACAGCAGTGCTATTGCGCGTGACCGGGATCGTTTGCGTCAGTCTGTACTGGAAGGACTGGGCTGGCGCTTCCATCGCATCTGGAGCACCGAGTGGTTCCGTAATGCTGCCGCTGAGACTGAGCGCTTGAAGGAGGCCTTGGAGGCGGCCAGTCGGTACCAGAAGGACCTGGAAGCCCAGACAAGAGCGGCGTCGGAGGGCATCACTCTGAAGCGGGAGAACGAGCCTCAGGATAAAGAGGCCTCTGAGGAAAACGTTGGCAGCGGCATAGCGCGTGAAAACGTTGCAGAACCCTCGGTGGGCATACCGGCTTACGCCCCGGTCGACGCCTCTAGAATTGGTTTGTCTGCCACTGATAGCCAGTTCGATGAGATCCATGCGGATCGTTTGCAGAGAGCCATTCTGGCCGTGGTTGAGGGCGAGGGGCCGATCCACAGAAAAATGCTGCTGATTAGGCTGACCGATTCTACGGGGGTGCAGCGTGCAGGGGCTCGGATTCAGCGGCGCGTAGATACCGAATGCCGATCTATGGTGAAGAAGGGCTTACTGAATCAGGATGGAGATATTTTTGATGTCGTTAGCCGCGTCGCTCTGGCCCTGCGGGACTGGAGCGTTCTGCCAGCGAGCCAGCGCAAGTTCGATTTGGTGCCAGAGGTAGAGCTTGAGAATGCCATTCTGCAGACGATTCGCGATGGCGTCTCGGTCGGGCCAGAGGACGCCATGAGCGCGGCTATCAACCAGCTGGGCTTCAAGCGTCTGACTGGGCCGATTCGGCAGCGTCTCGAGGCGCTTATCAGTAGGTTGATGAATGAGGAGAAGGTGCTGGAACGTAACGGGCGGCTGCAATTGGTTCTAGTGGCTGTGACTAACAACCTAGATTCATAGAATAAGTGCAGCACTTTGAATCACTCGGTAGAAGCAAAAGGGCCAGCGCCGGTACCCTCTCTGCTTTACCGACCAAAGTGAAGCAGAGCATGAGCTACCAACAGCTGACCCAGACCCAACGATACCAGATTCATGCACGTCGTGACGTAGGATTGAGTCGATGACAGATCGCTAAAGCCCTTGGCGTTCATAACAGTACCGTCAGTCGCGAGTTGCGCTGAAACGCGATCGATAGCAACTACCATCCCGCGCGGGCCCAGTCATGTAGCGATCATCGACGCCGTACTGCCAAGAAGCGGACCAAGCGCTTACCCAGTATGATCGCCGCCATTGCTGGCCGCCTGCGTGAGGAATGGAGCCCAGAGCAGATCAGCCGTTTTATCGCGCCCTTGCCCGGCATTCTTATTATACTCATGATGCTTACTACGTTTTTTCGGTTGGAGCAGTGCTTGCCTTGTTTTTAGCAGGACAGTTGTGGTGATAACTGGACGATAAGGTATATGCATAAGGGGATGATATTTCGAGATATGGATAGATACTCTGGTCTCATACATATCTGACTAACCGGCAGTATTGAGGTAAGGTGCTGAATTTAAAGTTTTATTTCCTGCTGTTGACATTCTGGAGTTAAATGATTTACGCTTTGTATTTCATTAGAGGTTGTTAATAAACTGCAAGTATAGAGTTCGAGAAAAGAGAGGTTTATATGAGTGATAAAAAAGATGCTAAACCTTTTGGGTTTTCTTCAGGAACATTGCTTGAAGATATTGATTGCGATTTTAAGGAGCTTGCTAATTGTATCTATACAACATCTACTCCCCCCAATAAGCATGGGAAGTTCGAGGAATATATATTTAAGGTTGCACCTGTATCTGGATTGTATTGGGTTAAGGCTTTAGGGAAAACTATTTCTACTGACTCCACCGGTTTTTTGCTACAGCAAGAGTTAGATAGCATGCAGGCTAGGCTCAATAAAGTCTACGGGAATTCAGAAAGTATTTCGTTTTCTACTCATGGTACAATTTGGAATGAGCCGCAAGATTTTATGATGGGGCTATTGAGTAACGAAATTTTTTATGCGGCTAGTTGGAATACAGAGAATTGTAACCTTCCAAGTAATCTTAAGTCTATTTATCTAGGTTTATCTGCTATTGATAGAGATAGTGGCTATATGGTCTTAGAGTATAGCTTCACTAATGAAGACGATGCGGAAGAAGAAGTTCAAAATAGTGAAGATGGTATTTTGTGATTTCATCATCAAATGTGATTGATTTTCTAATGTATGCCTTGTTATTTTTAATAAACGAATGATGTTTTGCAAAGATTTATCGCACCGCTACGATCATGCTTGAAGCTGATGATGCTTATTGGTTGATAATGATCGTGGCGGTTTTTAATATTGGTTTATGATTTCTTGATTGCTGCTTCTGAATGCAATATTTATCTAAAAGGATAAGGTATTGCATTCAGAATCTGCGGTGAGAAGTTATTGAGTTTTCTAGTTTCCTATTTGTAGGGTCTCGGATGTTCAATTGACTAGAATAAGCTATTCTTTGCTTGCTGCCAGAGGGCTTCTTCGTCAGTTCGTTCAGGAGCATCGAGATGGACATCAAGCTTCATAAGCAAGCGACTACCACACCCAAGGTCCGTGCTGAGATCTAGGCCGCTCCTGCCCACATCCCGGACACGGTATTGGCGGAGCGATTTGGCGTGAGTGATATGACCATCCGCCGGTGGCGGCATCGAGACGACGTCTATGATCGTCCTCACACGCGTCATGACCTCCTGGCCACCCTCAACAGGGAGCAGGAAGAAGTGCTCATCGCCGCCAGAACGTTCCTTCGTCTGGGGCTGGATGATCTCCTCGTGGTGGCTCGTGAGTTTCTTCATCCGACCCTTTCCCGCGCAGCCTTGCACCGGATGTTGAAAAGACGGCAGGTGCCGACACTTGCCGAGCTGGCACGCCAGGACCAAGAGGACAACAAGCAGGCTCCCAAGGCATTTCGGGACTACGAGCCAGGCTACCTGCATATCGACATCAAGTACCTGCCACAGATGCCCGATGAGACCCAGCGGCGGTACCTGTTCGTGGCCATCGACCGCGCCACGCGCTGGGTCTATCTTGAGGTGCGCTCCAGCCAGTCAGCGAAAGACGCAGAGGGGTTCTTCCATCGCGTTATCGACAAGGCAGCGTTCAAGGTTCAGAAGGTGCTGACAGACAATGGAAAGTGCTTCACCGATCGTTTCACGTCGGGCGGTGAACGTAAGCCGACAGGAAGCCATCTTTTCGACAAGGCCTGTGCACAGCATCATGTCGAACACCGGCTCATCCGTCCGGGTCACCCCCAAACCAACGGGATGGTCGAGCGCTTCAATGGCCGTATCAGCGATGTGCTGACGACTCGACGCTACGAATCGAGAGAGGATCTGGAGCAGACACTCAAGCGTTACTGTTGGCTCTACAATCACTGCATCCAGCAGAAAGCATTACATCATCAGACGCCGATATCAGCTATGAAAGATTGGCAAAAAAGGCGGCCCGAGCTTTTCCACAAGCGGGTAATCAATCAGACGAGACCCGACACCTATTCTTAGGAGAAAGCTACTATTCTGGGCTATCGAATGATGTCCTGAGCACAGTGCTTTTTGCTTCATTGATCACTATGGTGCATCATTCAGCTACAGCCAAATCCCCATACTTTCCCTTGAAATAGAGCAGCGGCCGCGCGGCCGTAGCAACATCCAGATTCAGCCCCTTCACTTCTCCGATTACGATCAGGTGATCACCTGCGGGGTGCTCAGCGTGAATCTTGCAGTCGAGCCAGTGCAGGCTGTCATTGATCACCGGGTTGCCGAGAGGGGAAAGCTGCCAGTCGATACCTTGCCATTTGTCTGCGCCGCGCATGGCGAACTGGTTGGAGACGTGGCTTTGCTCGCTGGAGAGGATGTTGACGGCGAAGCGCTCTGCCTGGCGAATCTTCGGGTAGCTGAACGAGCTTGCCTTGACGCTGAAGGAGATCAGCGGCGGATTCATCGAGACGCTGTAGAACGACTGGCAGGTGAAGCCGATCGGTTCGTCGTCGACCTGGGTGGTGATGATGGTGATGCCGGAGGCGAAGTGGCCGAGGGCTTCACGGAAACTGGCGGGGTCGATGGTGATGTCAGCTTTGGTGTCGGTATCGGAGAGTGACATGGCAAGTCCTGGAAGATTGGGGAGATGGTAATTGTCAGCCGTGGGGGAAGGGCTGCAGCGATAGCGCGGGACTGGGTGATTGAGTGACAAGGATGTGAGTGATGAAAAAATGGCCGTCGTGAATTCTTCACGATGGCCATTTTTGTTTGCGGCGGTATCAGCCGCAGCTGCTTCCACTCTCGAGCACTATCGTCGGGCCAACTCGGTTCGGGACTAGCCTGGCGCTATCTGATCAGTGCTGTGTCTTGCCCCGCGCTGTACTTTGGCCAGTTCAGAGTTTCGCCAAGCGATCAGCGCTGCGCTTCGAGTTCCTTGCGTACGATGGCGGCGCCGGCGCTTAGTGCCTGCAGCTTGCCGCGGGCGACTTCACGGGAGAGCGGAGCCATGCCGCAGTTGGTGCAGGGGTAGAGCTTGTCGGCATCCACGAATTGCAGCGCCTTGCGCAGGGTCTCGGCGACCTCTTCCGGCGTCTCGATGGTGTTGTTGGCGACATCGATGGCACCAACCATTACCTTCTTGCCACGGATCAGCTCGATCAGCTCCATCGGCACGTGGGAGTTGTGGCATTCCAGCGAGACGATATCGATGTTGGATTGCTGAAGCTTCGGGAAGGCCTCTTCGTACTGACGCCACTCGGAGCCCAGGGTGTTCTTCCAGTCAGTGTTGGCCTTGATGCCGTAGCCGTAACAGATATGGATGGCGGTCTCGCACTTGAGGCCTTCGATCGCACGCTCCAGCGTGGCGATACCCCATTCATTGACTTCATCGAAGAACACGTTGAAGGCCGGTTCATCGAACTGGATGATGTCGACGCCTGCTGCTTCGAGCTCCCTGGCTTCCTCGTTGAGGATCTTGGCGAATTCCCAGGCCAGCTTCTCGCGGCTCTTGTAATGGCCATCGAAGAGGGTGTCGACCATGGTCATCGGGCCAGGCAGTGCCCACTTGATCGGCTGATCGGTCTGCGAGCGCAGGAACTTGGCATCTTCGACGAACACCGGCTTCTGACGAGAGACCGGGCCGACTACGGACGGCACGCTGGCTTCGTAGCGATCTCGGATCTTGACGGTTTCGCGCTTCTCGAAATCCACACCATTCAGGTGTTCGATGAAGGTGGTGACGAAGTGCTGACGCGATTGCTCGCCATCGCTGACGATGTCGATCCCTGCGTGTTGCTGCTCCTGCAGGGAGACGCGCAGGGCATCCTGCTTGCCCGCGATCAGTGCCTCACCCTCGAGCTTCCAGGGGGACCACAGGACCTCTGGTTCGGCGAGCCAGGAGGGTTTCGGCAGGCTGCCAGCGGTGGAGGTCGGGAGTAATCTCGTCATGATGAATAACCTTGTCCTTGGAATGGTTCAGATAGCGAATGTCGTTCGTCGATCAGCGCGCTGTTTGCGGATCAGTGAGCTGACCGATGATGAATTTATTGGTTGGCGGACCAGTTGGTGGACCACTGCTCGAGCAGGTTCTGGTAAGGCTTGATGAAGCTTTCTTCCACGAACTTGCCCTGCTCGATGGCGAGCTGACTGCGCTCTTCGCGGTCGTACACGATGCGCGTCAGTGAGTGGTCCTGCTGCTTCAGGCTCGCCTGATAGGATTTGCCGGCCACGGAATTGGCGTTGTAGACCTCAGGACGATAGATCTTCTGGAAGGTGTCCATGGTGCTGATGGTGCTGATCAGTTCCAGATTGCTGTAATCGTTGAGCAGGTCGCCGGTGTGGTAGAAGGCCAGCGGCGCAACGCTGCCCGGCGGCATGAAGTAGCGCACCTTCAGGCCCATCTTGCTGAAGTACGCATCGGTCAGAGAATCATCATCCTGGCGATATTCCACCCCGAGGATCGGGTGCACGTTCTCGGTCTGCTGGTAGGTCTTGGTGGTGGAGACGCTGATGCAGATGACCGGCGGCTTCTTGAAGCATTCCTTGTAGGCAGCAGAACCCACGAAGGCCTGGAACAGGTTGCCGTGCAGTACGCCGAACTGTTCCGGAACGCTGAAGGATTCCTTGCCCTTGTTGTGCTCCAGCAGGCGCACGCTGAAGTCATAATCGCGCACGTAGGACGAGAAGTTGTTGCCGGTCACGCCGTCAATGCGCTGATTCGTCTGGTGATCGACGATGGTGGTCTGCAGGATCTCGATGATCGGCAGGGCATTGTCGGAACGCGCGGCATCGAGATTCAGCTCGACGGAGATGATGTCCAGCTCGACGGAGTAACGATCGCCCTTGGGGTTGTCCCAGTTGGCCAGCGCATTGAATCGGTTGTTGATCATGTTCAGCGTGCTGCGCAGGTTCTGCTGACGGCTCTCACCACGCGCCAGATTGGCGAAGTTGGTGGTCAGACGGGTGTTTTCCGCCGGCGTGTAGTTCTCATCGAAGCGCAGACTCTTGATGCTGAAACCGAATTCGTTGCTCATGGTCGTTCACCCTGATCCTGAGAGAGATAATTCACTGTGTCGTCGACATCTTCCCGTGATCTTTCAGGCGTCTCGTGAGCGGGTTGCTCTCTGTGAGAATGCATCCATGCCGGGAGAGGCACGCTGCTCGCCATCACGTTCCGTGTGAAGGCTCTGGCGGCGGTGAAGTGCAGCGCCATGGGAAGTCTTCATCAACGATCTGATGCAGGTGAGTATCCATTCAAGAGCTCCATGAGACAAACTGGATTTTTTAATGTTCAAGTTGAGTAAAATTCATGATGAGGGCGGGCGTCATTTCGGGCGCTGTGAAAACAGGCGAATCGCGCGGGGAGGGGGGGGGGGCTCAGTACGTGCGTAACGTGAGCCGCAGAGAAGCTAAAGCGTCGCACACCGGAGTGATAATGTACGTCGTACGTCCTGCAAAGATGCTGTACGGCGAAGGGCGCCAAGCTGTGACACGGATTGTCGTATCAGTAATTCAAGCTAATTATTACGGCAAGAAATGGAGTGAGCGCCTGTATTATGGAAACATGCCTCAAGAATCATTGCTCTCGGTCGATATGTGTGGGGTAACACCTAGCTCACGGTAGCTCGCTGGGATATCTGATGTGATCCACTTGCTATATTGGCCATCATCCATATAACCCAAAGTCGTATTACAATTTAGGCAAGAAACTTCCATAGCTGATCAATAAGGACATTGTTATGCCACTTCCCTTAATCCTTGCTGGAGCAGCCTTGGCTAGCGCCGCCTACGGCGCGAAGAAAGGCTATGATGGTTATCAGAGCCATTCGGAAGCCGATGAGATCGTTAAGAGTGCTAAGCAGCGCTATGACGAAAAACGAGAAGTTTTTAACGAGGTGGAGAAGACGACAACGGGAGTACTCGAAGCGCTGGGAAAAAAAGAGCTGGGGATTGGTAAGCGTCTCGGCGAGTTCAAGGTTTTGGCTGACAAGCTTCAGCAGCAGTTGAATGAGGGACGAAATAAAAAGTTGGAAATTAATATTCCCAAGCATAAGCTCCATGAAATTGAGGAATATAGCTACACAGCTGTTGGCGTGCTGGGGACGGTCGCAGGAGCCAGCACTGCCGGTGTTGCTGCAGGGTTTGCAGTCTACGGTGGCGTCATGGCCCTGGGCGCAGCGTCAACGGGCACTGCGATCTCGTCTTTGGCAGGGGTTGCAGCCACTAATGCAACCTTGGCGGCCATTGGTGGTGGCTCTTTGGCGACTGGTGGCATGGGCATGGCCGGTGGAACGGCAATTCTTGGGGCCGCAGTAGCTGGTCCTGTATTGGCGATTGCAGGCTGGGCTTATAATAGTCATGGTAAAGAAGCTCTCAAGAATGCTCGCCAGGCCGACGAGGAAGCCAATGAATCCATCCAAAAGCTGGAGCGTGCCATTGAGCATCTTTGTCAGACTATTACTTATGTGCGTAAGATCAAAAATACACTAACATCACTTGATGATAAGTTTACTTTGTATTTTGATCAGCTTAAGGAAATTGACGGCCATCTGCAGTATGTTAAGAGTCATGACCTCGGTGTGGCACAAGAAATAAGCAAGATGAATGAAGAGATCATGCGTACCATTGAAAATGGCTATGCATTGGCAGCTATTATGGTTGATCTTATCACTACTCCGATATTTAAAGTTAAGACTGTAGATGGTGGAGTACTTCTGGATGAGAAAGGTGTGCCTGTTATGGAGGCAGATGAAGAGGGCTCTATGATACTCAATCATAGTGAATTGGATAATCAGCTTGAAGAAGCGACATCCAGTGTGGAAGGCATCAAGGAAGCTTGATGTCGCCAGTGGGGAGTGAAAGCTCCCCACTATCACCTTTTCTTTTCATGAGTCTCTCTATGCACACTTTAGCGCAGGATTTCAATTGGGTCACAGAACTCGAAAAAACCGTCGTTAATAGTTTGGCAACTAGTTTCGGTTTGGACTTTCTTCTGTTTGAGGATAAGATAGGCGGAAACGTCGACACCGTTCATAACGCTCGCCAAGGGATTTGGGCTACGGATGGCGAAAAGAAACGTTACGAGCAGCGAGGTGAATACGACTCACACCCTTATCATACGCACGAAAATTATATAAATACCGGTAAGCAAGATAAGCTACTCCATCGAGAAGGCGGTCTGCATGACCCCTACCGAAAAACTATCATGGGAGTGGATCATGAACGCCATCTTGACCATGTGATTAGTGCCAACGAAATCCATAATGACGCTGGGCGTGTCCTTGCTGAGCTCGATGGCGTGGAGCTAGCGAATCAAGATAGCAACCTTCAATCTACTCAAGGAACGATCAACAGGTCAAAGAATGCTACATCAATCGACGCCTATCTAGATAAGCTGCCCGGAACAATCAGTACCCATGAATCCACCTTAGCCAGGGACCGCCAGAAGCTTGAAAACCATCTGCGTGACACACCGCAGCAGCAGCACGAAGCGCGTACGCTGGAAGATAAGATTCGGAAAACCGAGGATAAAATCCAGCAGCTTAAATCCGTCGATCCCGATAGTATGCGGGAACGAGATGCCGAAGCCCGAAAACCCTACGAACAGCAGATCAATCGCTCTTATTACACTAGCAGCAAGTTCGTAAAGCAGACCGCTAAGGCATCGGGTATGGCGGGGGTGAAGATGGGCACCCGCCAAATGTTGGGGTTGATCATGGCTGAGGTCTGGTTCGAACTGCGCGAGCAAATTCCAGCCTTGGTAGAGAAGAATAGAGAAAACTTTGATTTTTCATCATTCATCGACAGTATCAACAAGACACTGAAAGGTATCTGGATACGAGTAAAGGCACGCTTCAATGACTTTCTTACGGCCTTCAAGGATGGCGTCTTCGGCGGCGTATTTGCCAGCCTCACAACCACGCTCTTCAATGTGTTTGCTACAACGCAGCGCATGGCAGTAAAAATCATCCGAGAGGTCTGGGGTCAGTTTGTAAAGGCCATAAAGTTGCTGATTTTTAACCCCGACCAGTTAGGCTTTGTTGATCTGTGTAAGGCTGTCGTCTCCGTGCTGTCCGTTGGGGCTGCTACGGTGGTGGGATCTGTGGCCTATACCCAACTATTGCCGATCTGTAATTTTCCGCTGGGTGCCGAGCTGGCGGCTTTCTGTAGCGCGCTGGTAACTGGCGTCGTCACTTTGGGGCTGAGCTACTTCATGCTCCATAGCGGCATAGCAAAAAAAATCTGGGCGTTTGTTGAGTCGATCACGCCGCATGCCGACATGATCGCGAAATTCCAGTCCATCAACGCTGAGCTGGATCAGTATCTTATAGAGCTGGGCAAGCTCGAGTTTAATCTTGATGCAGATGAGCTGGAAGACTTCTCGCAACAGTTAGTAGCTTGTAACAATGAACTTCAGAGGGGTTCGCTCTTACAAGACGAAGTTGATAAGAGAGGTATAGAATTGCCCTACGAGATGGGGAACTCTGAGAGCACGCGGAAATGGTTGGCATCATGCATCAAGGGATAAGCACGTTTCCATGCACCCAATGTGGCCTTTGTTGTCAGCATGTTAATTTGGCGAACGAGACTAAGCCCCTTGATCGGGGAGATGGTACTTGCAAGCATTACAATGATGCTGATAAGAGATGTAACATTTACGCCGATCGACCTGATATTTGCCGGATCGATCGGCAGTATGAGTTGCATTATACTGATCAATATAGTTGGGATGAGTTTGTAGATATTAACTTGGAAATATGTAGTATCTTATGGGAAGTATCTGAAAAAAGTTAATCATTAAGTCGGTGCTGTCTAAGGGGGGAGCACCGGCGTATGTCGTGGTTTTCGTTCAGATGTATTCCCTTTCAGCAAAGATCTGGCATCCCCCGCGACCCACCATGATGTAATCAATGACTCGAAACTCTACTGACGGCTCTCACCACGCGCCAGGTTGGCGAAGTTGGTGGTCAGGCGGGTGCTTTCCTGCGGCGTGGAGTTCTCATCGAAGTGCAGACTCTTGATGCTGAAACCGAATTCATTGCTCATAGCGTTCACCCTGATCCTGAGAAAGAAAATTGACTGTGTCGTCGATATCTTCTCGTGATCTTTCAGGCGTCTCGTGAGCGGGTTGCTCTCTGTGAGAATGCATCCATGATGTGAGAGGCACGCTGAGCGGGGATAGGCGGGCTCAGCACGTGCGTAACGTGAGCCGCAGAGACGTTGACGTGAGGAGTGGGTAAGAGGGTTAAGGGGGGAAAGAATGGAAAACACACGCTGGCCCGAACTTCCGTTCGGGCCAGCGTGTGTGGCAGGCACCTGACGCTTCAGAGCACGACATCCTCATGCACTCTTCATGCTCTTCACACTCGGCCATGAAGATGCAGCTGGTTCATGAGGCGAGCGGCTGATGATTGGGTGCCACCAGGCCATGGCGGCGCATGCGGCGGTAGATAGTGGGCCGCGAGACGCCGAGTTGGCGGGCGACCTGGCTGACGTTCCAATCCGTGTGGCGCAACAGCTCGAGCAATTCGCCTGCCTCTGTCCCAGCCTCCGCAGACGCGAACGCTGGAGAGGTAGTGCTCGAGGAAGCGCTGGATGCAATGGGGGAGGCAGCGGCAAGCGGACTGGCAGCCCCGCGAGTGCTGCCGGTGTGGGTCTGGCAGACCTCCGGCAGGTCATGCAGGGTGATTTCATCTCCCTCCGCGGTGGCCATCGCGAAGGCAATTGCATTGCGCAGTTGGCGTATGTTGCCCGGCCAGTGATGACTCAGCAGCGCACTGATGGCATCGGCGCGCAGGTGGAGTGACTGGTCGCGTTCGGCTTGTAGCTCCGCATGCAGCTGGCGAATGAGGTAGTGACGGTCGGCACGCTCACGCAGCGCAGGCAGCAGGAGTTCGGCGCCGTTGAGTCGGTAGTAGAGGTCTTCGCGGAATTGCCCGCTGGCGATCAGCTCCGTGACATCACGATGCGTGGCAGTGATGACGCGAATATCCACCTTGATGGGCGTCTCGGCCCCCAGTGGCGACACCTCCCGTTCGGCGAGTACGCGCAGTAGGCGCGACTGGAGCGGCAGCGGCATATCGCCGATCTCATCCAGGAACAGCGTGCCGCCGTCGGCTTGTTGGATCAGGCCGCGCATGCCCTTGGGCCTTCCTCCCGTGAACGCGCCCGGCAGATAGCCGAAGAGTTCACTTTCAATCAGCGATTCCGGGATGGCGGCGCAGTTCACCGCCACGAAGGGCGCCTTGGCGCGTGGCCCGCTGTCATGCAGCGCCCGCGCCAACACTTCCTTGCCAGTGCCCGTCTCACCACGAATCAGGATGCTCACATTCTCATGGCGCATGCGCCGCGCCAGCTTGAGCAGCCGGTGCATGGAAGGGTCATCTCCCGCGAGTTGGTCCAGCTCGGGCACCGGGTCATCCTGCTGACTGACGGTGGGGAGGGCCCGCACCGGATAGCCGCGTGGCTCGATCAGGGTCACGAAGACGATGGCGTCATCCGCCCGCAGACGGAAGGCGCGAATCTGATCCAAGCTGGCGTGCGGAATGCTCAGCAGCTCATTGAGCTCCCCATCAAACAGCTGCGTGACCGCGGGCAGGGTAGAGACCGTCCACGGTGGCCAGCGCGCCAGATGTGCATCGATCAGGCGTCGGCCTTCGTGATTGGCGGCGACCACCTTGCCATCTTCCTGAATGGCAAACAGGCCACGACCATTCAGGTGCACGAATTCCCGCGCCGTGTCGAAGCGCAGAATCAGGCAATCCCGATAGCGATGCAGAAAGTAGGCATCTTCGATCATGCGGGCATGCAGGGTGACCAGGGAGAGGGCAAAGGTCTGGCTTTCCTGCGGGCGTGGCGACTTCAGCGCCGAGATGTCGAGGGCGGCGATTACACGGCCCTGGGGATCGGTGATGGGGGCCGCCGTACAGGTCAGGTCGATGTGGGTAGCATCGAAGTGCTCACGCTGGTGGCAGGTGACGGCTGCGCCATCGTGCAGACAGGTGCCCGCCGCCGAGGTGCCGGCATAGCGCTCGTTCCAATCCGAGCCGAGATAGAGACCCGCGCGCCGCAGCTCACTCAATTGATCACGTTGACCCCGAAAATCTACCGCGATGCCACGTTGATCGGTGAGGATCAGCGCATAGCCATGTTCTGCGATCTGGCTATAGAGCCGCTCGACACCGGCACGCGCCACATGCAGTAGCTCATCCGCCGATTCCTGATGATCACGCAGCGCCTGCTGGGTAAGAACGCGGACCGGGCGAGGGCGGCTGGGGTCGAGCTGGTACTCCTCCAGACAGCGCTGCCACGAGCGACGGATGACATCGCGCTGAGTCTCGGGGAAGACGTCGCGGCCTTCGCCCAGTTGCATCAGGGTCTGGATATGCTGCCGCTTGTCGGACGGCATCGTTTCGAGTTGACGGATCATGGCTGCCTCGGCGCTGGCCGTCTCGAGACGGCTCTTTTGATTGTGGCTATGGCGCTTGTGAAAGTGGCGATGGCTCTTTTGATATTGGCGATGGCAATCGCGCTTGTCACGGCAGCGTCTATAGCAAAAGCGGCGTGTGCTCCTTCAAGCGTATGCGGTGTGGCGGGAGCGTCAATTACCCTGTCCTGCATCCTTGGTCGGGGCGTTACAGGTGTAACGCGACGTGTCAGGCGTACGGCGTACAGTTGTCACGAGGAAGGTGAAATGCCCCGCGAGACGAGGAGGGTGATGGTGCGGTAGTGGCGAATATTTGTCATTGATGACAAGTGGTTACGAGCTTTGTCAGTCGTGCATGACGAAGCTGGCATGCTTGATGCCTTGGATGGAAGGCGTGACTACAACATCCAACAACACGCGGAGAGACGCCATGACCGCACGCACGCCAACTCAGATCGCTCAGCAATGGCTCGATGATTTCGAGTCCTCCCTGACTCAGCGCGATATCGCCCGGGTTCTCTCGTTGTTTGGCGAGGAATGCTTCTGGCGCGATTTGATCGCCTTCACCTGGAATATCAAGACCTCAGAGGGCAAGGACGAGATCCAGTCGATGCTCGCGGCGACCCTCGAGCATGTCGCTCCCTCTCGCTGGCAACTGGATGGCGAGGCCAGTGAGGCCGGCGGCATCGTCGAAGCCTGGTTCACCTTCGAGACCGCCGATGCACGCGGCAAGGGCTTGTTGCGGCTGAAGGAAGGGCGCTGCTGGACGCTGTTGACCGCCATGCGCGAACTCAAGGAATTCCCCGAACCGCTGGGCATGCAGCGCCCCAAGGGCGCCGAGCATGGTGCCAACAAGCAACGTGAGACCTGGCTTGAGTCGCGTCAGCGCGAAGAGGCCGAGCTGGGCTACGAGCGCCAGCCGTATTGCGTGATCATCGGTGGCGGTCAGGGCGGTATCGGGCTGGCTGCAAGGCTCAGACAGATGGATGTGCCGACCATCGTGATCGACAAGAATCCGCGTGCGGGCGATGCCTGGCGCAATCGCTACAAGTCCCTGTGTCTGCATGATCCGGTGTGGTACGACCACATGCCTTACATTCCCTTCCCGGCAAACTGGCCGGTGTTCGCGCCCAAGGACAAGGTCGCGGACTGGCTGGAGATGTATACCAAGATCATGGAGCTCAATTACTGGAACTCCACGGCCTGTGAGAGTGCTCAGTTCGATGAGGCGAGCGGCGAGTGGGTGGTCGAGGTGGTGCGCGACGGCAAGCCCGTGACCTTGCGGCCCAAGCAGCTGGTACTGGCCACGGGCATGTCGGGCATGCCCAATGTGCCGCACTTCCCGGGGGCCGAGACCTTCGAAGGTGAGCAGCAGCACTCCAGTCAGCACCCGGGGCCGGATGCCTATCGTGGCAAGAAGGTGGTCGTGGTGGGCGCCAACAATTCCGCTCACGATATCTGCGCCGCGCTGTGGGAGCACGATGCAGATGTGACCATGCTGCAGCGCTCCTCCACGCATGTGGTGAAGTCCAACTCGCTGATGGAAGAGGCGCTGGGGCCGCTCTATTCCGAGCAGGCGGTGCAAAACGGCATCGATCACCACAAGGCGGACCTGATCTTTGCCTCGATCCCCTACCGGATACTGCCTGACTTCCAGCGCCCGATCTTCGAGGCGATCCGCAAGCGCGATGCCGTCTACTACCGTCGGCTGGAGGCGGCAGGCTTCCTGCTCGATTTCGGCGATGACGACTCGGGCCTGTTCCTGAAATACCTGCGTCGCGGCTCCGGCTACTACATCGATGTGGGCGCCTGTGATCTGGTCGCCAATGGTGACATCAAGTTGCGCAGTGGCGTCGGCATCGAGCGCATCAATCCGCGCTCGGTCACTCTGACCGATGGCTCGGAATTGCCCGCTGATCTGATCGTCTATGCCACCGGCTACGGCTCGATGAATGGCTGGGCGGCACGAATCATCTCGCAGGAGGTCGCCGACAAGGTCGGCAAATGCTGGGGCATGGGCTCCGATACGCTCAAGGACCCCGGGCCCTGGGAGGGCGAGCTGCGCAACATGTGGAAGCCGACCCAGCAGCAGGCGTTATGGTTCCACGGCGGCAACCTGCACCAGTCCCGCCACTACTCCCAGTATCTGGCGCTGCAGCTCAAGGCGCGTCTCGAGGGTATCCCGACGCCGGTCTACGGCCTTCAGGAAGTCCACCACCTGAGCTGAGGCCAGTGGCGCTGGACCGTGTGCCAGCGTCATGGCAGCAGCGCGGCATTTGCAGATTTCAGTGAGAGATTCAGGAGACGACTCATGCAACTGAACGACAGGATTGCACTGGTGACAGGGGGTGGGCGCGGTATTGGTCAGGGGATTGCGCTGGCATTGGCCAAGGCGGGCGCGGATGTCGTGGTGGCGGATCTGGATCTCGCCATCGCCCGCGAGACGGCGGCAAAAGTGGAGGCACTGGGTAGACGGTGTCTGGCGCTACAGGTCGATGTCGCGGATGCGGCGTCCGTGCGGCGCTTGATCGAGGAGGCCGAAGCCGGACTCGGCCCGCTCGATATCGCCGTCAACAATGCCGGCATCATCGGCATCCATTCCATCGATGCGCTGACGGTGGAGGAGTGGGACCGCGTCATGAACGTCAACGCCCGCGGTACCTTCCTGTGCACTCAGGCCGAGGTCGCCGTGATGCGCTCACGCCGCGTCGGGCGGATCATCAACGTGGCCTCGATGGCCGGCAAGGTCGGCTTTCCTGATCTGTCGCACTACTGTGCCTCGAAGTTCGCGGTCATCGGCTTTACCAACGCCGTCGCCAAGGAAGTCGCTGCGGAAGGCATCACCGTCAATGCGATCTGCCCGGGCGTGGTGGGCACCGGCATGTGGCGGGGCGAGAGCGGGCTCTCGGCACGCTGGAGTCAGGAAGGCGAAAGCGAGCCCGCTGCATGGGAGCGCCTGCAGAAGAGCCTGCTACCCCAGGGTGTCGCTCAGACACCAGAGGACATGGGGCAGCTGGTGGTCTACCTCGCCCAAGCCGAGCATGTGACAGGGCAGGCCATCGCCGTCGATGGTGGCTTCACGCTGTGAGTCAGGAATGAGCCAGCATTGAGTCAGCATAGAGAGCAAGGTTGAGCTCAGTGGCTGACGGCAAGGGGGGATCGCATGACACAACGCCGCCTTCCGGCAACGGGAGGCGGCGTTGTGGTGTCTGGTGTGTTGCACAGAGTATTCAGTCCAGCTTCACCCTGCACTGAGCGGCCAGCGATAGGAGTCAGTAAAGGTGAACGGCCTCCAAACGGGCACGCGACACACCTTGCTCATCGGTCAGCGTCAGTGTCTTGCCTTCTATCTGCCAGCCCGACACGTCATTGAGTGTCGCGAGGAAATCGCGTTCGAGTGATCCAGCCTCACCGGGGCATGCCATGCGCGTGGTGGCCAGACGATCGAAGCTGAGTTCGTGCTCGTCATGGTGGTATTCCCCCATCAGGCGATTGCAGCCGGTGGAACCGGCCACCCGCGAGTTCTGTGTCGAAGCGTCTGGGGTATGCAAGACGATGTGGGCTTCACGTTTGCCCTCCACCACGGGTGTCGGCTGGGCATCGAGTGTCACCAGCTTCCAATAGGTGTTTTCCAGTGGCTCGTCGACGCCTTGTTGACCGGGGGAGGATTGAGCGCCCGCGCAGCCGCCCAGGGTGAATACTGCGCTCATCACGGCGGCCCATGTCATCGCTTGAGTCGTTTTCATCCGGGTGTCTCCCTCCAATGTCATGGGTCAGACAGTACGCTATCACGTTGATCGTTGTGAGGTAGAGGCTCTTGGGGATGACTCGGGCGCTATCGGTGGTGACTGTCAGTGAGGGGCGAGCGCGCAGCCCTGTTCACGGGTTCCTGGAAAAGCTGACAGACAACTGATGCCTAAAAGCGATCTATCAAGATAAATATTAATCGTTTTTTTGGATTTTTTCTCGATGCATACTCGAATGGAGCCCACAGATTGGAGTAGATCATGATTGCGTCTTCGGTAGATTCCGGCATTCCCGCCCTGGCAGATCCCGCTCATATCGAGGCCCTGCGCAGCATCGTCACGCCACACCTGAGCGATAACCTGGATCGCCTGAGTGGTATTCGTGGCCTGACGCCTTATCACGACGGCACCAAATTGGTCGGCACCGCATTCACCGTCAAATGCCGCGCTGGTGACAACCTTTATATCTACCAGGCACTGACGATGTTGCGTCCGGGACATGTGCTGGTGATCGACGGCAGTGGCCATCTGGACAACGCGCTGGTGGGTGAGCTCATCAAGTGTTACGCCCAGCAGCGCGGTTGCGTGGGATTGGTGGTGGACGGCGCCATTCGCGACATCAAGGCATTCGCGGAAGATAGCTTCCCTTGCTATGGCCGCGGCAGCATTCATCGTGGCCCTTACAAGAATGGGCCGGGTGCGCTCAATGTTCCCGTCTGTGTCGGCGGGCAGGTCGTGAATCCGGGCGACATTGTGGTAGGAGACGAAGATGGACTGGTCACCTTCGCTCAGTCCGAGGCGCCCGCGTTGATCGAGGCTGCCAAGGCCAGTTTCCGGAAAGAGGCCGGCATCATGGAGGAAATCTCGAGCGGCCAGCATTATCAGCACTGGCTGGACGCGGTACTCATCTCCAAAGGCCTTGAGTACGGGGAGGCGCGCACATGACTCCGACCCTGTTGGCCGACCGTCTCAAGCGCATTCAACCTTCCCCCAGTGTCCAAGCCAATGATCGCGTGGCAGCGCTGCGTGCCGAGGGCAAGGACATCATCAACTTCACCATCGGTGAGCCTGACTTCGACACGCCGGCCCACATCATCGATGCCGCTGTCACCGCGATGAGGCAGGGCGATACGCATTACACGCCGTCAGAGGGAACCCCTGCATTGCGTCAGGCGATTGTCGAGAAGCTCGCTCGGGACAATGCATTGGAGTATCACTTCGACGAGATTGTCGTGGGGGCCGGCGGCAAGCACATCCTCTATCACGTGATGGCAGCGACGCTGAATCCAGGCGATGAGGTCATCGTGCCAGCGCCGTATTGGGTGTCCTATCCCGATATCGCATTGCTCAATGAGGGAGTGCCGCGTGTCGTCACTTGCGACGCCTCCTGTGGCTTCAAGTTGACACCTCAGGCGCTGATCGAGGCGGTCACCGACAAGACACGCTGGTTGGTGCTCAATACGCCGTCCAACCCGACCGGTGCCGTGTACTCTGAATCGGAGCTGCTCGCGCTCGCTCAGGTGCTGCGTGATTATCCTCATGTCGGCATCATCTCCGACGAGATATACGAGCATTTCGTCTACGCCCCGGCGCGCCATCTCTCGCTGATCAATGTGGCGCCAGACCTCAAGTCGCGCACCTTGATCGTCAATGGCGCCTCCAAGGGGTATGCCATGACGGGCTGGCGGATCGGCTTCGGTGCCGGTCCGCGAGACTTGATCCAGGCCATCGTGAAACTGATCTCCCAGACCACGACTTGCCCCAGCTCGATCAGTCAGGCCGGCGCAGTTGCAGCTTTCATCGGTGATCAGGCCCCTGTGCGCGCCATGGCGGAACGCTACACGCAGCGTCGACAATTGATGCTCGAGGGCCTGCAATCGATAGCAGGCGTCAATTGCACTGCCCCCGATGGCGCCTTCTATGTCTATCTCGATGTCAGCGGGCTATTGGGGAAGACGACACCAGGGGGCCAGCGTCTCATGCGTGATGGTGACGTGGTGCTGTACTGGCTCGATGCCGGTGTTGCGGCGGTCAGCGGTGAAGCCTATGGCCTGTCACCCTACGTCCGGCTGTCCTTTGCCATCGGGGATGAGGCCATCCAGGAAGGCTGTCGGCGTTTACGCGAGGCCTGCCTGGCATTGACGTGAAACTTGTCGCAACGAACAAGACTCACCTCCCGTAATTCACAATGACAATAATGAGGTTCTCATGACACTTACCTTGCGAGGTTCACGGGGGTTACCCGTGCGTATTTTCATCGGCTTCATGCTGGGTATCAGCTGCGGCTTGCTGTTTCAGGATTTCTCAATGGCGATCAAGCCACTGGGCGACGCGTTCATCAATGCCATCAAGATGCTCATCGTACCGATCATCTTCTTCTCCGTGGCGGGTGGTATCGCCAACATGGGGGACGTGCAGCAGCTGAAGCGTGTGGGCGGCAAGACATTGCTGGTGTATGTCGGCATGACCCTCATCGCGGGCATCATCGGACTGGTCGTCGCCTCCATCATCCAGCCGGGCAAAGGGCTTGATGTCCAGATGAGTGCCCCGGTAGAGGCGGTCTCGAGCGGCCTGGACATCGGTCAATTCCTGTTGCAGATGATTCCCAGCAACCCCGTGGCAGCGATGGCCAGTGGCAACGTGATCCAATTGATCGTCTTCACCATTCTGGTCGGGGTGGCCATGGTCATGCTGGGAGAGCGTGTCGCCCGACTGCGTGCCTTGTTCGATGAGGGGGCTGCGGTGTCATTTCGTATTCTGGACATGGTCATGGCGACGTCGCCTATCGGTATCTTTGCCCTGATGGCGTATGCCGTCGCCAACTACGGCATTGATATCTTTGGACAGATCGGCAAGTTCATCCTCGCGGACTATGCCGCTCTGCTGGTGATATGGGCAGTGGTCTCCATTCTGCTGGTCCTGTTCACGCGAATTTCCTATCCGCGCTTGATACGCAAGATGGTGCCTATCTGGCTCATGACGCTGTCGACCACCAGCAGCAATGCCACCTTGCCCGTGACGATGAAGGTCACCCATCGTGATCTCGGTGTGCCGGAATGGCTGTGCTCGTTCATGCTGCCGCTGGGCGCGACGATCAACCTGATGGGGGCCGCTGCGTATCTGTCCGTGCTGGTCGTGTTCGCGGCAGACTTCTATGACCTTTCGCTGAGTTTCTCGCAGATGGTCAACGTGATCTTCATCGGCACCATCCTGTCGATGGCAGCTCCGGGCATTCCCGGCGGCGGGATCGTCATGGGCACCCTGATCCTGCAATTGATGAATCTGCCGTTCGAGCTGGTCGGGCTGATCGCCGGCATTTATCGCATCGTGGATATGGGGCACACCACACTCAATGTTTCCGGTGATGTGGTGGGTGCATTGCTGGTGGCCAAGAGTGAAAACCTGCTCTCGACGGAAAAGGTCGCTTCTCCCACCACGACGCCTGCCACACCGCCCACATCATCCACACCGGCAGTGAGTGTGGATTGAGGCATGTGATGGCCAGTTCATCGCCCTGACAGCATCAGTCTCCTGACAATCCGTGTGTCCTTGTCTCTCACGCGGCTGGCTTCACTGTCATCCAGGCCCCCGACACCTCGTGTCGGGGGCTTTCTGTATCGGAAGGAATGCCGCAGCGGTTGTGCTCAGGCAGACATGGACACCGACCCCTCGTCATTCTGTCGTCGGCAGGCGATCAAAATACAGTTGATTGAAATTGCAGGTGCTTTCAGCCAGTTCCGCGATGGTCGCCGTCAATCCGGCCTGACGGTCGGCGCGATAGAATGCACTGTATTGCACCAGCGGGAGGCTTTCGGTGGTGGGCAAGATCTGCAGCATCTTGCGGTCGACCAGAAATTGCATGCAGTGACGGGGGAGGTAACTGATACCCGCTCCCGACAAGGTCAGGCCGACCTGCGCCAGCAGGTAATTGCTGACCAGCGTATTTCGCATTCGCGCCCCGTGTTGCAACAACCACCGCTCGCAGATCAACCCCGTGCCCGAGTGACTTCCTTGAGACAGCACCGTGAGTTCGGTCAGCTCCTGGAGCGTCAGCGTACGGCCCTCCGGCACAGTGCCATGCGCTGCCATCCAGACGTTTTCCACGCTTTTCAGTGGCTGAGAGATGAAGCGCGCGTCTGAAAACACATCGGGCACGATGATCATGTCCAGTTGGTCGTGTTCCAGCTTGCTGTAAAGCTCACTGCTGAGCTCGATCGAGGGCTCGATCTTGAGGCGGGGAAAGCGCTCTCGAATCCGCGCGATCAACTGTGGCAGCCAGGTGATGCCGGTCAATTCGGTCACGCCGATCCGAAACTGACTCTGGATGACGGACTCGTCACTGATGCGCTCGACGAGATGATCGCGGCGCTCCAGCAGGTCCTTGCCCAGTGCCAGCACCTCGAGTCCCTTGTCCGTCAGGCGGGCCGAGCGTCGGCTGCGATCAAATAGCGGCACACCAAAGGTTTCTTCCAGCTCCTGAATCCGCTTGGATATTGCAGACTGCGTCGTATGGAGCTTGTTGGCGGCCGCTTCAAAGCCCCCGAGTTCGCTCACCCAGTAAATTGCATCGAGTTGTTTGAAGGTGATCATTCCGCAAGGCCATTGGCAACGAAGTGTGGTTGCGATGATAGAGCGTTCTGACGCGAGGAGCATGCCTTGTCATCGCATATCTCTCGCCATTGACCGCGAGTCCTGGACACACATTCTGCTCAGCGCAGGACGCCATCTTTCGGAGAAAGTGGGACGAAAAGTGGCAAGAAGAGTGGCAAGAAGAGTGGATCGCCTGTTTCCTTAAGCCTCACGTGGTCACCACGGGACTCCATCAGTATCCTGATCACATAGGCGCTGCATCGTGAGTCGCCTCTCGGCGGCCCGGGTCGCTGGCCCGGCCCAGGCCGCTGCTCTCGGTGCACCCGCTATCAGGCGCGCCTTACCCCAGGAGCACCGCATTCAAGGTGTCGTGCTCGAAACCCCAGGACGAAAATACGTCAGGAGTTGTCATGCCAGCCACCCGCACGCCCTCGTCCGCCAGGGAGCGGATACATCTGTGGTGGGATCTGTTCATCATCGTGCTCGTGATCGCCAATCTGGCATTGCTGCTGTTCGACAGCCTCTTCCTGATTCCCCCGCTGAACACGGCCTTCGAGGCCGTGACACCCGGGTTACATGCGGCCTATGAGCAGAACATCCACGCCAACTTCCTCTTCATCGACCTGGCGTTCGTCGCCGTCTTCCTGCTGGATGTGCTGGCGGGGTGGGCGGTGGCCATCGCGGAGCGGCGCTATCACCGCTGGTTCTTCTATCCCTTCGTGCACTGGTATGACGTGCTGGGGTGTATCCCGCTGAGCGGCTTCCGCCTGTTGCGTGTGCTGCGTGTGATATCGCTTCTGTTCCGTCTGCAACGCCTCGGTTTGATCGATGTTCGTCGCTGGTACCTCTACGGCGTGGCGGCCAAGTATCTCGACATCCTGCTGGAGGAGCTGACGGACCGTATCTCCCTGCGCATGCTCGATAACGTGCAGCAGCAGTTGCGTGATAGCGATGACCTCTCATCGTCGGTGATCGAGCGTGTGGTGGAGCCTCGCAAGCAGGCCTTGATCCAGGAGATCAGCCTACGACTCGAGACCATGGCAGGGGATATCTATACCCAGAACCGCGACGATACCCTGCGCTATGTGCGGGGGCTGGTCAGTCGCACCCTGGCGGAGAGCCCGGAGCTCCAGCGTGTCTCGCGCCTGCCCATGGGCACCCAGCTGACGAAAGGGCTGGAAAGCTCGCTGTCGGATCTGGCCTGTCACCTTGTCGATGAAGCCTTGGCGGGCCTGCGCTCCAAGGAGTTCTCGGCGCTGGTGGGGCATCTGGCAGAGAGTGGTTTCGATGCCTGGGCGCGCACTGACCCGAGAACTGAGCAGATCACCGAGCAGGTGCTGATCGACATGCTGGAGCTGCTCAAGGAGCGCATCGCCGTGAAGAGCTGGCAGAAGAAATACGAGTGAAGACAGGTGTGCCTGCAGGGTCATGTTGCGCCTGGCCCGCGTGCAGGGCAACTCTCTGCACGGGGCAGCCCCTTGAAAGTCGGTCACGACCTCCCGACATCAGTATCTCGGCAATGGATCTGTAACACCCAAAAGGACGTCTCGATGTCATATGCACCGCAACCCTCAAGCGACACTCACGACCTCGAGCAGGCGAAGACGTGGCTACGTGCCTACCAGCGAGTGCGAGCTGCCACCGAGGCGATCTGTGCGCCGCTGCACAAGGAAGACTACATGGTGCAGAGCATGGCGGATGTCAGCCCGCCCAAGTGGCACATCGCCCATGTCAGCTGGTTTTTCGAGGCCTTCATCCTGAAGCCGTTTCAGCCCGGCTATCAGACGCTCGATCCCGCCTATGATCACCTCTTCAACTCCTACTACGAGACCCATGGCGTGCCGTTCCCGCGGGCTGAGCGTGGCGCAATCTCGCGCCCGACCGTCGACGATGTCTATCGCTATCGGGCGCACGTCGATCAAGCCATGCAGGCCTTGCTGGAGAATCCGCCCCAGGAACATCTGCCGGAGATTCTGCGTCGTCTGGAGTTGGGCCTACCGCATGAGCAGCAGCATCAGGAGCTGCTGTTGATGGACATCAAGCACATCCTGGCGCAGAACCCGCTGTGCCCGGCCTATCGGGATGATTTGGCGCCAGGCTTGGCACCGACGCCTGCGCGGGAGGTGCCGCCGCTGGGCTGGCTGGCCTATCCAGCCGGGATTCGCGAGATCGGCCATGATGCCTCTAGAGGCGGCTTCGCCTACGACAACGAGATGGGCCGCCACCGTCAGTTTGTCGAAGCGTTCCAGATGGCGGATCGTCCAGTGACCAACGGCGAGTTTCTTGCCTTCATGCAGGACGGTGGATACGCCACTCCCGAGCACTGGCTGGCGGATGGCTGGGCGACGGTCAAGGCGGAAGGCTGGCAGGCGCCGCTTTACTGGGTTGAGCGTGACGGCGTCTGGCATCACTACACCCTCGGCGGCCTGGTGCCGGTGGATCTGAGAGCGCCGGTCTGCCACGTCAGCTTCTTCGAGGCCGATGCCTATGCGCAGTGGGCGGGCGCGCGTCTGCCGACTGAAGCCGAGTGGGAGACAGTCGCTCAGGATGTCCCCCTGACGGGTAACTTCGTCGATCAGGATCATCTGCAACCAGTCGCGGCGGCGAAAGCCGACGGCATGCCGGGACAGATGTTCGGCGATGTCTGGGAGTGGACGGGCAGCGCCTATCGTCCGTATCCGGGCTTTCGCAAGTTGCCGGGCAGCCTGGGGGAGTACAACGGCAAGTTCATGTCCGGTCAGATGGTGTTGCGCGGAGGCTGTTGTGCCACGCCGGCAGACCACATCCGCGCGACCTATCGCAACTTCTTCCCGCCCGAGGCGCGCTGGGCATTCTCCGGCTTCCGGCTCGCCAGGGACAGTGGGGCATGATGGGCTGACGCCCTGCATGACGCGCCTCCGAGCACCTTCATCTGCTGCTTTCATCTGCCGCTTCTATCTTCCAACCCGTAAAGGAGTGTTCATGGCCGACAATCCCGAACCGCGTATTACCTTGCACCCGCTATCCTCGCGGGTGCGAATCCTGGTCGGTGAGACAGTGATCGCCGACACTGGCGACGCGCTGGAATTGCGCGAGAAGGGCTATCCGCCGAGGCTCTACTTGCCGCGCGACGATGTGGCGATGGCGAAGCTCTCGGTCTCTCACACCGTCACCCATTGCCCCTTCAAGGGCGACAGTACCTATTACTCGCTGCCGGATCTTTCCGACATCGCCTGGAGCTACGATCACCCCATCGAGGAGATGCAGGCGATCGCCGGGCGACTGGCGTTCGATGCTGACAAGGTCACGTTGCAGGTGGAGTGATACCACTCAGAGCTGAAGGCTGACAGCCTTGGCTTGACCCGCTGATCAAAATCACCGCATGTTGGACATGAGCTATAGCTTGATAACTCCAACTCGGACGGAGATGACAAGATGCGAAAAACGATAAGAGCACTGTCATTATTGTCGGCAATGTTTTTGTTGGCGGCATGTGCGGATAGTCACCAACTCATGAAGTCGAACGGCACATCCGGCTTTTCGATGGCCCCCGACGAGCCCCTGTACGTCTCGGTGCCACGTGATGGCGTCTATGGTTCGCAGCGGTATAACGGGTCTGGGATGACCACGGCTCAGATACTTCAGGGCGCCTTTCTCAAGTACGCAGATAACGTGAGTTATGGCAATTCCACTCAATCAAGAAGTGAGGCGTGGGACGCTGCCATGCAGGCAGGCGCCATATATCTGGTATTTCCTACCATTGTGCACTGGGAGGACAGGGCGACAGAATGGTCCGGCAAGCCTGATCAAATCGAGGTCAAGGTTCAGGTGATAGACGTCGCGACCAATACCGTCGAAGCCTCCGCGATAGCGAAGGGCCAGAGTGGGTTGGCGACCCTGGGTGGGGACCGGCCCCAGGATCTGCTGTCGAAGCCCGTCAATGAATTCGTGTCTTCGCTCTACGACAGGCAGTGACACGATGTCGCTAGTCCCTTGAACGGGCTTGATAGGAAGGCTGCGCCTGCTGCGAGATATCGGTCTCTCGTCGGTCATTGGCGCTACACCTCATGACCAGTTGCAAGCGCATCACATCGTCATGTCATTCCCCAGCACCCTGTCATGATGGCCAGGCGAGCCAGCATGACAGGGTGCTCGGCCACGATAATAGTATCCGGAGTTCGTGAAATGGATTTCACACCCGTCATTACGCAAGTATGGAGTATGTTTGCCTGGATATTGCCCCTTGTCCTGATTGTCGGGATCTTCAAGTCTTCATGGTTCAAGGGGATTCTGGGCGAGTGGCTGGTGCGTTGGGTGGCACGTCGCCGTCTAGATAAGCATGTCTATCGTGCCGTGCACAATGTCACCCTCAAGACGCCGGACGGCACCACTCAGATCGATCACGTCCTGCTCTCGCCGTATGGGTGTTTCGTGCTGGAAACCAAGAACATGAAGGGCTGGATCTTCGGCAGCGAGAAGCAGGCGCGTTGGACACAGAAGCTCCATCGCCGTTCTTTCAGTTTCCAGAACCCGTTGCGCCAGAACTACAAGCACCTCAAGGCGCTGGAGGCGACGCTCGGCGTGCCTTCCGAGCACCTGCATTCGGTGATCATCTTCGTGGGCAGCGCGGTCCTGAAGACCGAGATGCCGCCCAATGTGACGCGTGGCACTGGCTTCGTGTCGTATATCCGCTCTTTCGAGACGCCCGTCTTCAGCGAGGCACAGGTCGAGGCCATGCACGAGGCATTGTTGACGGGGCGCCTGGCACCGACCTTGGCGACGCATCGCGCTCATGTGAAGCATCTCAAGCAGCGCAATGAGTCCCCGGCGACACGTCAGTGCCCGAAATGCGGCAGGGCGATGGTGGTTCGCGTGGTCAAGTCAGGCCCGAAGCAGGGCCAGCAGTTTCTGGGTTGCTCGACCTTCCCCCAATGTCGTGTCACTCAGGCGTTGTGATCTCGCGATAGCACGATTGTGGCCCCCGCTTGCCGTCACCTGCCTCCGGGGCCGCCACACCATAGACTGCTGCTGCTGGCGTACCTCAATGCTAGACCGAGCGCTGATTCTCGCTTGACCGCTGACAGCTCCTTCACTTCCTTGTCGCGCTCTTTCCGGAGCATGCCGGTCAGCACACCGTGAACCGTACATCACCCATCAGGGGGAGGTCGCCAGGCGGAAGACGCCTGCCATGATCCGTGACGGATACCGTGTCACGGCGCGATCCAGTGGATGCTGGGCGTCATCCCGCTCAAGCAGATTTCGAGAGGGCCGGCTTGCGCCCGCACACTAGGGGAGACTCAGCTTGTCGCTGACAGGGGAATGGTGCCGAAGTCTTTCGAGAGTGCGGCGATTTCACGGCCATCCTTGTGCAGCAATCGGTCGACGCTGACGTGGCAGCTCACTTCGCAGACCCCACTTTCGGCATCGACGTAACTCCTTATGCTTTTCTTCATGGCACCTTCAATGATGACTTGCTTGAGTTCTCCCTCAAGCAGAAGCGAGATGGGCAGTCGGAGGGTCGCGCCATCGTGAGGGATATCCTGCGTGCTCGCGATGGGGAACCAGTGTGAGTAGGGGGGGCTGCCTTCGGGAACATACTTCATGAGGTTCTGATAGACAGTGCCGCCCGATAACAGGAAATCAAGAAAGTACTTCATGGTGTCCCTCCCGGGAGATGTGCATCGATTCGAGGTGATGAAGGCTCATGACACTGGTTCCTTTAGCATGTCGGGGGAAGGGCGGGCCGGTATCATCAGCTTCAGGTGGTAATGTCCGCCATCCAGAGGCAAGTGGACTTCGCCTGCTTCACACAGGGTGGTGTCCCCATTGAGGTGTGCCTCTGTCAGGATGAGGTCTTCCAGAGTGGAGTGCTTGATTTCCACGGTGTAATGAGTCGATAGCATGCTGATGGTGGCCGTGAATCCCGGCCAGCTGGCAGGCAGGTTCGGGGCAATGATCAGTACGTCCCCTTCGCGACGGATGCCCAGGATGCCTTCCAGTCCCGCCCGATACATCCAGCCAGCGGAACCCGTATACCAGGTCCAGCCGCCACGACCCTCATGGGGGGCGATGGAATACACATCGGCAGCCACGACGTAGGGTTCTACCTTGTAGCGTGCCGTGTCCTGTCGAGACAGCGCATGATTGATGGGGTTGAGCAGCGAGAACAACCGAACGGCGTTGTCGCCCTGTCCCAGCTGTGCGTAGGCCAGAATGGCCCACATCGAGGCGTGGCTGTACTGGCTGCCGTTTTCCCGCAGTCCAGGGGGGTATCCGCTGATGTATCCCGGATCTCGCTCGGGATGATCGAAGGGCGGCCAGAACAGCAGTGCCAACCCGGGGTCGTGGCGAATCAGCTCCTCATCCAGCGATTGCATGGCCTGCAGGGCATGGCGTGGGTCAGCGGCCCCGGACAGGACTGCCCAGGACTGGGCTATCGAGTCGATACGACACTCCTCACTCTCCCGAGTGCCAAGCCAGCTTCCGTCGTCGTAGGTCGCGCGCCGGTACCATGCTCCGTCCCAGGCATGCTGTTCGATGGCCTCACGCACCGAGACGGCATGGGCACGCCAGCGTGCCGCTCGACTCTCTTCCCCCTCACGGCGTTCCGCATGAGGGGCGAAGAGGTCCAGGGTGCGAATCAGCAACCATCCCAGCCAGACGCTTTCTCCCTTGCCGGCTTCTCCTACTCGATTCATGCCATCGTTCCAGTCCCCGCCGCCGATCAATGGCAGGCCGTGCTCTCCCGTCAGTGTCAGGCATTGATCAAGGCCACGCGCACAGTGTTCATACAACGTCGCCGCCGTATCCGCGATCATGGGCTGGAAGAAGGCGTCGTGTTCATCACTGCCCAGCAGGGGGCCTTCCAGGAAATTGACGGACTCATCCAGCACCTCGATATCCCCTGATGTCAGGACATACTGGGCGCAGGCATGCGCCAGCCAGACGCGGTCGTCGGATATGCGGGTGCGGACGCCCTGACCTGAATGCGGCAACCACCAGTGCTGCACATCACCCTGCACGAACTGGCGTGATGCGGCCCGCAGCAGGTGATGGCGTGTGGTGTCTGGACTGGCGAAGGACAGCGCCATGCCATCCTGCAGCTGATCACGGAACCCATAGGCGCCACTGGCCTGATAGAAGGCAGAGCGAGCCATGATCCGGCAGGCCAGGGTCTGATAGAGCAACCAGCCGTTGAGCATGATGTCCATGGCGCGATCCGGGGTGGAGACCTGCACGGCCTCCAGTCGATCCTGCCAATACGCGGTGACGGCGGCGAGCTCGGCATCAAGATCAGCCTGTCGATACTGATGTATGAGGTGCCTGGCGTCTTCACGTGAATGACTCTGCCCCAGCAAGGAGACGATCTCGACACTTTCTCCGGGGGCCAGTTCGATCAGGCACTGGAGTGCCGCACAGGGATCCCAGCCAGCCCCGATGGCACCGGACAGGGGAGTGTTCCCGGTGAGAGCGGCGGGAGCGGCGTGGTGCCCCCCATGCCCCAGGAACTCGCAGCGGTCTGTCGTGAATGACGTCTGCAGGCCACAGAGATCAGCGAAGGCGATGCGCCCGGCAAAGTTCATGCTCCAGGGATTGCTGGTCAGCAGTGCGCCAGTGTCATCATCCTTGCACGAGACGACGAAGGGAGCGGATGTGCCGCGGGCGAGTCCCAGTGCCCATTCGGCATAGGCGGTGACAGAGAGTCTGCGCGACCGATCAGAGCGATTCTCCAGGGTCATGCGCGAGATGCGGAGGGGGTCGTTCAGCGGGACGAAATGTATCAGGTCCACGGCAATACCCTGTGCTTCGTGTTCGAAGCGGCTATGACCAAACCCGTGGCGCGCGACGTAACGTCCGTTGTCGTTGATCGGCGAGGCCGTTGCCGTCCATACCGCCAGGCTGTCTTCATCGCGTAGATAGATGGCATCACCGCAAGGATTCATCACGGGGTCATTGGACCAGGGCGTGAGGGGGTTCTCGCGGCTGTTGTCCGCCCATGTGTAGCCCGCCCCTTCTGCCGATACCTGAAAACCGAAGCCTTCATTGGCGATGACGTTGAGCCACGGAGCGGGTGTGGTGCATCCCTGCTCCAGAATCGTCACGTATTCCTTGCCGTGCTTGTCGAAGCCGCCCAGGCCATTGAAGTACTCAAGCGCTGCGGACTCGTCCTGTCGGGTGGCGGTGTGCTGCGCGGTGGGAGGCGTGGCCACCTCGGGGGATGCCGGGACGGGCGCGGGGAGCTGTATCGGCGGTATCAAGGCCAGTTGATCGGCGAGCGGCCCACGCTGAGCCAGCAGCATCACTCTGGCCACGGACTGCAGCAACAGGCGGGAGGCAAGGTTCATCAGGTCCGCACGCAGGACGATGACGGAGCCTTGATCGTGCCCTTCATGGATGCGCGGGCGTGTCTGGCTACTGTTGACGGCCGCCTCGATCGCTTGCTGGAGATCCTGGACGTAGGAAGAGGCACGCTCATTGACGATCACCAGATCGACCCCGAGACGCTTCATTCGCCAGTACTCATGAGCGCGCAGCAGCTGACGCACCTGTGCCATGTCGTCGATGGCATCGATGCGCACCAGCACGATTGGCAGGTCTCCGGAAATGGCCAATGGCCAGAGTGCGGATTGTGGCCCTGCTCCGCGGGCCATGGTGTCTCGTGAGGCCCTGAAGCGCGCGTCGGCATACAGGATCGGCGCGGTCAGGCGCTGGAAGTCCGTCGCTTCTTCCGGCGTGATGCCCAGGTGATGGAGCTGAACCTGAGCCTGGGTCCAGGCCAGTGTCTTGGCTCGTTCATAGGCACTGCGGTCATGGTGCTTGTCGATGAGATCCAGCAAGGCCTCACGGGTGTCCGCGACCACCGTCCAGAACGCGACCCGGGTGATCTTGCCCGGCGGGACCTTCAGACAATGTCGCAGGGAGAATACCGGGTCCAGCACGGTGCCCGTGGTGTTGGTCAGGGGGTGCTCGGCCTGCAGAGCGGTCGCTGTGCGTACCGTGCGACCCCTGCCGATGAAATGCGCCCGGTCCGTCTCGTACTGGAGGTCGCTGAGGGTCTCGCCTTCCACGACCGCGAAGTGCGCCGCCCAGATTTCATCATCATCCGGACTGCGACGGCGACGTGTCGCGACCAGCGCCGCGTATTCTTCCAGGTACTCGGTGACCACGAACAACTTGGCAAACGCCGGATGGGCATTCTCGGTCGCGGGCGCCGTCAGGACCAGCTCCGCATAGGAGGTCACGTCAATCTCGCGGGCCGTTCGCCCGCTGTTGATGAGCGAGATGCGCCGGACTTCGCTGTCATCCTCACCAGAGACGAGGATATCCAGATGCGTGGTCAGGCTGTCCTGGCGATGGGTATAGCGAACGTAATCCTCGGCAAAGGTGGCTTCGTGATCTGCCGGGGCGAGCGCCTCCTCATCTGCCTTGTCCGGCAGTGAGTCACTGGCCGTCCAGAGGGCTTTCGTCTTGCGGTCGCGTAGGAAGACGAAACTGCCCAGATGATCGCAGGTGGCATCCTCCAGCCAGCGACTGATGGCGATATGCTGCCAACGGCTATAGCCCGCTCCACTGGCCGTCAGCATGATGCAATAGCGCCCGTTGGAGAGGAGGTGGGTGAGATGCGCGCCCACCAGACGTTGTGTGACATGACGGATGGCACGGCTTTCACCGAGCGTCTCGTTCGGGGCCGACGCGACCTCCTCGGCGCGAGGGTGTGTGATCGACATGTCGCGCGGGACACGTTCCTGCAGCAGCAATTCGCAGGCCTGGATGATCGGTTCTCGATGGAAGCGTTCGCGCATGTTCCCGTCGTGAAGCGCGTTGGCAATGGCGACGATCGTCATGCCTTGATGGTGGGCCATGTAACTGCGAATGATCGCGAAGCGCTCGCCTGCGGAGACGTGGGTGAGAGTGAAATCGAGCGCCTCATAGAAGCCGTGTCGTCCCTGGGCGCCCATTTCCTGCAGCGACAGGAAGTTCCGGTATGCCCCGACAGGGTCCACCATCGTGGCGAGGGCAGTGGCATAGGGCGCGATGACCAGATTGGCGGACAGACCCCGTTTCAGCCCCAGGCCCGGGACGCCGAAGTTGGTGTACTGATAGGTGAAGTGGCCATCGCGTACGTTGTACGCCGATTCGGAAATCCCCCATGGCACCTTCAATGCATTGGCATAGGCGACCTGTCTGGCGACGGCCAGACGGTTGCTCTGTTCCAGAAGGCTGCCTGCCGGCGCGCGCATCACCAGCGACGGCATCAGATATTCGAACATCGAACCCGACCAGGAGATCAGTGCCGAGCCATTTTCCAGCGGAGTGGCCGTGCGCCCGAGGCGGAACCAGTGACGTGTCGGGGCATCCCCCTTGGCGATCACGAACAGACTGGCGAGGCGGGCTTCAGACGCGAGCAGGTCGTAGCAGCTGCTGTCGAGGATGTTGCCCTCTACCGAGTATCCGATTGACAGCAACTGACGTTCCGGTGCGAGCAGGAACGTGAAATCCATCTCCAGCGCCATGTGTCTGGCAGTGGAGGCAATCTCGTGGAAACGTGCCATCAGGCGTTCACGAGGGTCGGGATGGTGGATCATTCTTGCATCATGGCAATGTTCGGCAATCGAGGTGCGCATGGCACCGATCCAGTACAGCAGGTCCTCGGCCCAGGGGGCGTGGACGTGTCGCAGCACCTCATGAGCCAGGTGGGTGGCGTGATCCGCAAGAGGATGCAAGGCGGGCAGCTGTTCCATGAATCCTTCGGAGGAGGTCGCCTGCAAGTGGGCTTCCATCGCGGCGATGCCGGGACGCAGGCGCGTCATCTGCTGAGCATGGGCCGAGGGGGCCTGTGCGAGGCATTCATGTACCAGACTCAAGTGGTCCATGATGCCCTGGTGAAGATTCTCCGATGGCAAGGTCTTCGCCCAGACGTCGCAGGCATTGGCGACGACCAGCAGATGTCCGGCCAGATTGCCGCTATCGACCGATGAGACATATTTCGGGTCCAGCGGCCTGAGATCTCGAGTGTCATACCAGTTGAAGAGGTGTCCGCGATGCTTTGCCAGCGACTGCATCACCTTCAACGAGGTGTCCAGGCATTCCGCACTCTTGTTGGCCCCCAGCCAGCCGAAATCCCGGGCGGCCAGAATGGAGATGAGATACAGGCCCATGTTGGTAGGCGAGGTGCGGTGCGCGATGACGGGCTGAGGCGTTTCCTGGAAATTGTCCGGCGGAAGCCAGTTGTCGCGCGCGGTGACGAAGGTTTCAAAGAAGCGCCAGGTCCGGCGAGCGATCAAGCGTAGCTCGCGGTTCTCCTCCGAGGACAAGGCGGCCTGCGGGGCAAGACTTCTTGAGCCGCTGACCCATTGCGCTATCGCCGGGGCGGCGAGCCACAAGGCGGCGAGCATCACCACCACCGGCCAGGTCTCTGGGGACTGGCTGAGCACACCGGCAGCGGCGCACAGCGCAAGCAATGTCCCCGGCGCCATGCTGCGATAAGCGCCACCCAGTGACAGTCGCGGCTGCCCGGAAGTCTGAGCTGCGGTGGTCCACTCGAGAAGGTGGCGGCGAGTGATCGTCAGACGCAGCAAGGTGCGCCCGATGGCATCCAGCATTCGCCAGGCCTGGTCTGGCAGGAAGGCAATCCACAGCAGTGTCTGGGAGGCGGCAAGCGTCAGGTCATTGCCCCATTGCTGGAAATAGTGCCGCAGATTGATGCCGGAGCGCATTGGCACAAGCGACAGCACGAGAGGGATCAGCGGCGGGGCGGCGATCACGATCATCACACACAGCGTGCCCAGCAGAGCGGCGGAGAGAGGCAATCCCCAACTGACGACCAGAAACGACAGCAGTAGCGGCGCCAGCAGTGAGCGCCGCAGGTTGTCCATGAGCTTCAGTCGTCCGGTCCATGGCATCTTGCGTGACACGATCCATGGCAGCAGCTGCCAGTCACCACGGGTCCAGCGGTGGGTGCGCTTGGCCGAGACCTCATAGCGGCACGGGAAGTCCTCGATGACCTCGATGTCTGACGCAAGACCGGCGCGCGCGAAGACCCCTTCGAACAGATCATGGCTGAGCACGCGGTTGTCCGGGACGCGCCCCTTGAGGGCTGCCTCGAACGCATCGATCTGATAGATACCCTTGCCGGCGAAGGACCCCTCGCCCAACAGATCCTGATAAAGATCCGAGGTGGCGGCCGCATAAGGGTCTACCCCGCCGGGTGCCGAGAACAGGCGCTGGAAGAGGGAACCTTGTCTGCCCATCGGCAGGGACGGCGTGACACGGGGCTGAAGGATGCCATACCCCTCCACGATGCATTGGCGGTGCTTGTCGAACCGGGGATGATTCAGAGGATGCGCCATCTTGGCGATCAGCTTGCTTGCGGCCCCGCGAGGGAGGCGAGTGTCCGCATCCAGCGTGATCACATAGCGTACCCCGGCCGGTATGCGTTCAGTGGGCAGGAAGGTGGTGTCGTCTGCACCGCGCAGCAGGCGATTGAGCTCATGTAGCTTGCCGCGCTTGCGCTCCCACCCCATCCAGCAGTGTTCGCTGTCATTGAAGACTCGGCGACGATGCAAGACGAGGAAGCGGGGAAATCCCTCATTGTCGCCATGGCGCAGATTCAGGTCCGCAATGGCCGCGTTGGCGAACGATAGCAGTCGAGCGTCTTCTGGCATGACGTCATGCGCCGCATCCACGCCATCGGTCAACAGGGCATAGAAGATCGAGCCTCCACCGCTGGCCAGATAGTGCACTTCCAGACGCTCTATCTGCTCCTGGAGATCTGCCTCGCGGGTCAGCAGGGTCGGCACGGCGATCAGGGTGCGCAAGTCAGGTGGTACGCCCTCGGACAGGTCGAGACTGGGCAATGGCTGCGGCCCGACACAGAAGATGATGAGACGACTGACCAGCAAGGTCGCAAGCTCAGTGGCAGGCAGCAGCCCCAGCAGGCCGAGCAGCCACATCCATCCAGCGCTGAATGCCTCCGAGGACAGTGACGCGATGCCCTGCAAGGCCATCCACAGCAGCGCCGTGGTGGTCAGGACGATCAGGCCGACATAGCCACTGATGCCTCCTGCGATGCACCAGTGGCGAAGGTGTTGGCGCCCTGTACGTCGATATCCGAGGGTGTCTTCAAATGCCTTGCGTCCCGCCGCGATCAGCACATACCCCGGGTCACCTCGTCGCGCTGACTCATTGGCATCCTCGGTGGCACTTGCCGCCTCGCGAGCCGCCACCAGCGCGCATTGCGTGATGTGAAGTTCACTGTGCTCAGAGCCACGTGCCAATTGCTCGATGGCACTTCGATAGCTGTTGCGGGTCGGGAAGTCGAGCGTGGAGAAACGCGGAGCGTCCATGAGGCGAGCATTGACCAGGCTGAGGCTTTCAAAGACATCGGCCCAGTCAATGCTCGAGACGAAGTGCATGCTGGTAATGATATTGCGGACGGTGACGTTGGCGGCGCCCTGACGCTGCTGAGCCCGTTGTACCAGCTCATCGATGGAGGAGCCCTGCAGACGGACTCGACGCTCCAGCCAGCTCATCATGGGATGAGTGCGCGTATCGATACCGCGCAAGCGCTTGGCCAGCTGGGCGACGAAAGGTGCCGTCAGCGGTGTCTTGCCTTGAGGCAGGGTGGTGGGGTCCAGGGTGTGATGCTGGCTTTCGGGAATCAACCACTGACTTGCCAGGGTGTCGGCGTCATTGCGTGCCGTCTGTTCATTGACGATCTGCTCGGCAAGCCGGCGAAGGTTCTCGATCAGTACGATGCGCAGCGTGATGGCCACCGCCCATAGCTCACCGATCGTCAGGGGTTGAACGCGCTGGTAGGCCTGGATGAAGCCATGAAGCGTGTCGAGGTCGAGATGGCTGTCAGTGTGGACCACAAAGGCCCAGGCAATCCCGAAGACACGGGGGTATCCCGTGAAAGGGCCCTCGGCCAGCTTGGGCAGCTGGCGATAATAGCCGGGTGGCAGGTCATCGCGGATCTCACGTACCTGCGCCTCGATCAGATGATAATTGTCGAGTAGCCAGGTGGCGGCAGGGACGATATCGCGGTCTTCCGCGACTTCCTTTGCACTGGCGCGATACGCTTTCAACAGTACCTTGGCGTTGTCTTCAAGGCGTCTCGACAGTGGCAGGACGCGAGAGGGGGTTTCCGTCACGTTCTGTGCCAGCGCAAGGCTTGAGGCGTGCTGTTCAAGACGCTCGATGCTGAACAGCTCGCCTCGCACCGGAGCAGTGTCATGCCAGGGGGATGTCGGGGGATAAGCGCGGAATATCCTGCCTGAGAAAAGGGTCACGAGCGCTGTCCTGGTCGATGCGCGAGTCCCGGTAGGGCGCGCGGAAATCCATCACCAGACAGTATGCGATAGCCTTGTGCTTTCGTCGGTTCGCTAGCGCACACAACCCCGGTTCCGGTCTCGGCTCCGGTCTCGGCTCCGGTCTCGGCCAGCCGTTGCATGAGAGCGCAGTGCTCACAGGGAAGGGGTGTCGTCTCCTGAAGAGTCTGTCATCGGCAGTGTCATGGAATAGGGCATCAGGCGATCACTTTCCTTCTTTACCACTGCGTAGCACTCGCAGCAGAGCTGCTCCAGCCTGGGGCGGTCGAGTACCGTGATATGCCCTCGGTGGTATTCGATGACACCTTGCCTGTGCAGTTTTCCTGCGGCTTCCGTGACCCCCTCACGGCGCACCCCGAGCATGTTGGCGATCAATTCCTGCGTCATGTCCAGCTGATCGCCTGGCAGGCGGTCCAGCGACAGCAATAACCAGCGACATAGCTGTTGATCGATCGAATGGTGTCGGTTGCAGACGGCTGTCTGGGACATCTGGGTGATGAGGGATTGCGTGTAGCGCAGCAGGAGGTGAAGCATTTCTCCATGCCGGTTGAATTCCGCCTTCAGGTGATGCACCGGCAGTCGCAGCGCCTGGCCAGCGCTTTGCACGATGGCACGGCTGGTAGTGCTTTCGCCGCCCATGAACACCGCAATTCCCACCAGGCCTTCGTTGCCGACGACTGCGATCTCGGCGGATGCGCCATTCTCGGTCACGTAAAGCAGTGACACGATGGCATCAATCGGGAAGTACACGTGGCTCAAGGCACTCCCCGCGGTATACAGCACCTGGCCAAGCGACAGATGGATCGGCTCCAGATGCGCTGCCAGGCGTTGGGTCGTCTCGGCGGACAATCCCGCTAGCAGATGATTCTGTTCATGCGACAACTGATCCGTCATGCATTTTCCTCCCCGAGGAAACCTGTCCCTGATGTGGGCAGGTGTTGGGGGATGGGCAGGGCACGTCTCCCTGTGCCACCCGCGTCTGTCACCTTTTGCAGCCTCCTTCTTCGGCTACCTTGTGCTGCTGTCTTCTGCTGCTGTCTTCTGCTGCGATCGCCCGTTGCTGCCTACCTCTTGCGTCGATGGCGCGACAGGGTGTGCGAGGGGCTCTCGCCAAACAGGCGGCGATAGTCCTGCGCGAACTGGCCCAGATGATAGAAGCCCCAGTCGCTGGCGATCTGTCCTATCGTACTCGTTGCCTGAGGTTCACACAGCCGTCGCCGCACCTGGTTGAGGCGATTCAGGCGGATGAACTGCATCGGGCTGATACCGAGAATGCTGGTGAAACTGTTGTGCAGCGTTCGCTGGCTGACATGAGCGATGCCGCAGAGCATGTCGATGCTGATCGGGGCAGGCGCTGCGCCGTTCACATGCTCTCGCACCCGCTCTACGACCTGTCGTCGGTGGTGGTAGCTGGGATAGCGGTCGGTGAGAGGGATCCTTTCTTCGAGGATGGCGGTCACGGCCAGTGACAGGATGCCCTGATGCACCTGAACTTCGAACCCCTGACGCTGCCGCTTGAGCAGTCTTTCCATCAGGAAGGTGACCGCGCGGCGAGTCTTCTGCGATACCCCGAGGCGCATCGTGTGTTGCGGGTCACTCTCCAGCAGTGTCAGCGCCGATTCCCCCACCACCGTGAGCAGCCAGTCACGCCGCAGCACGAGACAGTGGATCGCGAAAGTGTCCGGCGTGGTCAGCGCGAAATCCTGCCCACCCGGCTGACACATGATGTCGCCTGCCTCAAGCGCGTAGCCATTGATCCGGCAGGGCTGTCGCTCGGCGGGAATACCGATCCACAGCGAGTCAGGCCAGACATGACATTGCTGATCCAATGCCTGGCTGGTGTATTCCTTGAATACCTGCATTCCCGGCAGATGGAGTTCATCGATACGTCCGTAGAAGGCGCCCTGACCGTACTGATCGTAGTGTTGCGACCAGTCGGTCAGGTTATGCGCCTGTTCATTGACGTCCCATGCCTCCCGTGTGCACTTGCCTGGTGCATGCTCGAAAATCCCGTGCTGCCAGGTGGCATCACTGTCGTCCGTTCGTGATACATCTTCGTGCATTGATCAATCAACTCATTGTTCTTGTTGGTGTTTTCAGCTTTGCCGGATGCTGATAACGCATCACCTCGCGCTGTCGTTAGTCTGAGTCATGCAACTTTCGCGCACAGAGTCATGCCGTGAGCCAGATCGTGGGTCGTGAGATTGGCCACTGGCTTCTGGCCGCAGACGAAGTGTGACACCGAGACCGCAAGATCCCCGGTCTCCCCATGTCAGCGAGGTGGTGAGATGTATACGGAAACTCTGATAAATCAAACAAGACACGAGTTGGTTACTTGCCTGGAAAAATGGCACATGGCGGAAACCTCGCGGATCTCGCTGCTGACCATGTCAGAGAACGCGACCTTTCTGGCCGAGGATGACGAGGCGGGACGCAGGATCATCATTCGGGTTCACCGCCCGGACTATCACTGCCGGGAGGAGATCGAGTCCGAGCTGGCCTGGATCGATGATCTGCGCACGACGGCACGGATCAATACGCCGGCCCCGGTCATGACCACGACAGGCAGCCCTGTGTTGAGCATCTCCGCCGGCGGGCAATCCCTGTACGTGGTGGCCTTCGAGCATGTGGTCGGCAGTGAGCCGGATATCGGCGATGACTTGCCGCAGTGGTTTGAACGCCTGGGCGCGATGAATGCCACGCTGCACGAACACAGCCGTCGCTGGCAGCCCCCGGAGGGCTTCGTGCGCAAGCGTTGGGACCTGGAAAGCATGATCTCGCCCCGTGGGCTGTGGGGCGATTGGCGAAATGCGCCGGGCATGACGGTGGAAGAGGCCCAGGCCATCAATGCTGCCATCCCCTATCTCAAGTCGGAGATTGCCCTGTATGGCACGGCGCCACAGCAGTTCGGTCTGGTCCATGCCGACCTGCGCTTGACCAACCTGCTGGTGTCACAGGACAGCATGGCGATCATCGACTTCGATGACTGCGGCTTCTGCTGGTATGCCTATGACTTCGCTGCGGCGATCAGCTTCCACGAGACGGATCCGTGCGTCCCGCAGCTGCGCGATGCCTGGATCAAGGGGTACCGCTCGGTGGCCGAGTTCTCGTCGGCAGATGAGGCAATGCTGGATACCTTCATCATGCTGCGTCGCATTCTGCTGTGTGCCTGGCTGGCCACGCATCAGGAAAGCAAGGAAGGCAAGACATTGAGTGATGGTTTCAGCCGGGATACGGCCATCATGGCGCGGCGCTATGTTCAGCAACGAGGGGGCCAGTCACGAGAGGACCAGCAAGGTGTCGTGCAGACACTGGGCGTGCAAGAACACGACGATCAGGCGGATGTTGATCGGACCAGTACTGTTCGGACAAGCACTGTTCGGACAGGTACAGATCGGACAATCAATGACAAGGTGAGGATGGCGTGATGGAAAAGGTACGCGGGATTCTGGATCAGAACGCCTTCAGCATGGCGCACATCGACAAGGCAGATGCGCGAATCGGCGCACTGGTGCGCAAGCGGCTGGAAACGGTAGGGCCGACGTCCATGCTCTTCTATGAGGAGCCGCTGCACATCGTACGAGGGGAGCGGGTCTGGTTGTTCGATGATCAAGGCAAGCGCTACCTGGATGTCTACAACAATGTGCCGTCCATCGGCCACTGCCATCCTCGCGTGGTCCAGGCGGTCGCCGAACAGATGGGGACCCTCAACGTGCACAACCGCTATCTGCACGAAGGCATCCATCGCTATGCCGAGCGCCTGCTGGACACGCTGCCGCGCACGCTCAATCGACTGGTAATGATGTGTACCGGCAGTGAAAGCAACGACATGGCGCTGAGGCTGGCGCGTGGCTGGACGGGCCGGCAGGGGATCATCGTCACCGAGGCGGCCTATCACGGCAACACGGCCGCCGTGACGGAAGTCTCACCATCCTCCTACAAGCAGGGAACGCCGCCGGATCACGTGCATATCCTGCCGATCTCCCGGATGAGTGAGCAGGCAGACCCGGCCGCCTGGTTCGCCGAGCAGGTGCGGTTCGGCATCGAACAGCTGGAGGCGAGGGGCCATGGATGCGCGGCACTGCTGGTCGACTCCATCTTCTCGAGCGATGGCATCTATGCAGACCCCGCCGGTTTCCTGAAGCCCGCGGTCGAACTCCTGCAGGCCCGGGGCGGCCTATTCATCTCCGATGAGGTCCAGCCCGGCTTCGGGCGCACGGGGCAGGGGATGTGGGGCTTCTCGCGCCACGGCGTGACGCCGGATGTGGTGACCATGGGCAAACCGATGGGCAACGGCTTCCCGATGTCCGGGCTGGCGGCACGCGAGGAGTTGCTGGCGGTCCTGAATACCGATGTGGGCTACTTCAATACCTTCGGCGGCTCACCGGTCGCCGTGGCGGCGGGCACGGCGGTGCTGGACGTGATCGACGAGGAAGACCTGATGGCCAATGCCACACGTCAAGGCGAGTACTTCAAGCGACAGCTCCAAGATATTCAGGCACGTTTCGAGGAGGTGAGCGATGTACGAGGCGCCGGGCTGTTCCTGGGATTGGATCTCTGTGACCCGACGCGTGACGGAGCGCCGGACGCCCAGCGCACCACGGCGTTGATCAACGACCTCAAGCGCAATGGCGTGTTGATCGGCGGGGCCGGCAAGTCCGGCAGTACCTTGAAGATCCGCCCGCCACTGTGCATCGAGCGCTCGGAAGCCGACCTCTTCCTGGACAGGTTCGAGCAATCCTTGAGAACGACTGCCAGGTAACCCACTCGCAATACGTCATGGATCATCGGTGAATAACTCCGCTTCGGAGTGGCAGGTTGCAATTGTTAAGCAGGGTATTGCACTGGCTCGTGTGGTAATGGCTCACGATGTAATTGCTTGAAGGCGTCTGGTGAGACTTTTCGATGAGGTGATATGCGCGTGTTCCTTGGCCTATTACGTGATTCATCGGCCTGGGGGGGGCAACGCTTGCCAAGGTGCAAGCCTTTCGCGAGTGGTTGCTGGAGGAAAGTGGCAGCGAGTCTCGTGGATCTGATGGAAGCTGCTGATGAAGACACCGGCCCCCATGACTGACGTCTTGTTTTGAAACCATGAGCTGCAATGCAACAAGGGGAGCCTCGGCTCCCCTTGTTGCGTAAGCATGAGTGGATCTGGTCGAGGATCAGAAGTCCATGGTCAGCCCAAGGTTCAACCGGCGGCCATCCAGCACCACGCCGTAGGTGTCATTGGTGACTTCCTTGTCAGCGATGTTGTAGAGGCCAGCCTTGACGCGAGCGCTCTCGTTCAAGGCATAGACGACACCCACATCGAAGAAGGTATAGCTCGGCGTGCCTTCGCTCATGCTGGTACGTGACAGGTAATCACTGGTTTCGCCACGGTAGTTCCCCTGTGCCCACAGGTTGAGATCGTGAGTGGCTTGCCAGTCCACCGCCACGTTGAGCATATGTTCCGGGATCTTGTTCAAGGGCTCGCCCTTGAATTCACCACTTTTCTGCTCGGAGTCGGTGTAGGTGTAGCTGGAGCTAAGATTCACGCTTGGCGTGATGGCATAGTCCAGTGACAGCTCGATGCCCTGCATGACAGCTTCGTCGATGTTGCGGTAGGTGCTGACGAAATAGTAATCAGTGCCGGCATAGCTGCACTCGCGGAAGGCGGGATCGGAGAAACCTTCATCCGGGCCTTGGCAGAGGCGGTCTTCGGAGATCTTGTCCTTGAACTGGGTGTAGAACAGGGTGGCGCCGGCGCTGAGTGTGCCTGACTGGTTCTGGAAAACGGTGCCCAGCTCGTAGTTGGTGCTGGTTTCCGGATCCAGCTCCTCGTTGCCGATGATGACGGCACTGCCCTGGCCAGTTCGACGTCCAAAGCCCTCTGTTGCATCGGATAGACTCGGTTGGCTGTAGCCCGTGGAGACCCCGCCCTTGAGCGTCCATTGCGGATCAAGGTGATAATTGGCATAGACGCGTGGAGAGAGATGACCCCCGAACAGTTCATCGTCGTCGTAGCGCAAGCCGGTGGTGACGTTGAGGTCCTCGGTCAGACTCCATTCCATCTCGACGAATAGTGCGGCAATCCAGCGATCGACGTTATCAACAGCCCCCGGGACATTTGAGGCCAGCAAGCCATTGGTCTCATCCGTCAGCTGCTCGAATTTGTACTGACCGCCGAAGGTCAGCATATGATCGCCCCAGAAGTATGTGGTCTGGTTGTTGAACGTGGTGACTTCTTCACGCTTTTCGTCATCGGAATCCAGCACGTTCTCCGAAATGTCGTGCTGTAGATAGGTGTCCGTGAGGAAGCTGCCGTAACTCCCCTTGTGGCCGAGGGTGTAGACGTCCTTGTCATAGCGATAGCGACTGGTTTCGGAATCATCCGCAATGCTCACGCCGGCATTGTGGGTATATTCCTGCTTGGACGCGGTATAGCCGAGCGTGAACGCATTGTCCTCATCCGGCGTCAGCGTGAATTCGGCCCCCCCTTGACGAATGTCGCTGTCAGGCGTGCTTTCGGCATTGTCATCACTGCCCTGATAATCGCTTTCTTCATAACCGGTCCAGTTGCCGTGAACCTTGAGCCCGAGCAGGCCTTCGATGAGCGGCCCGCTGGTATAGAAACTCAGCTGCTGCCCGTCGTTGCTGATGTCGTTGAGCGAGTGGGTATATTCCGTCGTGACAGACCCCGACCAATCATCCGCCACCTTCTTGGTGATGATGTTGATGACGCCGCCCATGGCTTGTGAGCCGTACAGCGATGACATCGGTCCGCGAATCACTTCCACTCGCTCGATCATCGAGATCGGGGGGAGGCCAATCTGCTTGCCTTCATCATTGCCATTGGTATTGACGGAGCGGCCAGCCGAGAGCGGGCGGCCATCGATCATGTAAAGCGTGTAGCTATTGTCCATCCCTCGAATACTGATGTCCTGAGAATTCCCGCCCCCCGTAACATAGACGCCAGGCACATTATCCATGGCATCAGTGATATCCGTGTACGACTGCTTGTTGAGCTGCTCGCCGGTAATGACCGAGATACTGGCAGGGGCATCCGAGATCACCTGTTCGTAGCCGGAAGCTGTCACCACCACAGGTTCCAACTGGCTGGATTCGTCAGCCTGTACGCCAGCAGGTAGGCAAGCGGCGGCGATACCGATAGCCAAGGCCGATCGAGCAAAGGGGAGTGCGGGGACTGTCATGTTCCTGGATCCTTGAGGTCGCGATTATGTCGTTATTGAGCCACGAGGTTTTTTAGGGTTGTGGGCCACTGAGCGCTCTGTTGACGTCGACTTCGGGTAGGGAATGCGACAGGCGCTATCGCTTCAATGTCGATCTTTTTTTCGTATTTACGAAAACAAATGATAAACATTCGTATTTTTTAGTTCAGGTGTGTTTCTCTGCTGTCAGAGTTGCGTTTTTCGCAACTCTCGGTAGTGGCATGGGGTTGCTCGTAAATTGCGGGTTGTGCAACGCACAGTTGCATGATTTTGGGGAAGCAGTCGTGCTAGTATCGCAAATACAAATGATATTAATTATTATTCAATAAAAGAGAATGTCGATGAACGTCGCTGGGCTCACCCTGTCTGTTTCTACTCTGTTGTTGGCTGCTTTACCTTTTAGTGCTCAGGCACACGAAGTCGCCGGGGAAGAGCATGGCCCTTCCGTCGTGAGTTTGGACTGGGGCGCTGCCGATACGCTGGATGAGCTGGGATTAGCTGAGCACCTCGTCGGGGTTCCACATCAGTCTGCGCCCGCCTATGTGTCACATCTGGTCAAAGGTCGGGCAGATATCGGCGGGCTCAAGGAGCCTGATGTCGAGGCGATCGCGGGATTGGAGCCGGACCTGATTTTGATCACCGGTCGTCAATCTGGATCACTTGAGGCGCTAAAGGCTGTGGCGGAGACGCGTGATGTCACTCTCGAAGAAGGCAACTACTTCGAAGCACTGAGCGGCAAGGTACTGAGCTTGGCGTCCCCGTATCATGTCGAGGAAAAGGCACGTGAGAAGCTGGCAGCGCTCAAGTTGGATATTGCGACGGCGCGTGAAGGGCTGGCGGAAGATCTTGACGCGTTGGTCGTGACCCATAACGACGGTCGTTATGTTCTGCGCCAGGAGCCGATTGTCACTGAGCTGCTGCAGATCGATCAGCCGGCGCTGCTGAACTCCGTAGAGCCGGTCAGCCGTGGTGAGCGTACTTTCTACCCGCTGACGCCAGCGAATATTGTCGAGATGGCGCCGGATGTTCTGTATGTGGTTGATCGCAGTGCTGCCATTGGCCAGACCCCGATGGATGCTGACGCGCTTAAGGCCGCGCTGGCCGATGCTGGCGGTGCGGACATTGGTGTTATCGTGCTATCCCCGGGGCTTTGGTATCTCTCCGGCAATGGCTTGCAGAGTGTGCGTGCCCAGATGAATGAGATTCTCGAAGGGCTGTAAAGGCCGGGGCACACGGTTTCTTGTCAGACACACGAAGGCCAGGCAGATGCCTGGCCTTCGTGTGTCTGACGGATATGCATCAGGCGATGTTGTCTGATCAGAGGCTTAGCGCTGCTTGAGCTGATCGCGCAGGCCGGTCGGGACCTGTTTGATGATCAGACGATCGCTTGCCTCATCGTATTCCACTGAGTCGCCCAGCAGGTGCGAGTCAAAGCTGATCGAGACGCCCGCGGCGCGCCCGGTGAAACGCTTGAACTGGTTGAGCGTCTTCTTGTCCGGCGGGATTTCCGGTGACAGCCCATAGTCGCTGTTGCGAATGTGGTCGTAGAAGGCCTGCGGGCGCTCCTCATCGATCAGCTCAGACAGCTGGTCCAGCGTGATCGGCTCGCCGAGCTTGGCCTGGTCGGTGGCATAATCGACCAGGGTATCGGTCTTCTGCCGACTGGCTTCCTCGGCCATGTCTTCCTTCTCGACATAGTCGCTGAACGCCTTGAGCAGGGTACGGGTTTCCTGACCGGCATCCCGCTGCTCCTGTGCACCCAGCGTTTCGGCGAAGGCCTCGGCGAGCTTGGTGCGTCCGCGATCACGCGCCCAGGACAGATAGGGGTGAGACGTCGAGCTGCCTTGCCACTGACTGATATCCAGTCGCGCGGCCAGCGACATCTGGGTCAGGTTGAGCTGGCGGGCAGGCGTCACCGCAAGGGTCTCGTCGATCGCGAAGCCATCACGATGGTGCAGCAACGCCATGAACAGATGACGCGTCTCGCCCTGTTGGTGGTCCACCACCAGCAGATGGCCGCCTGTCGGGAGGTTGTCATCGATCAGCGGCATAAGACGACTGGCAAGCGTCTGGGTCAGGCTCGCGAAATCGCTATCACCTGCGAGGAAGGCCGCCAGTTCCGTGGGGAAGGCAGCAGGCGCGTCTTCATTGAAACGGCCCCAGTTCTTGGCCTTGCCGTGGTAGGCATCATTGAGCCCGGACACCAGATCCTCCAGTGCATCGGATGCCGCCAGGGTGGTGGTGGCAGGCACCAGCTGGGCCGGCGTCTCGCTGTTGCCCTTGTCGATACGGTGAATGATGCTGTGCAGGATCGGCATGGGAACCTCCCTCGGCTGCGATGAACGGGCTGGGGATGATACCTGCCACGCCCCATAGCGTCACTCTCCGCGAGGTCTCTTCACGGACAGGTTTCACCCTGGATCAGTCGAGTCGTGAGCAGGCGAGGCGAGGCGGGTTCCAGCCCCAGAATCATTCGTGCGGCAAGGCGGCCTTTCTCGGTACTGTCCTGCTGGACCGTGGTCAGGCGAGGCGAGCGATATTGTCCTTCCTCGATGCCATCAAAGCCGGTGATACGCAGGTCTTCAGGAATTCGGATACCACGTTGTTCCGCCAGGGTCACGGCGGTCAACGCGATGCGGTCGGACATGCACAGCAGGAGGTCTGGCCGTTCACTGGCCGGAAGATCCAGAATCTCTGACAGCACCGGCGCGCAGACCTCGTAGGTGTTTTCCTCGATGTTCCACATCGTCACAGAATCGGGGGAGATATCCCGCTCAGCCAGCGCACGATGAAAACCCGCCAGTCGCGAGCGGGTGATGGTTCGACCCGCCGGGAGCAGCGCGTGGGCCTCGGTGATGCGGCCGTTGCAGGCTGTTTCGGTCAGGCGCAGGTTGACGATGCCGATGCGACTGGCGGGTGTCTTCAGGGCATGTTGCGCGATGGCGTAGCAGGCGGGCTCATCATCCACGTGGATGGCGGGGTGATCGCCCAGATCGAAGTCGACCGCCACGATGGGCTTGTGACCCGCGCTCTGGAGTTCTTCCACCAGCGCCATGCTGGCCATCAGCCCGTAGACGATGAAGCCATCGGCAATGCTGGAAGACCCCGGCACCTGAGAGGCATCCTGGCGACCCGAGAGCAGCAGCAGGGTATGGCCGTGGGCGTCCAGCACTTCGGCGATGCCCGATAACAGCTCGCTGGCGACCGCGTCCTTGAGGCTGTAGGTCAATGTCTCTGCGAGTACCACGGCGATGATCCGTGAGCGCCCCGTACGCAGGCTTCGCGCCTTGGCGTCCGGACCACGATAGCCCAGCCGTCTGGCCTCCTCGAGAATCCGCTCGCGCAATGCAGGCGAGAGCTGGTCGGGGCGGTTGAAGGCGTTGGAGACACTGGCGGTGGAGACGCCCAGTTCTGCGGCTAGCTCCTTGAGAGTGATACGGCGAGGCGATGACACAGGCGTCGGGTTCCTGGAGTAAAGACTGATTCGATCAAGAGAAATTCAGGATATCGATCAGTCTGATGAATGCCTAGTCCAGCGTATGAGATTGAGGTCACAGCAGGGGCTGGCCTGCCGGTTACCATCGGGACGGTAGCTTGGAAGAGTGATGTGGAAGGGGGAATTGGCCAATTCCGTTAACTATTACACTATGAATTTTGTTTTGAGGCACATCTTCAAGAGAGGGCACTCAGCTCTGCGTGAGCCAATAGACATCACGCAGAGCTGTTTCTCAAGATGGCATTCCCTTTAAATGAGGGAAGTTCAGGCTGCCTGGCGTTGCCGGGTCAGGCTCAGCGCGCGATCCTGACTGTCGAACAGATGCACGTGCTCCAGGTCCGGCACCAGTGCGACGCGCTGGCCGATCTTCCACTGACTGGGAGCTTCGCTGCGGTGGATCAGCAGGCTGTCGCCGTCTTTCGGGTCGAGATAGACGTAGACTTCGTTGCCCAGGTACTCGACGTTGACGATCTCGAAGGCATTGTCGCCGCGGGCCTCTTCCAGGCAGAGGTGTTCGGGACGAATCCCCAGCGTCAGACGGCTGCCGGCACGCTCGTCGCCGGCATCGCGAGGCAGCTCCAGCTCGCCGATCCCGGCTGTCGTGATGCGACAGCCATTGCCCTCGCTCCGCAGCAGCTCTGCCGGCAGGAAGTTCATGGTCGGGGAGCCGATGAAGCCGGCCACGAAGCGGGTCGCCGGGGCCTGATAGAGCGTCTGGGGACTGCCGACCTGTTCGATGCGCCCATCACGCAGTACCACGATCTTGTCGGCCAGGGTCATGGCTTCGACCTGGTCGTGGGTGACGTAGACCATGGTGGAGCCCAGGCGGTGGTGCAGGCGGGCGATCTCATTGCGCATCTGCACCCGCAGCGAGGCATCCAGGTTGGAGAGCGGCTCATCGAACAACAGGATCTTCGGCTCACGCGCCATGGCGCGACCCATGGCAACGCGCTGTCGCTGGCCGCCGGAAAGCGCCTTGGGCTTGCGGTGCAGCAACTCCTCGAGCTGAAGGATGCGCGCCGTCTCCATCACGCGTTGTTCGACGCTTTCCTTGTCGGTCTTGGCAAGCTTGAGGCCGAAGGCCATGTTCTCGTACACCGTCATGTGCGGGTAGAGGGCATAGGACTGGAAGACCATGCCCACGCCACGCTCACGCGGGGGAAGGTCATTGACCAGATCGCCGGCGATATGCATCTCACCGTCGGTGATCGATTCCAGTGCGGCGATCAGGCGCAACAGGGTCGACTTGCCACAGCCAGACGGCCCGACGAAGACCACGAATTCGCCGCTGCCGATCTTGAGATCCAGATCCTTGATGATGTGCGTGCTGCCGAAGGTCTTGTTGATCTTGGAGAGGGTTACGCTTGTCATCTTGCGACTCCCAGCCGGTGCTCGGCACCGGCTTTCGAAAGAAGGTTAGTCGAGTGCCAGGAAGGCAGCCTGATAGGCGGGAAGCACCAGCCGCGCCGCCTGGGGCTGGGCCGTGTCCAGCTCGGCAGTAAAGCCTGCGCCTTCGAGCAGACGCGCGCTGCCGGCGTAGGCTTGCGGCAGTGCGGTGACCTGTTCAGCGCCCGTGAGATTGAAGAGGCACAGCATGCGCTTGCCGTCATGCTCGCGCAGGAAGCCCAGCAGCTCGTCACCCACGTCCACCAGCTGAATGTCCCCCTCACGCAATACCGGATGCTGACGGCGGAAATTCAGCAGGGCGCGGGTGGCATGCAAGACCGAGTTGGCGTCGTCTTCCTGATTGGCCACGGCCAGGGGGAGGTGGCGTTCATCGACCGGCAGCCAGGGCTCGACACTCGAGAAGTCCCCCTGGTCCGTCTGACGCCAGGGCATGGGGGTCCGGCAACCGTCGCGGCCCTTGAATTCCGGCCACAGCACCTTGCCGTAGGGGTCCTGAATGCGCTCGAAGGGCACGTCGGCTTCCGGCAGGCCCAGCTCCTCACCCTGGTAGAGGCAGACGCTGCCGCGCAGTGACAGCACCATGGCCAGAGCGACCTTGGGGTAGGCCACCGGGTCTTCGTCGGCACCCCAGCGTGTGGCGCTGCGCACGACGTCGTGGTTCGACAGCGCCCAGCATGGCCAGGCATCGCCGGCCAGACGCTGGAAGCGCTCGATGACTTCGCGGAGATAGCCCGCAGAGTGCGGCGCATTGAGCAGATCAAACCCGTAGGCCATGTGCAGCTTGTCGCCCCCGGCGGTGTACTCCGCCATGCGCTCCAGCGGCTTGTCATCACCGATTTCGCCCACCGTGGTGGTACCCGGGTATTCATCCATCAGGGCGCGCAGCGCTTTCAGGAAGTCGAGGTTTTCCGGGCGACTCAGGTCATAGACGTGTCGCTGCCAGGTATAGGGGTTGGAATCCGGCGCGCCCAGGGTCTTGGCCTCGCCCGCCGGCACCGGCGGGTTGTCGCGCAGGGCCTGATCATGGAAATAGAAGTTGACGGTATCCAGGCGGAAGCCATCCACACCCAACTCAAGCCAGAAGCGCATGTTGTCGAGCTGTGCCTGTCGGGCCTCCGGGTGGTGGAAGTTCACGTCGGGCTGGCTGGTCAGGAAGTTGTGCAGGTAATACTGCTGGCGACGTGAATCGAAGGTCCAGGCCGAGCCGCCGAAGATCGACAGCCAGTTGTTGGGCGGCGTGCCGTCGGGCTTGGGGTCTGCCCACACGAACCAGTCGGCCTTGTCGTTGGTGCGGTCCTGACGGCTCTGCTGGAACCAGGGGTGCTGGTCGGAGGTGTGGCTGATCACCTGGTCGATCATGACCTTCAGGCCCAGGGAATGGGCGCGCTCCAGCAGGGTCTTGAAGTCCTCCAGGGTGCCGAACATCGGGTCGACATCCCGGTAGTCGCTGATGTCATACCCGAAGTCGAGCATCGGGGAGGTGAAGAAGGGCGACAGCCAGATGCCATCCACGCCCAGGGAGGCCACGTAATCGAGTCTGGCGGTGATGCCCGGCAGATCGCCGATGCCATCGCCGTTGCTGTCCAGGAAGCTGCGCGGGTAGATCTGGTAGATGACGCCACCGCGCCACCAGCTGGAGGAGGTCTGCATTTGGGCTTCGAGCAATGACATGACGATTATCCTTTGACGGCGCCGGCGGTCAGGCCGGAGACGATGCGGCGCTGGAAGATCATCACCAGGATGACCAGCGGTATGGTGACGGTGACGGAGGCGGCCATGATCGGGCCCCAGGGGAGCTCATGCTGGCTGCCGCCGGAGATCAGGGCGATGGCGACCGGCACGGTGCGTTCGCTGTCGGTCAGCGTGAAGGTCAAGGCGAACAGGAACTCGTTCCAGGCCGCGATGAAGGCGAGCAACCCGGTGGTGGCCATGGCCGGCCACATCAGGGGCAGGAAGACCTTGGTGATGGTCTCCCACGGCGTGGCGCCGTCCATGATCGCGGCCTCTTCCAGTTCCATGGGCAGCTGACGCATGAAGGTCGTCAGTACCCAGACGGTGAAGGGCAGCGTGAAGATGGTGTAACTGAGAATCAGGCCGCCGGGGTTGTTGTAGAGATTCAGGCTGCGAATCACCTCGAACAGCCCGGAGAGCACCGCGACCTGAGGGAACATCGAGACCCCGAGAATGATCAGCATCACGGTGGAGCGGCCGCGAAAGCGCACGCGTCCCAACGCATAGGAGGCGGTGATGCCCAGCAGCAGCGCGATCAACACGACGCTCAAGGCGATCAGGATCGAGTTGCCGATCGCCTGCAGGAAGCTCTTCTGCGCAAAGATCTGGGCATAGTTGCTGAAGTCCAGCGAGGTCAGCCAGTAGTTGACCTCGAACAGCTCACTGGAGGGTTTCAGTGAGGTGATCACCGCGTAATAGAAGGGGAACACGGCGTAGACGATGATGATGGCGATCAAGGCCCATTTGCCGACATGCTTGGCGAGTCGGGTCAGCTGGTAGCGGTTCATCGGAGTCTGATTCATTTCTCCACTCCCAGTTGGCGGCGGCCAAGGTAGAGGTAGACCACGACGGCCAGCGCGATGATCAGGAACAGCATCGTGGAGGCGGCACTGCCGTAGCCCACGTCCTGGAACTCCACCAGTTGCTGGCGGGCGTAGATGGACATGGTCATGGTGCTCGACGAGTTGGAGGTCAGCACATAGATGACGTCGAAGACGCGCAGTGCATCGAGAAGGCGGAAGATCACGGCGACCAGCAGGGCCGGGGTGATCAATGGCAGGGTGACACGGAAGAACACCTTCACCGGGTGGATGCCATCGACCTCGGCGGCCTCATAGCAGTCCTTGGGCAGCATCTGCAGCGCGGCGAGTACCAGCAGTGCCACGAAGGGGATGGTCTTCCAGACATCGACCATGATCACGGCCCACATCGATAGATCGGCATCCGCCGTCCAGGCCAGGGGCGCATCGATCAGTCCCAGCCCCATCAGCAGGTGGTTGATGATTCCGAACTGGTCATTGAGCATCCAGGCCCACATCTTGGCGGAGACGATGGTCGGGATGGCCCAGGGAATCAGCACCGCGGCCCGGACCAGCATGCGTCCCTTGAATTCGGCATTCAGGAGCAGCGCCACGATGATGCCGAAGACGACTTCCAGCGACACCGAGATGACGCTGAAGTAGACGGTGTTCCAGACGGAATTCCACCACACCGGGTCAGCCAGCAGGCCGTACCAGACGCCGTCGTCCTTCACGAGATAGTTCTCGAAGCCGATGAAGGCGGCACCGGTCGTGTCCGAGAGCGAGGCATCGGTCAGGCTGAGATAGAAGGTTCTCAGCAGGGGCCAGCCGGCCACCAGCGCCAGTGCGACCAGCATCGGGGCGAGATAGGTCCAGGCCGCGCGTACCCGCTGGCGTCTGACCTTGGTGCCGCGTTTGCGAGTCCTGGCCGAGGGCGAGCCCGTCGACACTGACTCATTGAGCGTGGTTGTCATGCGAAACCTCCCGGGTTACCAGCGACGACGTTTGATGCGTGACAGTTCGCTCTTGAGCTGGGCAACCGCCTGGGCACCGCTCTGCTCGCCGCTCAGCACGCTATGGGTCGCGTTGAAGAAGGCATTGCTCACCTGGCCGTAGTTGTCTCCGGTGACGGCTGACGGACGGGCCACGGCATTGGTGAAGGTGTCGTAGAGCGTGCCGAAGAAGGGCACGGCGGTGAGCACCTCCTCGTCCTGATACAGCGCTGTGAGGGTCGGGTTGTAGGCGGCCTGGATGGCTCGGCGTTTCTGCTCGGGTTCACCGGTGAGGAAGGCCACCAGCTGAGAGGCGAGCTCGGGATTCTCGCTGTACTTCGAGACCGCCAGGTTCCAGCCGCCCAGCGCCGCGGCACTCTCGCCCTCGGCGCCATGGGGCAGCTTGACCACCCCGACCTTGCCGGCCACCTTGCTGTCATCGCTCTGGGTCAGCGACCAGGCGTAGGGCCAGTTGCGCATGAAGACGGCGTTGCCGGACTGGAAGATGCCGCGGGCTTCTTCCTCGGAATAATTGAGTGCGCCCTGCGGGGTGATCTCGCCGATCCAGCTGGCGGCCAGGTCGAGTGCCGAGGCCGTGTTGGGGTTGTCGATGGTGATCTCGCCATCGGCATCGACAATGGCGCCGCCGTCATTGCTGGCGACCCACTCCAGGGCGTTGCAGGTCAGGCCCTCATAGGCACGCCCCTGGAAGACGTAACCCCACATCTTCTCGCTGCCCGCCTCACGCTCCTTCGCCTGTATCTGCGTGGCGGTCTCTGTCAATTCCTGCCATGTCTCGGGAGGTGCGAACCCGTACTTCTCCAGCAGGTCCTTGCGGTAGTAGAGCACCCCGGCATCCGTGAACCAGGGCATGGCCACCAGGCGGCCATCCACCGTGTTGTTGTCGACGATGGTCGCGAAGTGGCCCTGCGCCGCCTTTTCGCCGAGCGTCTGGTGCAGATCAAGCAGGTGATTGGCGAGCAGCCCCGGCCAGACCACATCGATCTGCAGGACGTCGATATCCCCGGACTGGGCCGACAGAATCTGCTGGTAGAGCGAGAGGCGTTCCGTCGAGGAATTGGGCGTGGAAACGATGTCGACGTCATGGCCGGTCTTTTCCTCCCAGGCCGCGACGCCCTGTTCACAGAGTTCCAGCTCGGCCCCGACCGCGCCGCAGGAGATGGTCAGGTCCGCGGCCATGGCGGGTGCGGTGGTGGCCACTCCCAGCAGGGCGACGCTTGAGGCGATCAGTGTCTTGCGTTGCATGGCAAATCCTCGTCACTTGTTGTTGTTGGGCATTCATCGGCCATCTGGCGGGGGAAAATCCTGAGGTTATCCGATGGTGTTTCTTAAACGATTAAGGCGTGATCACAGTCAAGCGATTGGCGTCGATATCCGCAACCTGAACTTTGGTCTTGCTGTCGCTGATATGTCGCCAGAAATGGGAGTTATATGCGGTGATCGCTCCCCTTTGGTCGAATTTCGACATAGGTCGTGTGTCTGAGAGGCCAGATTGCCACTAGGGTCTTAAACGATTAAGTGAGTATGGCGCCTACGACAACGCCAATGACGAAGGCGCCACTTCGCTGATCATCGCCAAGCGAGTGATTCGTCAACAACAACAAAGGCTCTCTCCAACATGACTACTTCCCCCCAGCGCCCGCTCAAGGCCCCTCTGGCCATGGCTGTTGCCATTGCCATCATGAGTACCAGTGGTCTCGCCACTGCCGACAGCACGGGCGACATCGAGGCGCGGCTCGCAGAGCTGGAGCAGCGCATCAATGACGCTGAACAGCGGGCCAGAGCGGCTGAGCGTCGCGCCGCCGAGGCAGAGCAGGCGATGGCCGTTCAGCGCCGAACGAATGAGACTGATCAACCCGCGCGCGTGACCGCGCAGACCGAGGACCTCGAAGAGCGTCTGGCCGCCGTGGAGCGTCAGGCCAGTGGCGAGGAAGGTTTCTCCTTCAATGCCTATGCCCGCTCAGGTCTCCTGATCGGGGAGGGGGGCAAGAGCATTGACGGCGGCCCCTATCTCACCCCGGCGGGGTCGGTGGGGGGAGCGGTCGGGCGGCTGGGGAATGAGCCCGATACCTATGTCGAGACGGTGCTCAACTACAAGACGCGCTACGATAACGGGGCAAAGGCGCACTACCGCACCATGATTGCCGACGGGGTGGAGACCAGCAACGACTGGACCTCGGACGAGTCCAGCCTGAACGTACGACAGGTCTACGTGGAATTGAGCGATCTGCCGAGCTTCACTGGCGCCTTCGAGAATTCCGCCATCTGGGCCGGCAAGCGCTTCGATCGGGACAACTTCGACATCCACTGGCTCGACAGTGACTTCATCTTCCTTGCCGGCACCGGCGCGGGTATCTACGACGTCCAGCTCACCGATGACTGGAAAGCCAACTTCTCGGTCTACGGACGCAGTTACAGTGAATATCCGACCGAGGATTCCGACACTGGCGGCGATACCGACAACCTGACCTTCACGATGAACAACTACGTCGGCAACTGGCAGTGGATGGTCAGTGCATTGTCTGCCGCAGACAACGAAGAGCGCGCCATGGATACGGGCGCCACAGCCGCGGATTCCGGGTTCCATACCATGCTGGCCTATCATGGCGACAGCTTCTTTGGTCTCGCCGACGGCAGCTTCAAGGCCGCCGTGCTGCATGGCCGAGGGCTTGGCGCGGAGACGAAGGTCATCGGGGGTGACGGGAATCTGACAGATGATGCGACCTCGACTCGACTCGGTCTGTATGGCACGACCTATCTCGCGCCCAAGTGGCGTCTGGCACCGGCCGTGCTGGCGGAAGTCAGTGAAGACCGTTATGCCGAAGGCGACGAATACTCCTGGGCGACGTTCAATGCGCGTCTGGCCAATGAGCTGACGGCGAATTTCGAGATGCAATACGAACTCAGCTATCAATGGATGGATCTTGACCCCGGTGCCTCAGGCACTGCCGTGGAAGGGAGCTATCGAAAATTCACCATCGCACCGACCTTCAAGCCTGAAGTCGGTGGCTTCTGGAAACGTCCGGAAATCCGCCTGTTCGCGTCCTGGAGTGACTGGGATGAGGAGCTCAATGACTTCTCGGATGAAGATGCGCTCGGGAGTGCAGGTTTCACGGGAGGTGAATGGGCCTTCGGTGTCCAGAGCGAGGTATGGTTCTAGGAACAGGACGCCAAGCCAGTCATCGCCTGCCAGTGTTTCGATCTTGCCCGCGGTTAGCCGCGGGTTTTTTGTAACGCTAGCGCTGGATGGTTGAGACGCTGATCCCAAACTGACCAGCGAGATCTTTTCTCCGTAATGCTGGAAGGAGTTGCTTGGGAAGTCGGCATGAATTTTCGGTGTCGTTATCGCTTGCTTATACAGCTTGATAACCATGATGATTTTCCTGTATGAATTACTTGATGCGTTTACGAGAGGCTAATAAAGGATAGATTCGTTGTGAAAATAGATCATCCGGCACCCTACAGTGAGTTGTCGATGAGTTATGCTGAACGTTTTTTCCTATACATTTAATGACGGTTTTTATATTGATTGTTGGGAGTCGGTAAATGACGATATGCCACGGAAAGATGAAGGGAACTTTTTGTCGATGATGTTGTATCGGATTTGCTGGCTCGCGCTATATTTCATTTCAAGTCAATGGCAGCGCCACCAATGAGTTGAAGCGGTAGGGCTGTTGTTGACCACTAATATCTGTGCTAGCTTATATTCGTGGCCTGCCATGAGGCTCAATCACAGCATGTGACGGGTCATTGGTTGATTTTTATTTGTCGCATTATCTGTTTTATTTAGGAGGCTGCCATGAATAGCGATATCGCCGAAGGTAAGTGGAAGCAACTCAAAGGTAAGGTGCGCGAAGGTTGGGGAGAGCTTACCGATGAAGATGTCGACGAAATTGCGGGTCGCAAGGAGCACTTTGTCGGGAAGGTTCAAGAGCGTTATGGCATGAAGAAAGAAGATGCTGAAAAAGAATGGGATAAACTGTCCGATTCGTGAAGTTTTTTTAATATATATATTTTATGTTACCGATGCTTGCATTTTGCAGGCATCGGTTTTTTGTGTCTGAGCTCCAACAACAAGAGCAGCACGCATGGCATGCAGGGTTTTAAAATATTTTCTCGAGAATACCTGGGATGGCTATTCGACAGCAGAGGCGTTGTCGGGAATGGTCATTCGGTTTCTCGACGCATCTTGCGTAGCCCAGCTGTACTGACATTCTTGGAGACTGCTCCCTGGAGAAGTACTGCCGTGCCAAGCCATTGATGTGCTCATTGGCCCATTGCCAAGTGGGGCTATAGGGGCATAGCAATACATCTACTGCCAAAGCCCTTTGCAATATCTTCGTGATCGGCGACCTCCAAGTCGTATCCAAGGTCATCGTCCGGGTGTACCACGACGAGGCTTCAGTAACCGATGCATCGTCTGTTGCGTCAGTTCTACTGTGGTCCTGAGCACTCATGCTGCTAGAGATAGTCGCCAGGGTCGTGTTATCGAAAGGAGGATATTGACTCTCTGGTGGCACACGTCATAGCCAACGTGATACGGCTGTATCCTTCATCATGTGCCTGCTGCATGCTTGCGTGATCCGCGATATGGTCGGCCAATGATTATCCAATGTGGGGTGGGATGCCTTGATGAGATATTGGGCATTGAGCCTCGTTAGGGAGAGAGCATGAAAAAAACCGACAGCGCACCTGCCACCAAGCGCGTCACCATCACGGATGTGGCCAGAGAGGCCAATGTCTCGATAGCGGCGGTCTCGCGTGCCATGAATCCGGAAGGGAGCAGTTCACCCGAGATGCGCCGTCGTATTCTGGCGGTAGCAGAGCGCCTGGGATACAAGCCGAATCGGTTGGCGAGAGGCATCAAGTCACAGTCCAGCTTGATCGGCATTCTCGTGACGAATTTCGAGAATCCGGTCTATCTGGCGATTCTCAGCGAGTTTTCGGCGGCCATACAACGACACAACTGCCATACGTTGCTGATCAACGTGAACACCGAGAAAAGCATTTCGGAAGCCGTCTCGTTGGTGATGGAGTATCACGTCGATGCACTGATCGTCACGTCGGCCTCTGTCCCTCCTGAGCTGGTCGAAGCCTGTGCCAGGCAGAACACGCCGGTCGCGATCTTTGGGCGTGATGGCGAAGACTCCGGTGCAAGCGTCGTTACCTGTGACGATGTCGAGATGGGCCGAATGGCGGCGGATCATCTCATTGATCATGGCTATCGTCGCCTGGCCTATGTGGGGGCATCGACCAAGGAACAGGCCACGCTGGACAGAAAGCGTGGTTTCATCGAGCGCCTGGAGCAGCGCGGACTCACGCTGCATGGCGTGGGCGAGGGGCACCGTCACAGCTACGACGCAGGATATGAAGCGACCTGTGAGTTGCTCGCTGCCGCCGAGGTCATTCCTGACAGTATCTTCTACTTCGATGACATCATGGCCTGTGGTGGCATGGATGCGATTCGCCACGAATTCTCTCACCGGATTCCGCAGGACATCGGCATCGTCGGGGTGGATGACATCCGCTTTGCCTCAAGCAAATCCTATGATCTGACGACGATTTGCCAGCCCTTCACGGAAATGGTCAACAAGACGGTGTCGTTGTTGTTCGTGCGCATCAAGCAAGGGGATACGGCGCCAGACCGTATCATCATGCCATGTCATATCACCCAGCGCGGCACGACCCAGCACGTCGGCTGAGACCCACTCTTGACGAAACCTGCTCTGGATACGTCTCACTCTGGATGAAGCTTCAGAGGATTCTCTCTGGACTTCGCGCCTGTCTTCCAGCGCTTGCACAGCGACTACATCTTTCAGGCGCTCATCTTCCAGGTGCCATGCGCCATGCGCTGAACCCCATCGGATCACCTGGTTTTCTCCCGTCTCGTCCCTTGGTCTAAATGGCTTTGAAAACATTTTCAAAGCCGGTTTGGCTGCGCTAGGCTGCTCGGTATGCCGCGCACCGACGCCAAGAGGTTCACGACGGTGGTGCGCGAGAAAACAACAATGCCATTCATGCCTGAAGCCGGGATGCACCATGACTCAGCCGACCACAACCGCTTGCGCCGAACGCCTCCAGACCCAGTCTCATGACGAGACTCCACAGATATTGCGTCTGGGGATGATAGGGGGCGGTGTCCAGTCCTTCATCGGTCAGGTCCATCGTGCAGCGGCACAGATGGATGGGCGGTACCGCGTCGTGGCAGGGGCGCTGTCCTCAAATCCTGAGCGTGCACGCCAGCAGGCGGAGCAACTCAACATCGCACGTGGTTATGGCGATGGTGAGTCACTGCTGCGCGAGGAAGCCGCTCGTGAAGATGGGGCTGAGGTCATCGCCATTCTCACGCCCAACGACAGTCACTTCGCCCTGGCCAGATTGGCTCTGGAGCTGGGCTTTCATGTCGTCTGTGAAAAGCCGCTGGTCAATGATCCGGCTCAGGCGAAAGAGCTTGAAGCGATCGCCGAGCGGGCAGGGCTGCGCTTCTGCATGGCCTATGGCTATACCGGCTATCCGATGGTGCGTCAGGCACGCGCCATGATCGAGAACGGGGAACTGGGCGAGATTCGTCAGCTGCAATGTGACTACGTCCAGGGGCATCTGGCCAGCCTGACGGATGCCGAGAAGGCGGGGCATGACTGGCACATGGATCCGGCCATCGCGGGAGAATCGATGATTCTCAATGACATCGCGACTCACGCCTTCCATATGCTCGAGTATGTTTCCGGACTTGAGACAAGTGAGTTGAGTGCCGACGTGACCGCCAGCGTGGCCGGACGCGAAGCGCACGATAACGCCAACGTACTGTTGCGCTATGCCAATGGCGCCCGCGGGCTGATGTGGATTACCCAGGCGGCGGCCGGCGCAGAACATGGCCTGAGCTTCCGGATCTTCGGCAATCTCGGCGGTCTTGAGTGGCACCAGGAAACCCCCAATCAGCTCCTGTTCCGACGGCTCGATGGCGCACCTTTACTGCTCTCCAAGGGAGCGGCCGGCCTGCATGATGCCTCCACGCGTATCTCGCGAGTGGCCTTTGGACATCCCGAGGGGTATCGCGAAGCCTTTTCCTCGCTGTACAGCGATCTTCATGAAGACATCACGGCCAGCCAGCAGGGCATGCCTGTCGATCCGCTTGCCCTCTGGTACCCCGACATCCGTAGCGGGGTCCGCGGTGTCGAATTCGCCGCCACCGCGCTCGACTCAAGTCGGCGCAATGGTGACTGGGTGTCTCTGCCCTCGCGGCGGGACAGTCAATTGGCGCGCTGATTCGATGGTTCCATTGAGATAGCCAACGCCACTTCATTCAGGAATGACGCAATGACGGGTCGCCCTCGCGGCAGCCGGTGCGGGTTCTGCTACGCCATTGTTCGGTCAATCACGTTGCAAGGAGTACGGGATGAACAGGAAAGGGGTCGACGATCTGCGCAGTAATCGCTGGTTCAAGCAGGATGATCTGCGCTCTTTCGGGCATCGCTCCCGCGTCAAGCAGATGGGCTATTGGGGAGAGGAGTTCGTCGGCAAGCCGGTGATCGCGATCATCAATACCTGGAATGACCTCAATACCTGCCATTCCCACTTCCCTGAGCGGGTCAAGGATATCAAGCGTGGCATCACGGCGGCGGGGGGCTTTGCTGTCGAATTGCCTGCCATGTCACTGGGTGAGCAATTGATGAAGCCCAGCGCCATGATGTATCGCAACATGCTGGCCATGGAAGTCGAGGAACTGCTGCGCAGCTACCCCGTGGATGGGGCAGTGGTGATGGGTGGCTGTGACAAGACCACACCGGGCGTGCTGATGGGGGCCATTTCGATGAACTTGCCCACTATCTATGTACCTGCCGGTGCCATGCTGCGTGGCAACTATCGTGGCCAGGTATTGGGCAGCGGCACGGATGTCTGGAAGTACTGGGACGAGCGTCGTATCGGCAATGTCAGTCAGAGTGACTGGAACGAGATCGAGAACGGTATTGCCCGCTCTCCGGGCACCTGCATGACCATGGGCACGGCCGCGACACTGATGTCGATCGGGGAATCGCTGGGCATGAGCCTGCCGGGGGCCTCGAGCATTCCCGCGGTGGACGCCAATCACAACCGGATGTGCTACGCCAGCGGCAAGCGAGCGGTGGAAATGGTCTGGGAAGATCTCAAGCCGACCGATGTCATGAGCGAGGCATCCTTTGATAACGCGATTGCCGTCGACATGGCGATCGGTGGCTCGACCAACGCCATCATCCACATCGTGGCCATGGCGCGGCGTCTCGGAATCACGCTGCCGATGGAGCGCTTCAACGAGATATCGCGTCGTGTGCCGCTGGTGCTGAACCTCAAGCCTTCCGGCGAATATCTGATGGAAGACTTCTTCTATGCCGGAGGGCTTCCGGCCTTGATGACGAGCATCGGCAGTGAGCTGAAGCTCTCCGCCATGACCGTGACCGGCCGTACCCTGGGCGACAACATCGAGGGTGCCAAGGTCTGGCGCCCGGAAGTCATTCTCCCGCTGGACAATCCGGTCAATGCCTCGGGCGGGACTGCCGTGCTGACCGGCAGCCTGGCGCCGAAGGGCGCCATCATCAAGCCGACCGCGGCGGACCCTCGCCTGCATGTCCATCAAGGGCCTGCCTATGTGTTCGAGAACATCGCCGACCTCAAGGCACGTATCGATGATGAGGACCTCCCGGTCACGGCCGACAGCATCATCGTGCTCAAGAATGGCGGGCCGGTGGGCGGCCCCGGCATGCCGGAATGGGGCATGATGCCGATTCCGGCCAAGCTGCTGAAACAAGGCGTGCGCGACATGCTGCGGATCTCCGACTCGCGCATGAGCGGCACCAGCTATGGCAGCTGCATTCTGCATGTGGCGCCGGAAGCCGCCGTCGGCGGGCCGCTGGCCATCGTTCAGACCGGTGACATCATCGCGGTCGATGTCCCCAATCGTCGGCTGGACCTGATGGTCGACGAAGAGGAGATCCAGCGCCGACTGGCGGATTGGCAGCCGCCCAGGGATCGGCACCCTCACGGCTATGCCTCTCTCTACAAGGCACATGTCACCCAGGCGGATGAAGGCTGTGACTTCGACTTTGCCAATGGCGCGCCTGGCAGTACCCCTGAACCCGATATCTATTGAGCGTCGCTGCGTGAAGCAGGGAGATGAGGTCGAGGGTATCGGAGCAAAGGTCTGGAAGGCGTGCGCCCACGCAGGCGCCATGGCCATCGTCGACGGGAGTCCAGGAAATGGCGGAAATTGAACTGCTGATAGAGGCCCGGGCGGAACTGGGGGAATCCCCGGTCTGGGATGCCAGTGGCAATAGCCTGTTCTGGGCAGACCTTTATGCCCCGGCGATCGAGCGCTACTGCCTGAGTGATGGCAAGCGAGAGCGTCGCGTGCTGCCAGAGACCTTGGGTGCCTTCGGGCGCTGTGCCGATGGGCGTCTGATCGTTGCCATGCGCTCGGGAATCCATCTGCTCGATTTCGCGTCTGGTGCACTGGAGTTCCTGGCCTGCCCACCCGGAGAGCCGTTGGCTGGCACGCGCTTCAATGATGGCAAGGTCGCGCCGAATGGACACTTCGTGATCGGCACCATGGATGAGGCGAGTCGTTCACGGCCGCTGGGGCATTTTTATGATGTCGCTCCCACTGGACAGACCCAACGGCTGCAGTCAGGTCTCATCGTCGCCAATGGCCTGGCCTGGAGCGCTGATGGACGGCGCATGCTTTTTGCGGATACGCGACGCGACACCATCCATGTTGCGGACTACTGCCCGGAAAGTGGTGTCATGGGCACACCGCGGGTATTCGCCGAGACCCAGCCTGCACTGCACGGCCGCCCCGATGGCGGAGCGATGGATATGGCGGGAGGCTACTGGAGTGCAGGCGTCTTTGGCGGAGTGCTCAATTATTGGGATGCCGAGGGACGTCTGGCGCGCCAGGTCCACCTGCCATGTCCCGGCCCGACCATGCCGTGCTTCGGCGGGGCCGACATGACAACGCTTTACGTGACGACCTTGCGCAAGGGCATGAGCCCTGAGGCGCTGGCCGCGGCCCCCTTGTCCGGCAGCGTGTTCGCCCTGGAGGTTGAGGTGCCGGGCGTCCCCGTCGCCGCCTTTGCCTCTCGCTCTCCAGCATCCCCCGACATGCCGAGTGGGGAACGCTCACCCTCCCGGGTCACGATTCGTGAGCCTCACGAGTGACCTGTCCCTTGTGACTTCCACCATTGATGAACTCCAGAGGGAGACCCCATGCGCCTCAATCGCCTCAAGCAACGCATTGCCCGAAAGGAGGGCGTCGTGAATGGCTGGCTCTCCATGCCGTGTGCCTTTTCGGCAGAGATCATGGCCCATCAGGGCTGGGACAGCCTGACCATCGACCTGCAGCACGGGGTGATCGATTACAGCGATCTGCTGCCGATGCTGACGGCCATCTCCACCACTGACACCGTTCCGCTGGTGCGAGTGCCGAGCCTGGAACCCGGTTTGATCATGAAGGTGCTGGATGCCGGTGCCTATGGGGTGATTGCTCCCTTGATCAACAACGCGGAAGACGCCCGGGCACTGGTGGCTGCCTGCCGCTATCCCCCGCTGGGGATGCGCAGCTTCGGCCCTCATCGCGCCATGCTGTATGGCGGGGCAGATTATGCGAAGCATGCCAATGACGAGATGCTGGTGCTGGGCATGATCGAGACCCGCGAAGGTGTGGCGAACCTGGAAGAGATTCTTGCCGTGGAGGGGCTGGATGGCCTCTATATCGGTCCCGCGGATCTGGCGCTCTCTCATGGCCATGCTCCGGGGTTCGATCACGGAGATGGCCCGATGGATACCTTGATCGGTCAGCTCATCGAGCGGGCTCGTCTGCATGACAAGATCGTCGGTATCCACAATGGGGGGGCTGCGCATGCGAAGCGAATGCTGGCACGTGGCTGTGACCTCGTCACCGTCGGGTCAGATACTCGTCTGCTGATGGCAGGGGCCCGCGAGTTGTTGAGTGCCATGGAGCGCGAGACGGATCACCGCGAAGGGTATTGATCGAGGCGTGCGTTACCTGCAAGTCACGAACCCGCGATAGGAGAGGAGAGGCAACATGAGTCAATTTGCACGTTATCCGAGTCTTGAGGGGCGACATGTCTTCATCAGTGGGGGCGCGAGTGGCATTGGCGCCACGCTGGTCGAGCATTTCTGCAAGCAACAGGCCTGTGTGAGCTTCGTCGATATCGATGATGCGGCAGGCGAAGCGCTGGCGGAGCAGCTCTCAGGCACAGGTGGGAAGGTACGCTATCAGCATTGTGACGTGACCGATATTACACAGCTTCGTGCTGTGATCTGTACTGCCGCTGATGAGTTCGGGACGATTGAAGTACTGATCAACAATGCGGCTCGGGATACGCGTGTGCCTTTGTCGGAGTTGGATGTCGAGACATGGGACAACCTGCAGGCCACCAACCTGCGACATGTGGTCTTCGCAAGCCAGGCGGTGTTTGCTGGCATGCAGGCAGCGGGCGGCGGGTCGATCATCAACTTCAGCTCTCCCAGTTTCTTGCGGCGTTCGCGTGATATCACAGGCTACTCGAGCGCCAAGGCCGCTACCATCGGCCTGACGCGGACGCTGTCGCGTGACATGGGAGACGCCGGAATTCGCGTCAATACGGTCTTGCCGGGATGGGTCATCACCGAGCGCCAGAAAGCCTTGTGGTGGGACCCGGAGCTTGAGCGCCAGGTGCTGGAAAATCAGAGTCTGCATCAACGTGTGCAGCCGGAGGACGTCGCACGGATGGTGCTGTTCCTGGCCGCGGATGATAGCCGGATGATCACCGCGCAGACCTATATCGTGGATGGTGGGCTGGTCTAGATGGACGGGTCTAGAGGGACGGGTCTGTATGGGCTGTGTCGTGGGGAAGAGGGCCGGGGCAAGGCGACGTTGCTGATACGCCTCTCGATAGGTGAAACGTGTCTTTTCTGCCTGTCGGATAGGCCACTTCAATCATGCATGATTGACCTTATTGAACTTTGATCCAAGGCGAGGCCTTTTTTTTGAAATTTGGATGAAAACGTTTTCAGGCACTGCTAGTGTCTTTTCAAACGGTGAAGAATTCAGCGCTGACCATCATTTTCCTGCGTCATGATCACTGAGCTTCAGGTGCCGATTTTTCGACCTGAATGCACACAATAAAACAACGCCATATGCTCGTCGGGAGAGAGGAATGAAAACGATAGAATTGACCGTCTCCGAAGCCATCGCCAGATATCTGGCGGCGCAGAAGATCGATATCGACGGTAAGGTCGAGACCTTGTTCGGTTGCGGGTTCGCCATCTTCGGTCACGGCAATGTGACGTGCCTGGGGCAACAACTTCACAACATCCAGGACACCATCCCGATCTGGCGCGGCCAGAATGAGCAATCCATGGCGGTTGCTGCCGTTGCCTACGCCAAGGCCAACAAGCGTCAGCGGATCGGGATCGCGAGCACCTCCATCGGGCCGGGTGCCACCAACATGATCACGGCGGCGGGTATCGCGCATACCAACCGACTGCCGTTGCTGATGTTTGCCGGCGATGCGCATGTCTCGCGCCTGCCGGACCCGGTGCTGCAGCAGGTCGAGCATGCCCATCAGCCCAGCCTGAGCGTCAATGATGCCTTCAAGCCCGTCACTCGTTTTTGGGATCGCATCACTCACCCCGCACAGCTCATGCAGTCCTTGCCGACTGCGATCGCGACCCTGACGGATCCCGCCAATTGCGGCCCGGTCATGATTTCATTGCCTCAGGATATCCAGGGCGTGGCTTATGACTATCCAGAGGCGCTCTTCGAAGAATGCATTCACCATATTCGTCGCCCGGAAGCTGACACACGCTCGATTGAAGCGGCTATTTCTCTGCTGGAAAAGGCCGAGAAGCCACTGATCATCGCTGGCGGTGGTGTGCATTATTCCGAAGCCAATCAGTTGCTGGCGGAGTTTGCTCAGCGTCGCAATATCCCGGTGGTCGAGACCATCGCAGGGCGTTCTTCCCTGCTGCAATCTCACCCTTGCAATATGGGCCCCATCGGCGTGACTGGCTCGAATTCCGCCAATGCCATGGCAGCACAATGTGATGTGCTGGTGGCCATCGGCACACGTCTGCAGGACTTCACCACCGGGTCCTGGTCGGTATTTCGCAATCCGGCGGTGAAGATCGTATCCGTCAACGTGGCGCATATGGATGCCATCAAGCATCGCGCCATGGCGGTCATCGGCGATGCTCGTCACACGCTGGTGCGTCTTGATTCAGGGTTGGGTGAATGGCAGGCCGATCAGCGCTGGCTGGAAAAGGGCCAGGCTGAAGTCGCCGAGTGGAAATCCCTGTGCGCCAACCGCGGGGAGATCGTCGCGGGGCAGATGGCGTCCTACGCCCAGGTCATTGCCAGCGTCAATGCGGTGCAGGAGCCCGGTGATACCGTGCTGACGGCCGCCGGTGGCCTGCCGGCAGAACTGAACATGAACTGGCAGAGCAAGCAGCTCGGCAAGTTCGACATCGAGTTCGGCTTCTCCTGCATGGGCTATGAAGTGGCCGGTGGCTGGGGTGCCAAGATCGCCAACCCCGACAACGAGGTCGTGGTCCTGGTCGGCGACGGCTCCTACATGATGATGAATTCCGATATCTACAGCTCGGTACTGACTGGCCACAAGATGATCGTTGTCGTCTGTGACAACGCCGGGTTTGCGGTCATCAACAAGCTGCAGAACAACAGCGGCAACCCCTCCTTCAACAACATGCTGGCCGATTGTCGTAGCCAGGCCGACGAGCTGGTACGCGTCGACTTCCTCCAGCATGCCCAGTCGCAAGGTGCCTACGGTGAGCACCTGAGTGACATCAGTGATTTCCGGGCCGCTTACCAGCGCGCCAAGGAGAGCCCACGCACCTACGTCATCGTGGTGGATATCGATTCCACCAAGTGGTCTTCCTGTGACTGCTGGTGGGATGTGGGGCTACCGGAAGTCGTCCGCGAGGACGTGCATGAAGCGCAGGTGGCCGCCATGAATGCCGGCCGTGTCCATCAGCGTCGCGGGCTCTGATTCTGCGGGACTTTTTTTCTACGGGACTTTGTTTCTACGGGGCTTTGATTCTGCGTGAGTCGTGAGGCCTGGCGCACGCAGCAACGGGCCTCATGAACCCCTCTGCAATGACAACGCCAATTATCAGCACCCATGCATTTGCCAGGAGAATCTCTGATGTTCAATGAAGAACACAATCTCGCGCCGCTGCGCTGGGCCATGGTCGGTGGTGGCCGTGGCAGTGAAATCGGCCACGCCCATCGTGCTGCTGCCCATCGTGACAACTTGTTCCAGCTGGTCGCCGGTGCCTTCGATCTCGACGCGGAACGCGGTCGTGAATTCGGCACCAACCTGGGGCTCGATCCAGAGCGTTGCTACCCGGATTACGCCAGCCTGTTCGAGGGCGAAGCTGCCCGCGACGATGGCATTCAGGCCGTCAGCATCGCCACACCCAACAGTACTCACCATGCCATCAGCCTGGCGGCGCTCAAGGCTGGCCTGCATGTGATCTGTGAAAAGCCGGTGACCTTCACGGTTGCCGAGGCTGAGGAGCTCAAGGCTGAAGCACAGGCGCGCGGTCTGGTCTTCGGTGTCATGTATGGCTACAGCGGCTATCAGATGCTGCATCAGGCACGTGCCATGGTGCAGTCGGGTGAGCTGGGGTCGGTGCGCATGGTCAACATGCAATTCGCTCATGGCTTCCATAGCCAGCCGGTCGAACAGGTCAGCAGCGGCGCCAAGTGGCGTACCAGTCCTGCCGTTTCCGGGCCGACCTATGTGCTGGGGGATCTCGGGACGCACATCTTCTATGCCGGCCAGTTCATCACCGGACTCAAGGTCGAACGCCTGATGTGCCACCGCCAGAGCTTCGTGGCCTCGCGGGCGCCGCTGGAAGACAACGCCCAGGTGTTGCTCCAGTACCAGAACGGCGCGGTGGGGTCACTGTGGGCCAGTGCGGTGAATGCGGGATCCATGCATCAGCAGAAGATTCGTGTGGTGGGAGAGAAGGCCAGTATCGAATGGTGGGATGAATATCCCAACCAGCTGCGCTACGAGGTCCAGGGCGAACCGGTACGGATTCTGGAACGTGGCATGGGCTATCTGGCCGAGGGCGACAACGCCGTGAACAGCAATCGCATCGGCGGCGGCCACGCGGAAGGCTTCTTCGAATCCTGGGCCAATGTCTATCACCGTTATGCCCTCGCCATGCAGGGCGCTGAAGCACGCCGGAATGGCACAGGTACTCAACACCTTGGCCTGTCGGAGCAGGAGCTGGAGTCTCTCTGGTTCCCCAATATCGATGCAGGCATCGAAGGCGTGCGGTTGCTGGAGTGCTGTGTGGAATCCTCTGACAACGAGAATCGCTGGGTCGCGTTCTGATCTGACTGCGACATCAGGAGCGCCTCATGTCGGCTCCATCGATGCCACTCGTTCGGCACCCGATGTGAGGCCTCATTTCCACGTCACTGACGATGGTCATCCCGAAAGACAACGACAACGCCAAGAAGAAGGACATCATCATGCACATCAAGCTTTCCAACGCACCGTGTTCCTGGGGTATCGAGTTCGCCGACAACCCCGCCAATCCCAGCTGGCAGACCGTGCTCGACGAAATCGCCGGCGCCGGTTTCAAGGCGACGGAGCTTGGCCCGCTCAATTACCTGCCGACCGAGCAGGCCGCGCTGGCGTCCGCGTTGGACAGTCGAGGGCTCGAGCTGATCGCCGGTACCATCTTCAAGCATCTCCACGATGCGTCACGCCGTCAGGAAATCCTGGATTACACCCGCGCGACCTGTGAAGTGCTCAAGCCTCAGCAGGGCAACTACATGGTCATCATCGACCATGTCAGCTCGCCACGTACCGATGAAGCCGGCCAGCAGGAAACCGCGACCCGTCTCGATGATGCGCAGTGGCGCGAGATGATGGTCACTATCCGTCAGGTGGCGGAAATCTGTCAGGAATATGCGGTCACACCGGTGCTGCATCCGCATGCCGGCACCTACATCGAGTATCGCGATGAAGTGGACCGTGCGATGGCTGAGCTGGATGCTGATCTGGTCAAGCTGTGCATCGATACCGGGCACTGCACCTATGCAGGCATCGATCCGGCGGAACTGATTCGCACCTACGGCGAGCGCGTCGCCTATATCCACTTCAAGGATATTCAGGCGCCGGTGCTGGAAAACGTCGTCAAGGATGGCATCGACTTCTATACCGCCATCGGCCAGGGCGTGTTCTGCCCGCTGGGACAGGGCTGTGTGGACTTTGACGCGGTCCGCGAGAGTCTGGATTCCATCGGCTATCAAGGCTGGATCACCGTCGAGCAGGACGTTGACCCGACCAAGGACAACAGCGCGCTGGAAAACGCCCGCGAAAGCCGCGAATTCATCGAACGCAGCATACTGGAGAAAGGGCTGGCCGAAGCTTGATCCGCAAGAAGCCCTGCCGTCATCACGCCAGAAGACGGCAGGGCATGGAAGGTACCGCAATGACTTGTCTCGCCAGCGTGGTCCGTCACGGGCCATGAATGTACGAGCCACATCTGCTTCAGCAGTTCTCGTAATACTATAACAATCGATCACGAGAGGTCGTCATGCCCACTTCACACCCTGGCCGCGAAACCGCTGCCTCTTCAGCCAACTCACCCACATCACTTGCACAAGAGCGTCTCACGCCAACCCAGCTCGTCTTTCTGATCAAGATCATTCTGGTGGCTGCCCTGGGCGGCCTGTTGTTCGGTTATGACACGGGGGTCATCTCCGGGGCCATCGGGCCGATCGCAGAATATTTCGACCTGTCCGCCGCAGAGAAGGGTTGGGCGGTCTCCTCGGTGGTCATCGGTTGCATCGGTGGCGCCCTCATCGCCGGTCGCCTGTCCATCGCCTATGGCCGCAAGGCCGTGTTCATGCTGTCAGCCGTGATGTTCACGGCTTCCGCGTTGGGCTCTGGCCTGGCGGGCTCCTTCGATGCCTATATCTGGTGGCGGATTCTGGGGGGACTGGCGGTCGGGATGGCCAGCGTCATGGCACCGATGTACATCTCCGAGATGTCACCGGGCTACATGCGTGGGCGCACCGTCAGCCTGTTCCAGCAATCCGTGGTGTTTGGCCAGATGGTGGTGTTCTTCGTGAACTACTTCATCGCCAAGGGCATGGCCGAGACCTGGATCCTGAATCATGGCTGGCGCTGGATGCTGGGATCGGAAGCCATCATCTCGATCCTGTTCGCGGTACTGATTCCCTTCGTACCGGAATCCCCGCGCTGGCTGGTGTTGAAAGGACGTCTGGATGATGCGCGGCGGGTACTGGCGCGCTTCTATCACGCCGATGCCATCGAGCGCACCCTGGGCGAGATCCAGAAATCCTTCCAGCACAACGAGAGCAAACGCCACGCGTCTCTGCGCACCAAGGGAATGTTGGGGCTGGTGGCCATCGGGGTCTTCATCGCCGCCGCCCAACAGCTGACTGGCATCAATGTGGTGATGTATTACGCGCCTGATGTCCTGTCGACGGTGACATCCAGCAATGAAGACGCCTTGCTGCAGACTTCCATCATGGGCGTCACCTTCGTCGCCGGTAACCTGCTGGGCATGCTGCTGATCGACAAGGTCGGGCGCCGTCCGCTGCTGATCGCCGGCAGCCTGGGCAGCATCGTCGGCATGACCTTCCTGGGTGTCGTGATCGGCAATGGCGAACCGGGCATCAGCGCCTTGATCGCCCTGATCGTCTATGTGGTGTCGTTTGCCATCTCCTGGGGCTGTGTCTGCTGGACACTGGTCTCCGAGATATTCCCCAATGCCATCCGCGCACGCGCCATGTCGCTGGCCGTCGCCGCACAGTGGCTGCTCGGCTTCATCGTCACCCAGACCTTCCCGATGATGCGCCAGAGCGACTTCCTCAATGAGTTGGTCGGTGGCGGTTTCAGCTTCTGGCTCTATGCGGTGCTGACCTTCCTCAGTCTGCTGATCGTGCTGCGGTACGTGCCGGAAACCAAGGGCAAGACCCTGGAAGAGCTGGAAGGCATCACCGGGACTCGTCTCAGCAAGCGTCGTCGCCGGTTGGCGCGTCAAGGCTTGCCGCTGACAACCGAGTAGATCAGCAGCGCTCAAGGCTTGCCATCACTCTGTTGCGCGACGCTCCCGCTGGCAATCTTCATGCGCCGGCGGGAGCGTATTCTTGTGAAAGCGACATCGTCCTGCCTTGTCATCGGTGGCATGCTCAAGAAACCACGAGCTGCTTCCAGGGGAACAGGGATGAAGCATAACGTCGCACGGTATGGCCTGATATTGAATACAGAGCGGTTCGATGAGTGTGTCGCGTTCTACCAGGGCCTTTTTGAACTGCCGCTTCTTTTCAGCAAGGAAGATGGCGGTTTCAGGCTGACCTGCCTGGCCTATGGAGACGGATATTTGATGATCGAGCAGGGCGGAAGGGCGATTGAGGGAGGCAAGAGTCCCGAGCAAGGTAGCGCCAAGCTGCGCTTCAATGTCAGCGACATCGAACAGGCCTTGGCGGAGGTCAGGGCATGGGGGATCGAGGCCGAGATCGAAGAGACGCCCTGGGGGAGGACGATCCATCTGCATGACCCGGATGGTAATCGAGTAGGGATTCGAGATGAGGCCGGTTTCGTGGGGCAGATGGCGTATTGAGCGCATGTGCAATGCCAGGAGGGTGCCCTGTGCTGTGCTTCTGAATTTTCCCCACCCGGGATCCCTACAGGAAAGCTCCTTGCCAAGGCCACGTGATCAGGTGGTCGGCAAGGAGCTCATGTGGCATGCAACTCATGTGGCATGCAACTCATGTGGCATGCAACTCATGTGTCATTGGGCACATGGGTCATGATGCCCAGACGACGCTGGGCGTCACCAATGGCCGTCAGCTGCTCAAGCTCGTGCTGGCGAGCGCCCGCCGACGTTTGCTGAGGCGAGTGCCGGTGATGTTCTCAAGCTCTTCCAGGGTCTTGCCCTTGGTTTCCGGCACATAGCGCAATACCACCAGCAGGCTCATCAGCGTCAGCACGGCATAGAGCCAGAAGCTGAAACCGCTGCCAAACAGGTGGTTGAGCCAGTCACTCTCGCGCAGCATCGGGAAGGTCTGCGTGACCATGAAACCCGCGAACCATTGGCCAGCCACGGCCAGCGCCATGGCGCGTCCACGAATCGCGTTGGGAAAGATTTCCGACAACAGTGTCCAGCAGACACAGCCCCAGGAAATGGCGAAGGACACCACGTAGACGATCAGCGCGAACAGCGCGCCATAGCCCACCGCATCTCGCCCGATGATGATGCCCAATGCACACATGCCGATCATGCTGCCGATACTGCCGGCAATCAGCAGTGGGCGACGCCCGACCTTGTCGATCAACAACATCCCCAGCAGGTTGCCGCCCACGAAGGTGACACCCATGATCGAGGTCTGCAGCAGGGCATCCTCGCTGCTGGCGGTCACCGAGGACAATACGTCCGGCGCGTAATACATGACGACATTGATGCCGGTCAGTTGCTGGGCACTGGCGATGAAGACACCGAGTATCACCAGCCCCAGCAGGCCGCGCTCACGCAGACTGATGAGATTGTCCCGCGAGGAGTCACGATAGGAGGTGATGATGCTATTGAGTGTCTGGTCCAGGTCTTCGGCAGGAGTGAAGCGGCTCAGTATGCTGCGGGCTTGCTCGGGACGACCTCTCAGCACCAGCCAGCGTGGCGATTCCGGAATGAAGAACAGCAATGCGCCGAACAGCAAGGCGGGCAAGGCCTCGGACCCGAGCATCCAGCGCCAGCCATGGTCGATCATCCAGTGTTCGGCCATGCCCTTGGCGATGAAGTAGTTCACGAAGAACACCACCATCTGTCCGAAGACGATCGACTGCTGGAACAGGCTGACGGTGCGACCTCGCAGATGCCCGGGGGACATTTCAGAGATGTACATCGGCGCGACCACACTGGCCAGCCCCACCGCCATCCCGCCGATGATGCGCCACAGGGTGTAATAGTGGAAATCAGTCGCTGTGGCCGAGCCGATGGCGGAGAGCAGGAACAAGATGGCGGCAATCAGGAAGGCCTTGCGTCGGCCGAATCTGATGGAGATCCAGCCGGCGCTGATGGCCCCTGCGATACAGCCGATGACGACGGAGGACACCGCCCAGCCTTTTTCGGCGGGTGTCAGTTGGAAATATTCAGCGATGGGGCCGATGGCTCCGGAGATGACGCCGGTGTCATAACCGAAGAGCAACCCGCCTAGAGTGGCGATCAGCGTGATACGTATCAGATAGCCGAGTTGCTGACGTGACAGGGAATGTCCGGCCCTGTCGGGCGAGAGCTTGGCAGTCATGTGAAATCTCCAGCGTTGGGACGTGAAGGCGTCCCGCGCAGATGGCAACAGGCAGACGAGTGGGTTGGCGTGACTCGCTGCCCGCGATGTTGTTATGCCCATGCAGGTGATGAGGTATCACTCCATGGGAGGTAAGGCGCCTGAAGGCTCAGGCAGGTACGTCAAGCGCGAAATGCTGGCGAAGCGCCGAGACACTGCGTGACAACTGATCTTCCAGTGTTGTCAGATAATCGCCCGTCTTGACCGGCGTGAAGGGGTCAGGGCCCATGGCAGGTGCCTCGACGATGATCGGGCCGGCGTATTGCATGGCCCGCAGCTGGGTGAATTGATCCGCCAGCTGACTATGCCCCTGACCGATACCGCCGCGATTGGAGTCGGCGACGTGATAAAGCCCTAGGTGATCGCCAGTCTCGGCCAGCGCTCGCACGGGATCAGCTTCCTCGATATTCATGTGGTAGGCATCCAGCAATACCTTGAGCTGGGGAGAACCGATGTCCTGGATGAGCCTGCGACACTGGGCTGCAGTGTTGATGAGGTGGGATTCGTAGCGATTGAGGACTTCATAGACCAAGGGCACACTGCGTTCGGCGGCGTACTCACAGAGTGGTTTCAGTGCCTCGACCAAGTGGCGATATTCGCTGTCTTGATCGCTGCCATCCGCGGGACGGATTCGCCCCACGAGTCCGTGCAGTGAGACTCGCGCGCCGCCGAGCGCCTGGGCAAAGTCGATCAGCTGTCGATAGTAGGTCTCGGCAGCCTCGCGATCCGACGCGTCGGGGGAGGCGGGATCGCAATCTCCCGGCGTGAGTGAGAACACTTCCAGCCCATGCGTCTGGCAAAGGGCGCGGATCATGTCTGGTGTGAAGGCGTCGAGATCGCCATGCAGTTCCACCCCGTCAAACCCCAGGCGTGCGGTCCGCGCGAAGATATCCTCGATCGGCAGCGGGCCGAAGGTCCAGGTACAGACACCCACTTTCATGTTGTGCGTCATGACGTGCCTCCATGGCGGTCATGTGCCTTGCCGGTCTGGCAAGGCGCGATGAAAAGCGGTCGGGCATGACGCTGTCATGCCCGACCCTGAGAGTGGTGGATCAGAGTGTCGGCATGGTGAAGTGGCTGGCTTCACTGCGCAGACCGTCAGGCCAGCGGGTGGTGACGGCTTTCATGCGGGTATAGAAGCGCACGCCATCCGGGCCATGCATGTGAAGCGGGCCAAAGAGAGAGCGCTTCCAGCCGCCAAAGCTGTGGAATGCCATCGGTACAGGGATCGGCACGTTCACGCCGACCATGCCGACCTGAATGCGAGTGGTGTATTGGCGGGCAGCATCACCGTCGCGAGTGAAGATGGCCGTGCCATTGCCATACTCGTGGGCATTGATGAGCGCGATCGCCTCATCGAGCGACTCCTGACGAACCAGACACAGGACCGGTCCGAAGATTTCCTCGGCATAGATGCGCATGTCTGGGCGGACATGATCAAACAGGGTAGCGCCCACGAAATAGCCGTTCTCGTGTCCGGGCACCGTGATGTCACGGCCATCCACGACCAGCTCCGCACCTTGCTCAACACCGCTGTCGATGAACTCGATGACCTTGTCAGCATGTACGCGGGAGATCAGCGGTCCCATGTCATTTTCCTGACCCTCGACTTCGCCGGGGCCGACTCGCAGGGTGGCCATGCGCTCGAGGATCTTGTCGCGCAGTCGCTCTGCGGTCTGCTCGCCGATCGGGACTGCGACGGAGATCGCCATGCAGCGCTCACCAGCACTGCCGTACGCCGCGCCCATCAGAGCATCCGCCGCCTGATCCAGATCGGCATCTGGCATCACGACCATGTGATTCTTCGCCCCGCCCAGGGCCTGGACTCGCTTGCCATGTGCCGAGGCAGTGGAATAGATGTACTCGGCGATCGGGGTGGAGCCGACAAAGGACACGGCCTCGATACGCTCATCGGTCAGCAGGACATCGACGGCTTCCTTGTCACCGTTGACGACGTTGAACACGCCCGGCGGCAGACCGGCCTCCGTCAGCAGTTCCGCCATGCGCAGCGGGGCAGAGGGATCTTTCTCGGACGGCTTCATGATGAAGGTATTCCCGGTGGCCAGGGCGATGGGGAACATCCACATCGGCACCATGGCCGGGAAATTGAAGGGAGCGATGCCCGCGCACACCCCCAGCGGTTGCATCAGAGAGTGGCTGTCCACCCCGGTACCCACGTTCAGCGAGTGCTCGCCTTTCTGCAGGTGAGGCATGCCGCAGGCAAATTCGACGACTTCCATGCCGCGAGTCACCTCGCCAAGCGCATCCGAATGCACCTTGCCGTGCTCGCGGGAGATCAGCGTGGCGAGTTCGTCGCTGTGCTTTTCCAGCAGTGCCTTGAAACGGAACAGGATGCGTGAGCGCTTGAGCGCCGAGGTATTCGACCAGCCAGGGAAGGCGGCGCTGGCGGCCGCGATGGCACTGCGAGTTTCCTCGGCGCTGGCCAGCGCGACACTGGCGGACTGCTCACCGGTCGCAGGATTGAAGACCGCCGCATTGCGACCACTGTCGCCGGGTTGGATCTGACCGTTGATGAAGTGATGTAACTGTTGCATGAGGCATCCTTTGCTTCTTGTTCAGGAGGAGTGGCGATGTCTGAAAAGGGTGAAATCAGTTGATGAGGCCTGCGTCCCGGGCAAGCCGGGAGAGGTTTTGGTAGCCCAGAGTGGCGTAGGTCAGCGGGTCGGCAACGGAGGGATCCTGCTCGGCCTCCACGACCAGCCAGCGCTCTGTATCCTTGCCGTAGCCTTTGCGTGCCAGTACGGCGAACAACGCGGCGAAGTCGATTCCGCCATCCCCCGGCACGGTGAACACGCCATCGAGTACGGCATCCAGAAAGGATTTGTCACGGTTGATGGCGTTATCCATGACGGCGAGACGAATGTCCTTGCAGTGCACATGGGTGATGCGGTCCGCGTGGCGCTCGGCGATGGTGACGGGGTCTCCACCGGCATAGGTCAGGTGGCCGGCGTCCAGCAGCAGTCGTACCTGTGTGGTGGACGCCATCAACCGTTCAATGTCGGCCTGGCTCTCGATGACGGTACCCATATGGTGGTGATAGGCCATCTCCACGCCCTGGTCTGCCATGTGGCGTGCCACGGCATCCAGCCCGGTGGTCAGTCGTTGCCAATCGGCGTCGTTCATGACCGGGCGCCGCGAGACAGGCATGTCCTGGTCACCGTGCACGCAACGACTGACCTCGCAGTACACCATGACTGTCGCGCCGCAGGCTTTCAGTAGCTGAAGGTGGTCATCCAGCGCGGCAATTTCCTCGTCAATGCTGCGTTCCAGCAGGCGGCTGGAATACCAGCCGGAAACGAGAGCCAGATCGTGCGCGCCGAGTGCGCGAGACAGGGCCTGCGCCTCGCGCGGGAACTTGTTGCCCAGCTCGAAGCCTGCGAAACCGGCCTGACGCCCCTCGGCAAGACAGACCTCCAGCGGGGTATCCGCGCCGAGGCTTGGCAGGTCGTCGTTGGTCCAGGTCAGCGGGTTGATGCCCAGGCGAATGCTCATGGCGGTATCCTTCTTCGAGATATTGAGATATCGAGAGTGCAGGGAGGCACGGTGGCCTCCGAGAGATGGCGTATCGTCCAGGCCGGCCAACGGATGCCGCAATGGCGGTTGGCCGGCCCTGAAATGCGTCAGCGAGCTTGCTGGCGTTTGTGCGACAGATAGCCCTGATAGGCGTCACGGACCTCAGTACGTTCGCTGACCTCGGGAATGGCAACCTCCCACCAGTGCCCGCCTTCCTGGGTGGAGGGCAATGGGTCCGTGTCGAGTGCGATGACGTAGGTCGTCGATGAGGTTCGAGCACGCTCGAGCGCGGCGTCCAGTTCGCCAATCCCCGTGACCTGTTCGGCCTGACAGCCCAGTGCACGAGCGTGCGCCGCAAAGTCCACCTTGGGAGCGCCTTCCGGAACGGTGCGACAGTCCTTGAGCAGGTTGTTGAAGCCGGCGCCGCCTGTCGCGTGTTGCAGGCGGTTGATGCAACCGAAGCCACGGTTGTCGAGGACTACCACGGTCAGCTTGTGGCCGAGCATCACGGAGGTGGCAAGCTCAGAGTTGAGCATCAGGTAGCTGCCATCGCCGACCACAACCACGACGTCCCGCTCCGGGCGTGCCATCTTGACGCCCATCCCGCCGGCCAGTTCATAGCCCATGCATGAGAAGCCATATTCCACGTGATAACTGCCGGGGACAGTGGCTGCCCATAGCTTGTGAAGCTCACCTGGCAAGCCGCCGGCAGCACAGACCACCGTGGTGTCATCTGTCGCTTGACGATTCACGGCCCCGAGCACCTGGGCATCGGTTGGCAGCGAGAGCCCCTGATTAGCCATCACGCTCTCGCGGACCGCTTCCCATTCCTGCTTGAGCCCGGATTGGCGTTGCACCCAGCTGTCTGGCGCGCTCCAGTCACCCAGCCCTGCCGTCAAGGCCTCAAGCCCCCGCAGGGCATCGCACTGCAGTTGCCGTGCGCCATGCTTGACGGCGTCGAAGCGACCGACATTGAGGTTGATGAGTGTCTGGCCGGCGGCTTCAAAGAGCGTGCGAGAGCCGCTGGTGAAATCCTGAAGCCGTGATCCGATGGCCATGATGACGTCGGCTTCACGTGCCAGCTGGTTGGCGCTGGCCGCGCCGGTGACACCGATTGCGCCCATGTTGCGAGCGTGGTCCCAGGGCAGGGCGCCCTTGCCTGCCTGTGTCTCGACCACTGGAATGCCGTGTTGCTGGGCAAAGGCGGCGAGGGCCTCGCACGCCTCGCTGTAATGCACGCCACCCCCGGCAATCAGCAGTGGCCGCTTGGCTGTGCGCAGTGTGTCCAGGGCTGCCACCAGCTCTTCCTGGGCGACGGGAGCGCGACGGATGTGATGCACCCGACGGGTGAAGAAGTCTTCCGGCCATTCGAACGCAAGCGTCTGGACATCCTGTGGCAGACACAGGGTGGCAGGGCCACAATCCACGGGGTCCAGCAGCGTGGCCAGCGCCTGGGGCAGGCTGGTCAGCAATTGTTCCGGTCGCGTGATGCGGTCAAAGAAGCGTGACACGGGGCGGAAGCAGTCATTGACGCTCACGCCCGGGTCATTGAAGTGCTCGACCTGTTGGAGCACCGGGTCCGGTGCGCGGCTGGCGAAGGTATCGCCGGGCAGGAACAGCACCGGTAACCGATTGACATGAGCAAGCCCGGCAGACGTCACCATGTTGGTGGCACCAGGCCCGATGGACGAGGTACACGCCATGATGCGACGGCGATTGTTGGCCTTGGCGTAGGCAATGGCCGCATTGGCCATGCCTTGTTCGTTGTGGGCGCGATAGGTGGGGAAATCATCGCCCGCGGCGTGCAAGGCCTCGCCAAGACCCGCCACGTTGCCGTGGCCGAAGATGGCGAAGCAGCCACCGAACAAGGGGACTTCCTGTCCACATTGTTCGATGTATTGCCGGCTCAGGTAGCGCACCAGTGCCTGGGCGACGGTCAGGCGCACGGTATCCGGCGCCGCCGCCGAGTGGAAAACGGGGCTCATTGCAGGACTCCTTCTGCGAGCGGTGTGGCAGGACTGACATCCGCTGCGCCGCAATGGGCATCACGCAGCTGCTGCCAATGGGTGATCAAGTCGAGATAGTTGTCAGCGGCCTGACGAATCAGGGTCGCATCGTCAATGCTGCCTGACAGCCAGGCCTGGCTGGGGGCAGTGAACAGGGTGCGCCCGACGGTGAACCCCTTGCAGATCGGGAAACGCGCTGCCTGCTCGAAACCGCGTTTGACCTCTTCGATCGGCGCATCAAGCCCCAGCAGCACGACACCATGACACCAGGCGTCGCGAGCGCTGATGATTCGGCTGACGCGTTCCCAACCTTGCGTCGTCAGAGCGGGCAGTTTCCACCAGTCCGGGCGAATGCCGAGGTTGTAGAGACGCTCCAGGCTACGTGGGACGGTGGTCTCATCGCAGGCGGGTGCGTCTGCCTGACGTGGCGGGATGACTTCGATGAGCAACTCATGCCCCGACATGCAGCAGGCGTCATACAGCTGGCGCAGGCGGGCTTCCTGATCGAGGCGCAGCGTGGCCTCATCGTCCGGGTGATAGAACACGAGGCACTTCACGATGTGGTGGCGCGGCCAGCGTCGCAACTGGCTACCGATGTCATCTCCATGCTGGAAGCGCAAAGGCCGCGAGCTGGGGAGCTCGACCGGACGGCCTACCCACCAGTCCAGTGCTGCCGTGTCATTGAGCGCATCCTGTCCCAGGACATCATCACAGAGAATGGCAGGGCGCTGGATACCGGCCTGTTGCGCCGCGCTGCGGGTGGCCTCTACCAGTAGCTGCTTGAGGCGTGGCAGGCGCTCGGGGTCGCCTTCGACATCGCGTGCCATGTCCAGGAATTGACGACGGTGATCGAATGCCAGCCCCAGCACGCTCTCCCAGTGCGCTACCCGACGAGTGGTGACGCGATGCAGATGGGTCAGATGATCATCAAGGTCCGGGCGTGGCACGGACTCGCGGCGGCTCAGGTAATCGAACAGTTCCGCTTCCGTGGGCATGGCAGGTGCACATCCATGGCGAGACACGACCAATGCGCCACACGCGTTGGCATAATGACCGCAAGTGTCCCAGCTTTCATCGCGAAGATAGCCACGCAGGAAGCCACTCATGAAGGCATCACCGGCGCCAAGCACGTTCATGACCTCGACCTTGACACCCTCGACCAGAATGCCGTCTTCCAGATGTCGTGGGATGTCGCCCTCGAAGATGACGCAGCCGCGTGCCCCTATCTTGCACACGAGCACGGCATCGCTGTGACGGCGAACCTCGCGCAGCGCGTCCAGCGTGTCGGTACTGTTGCCCGCGATATGAAACTCTTCTTCCGTGCCGACGATCAGGTCGAAGTCACCCAGCCAACGGGCCATGTGCTGACTGACACTCTCGTCCGCGACAAAGCGCGTCTCGCCATCCCCGATGCTGGTCAGCCCCCAGAGTACGGGGCGGTAGTCGATATCCAGCACGCGCTTCACGCCAGCCTCGCGTGCGGCATCCAGTGCCTTGCGGGCGGCACGTTGGGTGCGGGGAGTGGAAAGGTGGGTGCCGGTGATCGCCAGGGCGCGGGCTCGAGCGATGAACGCCGGGTCCACATCATCTTCATCAATGGCCATGTCGGCACAGTCGTTGCGTACGAAGAGCAGCGGGAACTGGTCCTTGTCCTTGATGCCCAGAAGCACCAGTCCGGTCAGACGTTCGGGGTCACGTTTGAGATGGCTGACATCGCAGCCGACCGAGGCGAGTTCCTCGCGCAGGAATTCGCCCATCTGCTCATTGCCGACGCGACCCAGCATCGAGGAGTTGAGTCCGAGGCGTGCCGTGCCATACGCCATGTTGCCGGAGCTGCCGCCCAGATATTTCTTGAAGCTGGTGGCGTCTTCGAGGCGCGCACCGATCTGTTCGGCATAGAGGTCGACGGCGACGCGGCCGAGGCAGATGACATCCAGGTCAGGTGAGTGAGGTGAGTGGCGCGTCATTGGCATGTCCCTTGATATAGGCCGGTGATGACCGGCATTGACAGTAATCGGTGCACGTCGAGGCGTTGGAGCAGCCTCCACGTCTCTGCTGCAGCGTGACCGGCGCGATGATGCCGTGTCAGGCCACCGTGGCGGCGTCCATCCGCTGGAATTCCGCCAGTTCCGCATCCAGGCTGGCCATTTCCTCGCCGCCGGCCATCATGTTGAGCACTTCCTCACGCGTGATGTCTTCCTTGCGCCAGCTACCCAGAGAGGTACCGCGCTTGAGCAGGGTGAACGCATCGCCGATGGGATAGGCATGATGAACGTTGTGCGTGATGAAGATGACCCCGAGCCCTCGATTGCGAGCCTGTGCGATATAGCGCAGCACCTTGGACGCCTGCTTGACCCCCAGTGCCGAGGTCGGCTCGTCAAGAATGAGCACCTTGGCACCGAAGTAGACGGCCCTTGCGATCGCCACGCACTGACGCTCACCACCGGACAGGGTACCCACCGGCTGGGACGGATCGCGGACATCGATCCCGATCTTGGCCATTTCCTCCCGCGCGACACGGTCAGCGAATGCCCAGTCGACACGTTTGAAGAGGCCGACCCCCTTGGTGGGCTCACGTCCCATGAAGAAGTTGCGGGTGATCGACATCAGGGGAATCATCGCCAGATCCTGAAAGACCGTCGCTATGCCGGCATCAAGCGCCTGACCTGGTGTCGTGAAGTTGGCAGGGGTGCCCTCGAGCAGCAGCTCACCGTGGGTCGGGGCATGTACCCCTGACAGGGTCTTGATGAGGGTGGACTTGCCGGCGCCATTGTCGCCCAGCAGGCACATGACTTCGCCTGCGTACACTTTCAGCGAAATGTCGGAGAGAGCGACCACATTGCCGAAGTGCTTGTCGACGGCCTGCATCTCGATCAATGGCGTGCGAGTGTCAGCGGCTTTCGGGGTGTTACCTCTGGCGCGATCGGCGGCGGTCGTGGTCTGTTCCGGCGCCTGTTGCAGGTTGGCATTGGCAGTCATCACTTGGCCTCCAGGGCTTTCTTGCGCACGTAGTTGTTGAACAGCACCGCGATCAGGAGCATGGCGCCGAGAAAGACCTTGAACCAGTCAGTGTTGACCCCGGTGTAGAAGATGCCCATCTGGACCGTGCCGAAGATAAGCGCACCGAAGACGGCCCCTACGGCAGACCCATAGCCTCCGGTAAGGAGAGCGCCGCCGATGACCACGGCAATGATGGCTTCCAGTTCCTTGAGCAGTCCGCGCGTCGTGTCAGCCGACCCCGTATCCATCACCTGCAGGCAGGCAAAGATGGTGGCGGCGACAGCCGTGAAGATGAACAGCACGATCTTGACCTTCATGACCGGGACGCCGACGTTGCGAGCGGCATTCACGTCGCCGCCACACGCGAAGATCCAGTTGCCGAATCGCGTGTAGAGCAGCAGCCAGGTCGCGGCGATGGCCAGCACGATCCACCAGACGATGGAGATCGGTACACCCGTGACGCTAGGGTTGCCCGCGAAGTTGGTCGCGATCCAGCCCTGCGCCGCCATCCAGCTGAAGAGGCCGGTGAATACCTCGCCGGAGAAGAGCGGGGCCAGCCAATCGTGATCCGCCAGTTCCTGAATGCCCCCGACTTGAGTGCGGCCGGTCGTCCAGCGCGTCAGGCCAATGGCCAGGCCACGAAGAATGAACAGGAACCCCAGGGTCACGATGAAGGAGGGCAGGCCGGTGCGCATCACCAGATAGCCGTTGATCCAGCCGATCAGCACGGCGCTGGCAAAGGCGAAGGTGATGGCCAACCAGAGTGGCCAACCGTATTGCACGGCAGGGATGGCGATCAGGATGCCGGCAAAGCCGATCATGGAGCCAAGGGAAAGATCGAACTCCCCTCCGATCATCAGCAATGACGCCGCGATGGCCAGGATCCCCAGCTGAGCGGAGACCTCCAGAAAGTTGAGTATGCCTGCCAGGCTGAACATCCCGGTCCCTGAGGCCGCGGCAGAGAAGAAGGCAAATACCAGGATAGTGCCGGCAATGGCACCGAATTCGGGGCGTTTCAGTGCGGCTTTCAAGGGGTGAACGCGGCGGAGGCGCTCGTCATCCGTCTCTGAAACAGCGCTCATGGCGTGATCGGTCATGATGTTCTCTCCTGGCGCCTCCTCGAGGAAGGCGCCATCTCACGGAAATGAAAGTGTTGCCAGATGGGAGAGCTCAGCGAATGCCTTGCTCTGACAGCTCGATGACCTGACCGGCATTCTCGGCGGTCACAAATCCCGGCCCTGTGGCGACATCGCCAGCCGGCATCAGACCGTGAAGGTGGTACTGATGCATGAAGACCACCGGCAGATAGCCCTGCAGGTACTGTTGCTGATCAATGGCAAAGTTCATTTCCCCGGCCTGGACGGCAGCGAGAATGTCGGGAGAGAGATCGAAGGTGCCCAGCTGGAATTTCTGGGTGGCACCGGCTTCCTGCATGGCCTTGAGCATGGGTTCAGAGCTGAGGGGCCCCAGAGCCAGAATCGAGTCGATCTCGCTGTGTTGATTGAGATATGCCACCAGGGAATTCTTGATCTCGGTCGGATCGGTACTGGTCGCCAGCTCGTCTGCACTGCCGTCAAACCCCTCGATGAAGCCTGCACAGCGGGCATCCAGACCCACGTTGCCCTGTTCCTGGTTGATGCACAGGCCGTGCTTGGCACCACTGTCCATCATGCGCTCAGCCGCAGCACGCCCAGCCTCATACTCGCTCTGACCGATATGCAGGCGAGCACCGACGTCCTTGGATTTGTCGCCACCGGAATTGATGGTGATGACGGGAATCTTCTGGTCCACCGCATTCTTGATGCCCTCGCCCAGTGCATCGGCATCGGTCAATGAAATGATCAGGCCATCGGGCTGAGAGGCCACTGCGGCATCCAGCAATTGCGCCATCTTGGCCATGTCAAAGGTGGAGGGAGCGCGATACTCGACCTTGACCCCAAGCGCCTGGGCAGCATCATCCGCACCGCGTTTGACGATGGACCAGAAAGGGTCGGAGTTCTGTCCATGGGTGATCATGACATAGCGCTCGGAGTCCGCTGCCCACACGGCATTGGCGGCTGAGGCTGCCAGCAGAGCCGTGACGATGCCGGCGGTGATGCGACGAAAGCGGGACGTTTCGTGGCGGGGCTTTCCGGTACGGGGATGGACTGGAACTGGATGAGCGTGTGAATTGGCGTGGTTCATCGATGACTCCTGACGTCTCTGATTATTGTCGTTGTCAGTACGGGCTGCCGGATTGGCGTCTCGGCATCCCGTTTCAGTGCCTCTATGGGCGCAAGCAGGATCATTTCATTGTGTGAGGTGGTGTGCCGTCACGGTGGTGCCTGTCACTCAGCGGGCGCCCTGACACAAGGCAGGAACATGGCGTTCCGTTTTGATCCGCTTATGGAATGTAGATTCCAGAATTGGGGAATGCAACAGGAATATTCGATTTATTTTTGTATTGGAATTTTCATTCCATATGCCTACACTGCCAATCATCGCTCACTCGAGGTACGGCCGCTCCGACGCCGCATTGGCAGGTGAGCCGCGACAGGAGTTCCCATGGCTGAGATAACCCCCTTGCAGACGACTGCACGCCAATTGCAGTCATTTGAATCTCTCGAAGCGCATATCACGCAGCAGTATCCGCATCTGTCGCGCCGCCTTCAGCAAAGCGCGCGCTTTTTGCTGGATCACCCCCAGGAAGTGGCTTTCGGCACGGTGGCGGGGCTTGCCGAGAAGGCTGATGTCACTCCCTCGACGCTTATTCGATTCGCGAACGCGCTGGGGTTTTCGGGCTTTTCAGAGATGCAGAAGCTGTTTCGGGCTCGCCTGGTCGAAGCGGAGCCCAGTTATAGTGAGCGCATCAGGGTCGCCCGCGAGGTGACCGGCGAGAGTCCTGGCGCTCACGAGCTGTTGAGAAGTTTCTCGGCTGCCAATCAGCAGGCACTTGGCGAACTGCCAGGACGTATCGCACCCAAGGATATCGAGCGAGCTCTCGATCTGCTGGAAGCCGCGGAGGCTGTTCACCTTCTGGGAGCACGGCGAAGTTTCGTCGTCTCAAGCTACCTGGCCTACTCATTGCGGCATATCGCCAAACGCGCCTTCCTGATGGATGGCATGGGGGCGATGTATCGCGAGCAGGCAGAAGCGATCTCCCGCCAGGACTGTCTGCTGGTCACCAGCTTCGCGCCCTACGCAGAAGAGGTGCAGTCTGCCGTCCATGTGGCGCGTGAGCGCGGTACCCCCACGATACTCATTACCGACTCTTCCCTGAGCCCACTGACTCACCATGCAGATGTCGTGTTGGTGGTGAACGAAGCGGAAGTTCAAGGCTTCCGAGGCCTGACGTCCACGCTATGCCTGGCCCAGGCACTTGCCATCGGACTGGGCGTCCGCCAGCAGGGCAGCGGGGAAGTGCAGGGCACCACACCGCACGACATCTCATTGCAGGAAGAGGGCGCTGCCAACCTTCGAGGCTGAAGTACGGCAAAGGCGAGCACTACAGGAGGTAGTGCTTGCCGACAATCTCTCTCAATTCGTTCGAGACGCAACAACAACAAACGCCATAGATATGGAGGACGCTTCACATGAAAATCGCTCTGCTGGGCGCCGGTCGCATCGGCCGTGTTCACGCTCGCGCCATCTCTGATCACCCCCTGGCGCAACTGGCATGTGTCAGTGATGCCTTCCCGGAGGCTGCCAATTCACTCGCTGCGGAATATGGTGTGCCGGTGATGACGGCGGAGGACATCTTCGCGTCAGCGGAGATTGATGGCGTTCTGATCGCCTCCTCCACTCCGACTCACTGTGACTTCCTTGAGCGTGCGGCCCGTGCGGGCAAGGCGGTACTTTGCGAGAAGCCGATCGATCTGGATCTTGCGCGAACGCGTCACTGTCTTGGTGTGCTGGCGGAGCACCCCGTGACCTGTGCTCTGGGGTTCAATCGTCGCCATGACCCTCAGTTCTCGGCGCTCAAGCAGGCGCTGGAAGCGGGACGAATCGGCGAACTCGAGATGATCACCATCACCAGCCGTGATCCAGAGCCGCCGCCCGCAGAATATGTGGCAGCCTCGGGAGGACTCTTCCGTGACATGAGCATTCATGATCTGGACATGGCGGTCTGGCTGCTGGGCGAGCCGGTCACGGAGGTGACGGTCAGTGGCAGCTGCCTCGTGGATCCAGCCATCGGTGAAGCGGGAGATCTGGATAGCGCACTCATCAATCTGAAGAGTGCTTCCGGCAAGTTGGTCTCCATCAGCAACTCGCGTCGTGCCTGTTACGGGTATGACCAGCGGATCGAGGTCTTTGGCAGCCAGGGCATGCTGGAGGCGCGCAACGAGACGGATACGCGCCTGCGCTTCACCGGCGTGGAAGGTGTGGTGGAAGAGCGTCCACAGTGGTTCTTCCTCGAGCGTTACGCGCAGGCCTATGTGCGTGAAGTGGGAGATTTCGTCACTGCCTGGCAAGAAGGTCGTGCCCCGCTGGCCGGCGCGCAGGATGGACTCGCCGCGCTTGAACTGGCCGAAGCGGCGTTGATTTCCTATCGCGAAGGGCGCCGGGTACTGCTCAGTGAGATTCGTTGAGCCCACTTCTCCCTGCTGCTGAAAAGGACAAGAACATGACACTTCTCGTGAGACCGCATGCCCCTGGTGAAGATGGAACGCTACTGGAAGTCACTCCGGAATCTGCAGGCTGGACACACGTAGGCTTTCGCGTACATCGCCTGAAACAAGGTGAGCGTTTCGAGCGCCACACCGGGAGTCGCGAACAGTGCCTCGTGCTGCTCTCGGGACGCGCAACCGTGCGTACTGGTGACCAGACGTTCGAGAACATCGGTGAACGCATGAGCGTGTTTGAGCACCTGCCGCCGTACTCGGTGTATCTTCCGGACGGGATAGCCTATTCAGTGGAAGCACTGACGGAGCTGGAGATAGCCGTCTGCAGTGCTCCGGGGCATGGCAATCATGCCGCTCGCCTGATTCGCCCCGAGCAGGTGGCCTGTTCGACACGTGGCGAGGGGACCAACACACGTCACGTGCAGGACATTCTTCCCCAGACGGAGCCCGCCGATAGTCTGTTGGTGGTGGAGGTCTATACGCCCCCTGGCAACTGGTCCAGCTACCCTCCGCACAAGCACTGTGCCGACAATCTGCCGGAAGAGTCTTTCCTGGAGGAGACGTACTACCATAAGCTCAATCCGTCACAAGGGTTTGCGTTCCAGCGCGTCTATACCGATGACCGATCCCTGGATGAAACCATGGCGGTGGAAGATGGCTGCTGTGTGATGGTACCGGAGGGGTATCATCCCGCCGCCGCTCCACACGGCTATGAGCTTTATTATCTCAATGTCATGGCTGGCCCCAAGCGGGTCTGGAAATTCAAGAATGACCCCGCGCATGAGTGGATCGTCGACATGAAATGATGCCCGAGCCGCATGATGAGAGCTGCCTCACTGTCGACACTCTCATGAAAACGCCCTGCACAATGTGCAGGGCGTTTTCGTTGTGACGCATCAATCACAGTCTACTGCGAGGTTGCCGACGATTTGCGTGTGCTCTCCCAGCGTTGGTGGGCCTCCGGGGAGTAACTGCGGGAAGGCGTGTGCTCGAGACCGATCTTGGCGGTACCGATCGACACCAGGCGCAGCAGGGAGGCTGTCGCGACAATCACGATGAACAGCGCCGGGACACCGCCGAGGTTGGAGAGCATCTTGATGCCATCGATCCCGACGAATGCGGTCATGATCCAGGCGACGGCACCGATGGTGCAGCCCCAGATGATCTTCATGAGCAGGCGGTCATTGGTATTTTCATCGCTGTCTCCGGCCATGGCAGCCTGACTGTCGGTGCTGCACAGCTGACTGATCGCTTCGGTATTGGAGTCAGCCGCCGTCACGAAGGACAGGAAGGCGATGATCAGGAAGACGATGCCGACCAGGCCGCTCATCGGAAGCTCATCGAACAGGGCATAGATGACGGAACCGGCACCTGAATCATTCAGCAATTGATACAGCGCGCCGCCGCTCTGCATATCGAATTCGATGGTGGAGCTTGCGAAGACACTGACATAGGTAATCGAGAACAGGGCCGGTGCGACCAGGTTGATCAGCATGAACTGACGCACGGTATAGCCACGGGAGATCTTGCCGAGGAACAGGGCGGAAATCGGTGCCCATGCCATCCAGTTGGCCCAGTAGAAGATGCTCCAGCTCTTCGGCCACGGATCACCATCAAAGGCACCGGTGAACAGGCTTTTCTGCATGAAATTGTTGAAATACTCGCCAGCCGCTTCCGTGCCGTAGCCGAGAATGGTCTGGGTCGGGCCACACAGGAAGACAAAGGCCATGAAGACGAAGAAGGCCTTGGCATTGATGGCGGACAGGCGCGCGATGCCTTTCTGCAGACCGCTGGCCGCGGAGGCGGTAAAGCAGGCCACGATGGCCAGAGTCACCAGACCCAGCATCATGGTGCCGGTACCGGTGCCCAGGAAGCGGTCCAGGCCGCCGGCAAGCGTCATGGCACCGGTTCCCAGCGAAGATGCCATGCCGCAGACCAGCGCAAACAACGCCAATGCATCCAGCGCACGCCCCTTGCGACCGATCAGCCTGTCACCGATCAATGGCACGAAAAGCGTCCCCAGAGAGAAGGGTTTTCCCAGGTTGTAATGCATCAGGGCAAACAGCAAGGCGGGGACGGTATAGATGGCATATGGCGTGAATGACCAGTGAAGGAACATGGTCGATAGTGCGAATCTGGCAGCCTCAGGCGTATTGGCAGCCACATCCAGTGAACCTGGCGGAGTATGCAGATGATAGAGCGGTTCTGCGGTTGACCAGAACATGATGCCAACGGCCAGGGTGGTACACAGCGTGATGGAGAACCAGCGCCATGGTGTCAGAATCCGACTGGCATTTTCTCCACCGATTCGCGTGCGTCCCAATGGTGAAAGGTATGTCACCAGGCACGTTATCACCATGGCAAGCGCCGTGATCGAGAACAGCCAACCGAACTTGTCGAGCACCCAGTCATTCAGGGTGGTGGTGGTCGCGAGGAATCCTTCAAGATTGATGAGGCTCGCGGCCACCGCAACCATCAGCAGGATGAACGGTGGCCAGAAGACGAGTGGGCGGACGGATGAACCAAACATGCGCATTCCTATAATTTCTTATGAGGATGCGGATGCTAACTCATAAATTTCTGTTTTGTCAGCGTTGAGATTCGCTCATCAACGGCGTATATACGCGCGCGTTCATGTAATGCGCTGGCAGGATTTGCGGAAAGTTCTGTCAAAAATTACTCCAGAGGTGCGCGCGTTCTGACCGCCACGCGGGCCGCAGGGTCTACGCCACCGTGCGGGCCATGGCGCTCAAGAGAAACCCACGACACCCCCGTCGCCTCTCGGCCCGGGGGTGTCGTGGTTTCTCCTTGAGGACTGCAGTATCACGCCATCTCGAGTTGGCTCAGCTGGACTGGGAAGATTGCCAACGCTGATGGGCTTCTGCCGAATAACTGCGTGACGGCGTGTGCTCGAGGCCGATCTTGGCGGTACCGATGGAGACCAGTCGAATCAACGAGGCAGTCGCGCCGATGACGATGAACAGCGCCGGTACCCCGCCGAGGTTGGAGAGCATCTTGATGCCGTCGATGCCGACGAAGGAGGTCATGATCCAGGCGACGGCGCCGATGGTCGAGCCCCAGATGATCTTCATCATCAGTCGCCCCTTGCTGCGGTCTTCGCTTTCGTTGCCTGCCAGAGCCTCCTGGCTATCCGAGCTGCAGAGTTGGCTGATGGCGTCGGTATTGGAGTCGGCCGCTGTCACGAAGGACAGGAAGGCGATGACCAGGAAGATCCCCCCCACCAGAGAGCTCATCGGTAGCTCATCGAAGAGTGCGTAGATCACCGAGCCCGCGCCGGAATCCGAGAGGATGCCATACAGGGCGCCGCCACTTTCCATATCCAGCTTGATCGTGGTGCTGCTGAACACCGCGACATAGATGATCGAGAAGAGCGAGGGCGCCACCATGTTGATCAGCATGAACTGCCGCACGGTATAGCCCCGCGAGATCTTGCCCAGGAACAGGGCGGAAATCGGTGCCCATGCCATCCAGTTGGCCCAGTAGAAGATGGTCCAGCTCTGTGGCCAGGGATCATTGTCGAAGGCCCCGGTGAACAGATTCTTGCTCATGAAGTTGGTGAAGTAGTCGCCAGCCGCTTCCGTGCCGTAGCCGAGGATGGTCAGCGTCGGACCGAAGGCGAACACGAAGATGAGAAAGGCGAAGAAGGCCTTGGCGTTGATGGCGGACAGGCGTGCGATGCCCTTCTGCAGACCACTGGCCGCTGAAGCGGTGAAACACAGCACGATCGCGAGGGTGACGATGCCCAGCATCAGCGGACCCGAGCCAGTGCCGAGGAAGCGGTCAATGCCGCCTGCCAGGGTCATGGCCCCTGTGCCGAGGGACGACGCCATGCCACAGACCAGGGCGAAGAGCGCGAGTGCATCGAGCACACGTCCCTTGCGACCGATCAGTCGGTCTCCCAGCAGCGGCACGAACAGGGTGCCGAGCGAGAAGGGCTTGCCGAGGTTGTAATGCATCAGGGCAAAGATCAGCGCAGGGACGGTGTAGATCGCATAGGGCGTGAACGACCAGTGCAGGAACATGGTCGAGAGCGCGAACCGCGCGGCTTCCGGGCTATTGGCGGCAATGTCCAGCGAAGTGGGCGGCGAGTGAAGATGATAAAGCGGCTCTGCGGTCGACCAGAACATGATGCCTACGGCCAACGTGGTGCATAACGTGATGGAGAACCAACGCCATGGGGACAACAGTCGCGTCGCGTTCTCGCCGCCGATACGGGTACGGCCCAGTGGCGAAAGATAGGCGATGAGGCAGGCCACCACCATGCTGAGCGCCGTGATGGAAAACAACCAGCCTAACTTGCTGAGTACCTGGTTGTTGAGATTGGTGGTGACAGCCAGAAAGCTGTCCAGATCGATCAAGCTCGCCAATACGGAGGCGAACAGCAGAATGAAAGGTGGCCAGAAGACCAGTGGACGCACGGATGCTCCGAACATGTGAGTTTCCTCGTTCTTGTTGTCGTGTCTTGCGATGTTGCCGGGGAGGGCGCCAGTCGATCAGGGGCATGCAGTGAACTGCCGTGCAGCGTAGGGCAGTGGTAAGAGAAAAATCTTCTCGGTTGTCGTCAATGGATGCGTGGAGGGCGTATTCGGGATAGTGAAAATTCGTGCATAAGCAGCAAGACCGCATGGGCGGCACCTTCCGCCTCAGGTCTGAGCCTCGTCTCGCAACAATTCGCGAATCATCTCCGCACAGGTATCGAATATCGGGTGCGTCAGGCTGGGGGAGCGATGAAGTTCGATCTCCGCGGTAGGCAGCGTTGGCAGACCCATGTCCTCACCCAGTTCATACCAGTCTTCAGGCAACGAACGTCGATCTGCCACCGTGATGGCATGGCCCTGATTGACGATGACTCTCAAGCCGCTGGGGCTCTGACTGGTGGAATCGATACGCCAGCTGCGTTCGGCCTGCGTCAGGGCGGACAAGGCCCGTTCGCGATAGATGCATTGCTCAGGGAACAGTGCCAATGGCAGCGGAGCGCAGGGATCCAGCACGAAGCGTTGATGCGCCGCCCACACCACAGGCTCGCGAGACAGCAACTCCCCCTGGCGTTGTTGGTTGTGACTGACCGCGATGACCAGATCCAGCTGACCGGCATCGAGCTGTTCCAGCAGTTCCGTGGACATCCGGCAGTGGATGTGTGGCCGGATCTGGGGATGACGCTCACTGATCTGTGCCAATAGCTGCGGCAGCCAGGTGGTGGCGTAGTCCTCCGGCAAGCCGAGGCGCAACGTGATCGGTTGATCGTTTTCACCGAGGGCAGCCACGGCTTCACGTTGCAATTGCAGGATGCGGCGTGCGTAGCGAAGAAACGTTCGGCCGGCATCGGTCAATTCCATATGACGACTGGTGCGTATCAGCAGTCGGTAGCCGAGTCGTTCCTCGAGAGTACTGATGCGCAGACTGACGGTGGACTGGGTACGGTGCAGATGGCGTGACGCCTGAGTGAAGCTCCCGCTGTCGGCCACCGTCACGAATGCCAGCAGCAGATCCGTATCCAGCGAGGGCAAGGGGCGAGGCGCGTTCACGCTTGTTGTATCGGGTCTGCCGATGGATTTCATTGGAATGACTCGTTTCTCAAATGCATGGATTCTGGCCAGCATAGTGCCTGACCCACGAGCTGTCTTGTCCCCCCAGACCCATGACGTGAGGATACCTCCGTGAATGACCTGACTTCCGCGATGCCCCCGCCATTGGCCGATGCCGAGACCGTCGATCTCTCCGCGTTGGTCGATACCGAGCGTTACCCCCTGCATGACCCCCGATCTCCAGCGCTTGAGGCCACGATCGCCAAGGCGCGTGAAGATCTTGAACGTGAGGGTTGCGCCGTATTGAGAGGATTTCTGCGTCCAGAGCGCCTTGCGCAGATGCAAGCGGAAACGGCTCGCCTCGCCGAGTGCGCGTTCTTCAACACTCGCGAGGTGAATGCCTATTTCACGGCCGATGACGACCGCTTGCCCCACCAGGATCCGCGTCGCCTGTTCATGACCCGCACCAGTGGCTTCGTGACGCGCGACATGATTCCTGCCGATAGCCTGATGCAGCGGCTGTACGTCTCGCAGGCCATGAAGCAACTGGTGTCGGCCTGCCTTGGGCGCGAGCGGGTGTACGAGTATGCCGACCCCTTTGCCGGGCTCGTGCTCAACGTGCTGCCAGAGGGCACCGAGCAACCCTGGCACTACGACACCAACGAATTCATCGTCACCATGATGACCCAACAGCCCGAGAGCGGTGGTCAGTTTGAGTATTGTTCCGGCATCCGCACCCCCAACGATGAGCATTACGCTGCCGTGGGCGAAGTGATCCGGGGAGAGTCGCGTGAAGCGGTGAAGACCCTGAGTCTCAACCCGGGGGATCTGCAGTTGTTCAAGGGGCGGTTCAGTCTGCACCGCGTCACGCAGGTGTCGGGTGAGGTGCCCCGACTGACGGCGATCTTCGCCTATTCCGAAACGCCGGGAGTGGTGGGGCGACTGGAACGCACGCGCCAGCTGTATGGGCGCGTCTCGGAGCAGCACATTCTGGCGGAAGCCCGATACGTCCAGCGCGCCGACGGTCTGCTCGACTGATCGATGTCCGGTATTCCCGTGACGCCTTCTCAACTTGCATGCGCCTTTTGGGCGCTTGATCGAACACTTCCCACAGGGCATCCCACATGAAAATGGACCTGACGGCGATGGGCATCCTCGCTCCGACCCATGCACTGGAAGACTGCGAACCGACGTCGGAAGAGATTGCGCAGATCCAATGTGACCGACTCGCGCGTGTTCGCCAGGAGTTGGCCCGACGCGATATCACGGCGGCAGTCCTGTTCGACCCGGCACACGTCCGCTATGCCACCGGGTCCCGCAACATGCAGGTGTACAGTTCGCGCAATCCCGCTCGTTACGTATTCGTCCCCGCCGCAGGGCCGGTCGTGTTGTTCGAGTTCTCGGGGTGCGAACACCTGGCCAGCCATCTACCGACCGTGGACGAGATTCGCCCAGCCAAGGCGATTTCCTATTACTTCAACGAGAAGAATACACAAGCCGTCACCAGAGCCTGGGCGGATGAAATCATCGATCTGGTGCGTCAGTGCGGCGGAGGTGAGCGGATCGCCATCGAAAGCGCAACCGCGGAAGCCGCTTTCATGCTCGAGCAGCGTGGTTATCAGGTGCTGGATGCTCAGGAGCCTCTGGAGCAGGCGCGAGCCTTCAAGGTACCCAACGAGATAAAGATGATTCGCTCCTCGCTGAGAGCGGTCGAGGAGGGAGTGCGCAAACTGGAGGCCTCCATACGGCCTGGGGTCACCGAGAATCACGTCTGGTCCCGACTGCATCAGCACATCATCGAGACAGACGCCGACTTCATCGAGACCCGCCTCATGAATTCCGGGCCGCGCACCAATCCCTGGTTCCAGGAATGTTCCGACCGGATCATCCAGGCGGGAGAACTGGTCGCGCTGGATACCGATGTGGTCGGGCGTTACGGGTACTACGCGGATTTCTCGAGAACCTTCCTGTGTGGCGCGGGTGAGGCCAGCGCCGAGCAGAAATCGCTCTATCGCATGGCGTATGACCAGATCCAGACCAACATGGAAAATCTCAAGCCGGGGGTCAGCTTCAAGGAATACGCCGAACGTGCCTGGCGCATCCCTCCCGGCTATCGCGCGCGTCGCTACTTTGCCCTGGCGCATGGTGTCGGGATGAACGGTGAGTATCCCTACATCGTTCATCGCGAGGATATCGAGGACAAGGGTTACGACGGCATTCTCGAGCCTGGGATGACGCTATGCGTGGAGAGCTATATCGGACATGAGTCCGGCGGCGAAGGCGTCAAGCTCGAAGAGCAGCTGTACATTCGTGACGATGGTCAGGTGGAGCTGTTGTCGGACTATCCCTTCGATGAGCGTCTGCTGAGCCAGGCCGTCTGAGTCAGGCCGGTTGAGTCAGGCCGGCGGAGCCGGACCCAGGTAGCTTGCCGACGCGCATCGGCATTACGCGGCATGGCGGCTTTGGTAACATGAGGTCAATTGTGCGGGTGGCTGTCAGCGACGGTCACCCGCTTTGCCATTGTCTCATGGCGAAAGAGGGTCAGAGGGCGGCCGTGTGCCGTGAACGGGAGAGAGCGTCGAGAAGGTCTATCGTTCATGGGTACCGGTTGCTTCCTGCTCGCCTTTCGCCTTTCGTGAGTGTCGTCTATGCCAACCCCTCTGCCACTGCAGAAACTGCCGCCCTTGAGTTCGCTGAAAGGGTTTGAAGCGGCTGCGCGTCTGCTGAGTCTCCGCGCGGCTGCCGAGGAGCTGAACCTGACGCATCCGGCCATCGCCAACCAGATTCAGCGTCTCGAAGAGAGTCTGGAGGTGAAACTGTTTGCCCGTGAAGGCCGTCATGTGGTGCTGACGGCGGCTGGCGAGCGTTTCTATCCGGTGGTGCGTGAAGCGCTGGCGGGTCTGGTGCAAGGCGCCGAGTCCCTGCGCCAGATGCAGCATGCCCAGCCGCTGACGATTCAGGTCTATGTGACGACCTCGATTCGCTGGTTGGCACCTCGCTTGTCGCATTTCCAGGCCATGCATCCTGAAGTCGAGCTCAAGCTGATGACGTGCAGTCTCGGCTGGGAGTTCGATGAGGCCAATGCCGATGTCGGTATCGTGTTCCGCGATGCGCCGCTGGCGGATCACCTCCACTGGCAGCCGTTGTTCGAGTCACGCCTCTTTCCGGTCTGCAGCCCCCAGCTGCTGGGCGACGATGCACGCCCGGTCCCCGCGGATGCCTTGAAGACGCTGCCGTTGATCGGGGTCTACACCGAGGGCTGGAATTGGGAGAGTTACTTCGAGGCATTGTCGCTAGGCCCTTGTCCTACCCGCAATTGCATCGTGGTCGACACCCTGGCCGTCGCCCTGGAGATGGCGGCGCGGGGGGAGGGCGTGGCATTGGTCAACGGGCCCTTTGCCGACGATGACCTGGCGAACGGTCGACTCATCAACCCGACCGGGCAGGTGACGACCGGGCGCGGTGAATGGGGTGCTGTCTGTCACCGCGAGCTGGAGCGGAATCCGCGCGTCGCGACCCTCCTTGGCTGGCTGGCGTCGCAGAGTTGCAGCGTGCCTACCTGATCCGCCAGAGCGAGAGCGGTTACGTGACAACGCCACCTTCGGGTGGCGTTCTTGTTTCCGACATCTGGTTCTGGGGTCTGGCGCATGAGGCTATGACGTTTGTGGGCGGATCGCGGATCGCGGAGTGCTGTGCGGAGGCGCGGGGTCTAGGCAGGCTCACAAAAATTGTTACCAATCGCCAAATTCTTATGAATTGTTGGCAGGCAGGTCGGCCAGTAGGGTGAGCCTCAAGATGACATGGGCCACACCGGACAGGATTCCCCTCCGTCCCGAGCGGTCCTGTGCAGTACACCGGTCAGCCAGCAGGCAGACAGCAGAGAGGACAGCACATGAAAGTCGGATTCATCGGTCTCGGTAACGTGGGTGGCAAGCTGGCAGGTAGCCTGCTGCGCAATGGGCATGACGTCACCGTGCGTGACCTTGACCCGGAAGCCGCCAAGCCTTTCCTCGCGCAGGGTGCCAAATGGGCGGATTCTTCCAGGGAACTCGCCGAAGCCAACGACATGGTCATCACCTGCCTGCCGTCTCCGGCTGCCTGCAGCGCCGTGATGGAAAGCGATGACGGCATCATTGCCGGTCTGTGCGAAGGCAAGATCTGGCTCGAGATGAGTACCACCGATGACGGCGAACTGCGTCGCATCGCCGACAAGGTGCTGGCCACCGGTGCCAAGGCACTGGAAGCCCCGGTCTCTGGCGGCTGCCACCGCGCCGCCACTGGCAACATCTCCATCTTTGTCGGCGGTGACCGCGAATCCTTCGAGCAGGTGCTGCCGGTGCTGACCAACCTGGGTCGCCGTGTCCTGCACACCGGTGAACTGGGCACCGCCTCGGTGCTCAAGGTGATGACCAACTACCTGGCCACCGCCAACCTGTGCGCCGTGGCCGAAGCCCTGACCGTCTGCAAGAAGGCCGGCATGGACATGAACACCACCTATGAGGCGATCAAGATTTCCTCAGGCAACTCCTTCGTCCACGAGACCGAGTCCCAGGTCATCCTGAACGGGAGCCGCAACATCAGCTTCACCATGGATCTGGTGCTCAAGGATGTCGGCCTGTTCGACACCCTGGCCAGGAACCTGGACGTGCCGCTGGAAATCTCCCCGATGCTGATGGACATCTTCCGCGATGGTCAGGAACGCTTCGGCCCGCGTGAGTGGTCATCCAACATCATCCGTCGTCTCGAGGAAGCCGCCGATGTCCGTGTGCTCGGCACCGGCTTCCCGGCAGAGCTGACCGATGACGAGCCGGAAGAAGTCGGCTACGAGGTCGGCGTTACCGGCCGCAGCTGAGCCGTGAAGACTGCCCCGGGGTGCCGTGCGAATGGCCTCCGGGGCATTTGCGTTTGAGACTCACCCTCAGGGAGAGTGTTATCTCCCACCAGCAACGAGAGGTCTGGCATGCAACATCACGACAACTTCTACATCAATGGCCACTGGCAGACACCCTTCGGGCGCGAGCGCATGGAGGTCATCAATCCGGCCACCGGCGAGCTGTGCGCTAGTGTGCCGCGCGCCGGTGAGCAGGATGTGGAGGCTGCCATCATGGCAGCACGTCAGGCGCTGCCTGCCTGGTCCACGACATCCGCGCAGGAACGCCACGACATCCTGATGGCGGCAGCGGATGAGATGCAGCGTCGCTTCGATGAGCTGCGCGACGTCCAGGTGCTCACCATGGGTTGCCCGGTGCAACTGGCCGGCGCGCTGCACGTGGAAGGCCCCATCGAGGGAATGCGTTACTACGCCGAACGCGCCTTCCAGATGGAAGAGGACGAGCGCAAGGGCGATGTGACCCTGATGCGCGAGCCCATCGGCGTCTGCTCGCTGATCAATCCGTGGAACTATCCGCTGCATCAGTTGATCGGCAAGCTGGCCCCGGCGCTGGCGGCAGGCTGCACCGTGATCGCCAAGCCGGCGGAGCAGACCCCACTGCAGGACTTCATCATGGCCGAGATCTTCGAGAAGGTCGGTCTGCCTGCAGGTGTCTTCAATGTGGTGACGGGCGAGGGCAGCGAGATCGGTCCGGTGATGTCCGGCCATCCGCAAGTGGATATGGTGTCCTTCACTGGCTCCACCATTGCCGGTAGCAAGGTCGCCGAGAGTGCCGCGCCCACCGTCAAGCGGGTCTGTCAGGAACTGGGTGGCAAGTCGCCGCTGCTGGTGACCGAAGATGCCGACCTGGCCGCGGCCGTGCGCTTGAACGTCGAGAACGTGATGGCCAACACCGGCCAGACCTGCGACGCCTTCACTCGCTTGCTGGTGCCGCGTTCGCGACTGGAAGAGGCGACCCGCCTGGCGGTCGAGATCGCCAATGAGCAGGTGGTGGGTGACCCGAACGACCCGGCGACCACCATGGGGCCGCTGGTCTCCGAGCGTCAGCGCGAACGTGTCCTGCATCTGGTGCAGCGTGCCATCGATGATGGTGTCGAGCTGGCGCTCGGTGGCGTCGAGCCGCCCGAAGGGCTCGAGAAGGGCTGCTATGTGCGTCCGACAATCTTCACCAATGTCAGCAATGAAATGGAGATCGCCCGCGAGGAGATCTTCGGCCCGGTGCTGTGCATCCTTCCCTACGACGACGTGAAGCAGGGGATCGCCATCGCCAATGACAGCGTCTATGGCCTGTCATCTGCGGTCTATGCGCGTGACGCCGAGGCAGCATTGCCCATCGCCCGCTGCATGCAGGCAGGACAATGCTATCTGCAAGGGGCAGAGTTCTCCTTCGATGCCCCCTTCGGTGGTTACAAGCGTTCCGGCAATGGCCGCGAATGGGGTGACGAAGGCCTGGCGGAATATGTCGAGGTCAAGGCACTGCTCGGGGCGCCGGCCATCGCCTGACAGAAGGCGGGCCGCGCCGCCGTGATGCCACGCAAGATACCCGTGATTCGTGAGGCCAGAGTGGCCCGTGAATCACGGGTATCTTGCATTCGCGCCATCGACAAAAGGCGCCCTCAAGGTACTTGTCGGCTGTCGCAGCCGCGTTTCGCTATCAGAGCAACGCCCATCGCGTCTGTCAGATCGCTGGGTGCTGAAAATACCTATATATAGTGGCAAGACTTTGTGCGGTGCAGCATGACGGGCTCGCCAGGCAACGTTTTCGGCCTCAGATGATGCGCGAGGACAGCTGGCGCGCCGCCTGGACCAGATGCTTGGAGTAGGCGCGTGCCTGCTGCGGATTCAGCCAGTCCTGGCTGATGACGGCGCTGATGGCAGCGATGGGCTCATTGCGCATGTTCAGTACAGGCGCGGCGATACAGCTCAATTGTCCCTCGGCATCGCCACTGGATACGGCATACCCGAGGCGTTGCGCACGCTCAAGCTCGGCATCCATCTCGTCACGGCGTTCGGCCAGTTCGGGCGTGATACGCGTCGCAGCCTCCAGGTACAGCTGACGCGAGCTCTCGGGGCGCATGGCGAGAATCGCCTTGCCGGCGGCGCAGGCGTGCTGAGCCATGGTCTTGCCGATATAGAGGTTGTAGCTGCCACTGCCGGAGGCATCGACCTTCGAGATCACCACCACCTGGTCGCCGATGGGGATGCACAGGAAGATCGAGCGATGAATCTCGTTCTTGAGAATCTCCGCGATGGGGTAGAAGACCGGGATCAGGCTCTGCTTGTTGTAGATCGTCGAGGAGATCTGGAAGATGCGCGAGCCGATGCAATAGGACTTCTTGCGACCGGGATCGTGAGCGACCAGCTGATGGTGCAGCAGGGAATTGATCACGCGGTGACCGGTAGCGGGCGAGATGCCGGTGGACTCACAGATTTCCGAGAGCGTCAGCGGGTAGGAAGCTGCCGCAAGCAGATCCAGAATCATGACACTGTGGTCGACGGCAGGGGCTTTGGTCTTCTCGTGATTCATGAACGCGGGGTCACTCCGAAACGCGAATCTCGGTCACAGGCGGCTTCTGACCGAAGGCTGTGACACTGTGACGACGGAAGGGCGATGCCTCGGGCTGCATCGCCCATCCGTGGAAAGGGGAACGGCCCATAGGGTACCAGACCCATGGGCCGTTCGTGGGGTTGGCGGCTATCCGCCGGGTCAGTCTGCGTGGTCGGCCAGCACCAGATCCGCGCCTTTTTCCGCCACCATCATCACCGGCGCATTCAGGTTGCCGGAGGTGATGTTGGGGAAGATGGCAGCGTCGATCACGCGCAGTCCTGACACGCCATGCACCTTCAACTGACTGTCGACCACGGCGGTGGCCTTGTCCGGCCCCATCGTGCAGGAACCGCACAGGTGATAGATGGAGCCACCCTGGGAGCGGAAATACGCAAGCATGCTGTCCTCATCCTGGACCGTCTCGGCCGGGGCGACCTCGCACTCGGTGATGGCCTGGAGTGCCGGTGCGCCCATCAGCTTGCGCACCAGGCGACTGCCCTGGATCACCTCATCGATGTCCTTCTGGGTACTGAGGTAGTTGGGGCAGATCGTCGCCGGGTCTGCCGGGTCTGCCGAGGACAGTGAAATGCTGCCACGGCTGGTCGGTCGGCAGGAATTGAAGGCCAGCAGGAAGCCGGAATATGGCTCCGGTGTCAGCTTGGCTCTCGGGTCGTTGGGAATCTGGTAGGACATCGGATTGAAGTAGAGCTGGATGTTCGGCTCTGGCTCCGCCTCGCTGCCCCGGAAGAATCCTCCGGCCTGATTCACGCTCATGCCCAGCGGCCCGCTGCGGTTGATCAGATACTGCAGTCCCGCCTTGGCCTGGCCCCAGAAGGACGCGAAGTCATCATTCAGTGTGGTGCGATTGGCGCGGTAGTAGTAGCTGGCGCACAGGTGGTCCTGCAGATTCTGACCGACGGCCGGCAGGTCTACCTGTGTCTCGATACCATGCGTGGCCAGCGCCTCACGCTCGCCGATCCCCGAAAGCTGCAGCAGCTTCGGGGAGTCCACCGCGCCAGCGCAGAGAATGACTTCGCGACGCGCCGTCACCTCGATGACTTCGTCATCACGCCGGTAGGCAACACCCGTGGCACGCTTGCCGCCATCGGGCGTCTCTTCCAGCGTCACGCGCTCCACCCGACAGATATGCTTGAGCGTGAGGTTGTCGCGTGACAGCGCCGGCTTCAGGTAGGCGGTATTGCTGGAATCCCGCTGTCCCTTGCGGATGTTGGCCTCATAGATGCCAGCCCCCTCGAAGTGTTCGCCATTGAAATCATCATTGAGCGTGTAACCCAGCTCGCGGGCCCCTTCCAGCCACGATTGGCAGATCGGGTGCGCGCCATGTTTCAGCGGCGTGATGCCGATCAGGCCCTGGCCGGAGCGATACTCGGTATCGCCATCCGGGTGGCATTCAAGACGCTTGAAGTAGGGCAGTACCTCGCGATAGGACCAGCCCTCGTTGCCGGCGCGCGCCCAGTCATCGAAGTCCGAGGCCTGGCCCCGGACGTAGATCATCGCATTGATGGAGCCTGAGCCACCCTGCACCTTGCCGCGTGGGGTATAGATCTTGCGGCCCCCCATCGCGGCTTCTTCCTTGCTGTAATACATGTAGTTGTAGGTCGGGTTGTAGTAGGTCTTGGCGAACCCGACCGGCACCTTGATCCAGGGCGAGGTGTCCTTGCCGCCGGCTTCCAGCAGCAACACCTTGTGGCGACCGTTGGCGCTCAGCCGGTTGGCGAGGATGCACCCCGCCGACCCGGCACCGACAATGATGAAATCGTATTGCATCGGCGTTACGCCTCCGGCTTGCGCTTCCAGTCGGTGCTGGACTGTTCCTTCACGTCATAGGGACGCGGGTCCATGCTCAGGTGCAGGGTCCGGCCGGTGTAAGGCGAATTGGTCTTGACCACGTCCATGTCCAGCTCGACCCCCAGGCCCGGCTTGGTGGAGGGGATGATGTAGCCATCACGCCACTCGATCTTCTCCTTGAGCACATCGGCGTGGAAGCCATCCCAGGTGCCGATGCTTTCCTGAATCAGGAAGTTGGGCGTGGCGGTCGCCAGCTGGATGCTGGCCGCGGCGCCGACCGGGCCGTTGTAGAGATGCGGGGCGATCTGGGCGTAATAGACTTCTGCCAGCGCCGCGATCTTCTTGCCTTCCAGAATGCCGCCGACGCGCCCCAGGTTCATCTGCAGGATGGAGGCCGCGTTATTCTTGAGCACATCGTGGAATTCGTACTTGGTGGTCAGGCGCTCACCGGTCGCGACCGGAATGGAGGTGTGGTCTGCCACGCGCGCCATGGCTTCGCTCTGTCCCGGTGGTACCGGCTCTTCCAGCCACAGCGGGTCATAGGGCTCGAGATACTTGGCGAGACGAATGGCAGATGCCGGTGTCATCTGGCCGTGGGTGCCGAACAGCAGATCACAGCTGTTGCCGACCGCTTCGCGGATGCGGCGGCAGAAGGTGGCGCTCTTGTCCATGCCTTCCAGAGACAGCATCTGGCCGGAGTAGGCGGTGTAGGGGCCGGCCGGATCGAACTTCAATGCGGTGAAGCCCTTTTCCTTGTTCTCCAGTGCGCACTCGACGGCCAGCTCGACGTTGTCATAGTCGTAGTTGCCGCGTGCATCTTTGGGGTACAGGTAGGTGTAGGAACGCAGCTTGTCGTGGACCTTGCCACCGATCAGTTCATAGACCGGCAGGCCAGCCGCCTTGCCGACGATGTCCCAGCAGGCCATCTCGAGACCACTCAGCACGCCCATCATGGTGAGATCAGGGCGTTGGGTGAAGCCACTGGAAAAGGCTTCGCGGTACAGGCGTTCAATATGATGCGGGTTCTTGCCTTCCAGATAACGCGAGAAGACATCGGCGATCGCCTTGCTCATGACTTCCGGATGGAAGGTGGCGGCATAGACTTCTCCGACCCCTTCAATGCCGCAAGCGGTACGGAGCTGGACGAAGATCCAGTACATGCCGCCGACGTGGGGCGGCGGAGTGGCGACGATGTGAGTCTCGCAACTGACAACTTTCATGGTGGCAGGCCTTTCAGTGGTCACTGGCTAGCAGGATGGTGTGGGAGCGCACTGCCTGGCATGCCGTCATTCGACGCCAACAGCGCGCTTCCGGTAAAGAAATGGGGTAGGGCGTCAGCGCCTCCGGGGAGAGGGCCCCCCGGAGGCGTGACAGGCAAGACGGAATGGCGTGATCAGTAGTTCATCACGACCAGACGGGTCTGGGTGTAGTCGAGCATGCCGTGCTTGCCATCATCACCGCCTAGGCCAGAGCGCTTCCAGCCGGCGTGGTAGCCCTGGTAGGGGTCCGCCGGGGTGCGGTTGATGTAGAGCTCGCCGGCTTCGATGTTGTTGGCGACCTTCATGGCAGTGCGATAGTTCTCGGTGAAGACCACGGAGGCCAGGCCGAACTGGTGATCGTTGGCCAGCTCCAGGGCTTCATCGATATCGCGGTAGGTCAGCACTGGCAGCACCGGACCGAAGATCTCTTCCTGCACGATCTCCATGTCCTGACGGCAACCGGTCAGCAGGGTCGGCGGGTAGAAGTGACCCTTGCCCTCGGGGATATAGCCGCCGATTTCCAGAGTGGCGCCGTCATCGATAGCGCGTTCCACCATCTGATGGATGTTGAGGCGCGAATTCTCGTTGATCAGCGGCCCCATCAGGCTGGCATCGTCCAGACGGTTGCCGAACTTGACGCCTTCCATCTGCTGCTTCAGCTGGGCGACGAAATCGTCATAGACGGATTCGTGCACATAGACACGCTCGATGGCGGTGCACAGCTGGCCACAGTTGGTGAGGGTAGAGGCCGCGATCTGTGCCGCTGCCTTGGCCAGATCGGCATCCGGCTCGACGATGGCCGGTGACTTGCCGCCCAGCTCCAACGAGGACTTGGCGATGTTGACCTGGGAATATTCCAGTACCTTGCGACCGGCACCGACGCTGCCGGTCAGGGTGATCATGCCCACCTTGGGATGAGTGCAGACGGCTTCCGCGGTGCCGTGGTCCATCGCCAGGATGTTGACGATGCCTGCCGGAATGCCGGCATCCTGGATCGCCTTGGCGATCTCGAAGGCGGAGGTCGGGGTGTTGTTGCTCGGACGCACGACCACGGCATTGCCGGTGATCAGCGCCGGGGCAATCTTGCGCAGCAGGGTGAACACCGGGTAGTTGAACGGAATCAGGCAGGCCACGACGCCGATGGGCTCACGCTGCAGCAGCAGGCTTTCATTGGGGGTGTCGCTGGGGACGATCTCGCCCTCGATACGACGTGCCCACTCAGCGTGGTAGCGCGTGATGTCGGCGGCGTAGACGGCTTCATTGGTGGCGTCTTCCAGGCTCTTGCCCGACTCATCTGCCAATGCCTGGCCGATGGCATCCTTGCGCGCCATCAGGGCCTCGGCAAGCTTGTGCATGTAGCCGGCACGCTCGGTGCTGGTCTTGGCACGCCAGTCCTTTTGAGCCTTGGCCGCAATGCTCACCGCTTCAAGCGCTTCGTCAGTGGTTGCTGCCTGCACCTGACCTACCAGTGCTTCGGTGGCCGGGTTGTAGACCGAAATCATCTCGCCCTGGGATGAGGCGACGAATTCGTTGTTGATGAAGTTCTTGTCAGTGCGCATGCATCACTCCTCCTGAATTTGGCTTACAGGCTATGAAGCGGTGCCAAGACTGTCAAACTGTTTTTCACATACGGAAGTTAAATTCCTTATATGGAATTTTTGATCGGGACTACCTTGATCGTCATGTCTTCCATGGCTGTCATGCCTGCCTGTGGCGGCGGCCATGCCATCGAGAGATTTCCGCTGGCATCCTGGGGCATGTCCTGTTCAGCGATGTCATCTGCCATGGCAGTGCTTCACGCTACATGCTGCCGGCGAAAAGAGAGTGGGAAAGCCGTTGGTTCTGACACGATGTCATGACGCGCGTGCAGGAATGTCAGGCGAGAATTCCCACATTTGAGTTGCCTCTTTCTGGCCCTTCATGGCGCATCTTTCGCTGGAATTAACGCGCTTTCAGCGTAAGTGTTCACTCTGTTCAGTCATTAACTAAATGAGAGCATTCCTATATGCTGTGCCACCTGATCGAGAGCCAGGGACGGGCCAGTGACCTCAGGCCATCGTCTACGTCAATTGCCAGGGATGCAGAACATGTCAGATTCATGGGTACTCGACGCCTTGCTGTCGTCGTTTGATGTCTCACTGAGCCAGAACGAGCGCCTGCTCACGCTTGAGATGAGTGGCGCGGACTTCATCCCGCATCGATTGGTGGGGGAAGAGCGTATGTCGCGTCCCTTCGCTTATACCCTCGACTGCATCTCCCAGAACGGCGATATCGAGCTCAAGACCCTGATGGCGCAGCCGGCGGCGCTCTCGGTGCGTCAGGCCGATGGCAGCTACCGCGAGCTTTCGGGGCTGGTCGAGTCCGCCGCGCTGCTCGGTGAGGACGGTGGCGTCTTCTATTACCAGCTGACGCTGGTGCCGTGGATGGCGATGCTCAAGCTCGGCCGCGACAGCCGCATCTTCCAGGACCTCACCGCGGTCGAGGTCATCGAGTCGGTGTTCTCGAATCACGCCATCGCGCAAGGTGAAGCCCAGGGCGGCTGGCGGCTGGATCTGCGCCGCGAGTATCCGGCGCGCAGCTACTGCGTGCAGTATCGCGAGAGCGACTTCCAGTTTGTCAATCGCCTGATGGAGCAGGAAGGGCTGTTCTACTACTTCGAACACGCCTCTGACGACAGCGACTTCAATGGCCACCGCCTCGTCATCACCGACGATGTCGCGACCTGCGCACCGGTCGAGCCACAAGTCATCCGCTTCCATCGCCAGGACGCCACCGAACTGGAAGATTCCATCACCCAGTGGAGCGGCCGCCGTCAGCAGCAACCGACGCGCGTCAGCCTCGGCACCTTCGATTACAAGCAGCCGGGCCTGGAAAAACGTTCCGGCCAGGACACGCGCAGCGATCAAGGCAACCTCAGCGAGCAGGAAGTCTACG
>NZ_JARWKR010000008.1:0-205169 GCF_029846335.1 Cobetia sp. 3AK | reverse complement strand
GCAGGACGCCGCCGGCAATGACGGCCCGGTTGCCTCGCAGGCCATCGTGATTGACACCGAGGTGCCGGATGCGCCGATCATCGTCAGCATCATCGATGATGTGGAGACATCGACAGGCCCTCTTGCCGATGGTGATAGCACCAATGACACAATTCCTCTTATTGAGGGTACTGCGGAAGCCAATAGCACTCTGACTCTCTACAACGGTTCAGAAGTCGTGGACATTATAAATGTCGATGGCCGTGGTAACTGGACATTCATGCCAGCTGAGGCACTCGCCGATGGTGACTATACCTTCAGCGCTGTTACAACCGATATAGCCGGAAACGTCAGTAACTCCTCGAATACGTTCTCAATTACAGTGAGCACAATACCCTTCATCGAATCTGGGAGTTCAGCGATAACAGAAGATGGTATTGGTGCAGCCCCTGCTGCAGGAAGGATGTTCAGAAGCTTTGCTATCGCACCTGCATCTGATAGCGATTCAGATATTACTTCTGCTACTGATAATGGCGCATTGTCTTTCGGTAATGTATCAACTGATGCCAGTTTCACACTAGTGAAGCCTACAACAGTTGATATTGAGGCAAAAAGCCAGCTACTTATCTGGAACCTGTCTGCGGATAGCAAGACTCTGCAGGCGATTTATACCGATGAAGATACCGGTATTGAATCTGCTTTCATCACAATCACTATCGATGATAACGGCAACTACACAACGGCTATCCAGCAAGGAATTGATCATCAACTCGAAGGTGCTGATAGCCTCACCTTTGACGTTGGCGTCCAACTGGACGATGGGGCCACCAGTCTCTCCAGCAATATCAGCATCAAGGTCGTGGATGATATCCCAACGGTTAAAGCGAACCAGTTCGTTGTCGTATCTGCTCTCAATACTGACTATGAAGGCTCAGCCCTCGGTGATGATGGGGGATTCGGTGCGGATGGTGGTTATGTTCAGCAGACCACTATTCACGGTGTCACCTTCACTGTATCCGATGATCTATCAAGCGCCACTGTGAGTGGTAGCTCTGAGCTCATAGATATCGACGTCAGTAATACGATTGCTATCACCGATGGTATTCTGACGATAGAAACGGTGCTTGGTGAGACTCTCACGATCAACGTCGAGACAGGTGCCTACACCTATAACAATAGTGGTAGCTCCACTATTGCCGATAGTCCGAATAGCGCACCAGAAGCTACGATAAGTGGCCAAGGCGGCTTGCTGGGCATCGTCGATATTGAAGCGCTAGGGCTTATTGACCTGGCAGGCACTCAAGACTTGAGTGTCAGTGACGCCAACAATAACATCACTGAAGTCGTGATCGAGAAATCCGCACTTCTTGGACTCAACGTATTGTCACCCAATGTGACACTCGGCTATTCACAGGAGCTTGCCGACGAACTTGGACTCATGGTCACGCTTGATACCACAGGTATCGAATTTAATCTTGGGATTGGTTCTATTACTTTAATTGGAGCCTCTACCCTAACGATTAAGAAAGTGGGTGGCGGGATAATTGATCAGCAGGTGCTCAATGAATTTTTGGCTACTGTTGTCATAACGTCAGATGGAACCATAGACGTTGATGCACTTGGCGAAACAACTCTCACAGTCAAGGATAGTGGTGGGCTTAGCGACAGTACTGATGTCAGTGAGCTAATTGGTCTCAGTGTGCTCGACGGTACTGACAGCACTACCGCGGCTGTAATTGAAGATACTGAGGGTACAGGAGAACTGACTGCAGCCTCAGAAACCGGCAGTGCCCGCCTCTACGGCTTCGCTGGCGACGATGAGATCACCGGCAGCGCACAGGCAGATATTCTCCGCGGTGGAGAAGGAAATGACATACTCAATGGCGGTGGTGGTAGTGATCTGATCATCGGTGGAACAGGTGACGATACACTTACCGGCGGCGCTGGGGTTGACGTTTTCCGCTGGGAAGCAGGCGATGAAATCACCAGCGATGGCAGCATCGCTACCGACACCATCACCGATTTTGATACCAGCCTGCCTCTGAGTGAAGCCGGCGGCGATATCATCGACCTTTCCGGCATGCTGCAAGGAGAGTGGCGTCTCGGCAATGCTGCCAATAACCTCACCAGCTTCTTGCACATCACTTACGATGCTGGCCTGGATAAGACCATTATCGCCATCAGTACCGGCGGTGGATTCTCTTCTGGGTACGATGCAAGCCAAGTCAATCATTACATTGACTTGACAGGAGTAAACCTTGTTGCCGACAGCACCACTGATGAAGAAATCATTGCTAGTTTGCTTGAGCAAGGCAAGCTAATCGTTGATGAGGCCAACTCCTCTACGGTCTTTGGTGACATCACCTCCGATGTAAACTTCACGGTCACTGATGGCGACGGTGATACTGCTAGCAGCAAGGTCACCTTCAATGGCCAAGGTGGTACAGAGCCGGACACGACGACAAACTCTGCACCTGAGGTCACCGCCAGTAGCAGCAAGTTACTTGGGCTTATTGGGTTCGAAGCGCTCGGGCTCATCGACTTTTCCCAGAACGATGTGTTCGTCACTGATGCTGACGGAAATCTGGCATCCGTCACGATCACCTTCGAGCCATTGTTGAGTGTCGAGGTGGGAGGCACTTTACTTACCGGCCCTGAATTTACGGCTAACAGCGAACTCGCTGCAGAATTGGGACTGCAGTTCACGACCACAAGTCGTGCAGGACTACTGGGGCTGGTGGCCCCCGAGGCCAGCATCACCATCACAGCCGTAGACGGTGGCGATATCGACAATCTCGCCATCAATGAACTGCTATCGACGATAGCTCTAAACGATGGCATCGCTAATGTGGAGGTACTCAACTCCATCACCATCACTGCCACTGATTCCGATGGTGCCAGCACAACGCAAAGCCTCGCATCCCTGGCTGACGTTGGAGTGTTGGACGGTAATGGTGACTCTGTCTTTGATGGCGATACGACCGGCAATACCATCGATCAAAGTTCTGTCTTGATAGATGTTCAGCTCTACGGCTATGCCGGTGATGACATTCTCACCGGCGGAAGCGGCAACGATCTGATTCGTGGCGGTGAGGGTAATGATGTCATCAATGGAGGCGATGGCAATGACATCCTGTTTGGTGGTGATGATGACGATACGTTGTATGGCGGCGCTGGCAGCAATATCTTCGATGGCGGTGATGGCGATGATACCCTCGTGACATCCACCCTCACCTTCGAGGTCGACGGCGGCGCAGGCATTGATACCTTGAGCTTCGACAATACCGGGGAAAGCATCGACCTTACAGCGCTGCTGGATACGGCTGCTTCGGTCAATACGGCGTCCAATATCGAAGTTCTCGATATCTCGGCCAGCAGTGAGACCGGCACCAGCCTCAAGATCGATGCCGATACGGTGCTGAACCTTACAGATAGTGATAACGAGCTGTATATCGATGGTGATGAGGGCGATAGCGTGGAAGCGGCTGGGGCAACATCTTCCGCGACAACGACCGACCTCAACGGCACCACCTATGATACTTATCAACTGGGTGACGCAACGCTCTATATCGACCAGGACGTTACCGTGAATACCAATAACGGCTAGTCCCGGGATGCGCCTCTCAGGGGGCGCCTTCCCGATGAACAAGTACGCACTGAACACGAATAAAGCGTCAGGATGACGCAACTTCAGGGATCACCCTGGGGCCAAGGAGTGACATGATGCCCACCCTATTTCGTTGTCCGTCCGCCATCGGACAGGCAACAACTCTGCGCATACGAATGAAGAGGCTTTCCATCGCCGTCTATGTCGTCTCAGCCGGTCTGGCGAGTTCGCTACCGGCCAGTGCTCAGACGACACGTGATCTCGCCGAAGTTTTGAGCGATGTGCTCAGACATGACCCTCGCATCGACGCCGCCCAGGCCAATGTCCGGGCCGCAGGGACGGATATCGAGATTGCCGAGGATGGCTACTGGCCACGTCTGGAAAGCAGCGTCGGCACCGAGGACAATTTCACGGAAGGCGGGTATCGCATCACGCTGAGCCAGATGCTCTATGACTGGGGGCAGGTGGAAGCCGAGGTCGAACAACGCAAGGCCGAGCGGGATGTCGAGCGTGACACCCTGGATCAGACCCGCATGGAGATCGCCCAGGAGGCGATCACCGCCTATATCGATCTCGGGGCCAACCGCGCCATGATGCGCCGCGTACGTGATTACATCGAGAAGCTCGAAAGCCTCGAGACGCTGGCCAATGATCGCACCTTCTCGGGCTATGGTGACCGGGTCGAGCTGGACCGAGCCGCCGTCGACCTTGCCAGTGCGCGTGAATGGCTGGCACGCCTTCAGGGCGATGCTGATACCGCCCGACAGGAACTCGAGATTCTCAGTGGACGCCCCTTCCAGGGCGTGACCTTGAGCGCCCCGAAGCCACTGCCGATCGTGGCGGACCTGGCCCGCGACCCTGCCACTACCGATGCCGCCATCACCAACGCGCCAGCCTATCGCAGTCATGTCAGCCAGCAGAATGCCGCGCGCCACGCCTTGAGCCTGAGCGAGGCCGAGCGCTGGCCGGAATTGCGACTGGAGGCGACAAGCTCACGTTATGAGTCGAACGACGACATGGTCAGCGACTCCAGTATCGGCCTGCGCATCGAGGCCCCGGTCTTCCAAGGCCTGACGCCGTTGCGCCAGCCTGAAGCGGACCGCGCACGCCTGACCGCCGCCCAGTTCGAGACCGCCTCCACGGCCCGTGAGCTGCGCCGCCAGATCCAGCGACTGTCTGCCAGTCAGCCAGCGGTCGAGGCACGCATCAAGGCACTGGATCAGCAGGCACGCAGCGGAGAGCGCCTGCGCAGCAGCTATCGGGACCAGTTCATCACCGGCTCACGCAATATCGAGGATCTGCTGACCATCGAAAGCGAGATCTTCGCGGCGCGTCGTCAGATGATCGAGCTCAACACCCAGCTGCTCACCGATCAATATGACCTCGCGACCCAGCTGGGCGCCCTGCCACTGGTCACCTCCCCCCTTCGCGCGCCATCCACCACTGCCGCGACAACCGAGATGACGAGTGCTCACCTGTCCCATTCCCATCAGCCTGTCAGCCAGGGAGTCAGCCAATGAGCTCCGTACAGTCTGCTGCCGATACCCCGGTGGCCTTCCGACCCGACCCGCTGCTGGAGAGCGTTCGCCAGTTGCTGCGCCTGCAGGGCCACGGCATCGACCTCGAACGCCTGCACCATGGCATGCCACTGACCAAGGGGCAGCTCGCGCCACAGGATCTGGAGCAGGCCCTGTCACGCCAGGGCATTGCCGCACGTCTGAGTCAGGCCCCCCTCGACGAGATTCCTGCCAGCCTGATGCCCTGCGTCGTGCTGCTGGAAGATGGCAGCAGCCGCGTCCTGCTGGCCCATGAGGCGTCGCATCAGTGGCCTGAAACGTCGAGCATCGAATCGAGCGGCGAGTCGAATGCCGACACGAGCGACACCCCGGCAGACGATGATACGGAAGCAGCCCCCAGCGGCCCCGCCTATCAGTTGCTCGACCCGCTGTCCGGGGGAGAATACTGGCAGCCACAGGCCGAGCTGAACGCCGCATACGCCGGCATTGCGCTGTTCGCACATGGCGAGATCTCGCTGGATCGCGCAGAAGGTTACAGCAAGACCCGCCAGGGTCACTGGCTGACATCACGCCTCAAGTCCCATTGGCGAGTCTTCGCCGAAGTCGCACTGTCCTCGTCGCTCGCTGCACTGCTGGCCGTGGCCACGGCCCTGTTCGCGATGCAGGTCTATGACCGTGTGGTGCCGACCGGTGCCGTCGATACGCTGTGGGCGCTGGGTATCGGCGTGATTCTCGCCATCGCGCTTGAAGCGCTGTTGCGCGCACTGCGGGCGCAATTGATCGAGAACTCGGGCAAGAAGATCGATCTCGAGCTCAACGATCACATCTTCCGCCACGCCGTGCAGATGCGCCTGGCCTCGAAGCCGCGCTCCACCGGCGCGATGACCAGCCAGATTCGAGACTTCGATGCCATCCGCGAATTCTTCACCGCCTCGACCCTCGGGGCCTGTGGTGATCTGCCCTTCGCCCTGCTGTTCCTGGGCCTGATCGCCCTGCTGGGCGGCCCGGTGGTCTGGGTACCGGTGGCCGCCATCGTGTTGATGCTGATTCCCGTACTGCTGGCGCAACCCTGGCTGTCACGCCTATCCCGGGAGGGCATGCGCGAATCCGCGGTCAAGAATGGCGTATTGCTCGAGACCCTCGACAACCTCGAGAACCTCAAGGCCTGTCGCGCCGAAGGCCATGCCAGTCGCCAATGGCAGCGCCTGACCTCCGAGCAGACCCACCGTGGCGTCACCTTCCGCCATGCCGTCGCCTGGCTGACCAGCTGGGGCACCGGCATGCAGCAGCTGGCCTACGTCGGCGTCATCATTGCCGGGGTCTATCTGATCATGGCCGGCGAGTTGAGCGTCGGTGCCCTGATCGCCTGCTCGATCCTGTCGTCGCGCGCCATCGGCCCGACCCTGCAGATCAGTGCGCTGCTGAGCCGCTGGCAGCACGTCAAGGTCGCCAAGGAAGGGCTGGATGCGCTGATGGAGACCGATATCGAGCGTCCCATCAATCGTCGCTTCGCGCGCCTCGCCCAGGCACGCGGTCACTATCATGCCGAGAATCTGCACTGGCGCTACGACGAGGAAGCCCCGGAAGCCCTGGCACTGGACCGCCTGAGCATCGCGCCCGGTGAACATATCGCGCTGCTGGGGGGCAATGGCGCCGGCAAGAGCACCTTGCTGCGACTGCTGGCCGGCTATTTCACGCCTACCAGCGGTGAACTGACCCTCGATCACCTCGCCCTGAGTCAGATCGACCCTGCCGATCGCCAGCGTGCCATCGGCTACCTGCCACAGGACATCAGTCTGTTCAGCGGCACCCTGCGCGACAATCTGTGCATCGACGGACGGGATGTCAGCGACATGCGTCTGCTGGAGGTCCTCGAGATGACCGGCCTGGGCGACTTCGTGCGTCGTCATCCGCTGGGGCTGGACATGATGCTGCATGATCGCCACAGCCTGTCCGGCGGCCAACGTCAGAGCCTCGGTCTTGCCCGCCTGGTCCTGCAGGACCCGGTCGTGGTGCTGCTGGATGAACCCACGGCCTCGCTGGATCAGGCCACCGAGCAGCACGTCATCAAGACACTTGGCCCGTGGCTTGCCGGCCGCACCCTGGTGCTTGCCACCCACCGCAAGTCGCTGCTCAGCTGGGTCGAGCGCGCGCTGGTACTGCGCCATGGCAAGCGCGTCATGGACGGCCCGCTGGATCAGATCATGGCCAGACAATCCGCCGGCAAGACACCGGCCACCTCCTCATCTCGCCAGCGCCAGGAGGCCTCATGAGCCAGCGTTTTGACCCCGAACTCATCAAACGTGAGCTGGGCGCCCCGGACCAGAGACTGGAAAGCCACTGGTCACGTCCGCTGCTGTGGGCCAGCCTGCTGGTGATAGCGCTCTTCGTGGCATGGTCCAGCTGGGCCGAAGTCAATGAAGTGGCCCGCGGTGAAGCCAAGGTAGTCCCCTCCTCGCGCCAGCAGACCATCCAGAGCCTGGAGGGCGGCATTCTCGACGAGATCATGGTTCGGGAGGGGGAAATCGTCGAGGCCGGCCAGCTGCTGGCCGCCATCGATGAAACCCGCTTCCGCTCGGCCTACATGGAATCGCTGAGCCAGGCCCAGGCGCTGAGGGCGACCATCGGACGCCTGGAAGCCGAGGTCTTGGACAAGGCCAGCATCGAGTTTCCGGAGGAGGTGCGTGACAACGAGGCGCTGACGGCCACCGAGCGTGAGCTGTTCACGGCGCGGCGCAAGAAGCGTGACAGCGCCTTGAATGCGGTCAGCAAGGAGATCACTGCGGCCCAGCGTCAGCTCGCGGTGATCCGCCCGCTGGTCAAGCGACGTGCCGTGGGCGAGATGGAGATGCTCAAGCTGGATCGCGAGATCGCCGAACTCAAGGGCCGTCAGGCCGAGATCCGCAATACCTATCTGCAGGATGCCTACGCCGAGCTTGCCGACAAGAAGTCCGAACTGGCGACACTGGAAGAGACTACCGTGCAGCGGCGTGATCAGCTGGATCGCACCCGGCTGCTCTCGCCGGTGCGTGGCGTGGTCAACAACATCGCCATCACCACGCGTGGCGGCGTCATCCCGCCCGGCGAGGAGATCATGCAGATCACCCCGCTGGAGGACACCCTGGTGTTCGAGACGCGCATCCGCCCGCAGGATGTCGCCTTCATCGCCCCGGGCATGCCGGCCACGATTCGCATCAGCGCCTACGACTATGCGGTCTACGGCACGCTGGAGGGCAAGGTGGAGCGCATCAGCTCTGACACCCTGGAAGAGGAAACGCCGCGGGGTGAGGAAAGCTACTATCGCGTGCTGGTCAGCAGCGAGACCGCGGCGCTGGAGCACAATGGCGAGACGCTGCCGATCAAGCCGGGCATGGTCGCCACGGTGGACATCGAGACCGGCGAGCGCAGCGTGCTCTCGTATCTCCTGAGGCCCTTCACGCGTCTGGAGCTGCGCTGAGCGCAAGCCTGATCATCAGATAACGGGCGTCTGGCGCAATGCCAGCATGTCCGGCCACAACCGCGCGAAGCTGTCCTCAAGCATCGCGCGGTTATTCGCCAGCCACGGCGTCATGTCCGCCAGCGGATTGGCGCCTGCTTCCAGATCCCCCACCTTGTGCGTACGCCTTCCGCTTCGCGTATCACTTTGCCTTCGCGTATCACTTTGCCTTCGTGAATCACTTTGCTGGCGAGGATCACTTTGCTGGCGAGGATCACTTGTCTGGCGTAACCGGCGTCTGGCCGTCATGCGCTCGCCGATGCTGGCAATGGTCGAGAGCGTGAACTCCAGCTCCTGATAGCGCCTGAGCGCATCGCGCATCTGAATCCACTCGATGAGGCTCGACAGGCGTGACGGCACCTCCTCACGCGCCAACAGGCGATAGAGGCGCTCGATATCGTCATCGTGCATCTCACCAGCCAGCAGGTGATCCCACATCATGTCGAAGGCGATGCCTGCCACACGACGTGACGCGGGCGGTACCTGAGTCAACAGCCAACGAGTCTCAGGATGGGCATCGATCACCGCATCACAGCGGCGATGGAAACGGATGCCGGCTTCTATCTCAGGCGACCAGCCGCTCAGGTCACTGCCGCGCACGCCGTCGGCAATCAGGTTGCCAAACAGGAAGTTATCGCTGCCCGCCAGACTCAGGTGCGCATGACCAAGAAAGTTCAAGTTGCTAGACTCCTGATATCATTACCCATTATTCAATATCCCCGTCCTCTTCTGACTATCGAGACCTCTGATGCCATCTGCGTCCATGCCTGCCAAGGCGCCCATCGTGCGCGATATCGTCCTGATCGGCGGGGGACATAGCCATGTTGGCGTGTTGATGCGTTTCGCCATGCAGCCTGAGCCTGGCGTACGCCTCACCGTCATCTGTCGCGACACCGACACGCCCTACTCCGGCATGCTACCCGGTTACGTGGCGGGGCATTACACCTTTGATGATGTGCATATCGACCTGCGTCGGCTGTGTCAGTTCGCCGGCGCACGCTTCTATCGGGATCAGGTGATCGATATCGACCGCGGCCAGCGCCGCGTGATCTGCGCCGAGCGCCCGGCGGTGGACTATGACCTGCTGTCGATCAATATCGGCTCCACGCCTCGCCTGTCCCACATCGACGGTATCGGTGATCCCGAAGCGGCTGATGCCCCCGTGGTGGCGGTCAAACCGATCAGCACCTTCCAGCAGCGCTGGCTGAGACTGCTTGAGCGCGCCAGAAGCGCCGAGCGGCCTCTCGACATCGTGCTGGTCGGCGGCGGTGCCGGCGGGGTCGAGCTGCTGCTGGCCATCCAGCAGCGCCTCGCCGCCGAGTTGCCCGCTGCGCTCGCGCCGAACCTGACGCTGATCACCCGCGGACAGCGCCTGTTGCCGACGCATTCTCCTGAGATCAGCGCTGCACTCGCCACCACCTTGCACGAACGCGGTATCCAAGTGCATTTCGGTGAGGAGATCACCGCTGTAGACGCTTCCACGGCGTCGTCCCAGCGCCAGCTGATCAGTGCCAGCGGCAGCCGCCATCCGGCCGACGAGGCCATCTGGGTGACACGCGCCGGAGGGGCACGCTGGCTGGAGAAGACAGGACTGAGCCTGGATGAGGATGGCTTTCTCAAGGTGCGCGATACCCTGCAGACGCTCGAGGATGATGCCATCTTCGCCGCGGGCGATATCGCGCATCAGGTCAATCATCCGCGTGAAAAGGCCGGCGTCTTCGCCGTGCGCCAATCACGGCCGCTGGCTGACAACCTGCGCCGCGCCGTGCGCGGAGAGTCACTACATCCCTATATTCCGCAGTCCCACTGGCTGGCCCTGATCAGCACCGGGGATCGTGATGCCATTGCCTCACGCGGCAATCTGGGGCTGGTGTCGCCGTGGCTGCGTCCGTGGCTGTGGCGCTGGAAGGATCATATCGACCGCCAGTTCATGGCACGCTTCAATGAACTGCCCAGCATGCAGAACGCCGCGGACACCGGCGGCCTTGCCGGGTTGCAACAGCGTATCAGCGCTGCCTGGCAGGCACTCAAGGGCGGCGATGGCAGGCTCCACCCGCGCCTGACCGCCGAGCTGGATGAGCAGGAAGCGCATCAGGCCCTGTCCGCGCTGGCGATGCGCTGTGGCGGCTGTGGCGCCAAGGTCGGTGCCAGCGTGCTCTCCCGAGCGCTGCAGAGCCTTGCCCCACGAGAGAACCCGGACGTGCTGGTCGGGCTGCATGCCCCGGATGATGCCGCCATCGTGCGAGTGCCCGAGGGTCAGGCACTGGTACACAGCGTCGACTTCTTCCGCGCCTTCATCGATGACCCTTACCTGTTCGGGCGCATCGCCGCCAATCACGCCCTGGGCGATCTCTACGCCATGGGCGCGACGCCCCACACCGCGACCGCCGTCGCCACGGTGCCGCAGGGGATCGAGCGCAAGGTCGAACCGCTGGTGCGCGAGCTGATGCAAGGCGCCACCGAGGTGCTCAACGAGGCAGGCTGTACACTGGTCGGCGGACATACCGGCGAGGGGCAGGAACTGGCGCTGGGCTTCGCCCTCAATGGCCTGGTGGAGGAGAGTCTGGCCGGCGTCACCTGCAAGGGCGGCATGCAGCCAGGCGAGGTGCTGATCCTCACCAAGGCCATCGGCACCGGCACCCTGCTGGCAGCGCACGCACGCCTGGAAGCGCGCGGCCGCTGGATCGATGCCGCACTGGAGAGCATGCAGCAATCCAGTCAGCAGGCGGCAAATATCCTGCGCGCCCATCAGGCGAGCGCCTCCACCGATGTCACCGGCTTCGGCCTGCTCGGTCACCTTGTGGAGATGACCCGCGCCAGCGGCGTGGATGCCGAACTCGAGATCGACGCCCTGCCGATACTGGACGGCGCCGAGGACTGCGTCGCCCGCGGGGTGGTCAGCTCACTGCAACCGGCCAACCTGCGTCTCAAGCGGGCCCTGAAGGATCAGGCCAGCGTCATCGATCATCCGCGCTATCCGCTGCTGTTCGATCCACAGACCGCCGGCGGCCTGCTGGCCAGTGTGCCGGCCGGTGAGGCCGAGTCCTGCCTGGCCGCGCTCAAGGCCGCCGGCTATCACGCCAGCGCCATCATCGGGCGCATCCTGCCACAGGGTGATGCGCTGGCGCCGATCAGCATCAAGCGCTGAACGCGGCGAGACAACTCACTGACGACGTCAGCCGCCCCCTTGCCGCCGGTCTTTTGCCCCCCACGACAAGACGCCCGCCAGATCTCTCTGGCGGGCGTCTTGATCTCTGCAGCACGCAAGTCCGAGAGCTAGCTCAGTTCGGCCATCTCACCTTCGACTGGCTCCGTTCGGCCATCTCGGTTCGGCCGGCTCAGGCTTCCGCTTCGCGCTTGAGCGCCTCGAAGGACTCAACGAAGGCATCCATCGTCTCGGCACAGTAATCCCGCAGCCCACTGACGACCAGCTTCTTGGAGCCACTGCCGATGCACTGCTCGCCATCATGGATGCCGAATTCGAGCAGGGTATCACCACGCTTGCCGTTGACCTCAAGCGAGGAGCGCACGAAGTCGAGATGCAGATCGGCGATATCGAGCCGTTCGAAACAGAAGCCCATGCTGTCATAGATCACCAGCGGGCGGGCAGGATTGAACATCACGCCCTTCTCCAGCATCAGCGGCTGCAGGAAGTGCGGGAAGTTGCGCCCGGAGAAGGCGATATACTGGCGAGTGAAGTTGGCGACCACTTCATCGTCATGCGTGGTATCACCGCTGCGCTCGACCGTCAGATAGACCTTGCCGGCTTCATCGCGCACCAGCAGGGACACGCCATTCTCGTCGGGTTCTTCCAGCGCTTCGAAGATCAAGGGCACATCGTTGCCGACCATGCCGCAGAAACGGATGGTCATGCACTGTGAAAGGCCGAATTTCGCCAGCAACAGGGAGAACAGCAGGTCGCCGGGCACACAGAAGCGTCGCGCATCCGGGTCATGAATGGGGTTGTAATCCCCCGCCATCTGCTTGGCGAAGCGACTGGCCTGCTCGGCGGTGATCCGCACGCGGCCATCTTCGACCCGGTGAAACTGATCAAGAAACATGGACTGCCTTCCTGCCCTGCTTGAATGATGATCGATGGCCCGTCCTGAACCATCGCGGAAATGCCTCCGAGGGGAGGAATCAAGGGTGACACGCTTTCACGCCTGTCCAGCAGACGTGCCATGAGGCTGCCATGACACGTCGATCACGGGATTTTACCACTTGCTGACAGGCAGATGGTGACTCGTGACAGGCTTTGCAAGAGTTTGCAGCCCGACAGATGGCCATATACTGTATATAACCCCATGCTTTCGGGCAAACCGCTGCACTGCCCGCCACTTCGACAGGTCGCCATGCAAGCCGCTCCCCTCGACAATCCGCGCTACTACCTGGCCAACTTCGATACCCTGCTCGATTGGGTCTGCCAGTGCCACGCCGATCTGCTGACAGAGACAGAGCGTGCCACGGTGGATGCCATCACGCGCCTGCCGGAGCCTTCACGGGCCCTGCTGGTCCGCCTGCTGATGCGCAAGGGCGATCATTTCGAGGTCACGCAGCTTCACTACGTCGAAATCGGCGCTATCGAGGCCGCAAGCAAGCCATTGATCATACCGATCGCCGACAGTGCCACGCCTGATGGGCTGTGCCGCCTGAACGCTGACCTGAGCCTGGAGGAAATGCTGTCACTGGTGACACTGCCGCGCTTGAAGGACGCCTTCCCCGAGCTGCCAAGAAGCACGCCCAAACGCCGGATGCCGGATGCCATCAGCGAGCTGCTGGGCGATACCACGCCACGCCCCTTGCCCGAGTGGCTTAATGACCCCGCCGCCAACACGCTGAGTGTTGGGCTTGGTGAGCTGTCGCGACGCCTGAGCCTGATGTTCTTCGGCAACCTGCGCCAGACTCTGTCGGACTTCGTGCTCAGTGAACTGGGCCTGCTGCGCTGCGAGGCGGTCGCGCTTTCGCCAGACTCGCGCGCCTTCACCCAGCGTTGGGAGGTGGATCGTTATCTGGCCCTGGAGCAGCTGCGTGAGGACTGGCAGGCGGCCAGGGAGCGTCTGAATCGTGAGACGGCGCATGCTGAACTGGAGCCGCATTGGCAGCGCATCATCTCGGCGCTGGACGAGGTGACATCGTCAGAAGGCGACGCGACAGAGGTGAATCGCGCCAATGCCTGGCTGGCACAGCGGCGTGACCGGCTGCGTTTCTCGCTGGCGCGCGATGCCGAGCGTCAGGGCTGGCATCACGTAGCCGCACTGCAGTACGCCTGTCTCGAGGACTCCGCCTACGCGCCGCGTGCCATGCCGCGTCGAGTGAGGGCGCTGGAGCTTTCCGGCGATATCAGCGCAGCCCACGCGCTTGCCTGCGAGCGCTTGGCGCGTACTGATATCACGCTGGATGAGCAGCTGGCACTTGAGCGCGCCCTGCCTCGCCTGTGCCGTGGCCTTGGCTTGCCCGCGCCCAGACGCGCCAAGGCGCCGGCCACGCCGCAGATCACCCTTACGGTGCCGGACCTTGCCACCTCGGCCGCCGCCGGCATCCATGGGGTCGAGCGCGCGGCCGCCCATGCACTGGCCACGCCCGAGGCACCGGTCTTCTATGTCGAGAATGGTCTGCTCCCCGCGCTCTTCACCCTGTTGTGCTGGGACGTGCTGTTCGCCCCCCTGCCGGGAGCCTTCTTCCACGCCTTTCATACCGGTCCGGCGGACCTCTACCGCCCTGACTTCGTCAACCGTCGCCAGGCCGCTTTCGAGGACTGCTTCGCGCGCCTGTCCGATGGCCGCTACCGAGAGACGATTCGTGAGCGTCATCAGCAGAAACAGGGTATTCAAGCGCCCTTCGTGCATTGGCCGCTGTTGAGCGAGGAGCTGCTGTCCCACGCACTGGACTGCATTCCCCCAGCGCATCTGGAGGCCTGCTTCCGACACCTGCTGGCCAATCCCCGCGAGCATCGCGCTGGCCTGCCGGACCTGATCCAGTTCTTCCCCGAGAACACTCGCGAGCGTTACCGGATGATCGAGGTCAAGGCACCCACCGACCGCCTGCAGGACAACCAGCGTCAGTGGCTGGCCCTGTTCGCCCGCCATGCGATTCCGGCGCTGGAGTGCCGTGTCGAATGGCAGACCGTAAACGCCTCTGATGCGTCCGCCGAGGACGAGGCCACGGCACGCAAGGCACCGGCTGCGCGATGATCACGGCCGACACTTCAAGCAACGCGCACGAGCGCTATCGGATCGCGGTACGCGAGCTGTGCGCCTTCGCCGCACGCGAGGGCGATCTGGACCTGCGCTTCACGCCCTCGCCCACCGCTCAACAGGGCATTCGCGGCCATCAGCGCATCGTGCGTCGGCGTGGCAAGGACTACGAAAGCGAGATATCGCTCTCCGGCTGCATCGGCAATCTCGAGATTCGTGGCCGCGCCGATGGCTATGATCCCAGGCGCAACTGTCTCGAGGAGATCAAGACCCACCGTGGTGACCTGTCCCGTCAGCCCGCGAATCACCGCGCCCTGCACTGGGCCCAGGCGCGTGTCTACGGTGCCTTGATGTGCCGCAGTCGCGATCTCGAGGGCATCACGCTGGCGCTGGTGTATCTGGATATCGCCGCGGACGCACCAGCCAGCGCTGCCAAGGATGAACCGGAATCCGGCGGTGACTCCATCGGGGCTTCACAGGATGAACAACGCCTGGAAGCCTGGTGGAGCCGCGAGGCGCTGGAAGCGGAGCTTGCACGTCTGGCCGCACGCTTCAGCGAGTTCGCCGCCAATGAACTGGCGCATCGCCGCGCCCGTGACAGCGCCCTTGGCACGCTTGCCTTCCCCTGGCCTGCCTGGCGCCCCGGTCAACGCCAGCTGGCCGAGCATGCCTACAAGGCGGTGATGACCGGACGCGAGCTGCTGGCTGAGGCGCCGACCGGTACCGGCAAGACGCTGGCGACGCTGTATCCTGCGCTGCGTGCGATGCCCAGAAACGGCACGGACAGACTCTTCTACCTCACCGCCCGCACTCCGGGCCGCGCGCTGGCGCTGGACGCGCTGACCACCCTGATGCCAGAGGTGGTCGAGCACACGGAATCACCGGACACGCCTGCCGCAGCGCTGCGCATTCTGGAACTCGGCGCGCGCAGCAAGACCTGTGAGCACCCGACTCTCGCCTGTCATGGTGAGTCCTGCCCGCTGGCACGCGGCTTCCATGATCGCCTGCCTGCGGCACGCTCTGCCGCGCTTGCCGACCACCAGCCACTGACGCTGGCGACGACACGCCGACACGCCCTGGCCCATGAGATCTGCCCCTACTTTCTCGCCCAGGAGCTCTCGCGCTGGGCGGATGTGATCATCGGGGATCACAACCACTACTTCGACAGTCATGCGCTGCTGTTCGCCCTGACCCAGGCCAATGACTGGCGCTCCGTGGTGCTCGTCGATGAAAGCCACAACCTCATCGAACGCGCCCGCGGCATGTACAGCATCGAACTCGATGCCCGACAGTTCCACTTCCTGCTCAAGCAGTTGAGTCGCACGGGCCATCCGGCCCCGCTGCGCTCGGCCTCCCGCGCGCTGGCCCGGCAGTGGCGAGCGCTGGAGCAGCTCGGGCCGGAAAACGGCAGCTCAGGGAATCCAAGCAGCGGGAACGGCAGCATCGATGACGGCAGTCAACAGGCACGTCTTGCGCTGGAGACGTTGCCCGGCGACTTTTTCAAGGCGCTGACGCAATGGACGGGCGCGATGGGGGACTGGTTGGCGGAGCCTGACAAGGCCGCAACCCCTCCTGCGGCCAGGCAACAGGCAGCGCGAGCCACGGCCACACAAGCCCCAGAACAGCTGGGCCTGATCGCGAGCGATGCCGTTCCCCTGGCCTCAAGCACCACCCCATCAGACTCCAGTCCGACATCCACCGCGGCCAGCCGCCGCGTGGAGCCTGACGTCGAGATGATGGAGGCCTATTTCGCGGCGCTGACGCTCACGCGACTCGCGGAAGGCTTCGGCGATCACTCGCTGTTCGAGGTCGAACTCGCCGCCATCAATCCGGCGCGTCAGGCAACGCTCACCAGCGATTCAAGCTCACGCTCCGGCGCAGCATCGGCTGCAGGAGCAGAAGCAGGAGCAGCAGCCCGGCCTCGCAAGCCCCGAGGGCGAAGCGTGCGCCAGATACAGCCGCGACTGCGCTGCGTCAGCCCGGCGCCGTGGCTGGCCCCCCGCCTGCGCGCCAGCCACGCCACCCTATTGTTCTCGGCCACGCTCAATCCACCGGCCTATCATCACCGCCTGCTGGGACTGGCGGACAATGCAGTCTGGTTGAGTGTCGAGTCGCCGTTCAGGGCGACGCAGGTGCAGGTCAGTCGCCATCGGCTCTCGACCCGCCTGCGGGACCGCGAGGCCTCCTGCCGGCCCATCGCCGAACTGATGGCCCGTCAATACCAGCAGCGCCCGGGCAACTATCTGGCATTCTTCTCGAGCTTCGCCTATCTCGAGCAGGTCGCCAGCACCCTGCAACAGCTGACGCCGGAGATTCCCCAATGGCGCCAGACCCGTGCCATGACGGAAGCGGAGCGCACCACCTTCATTCAGCGCTTCACCCCCGACGGCCAGGGCATCGGTTTCGCGGTGCTGGGCGGTGCCTTCGGCGAAGGGATCGATCTCCCGGGGTCGCGTCTGATCGGGGCCTTCATCGCCACCCTGGGGCTTGCCGGCTTCAGCCCGGAGAATGAAGCGCTCAAGCAGCGTCTGGCGCAGTGGCTGGAAAGCGATGCAAGGCGGCGTGTCGAACGACATTCGACAGACGGCGCAAAGGAGGAGCGTGGCGATGAGGCAGGTCCGCTGCCCCCTGTCATCCAGCCCTTGAAGGCTGACGACTGCACCTATCTGTACCCCGGGCTCACCAGGGTGGTGCAGGCCGCAGGCCGCGTGATTCGCAGCGAGCAGGATCAGGGCGTGATCCACCTGATCGATGACCGCTTCCTGCGCCCGGAAGTCGCACGACTGCTGCCGCGCTGGTGGACGCCGACAGACTGACGCGAGCAGGATGACGCCAGGCGTGCCTTTGCCCCGAGATGGCACAAAGCCTGCACGTCAATGGGCAATAGAACAGTGCCTCATCCCCTTTTCGCTCCCCCGGTCGCAAGGAAGCCGAACGATGCCAGACAACGACAACGCCCTGTGGGGCGACGACTATCCGCGTGATCTGATCGGTTATGGTGCCAATCCCCCCCATGCCAACTGGCCGGGGGGTGCCAGGATCGCGGTGCAGTTCGTGCTCAACTATGAGGAAGGCGGCGAGAACTGCCTGCTGCACGGTGACAGCGAGAGCGAGAAGTTTCTCTCCGAGATCATCGGTGCCGAGGCCTACCCCGCGCGGCACATGAGCATGGAGTCGATCTACGAATATGGCTCGCGCAGTGGCGTGTGGCGGATTCTTGATGAATTCAAGCGCCGGGAGTTGCCGCTGACGGTCTTCGGTGTCGGCATGGCGCTGGCGCGGCATCCGGACCTGGTCGCACGCTTCCTGGAGGATGGCCATGAAATCGCCAGTCACGGCTGGCGCTGGATTCATTATCAGCACATGGATGAAGCCCATGAGCGCGCCCACCTGGAGCGCGCGGTGGAAAGCTATCGCGAGCTGGTCGGTCACGCACCACAGGGCTGGTACACCGGGCGCGACAGTCCCAACACCCGCCGACTGGTGGTGGAGCACGGCGGCTTCACCTACGACAGCGATTACTACGGCGATGACCTGCCGCTGTGGATGGAGGTGACCACCGCCAATGGCGAGCAGGTGCCGCATCTCGTCGTCCCCTACACCCTGGACACCAATGACATGCGCTTCGCCAGCGCCCAGGGCTTCAACAACGGTGAGGACTTCTTACAGTACCTGCGTGACGCCTTCGACGTGCTCTACGCCGAGGGCGACACGGCACCCAAGATGCTCTCCATCGGGTTGCACTGTCGGATCGCCGGACGACCGGGACGCTTCGCGGCACTGAAACGTTTCCTCGATTACGTCCAGTCCCACGACAGGGTATGGATCACCCGTCGCATCGATATCGCCGAGCACTGGCAGCGTGAGCATCCCTATACCCCCGCCAGCTGACATCGCAAAAAGAACGCCGCAGCCCTTTCGGGATGCGGCGTTTGTGATTGAATCCAGCGAAGGTCAGCGATCGCACCTTCAAGGCTGCGCCAGTCAGTCTTCCAGCATGCTGGTCAGTTTTCCAACATGCAGGCCAATGCCAGCAGGCTCTCATCACGGCCCGGCAGGCCCAGCAATGAGACGCCCCAGGGCGGTGGTGCAGCCTCCTCCGGCAGCCGCGCTGCGTCATCGGTCAGCCACGGCAGACTCAATTGCGGTGCGCCATTCAAGCCGGCCAGTGCAGTGAGTCCCATCAGGCGATGACGATAGGCCTCCATCTCCTCGAGGCTTGCGCCCAGCAGCGGTGAAGCGCCCGGCGTGGTGGGCAGCACGAACACCGCCTCGCTGGTGGCCTGGGCATGGGCAGCCGCACTGCCATCGTCGCAGGCACTCTCGCCGCCCTCATGACTGGCTGCCAGCTGCTGGCGGTACCAGCGGCGGACGGTGTCTGCCTTGGCTTCTGCTGCCTGCTCGTCGGCATCACTCAGGGTCATGCACCATTTGAGGCGCGCCGCGATATCCGGATTCAGCTGCGGCCAGCGAGAGTCGGGGCCCTGCTCCGGCGTACTCAACCATGCCTGGTGCGTACGACGAACCTCGCAGCCCTGCAGAATCCGAAAGGCCTCACTGGCCCTTGCCATGAAGGCCTGGCTCAACATTCGCCGCTCGCAGCGAAAACCGAGTGATTCAAGACGACGCGCCAGCGGCCCCAGCAGTCGCTGATAAGGCCCCGCCGCCAGCCCTTCCGGCACCAGCAGGATGAGTCTTGCCGGCAAACGAGTCGCTGTCGTTGGCGGCATCAACACCTCACTGACCTGCGTCAGCGTCGCGAGATCCCGCGTCATCCAGCCGATGGTATCGAAGCGCGGCGCCAGCGGCTTGAGGCCTGACATCTCAATGCGGCCATGGGTCGGCCGCAGCCCGTAGAGCCCACAGTAGCTGGACGGCACGCGAATGGAGCCACCGGTATCGGTTCCCAGCCCGATCTCCGCCTCACCGCGCGCCACCGCTACCGCAGAGCCTACGCTTGAGCCTCCCGGCAACCTCAGCGGCGCACGCGGGTTCTGCGGCGTGCCGTAATGGGCATTGGTGCCATTGAGGCTGTAGGCCAGCTCATCGGTCGTGGTGCGCGCCCGATAATCGGCCCCCGCCTTCTGAAGCGCCAACACGCTGGGCGCCGTCTCCCGCTCGATGGGGGCGCTCGCCAGCAGGTCAGGATTGCCCTGTCCGGTGCGCTCGCCCTTGATCGCGAACAGATCCTTCACCACCAGTCGCTTGCCCTCAAGAGACCCCTCTCCCTTCGGCCCGGAGAAACGCGCCGGGGCAACATAGATACGCTTGTCCATCGGGACCGACTCCTTTCGACTCATCAGGGGGTTCGCCTTCGTGGCGTGGCGTGGCGCGGTGCGGTGCGGCGCGGTGCGGTGTGATCAGAGCACCGCGCCAAGAAACTGGCGCAGCTCTTCCGTGGCCGGGTTGGCAAACAGCGTCGCGGGGTCGCCTGATTCATGCACGCGCCCCTGGTGCATGAAGATCACGCGGTCACCCACATCGCGGGCGAAATTCATCTCATGGGTCACCAGAATCAACGTCATGCCCTCACGCTTGAGCTGCTCCAGCACCTTGAGCACATCGCCGACCAGCTCCGGGTCCAGCGCCGAGGTGATCTCGTCACACAGCAACACCTTGGGATGCATCGCCAGGGCGCGCGCGATCGCCACCCGCTGCTGCTGGCCACCGGAGAGCTGGCTCGGCCAGGCATCGAATTTCTCCCCCAGCCCGACCTTGGCCAGCATCTCGCGGGCCTCGCGCTCCGCGACATCCCGTGCAACGCCCTTGACCAGCATCGGCGCCAGCATCACGTTCTCGCCGACGCGCTTGTGGGGGAACAGATTGAAGCTCTGGAACACCATGCCGACATCCTGCGCCAGAGCGGCGGCGTCCATCTCGCTACCGTCCAGCAGATTGCCGGCGACGTGGATGCTACCGCCGTCGTGCTGTTCCAGCTGGTTGATACAGCGCAGCAAGGTGCTCTTGCCGGAGCCGCTGCGACCGATGATCGAGACCACCTCGCCCGGGCGCACTTCAAGATCGATGCCCTTGAGCACCGTCAGATCGCCGAAGGACTTGGTGAGCGCCGACAGGCTGACCAGCGGCGCCTTTGCCTTCTCGGAGACGGCAACACTCTCGGTGACCGAGGAATCGGATGAGACGGTGTCCAGCGGGGAAACTTCAGCGAGCAGTGACATTGAGACGTGCCTCCAGGTGGCGAGCCAGCCGCGAGAGCGGATAGCACATGGCGAAATACAGCAACGCGACCAGCGCAAAGACGGTGAAGGGTTCCAGGGTGGCGTTGTTGAGCATGGTGCCGGCCTTGGTCAGTTCGACGAAGCCGATCACCGAGGCAAGCGCGGTGCCCTTGATGATCTGCACCGAGAAGCCGACGGTCGGTGCGATGGCCATGCGCAGCGCCTGCGGCAGGATGATGTGACGCATGGTCTTCAGATAACCGAGCCCCAGCACTCGCGCCCCTTCCCACTGCCCCTTGGGCACCGCCTCGACACAGCCACGCCAGATGTCGTGCAGGAAGGCACTGCTGAACAGCGTCAGCGCGACCGCCGCCGCCGTCCAGGCCGAGACATCCAGCCCGAAGACCGCCACGCCGAAGAAGGCCAGGAACAGCTGCATCAACAGCGGCGTGCCCTGAAACAGCTCCGTGTAGAGGCGACAGAAGAGCGCCGCCCCCGGCCAGCGGGTCAGGCGCAGAAAGGTCAGCGCCAGCCCCACCAGGCTACCGCCGATGAAGGCGATCAGAGACAGCGCCAGCGTCCAGCGCGCCGCCAGCAGCAGGTTGCGCAGGATGTCCCACAGCGTGAAGTCGATCATGAGTGGGCCTCTCTCAGCACATGGGAAGACAGACGGCGGCGCGGGGCTGGCGTCAGGTGGCGAAAGCCGAACAGACGACGCCCGATGCGGTTGAGCAAGGCGCGCATCGCGATGGCCAGCAGCAGGTACATGCCTGCCGTCACCACGTAGCTCTCGAAACTCAGGAAGGTACGTGACTGGATGAAGTTGGCCGCGAAGGTCAGGTCCGCCACGCTGATCTGGGAGACCACGGCGGAACCCAGCATCACGATCACGCACTGGCTGGTCAGCGCCGGATACATGCGTTCCAGCGCCGGCATCAGCACCACATGGCGATAGCGCTGCCAAGGCGTGAGACCCAGCGCACGCCCGGCCTCCCACTGGCCGCGACCGGTGGCATCGACACCGGCACGCAGAATCTCGCTGCTGTAGGCCGCCAGGTTGAGTGTCATCGCGATCACCGCGGCCATCTCGGCGCTGAGTGACAGCCCCAGCGCCGGCAGGCCGAAGAAGATGAAGAACAGCTGGACGATGAAGGGCGTGTTGCGCAGCAGCTCCACCAGCATGCCCAGCAGCCGGCTGAAGACGCTGGTCGGCGCACGATGGCGCTGCCAGACACACATCACCGCACCGAGTATCCCCAGCGTGGTGGTGAGAATGGTCAACCAGACCGTCGTCATCAGCCCGGCCAGCAGGTCGGGCAGATACGGCAGCAGGCGCGAGAAATCCGGGAGATAGTTCATCGATCAAGCCTCACGGGAAAAGGGAGTCAGGCGTGCGACAGCTCGATTCAGGCATCCAGTGACGGCAGCGGCGCCTTGAACCAGGTCTCGGAGAGCGCGTTGAGCGTGCCGTCCTCGATCCCCTGGGCGATCAGCTCGTTCACGCGCGCCTTGAGCGCCGGCGTGTCATGCCGCATGCCCACATAGCAGGGAGAGTTCTTGAGCGGCAGTACACTGACCGGTACGCGAGAGGGATTGCGTTCGGCGATGGCGGCGGTGACCAGGTTGCCGGTGGCGATCATCTCGACCTGCCCCGACAGGAAGGCCGACAAGGTCGTGTTGTTGTCTTCGAAGCGCTTCACGGTGGTCGATTCCGGCACCACCTTGCTGAGCTCCATGTCTTCCACCGAGCCACGTGTCACGCCGATGGTCTTCTCGCTCAGCCCCTGGGCGGAGTCCACCTCACTGCCCTTCTCACCGAACACGCCGAGGAAGAACGGTGCATAGGCATCGGAGAAATCGATCGCCTTCTCACGCTCCGGATTCTTGCCCAGACTCGAGATCACCAGATCGACCTTGCGGGTCTGCAGATAGGGGATGCGATTGGCCGAAGTGACCGGCACCAGCTCCAGCTTCACGTTCATCTCATCCGCCAGATAACGCGCCATGTCGATATCGTAGCCGCGTGGTTCAAGGTCCGGCCCGACTGAGCCGAACGGCGGGAAGTCCTGGGGCACCGCCACCTTCAGCACTCCGCTGTCGGTGATATCGCTCAGCGCATCCGCACGGGCCGTCAGGGCCGTGGCGGCCAGCGTGCCCCAGACGGCCAGCAGAATTCCCTTGCGCAACCAGTTGCCAAGACGTTGCGTGTTGCCTGTGCGTGATGCGTGCTTGAAGGCCTTGCTCTCGTGACGCTTGCTCATCGGTCGACTCCGGTGTCAGTCAATTCCGAGCGCTGAGGAGAACGACTCATCATGCGCTCGGCGCCCTGGGGCGTTTCATTGTTGTTGGTGGTTATCGCAGTGGTGTTTCGCGAGGGCTTGTCTGGCAATCCCTCTTCAACAAGCCCTGTCTGATGGGCCCTATCGGACGAGTCCTGTCCGCTGACTCCTCGTCGCATTGGCGGGCAACGTGAAACTCAAATCCTGACCAATGAAACAAGTGATTCCCTTATCCATCTTTGCAACGAGTGTGCCAACGCCACGCCAGCAGGGCCCGAACGTGCACGAGGCGCTCGTCTGACAATGGTTCAGGTGATGAAGTGCAGGCGTGAAGACAGGCCAGATGACGGGCCTCAAGAGAGCCTGGGGCGGGCTAGAGGCCGGGCTTGAACACGAGCGGGAAGGCAGTGCGAGGGAGAGAAGTTGCGTTGCACGCCCTCGATGACGCTTCTTCGAACGCACAGTGTCCGGGCGTCATCGACATGAAAAGGGTCGCTGTTGGTGCAATCAGGCAGTTCATGCGCCCTGCGGGTGCGCGCAACCCGCAGGGCGTGAAGCATCGTGATGGGATGGGCGGCAGCGCAGGCAACCGCAATGACACTGCTAGCCGTCTCCCAGCTCCTCGAGTGACTCGAAGGTGTCCGTCACCCGGCGAATCTGGCTGCGACCAGCGACGAGGTCGTCATGCAGCAGGCGTGTGGCCAGCAGGTTGATCTGGCTCATGGCGGCGGCATAGCTGTCGAAAGCGCTGACACTGTCCAGCGGGCAGCGCAGCACATGCTCGATACCGGCAGGAATCTCGCTCAGGCTGTCATCGCAAACCAGCAGTACCGTGCAGGGAGCCTGGCCCAGCCACCCCAGCAGGCGTGCCAGCCCCTGCGGGCGCCGGCGCATGGCGAATATCACCACGGCGTCAGTGGCGCTCAGCCGCGCGACCTCCTCTCCGAGTGACTGGCCCGGCTGGGGCAGGACCGCCACCTGCCCTCTCAATTGCAGCAGTTGCTGGCGCAGATGCAGTGCCAGCGGATAGGCGTTGCGAAAGCCGATGATCTGCAAGCGTTCGGCATTGGCCAGGGTGCGGCCCAGCGCTTCCATGTCGAGCATGTCCAGCGCCGCCAGTGCCTGACGCAGGTTGCGACACTCCTGCTCATAGTGGCGCTGATGGTGGTCTGGCGTGGGCGTGCTCGAGACGACAGGCACGCCCGCATGACGCAGGCTGCGCGCCTGATCACGTGCCTCCCGGAAGTCCTGATAGCCGAGGCGGCGAAACAGGCGACTGACGGTAGCCTTGGAGACATGCGTCAGCCGTGAGAGCTCGGCGGCATTGTAGAGCGCCAGCTCATCCTGATGCGCGAGCAGAAAACGCGCGATACGCTGCTCGTTGGGGGTCAATCGCTCAAGGTGGTGAGTCAGGCGCTGATGCAGGCTCTGGCCTGCCAGCGACGCTGCCGCAGCGCGAGAAGGCATCTCGGAGTCAGTGGCTGAAGCACTGGAGTCATCACGCGTGGCTTGAGTCATGGCGAAGGGTCTCTCTGGTGTCATGGCACCCCGTGGGCCGCCACTCAGGGTCTGATATGGCAACGGGGGACTGGCGTCGCGCCCGGGGCTCAAGGATGCCCCAGACGTCATTGTGCCTCATCACAGTGCAAGCGTCGGGCCAGCGGCAAGGTGACAGTGCATCAATTGCCCTCTCGGGTGGCGGTTGACCCGGGAATTCGGCCCATCACATGAGCTGCAGGGCGGGCGATGACAGGCACGGCCTCAGCACGTGTTCACCAAGTGGTTGTTTTGGCGTAATTCTCCCTGGAGCGGCATGCAGATCGCTAAACATGAAGTGGGCACCCAGCGGGCACAGGCAATGCGCCACCCGACAGGACACCCACCGAACACCAAGATGGCAAATTTACCGATCAAGCGCTCGCGTGGCGCAAGGAGTTGTCTCATGGCCACCTCTACGATGACCACTCTGCTCGATACCTGTCGGGCCATGACTCACAAGCTTGCCGCACAGACCTTCACTCCTCTGACAGTGGGCGCAGAGAAAGCCGCTGATACCCCCGCTTGCGCCTCACAACTGCTGGGCGTGATGGCAATGGGCTACGAAGCTCCGCCCCTGCTGATGTCCTCGCAGGTGAGCGACACCCGTGCGGTCGGTGATATCGACGCATCACGCGTCGCCCAGCAACAGGCCGTCTTTGACCCGAACATCAACCACAAGGTGCATGCGGATTGGGAAGCCGAGCATCGCCATCAGACCCTGTTGCGTCACAGCATGGTCCGTCGGGGCATGCTGGCATGAGTGTCTATACCATCGGCATGGAATGCGGCATGCACATCCCGCTGGAAAACTGCGCAGTGAACGCCGAACCCGTGATGCGCGTGACTTTCGACATCAACGCCGGACTGCATGCCGGCGAGCGCCTGGCGCTCGAGCGGGGCGCCATCCAGTCACTGGCCGACAGTGACAACGCGCTGCTGGCAAGCCTGGAAGCCCAGCTGCCACGTCGCAGCCTCCTGTGGACCTCACGCGGCATCCTGGAAGTCGGCCGTGGCTGGCGCTGGCAGACCTCCCCCGCCAGCCCCAAGGCGCCCTGGCTGGACGCCGTGCACCACAGCTGGCCAAGCCATGCGCCACGCTGGCTGCTCAAGGCGCCGGTGGTCATCGTGTGTGCGGATGCCCTGCCGATTGCCAACCGCACCCGACATCAACGTGATCTTGCCAGACTCTGGCTCACTGCCGATGCCGCACTGATCTATCTGGCGCAGGACGCCCGCGATGGCTGGCAGATGCATCAGCATTGTGAGCCGGAGCAACGCAACGGCGCCCACCTGACGAGCAAGGCCGCGAGTGCACTTGAGCTGGCCAGCTGAGCCTCCTGTTCCGGCTCCCCCTTCCCTCATCTCGACGACATTCCGATGACACGCACCAGCAGACACGACAACGCCCGCGCCGGGAACACCGGAGCGGGCGTTGTCGTGTCTGCCATGACCCATCTGGCCGAACCGATGGCTCAGCGCGGACAGAGACCATCACACAGCGTGCTGGCCACGAAGTCCGCCAGCTGTTCCCAGTCCTCATCCGTGCGCGGCGCACCGCCCAGCTGGTCGATCTGGGCGGCGAAGTCCGCGTAGTGCTGCGTGGTGGACCAGATCAGATAGATGACCCACATCGGCTCCGCCTCGCGCAGCTTGCCAGCTGCCATCCACGCCTTCATCACCTCGCAGCGCGCCTGGACCCACTGACGCAACTCTCCGCTGAGATAGTCACGCAGAAACGGCGCGCCGCTGATCACCTCCGCCGCGAACAGGCGCGATGCCTGTGGGGCCTGGCGTGCCAGCTTGAGCTTGACGCGCACCAGCGCCTCCAGCACCTCGCGCGGGTCATCATCGGCCGTGATGTCCTCAAGTGACGCATTCCAGCGCGTCAGCGTCTGCTCCAGCAGATGCACATAGAGCTTTTCCTTGGAACCGAAGTAATACAGCAGATTGGCCTTGGGCAACTCGGCCACGTCCGCGATCTGCTTGAGTGTGCTGCCACGATAGCCGTGACAGGCAAAGACACACTCGGCAGCTTCCATGATTCGACTTTCCGCCTGCTCACGGGGAGAGCTGGTCGGTGTCGGACTGAATTCCGCACTTCGGGAACGACGAACTTCGGCATACAGGGAAGAAGGAGAATCTGCAGGCATCAGCATCACTCATCAAATAGACGTTATCGTTCGAGCATCTTGACCACAGCACCGGAACATGACCTTCGATTTCGGCCTCACGTCACGATGCTGTGGTCAGAATGCTCACCCCGGGCAGGCGCGATACGCTCGATGCGTCGCTCTCCTGACGCGCAGTTGCGCCACCCACGCAAAAATACCACACCATGGACTGACCATTTGGTCAGATTCTTGCTAGAAATACAACATGAGCTGTTACATTGACACTCGAAGACGCCAATCGGGCCCGCAATGCCCAGATTCGGCTGTGCCATACGCCTGAAGGCACCACAATGACAAGACGACCTGACGGGATGCCTGCATGATCGATTTCACCTTGAACGGACACGCGCGTCAGCTGCCCGCGCCTGCACCGGGAACGACAACGCTTGAAGCCCTTCGCACCTCTCTGGGGCATACCGGCACCAAGGAAGGCTGCGCATCCGGTGACTGCGGCGCCTGCACGATTGCCTTGCAGGTGCCGGGCCAGCCCATGACGACGGTCAATGCCTGCCTGATGCCCGCCCACCAGCTGCAGGATTGCGAGTTGATCACCATCGAGGGACTGGCGAACGAGACCGCCACCTCCTCGCTCTCCCCGGTGCAGCAAGCGCTGGTGACGACCCACGCCAGCCAATGTGGCTTCTGTACCCCGGGCATCGCCATGAGCCTGGCGGTGCTGCACGCCGATCATCAGCTGCGCAGCGCAGAGGGCGAGAGTCTCGATGCCGCGCGGCGCGATCAGATGATCGACCATGCGCTGGGCGGCAATCTGTGCCGCTGCACAGGCTATCGACCGATACGCGAGGCTGCCCATCGCCTGCTGCAGGGAGAATTCGGGCCGGCCACCCTGCTGTCATCCGGGCCGGCAGCTTGTCAGCCCGCCACTGGCGAGGCGAATTCAGCGTCCCGTCGCGAGCGAGATAGCGAACTGAAAGGCTCAAACACCTTCCATCGCCCCACCCGTCTCGAAGAGCTGCTGGCGCTGCGCGCCGCACATCCCCAGGCGCCCTTGATCGCGGGGGGCACGGATCTGATGCTCGAATACACGCAACGCCTGCGTGACTTCCCGGCACTGATCGATACCACGCGTGTCGCGGCCCTTGGCACCATCGAGGAAGGGGAACACGCCGGCCAGGCAGGCTGGTGGATCGGCGCTGCGGTGACCTACCGCCAGCTGATGCCACTGCTGCGTGAACATTATCCCGAGGGCGCGGATCTGCTCACTCGCCTGGGCAGTGAACAGATCCGCAATCGCGGCACGCTGGGCGGCAACATCGGCAACGCCTCACCCATCGGGGACATGCCGCCGCTGTTGATCGCGCTGGAGGCCTATCTCCAGCTGATGAGTGTCGATGGGGAGCGCATCCTCAAGCTTGAGGACTTCTTCCTCGACTACAAGCGCACCCAATTGATGCCGGACGAGATCATCCATTCCCTCTTCCTGCCGCGGCCGGTGCACAATCAGCGGCTGGCGGTCCACAAGCTTTCCAAACGGCGGGATGATGACATCTCCACGCTGCTGGGGGTCTTCGCCTGGCGGCGCGATGCCAGTGGCCATGCTCAGCACTGGCGAGTCGCCTTCGGCGGCATGGCCGGCATTCCGGCACGTGCACCGCATCTCGAGGCACTCCTGAGCCGTGAAACGCTGGAATCACTCACGCCCGCCCAGCTCGACACCCTCACTCGCCACAGGATCGAGCAGGCCATCCAGGCCGATTTCTCGCCTCTCTCGGACGTGCGTGGCTCCCGCGAGTATCGTCTGCTGGCTGCCAGCCATCTGGTCCCCCGAGTGGCGCAGCGAATCCACAATGAACGTCACGCGACTGCCCCCCTCATGCCACTGGAGAGCCTCGATGCGTACCTTGCACAGTCTTGAGTCCGACCCCAGTGCCACTCCGGCCACGAACGCTTCGCCGTCACATCAGCATGAGAGCGCCGAGCGTCACGTCAGTGGCACGGCACGCTACGTGGACGACCTGCCACTGCCCGCAGGCACGCTGCACCTGGCCATCGGCATGAGCGAGGTCGCGCATGCCACTCTGGATTCCCTGGCTCTTGATGCGGTGCGGGCCGCCCCCGGCGTCGTCTGTGTGCTCAGCGCTTCAGACATCCCCGGCCACCGCGATGTCGGCCCGGTCTTCCCCGGCGATCCGCTGCTGGTCAGTGATCGCATCAGTCATCATGGTCAGGCGCTGTTCGTGGTTGCCGCCGAGAGCGAGCGGGCGGCGCGTCAGGCGGCGCGACTGGCCAAGGTGGCGGTGACCCCCTTGCCACTGACGCTTGATCCCTGCCAGGCCGCCAGTCGCGGTGATCTGGTGCGCCCGACCCATACCCAGGCACGTCTGGCCAACGGCCGGGCAGCGACACGCGAAAGCGTCAGCGAACGACTTGCCAGATCCGCCTGGCAATTGGACGGCGAGCTTGAGAGTGGTGGACAGGAACACTTCTATCTGGAGAGCCAGGCAGCGCTGGCCTTGCCGGGTGAAGACGACGAGATGCTGGTGCACAGCTCGTCCCAGCACCCCAGTGAAGTCCAGAAGCTGATCGCCGAGGTGCTGGGCGTGCCCTTCCATGCCATCACGGTGGAAACCCGTCGCATGGGAGGCGGCTTCGGCGGCAAGGAAACCCAGGCCGCGCCGGTGGCATGTCTGGCAGCCCTGGTGGCGCGCCGTACGGGGCGGGCCGCCAGACTGCGACTGCCCCGCAATGACGACATGCGCCTGACCGGCAAGCGCCATCCCTTCCATCACCGCTACCAGTTCGGTGTCGATGACAGCGGGCGCATCGACACCGCCATCATCGAGCTGACCGGCGACTGCGGCCACTCGCCGGATCTGTCGGATGCCATCGTCGATCGGGCCATGTTCCATGCCGACAACGCCTATTACCTCGGCAATGCCCATGTACGCGGTATCCGTGCCCGCACCAACGTGGCGTCCAACACCGCCTTCCGCGGCTTCGGTGGTCCGCAGGGCATGCTCGCCATCGAGGCGGCCATGGAGGATATCGCAAGGCGTCTGGGGCGCGACCCGCTGGAGATCCGCAAGCGCAACCTCTACTGCGAGGGCCGTGAGACCACGCATTATGGCCAGCACGTCAATCAGTACCCACTGCTCACCACGCTGATCGACCAGCTCGAGGCGCAGGGCGACTACTGGGCGCGTCGTGCCGAGATTCGCGCCTTCAATGCCGCCAATCCGGTGGTGAAGAAGGGGCTGGCGCTGACGCCGGTGAAGTTCGGCATCTCCTTTACCGCCAAGCACCTCAATCAGGCCGGCGCCCTGGTGCATGTCTATACCGATGGCAGCGTGCAGGTGAATCATGGCGGCACCGAGATGGGCCAGGGCCTGCACACCAAGATCACTCAGGTCGCGGCCCGTGAGCTGGGCCTGAGCGTGGACAGGGTGCGCATCACCGCCACGCGCACCGACAAGGTACCCAACACCTCACCGACCGCGGCAAGTTCGGGAGCGGACCTCAACGGCATGGCCACACGTGATGCCTGCCTGCGCCTCAAGGCGCGCCTGCTCGACTTCGCCGCCGAACATCTCGCCCAGCCACGCGCCAGCCTGAGCCTCAACGATGGCGAACTGCATGGCCCGAGCGGCGTACTGATGACATGGGGGGAGCTGATCCAGGCGGCGTATCTGGAACGCATCTCGCTCTCCGAGAAGGGCTTCTATGCCACCCCGGACATCCACTACGACCGCGAAAGCGGCACCGGACACCCCTTCTACTACTACGCCTTCGGCGCGGCGCTGTGTGAAGTGGTCGTCGATACCTTGAGCGGCGAATACCGACTGGAAAGCGCCGAGATCCTGCACGACGTGGGAGATTCGCTCAATCCGGCCATCGACATCGGTCAGATAGAAGGCGGCTTCGTGCAGGGCATGGGCTGGCTGACGACGGAGGAACTCAAGTGGAACGAGGAGGGTCGCCTGCTGACCGATGGCCCGGCCACCTACAAGATACCCACCATCAGCGACGTGCCCGACGGCGCGATCACGGTACGCCTGCTGGAAGGACATCCCAACTCGGCCGCCAGCATCTATCGCTCCAAGGCGGTGGGTGAGCCCCCCTTCATGCTCGCCATCAGCGTGTGGGCGGCGCTGCGCGATGCGCTGGCCTCGTTGACCGACTACCGCCGCGCAGTGCGCCTGGATACCCCTGCCACGCCGGAGCGCGTGATGCTGGCGGCGCGCGAGCAGCGTGACTGGCAGGAGCAGCACGCCACTGCCGGCGCAGAGCCAACGCAGGTGCCGTCATGAGTGCAATCAAGAGGGCAATCAAGAGTGCCGCGACCAGCCGCTGGTATCAGGCGCTCGCCGAGGCACAGGCAGCGTTGACGGCCCATGCCCTGGCCACCGTGGTGACGGTGGCGGGCTCCGCCCCGCGAGGTGCCGGCAGCAAGATGCTGATCACCCCGGATACGCTGCACGACAGCCTCGGCGGCGGTCGGCTGGAGCAGCTGGTGGTGGAGCGCGCTCGAGCGATGCTGGCGCAGGGACAATCGGGCTGTCATCTCGAGGAGATCGCGCTGGGCCAGCATGCTCAACAATGCTGTGGTGGCCACGTGCAGGTATTGATCGAGCTGTATCCGGCGCTTGCGCCACGGCTGACCCTGTTCGGCGCCGGCCATGTCGGTCAGGCCATCGTTCACCTGCTGGCGCCGCTGGACTGGCAGATCGACTGGCGGGATTCACGCGCCGAGCAGCTCGAGTCCGCCACGATTCCTGCGGGCAGTGAGGGCCGTGTGCAGCGCCAGACATTCAATATCCTGACGGACCTGCCGCTCTCGAAAGCGGCGCCGGCCTCCGATTCGCTGCCAGTGAGGGCGGGCAGTCATGTGCTGGTATTGACCCATGATCATGTCGAGGACCAGGCGCTGGTGGCGGCTCTTGCACCGCGTGATGACCTGGCCTCGTTGGGGCTGATCGGCTCCAGCAGCAAGTGGGCGCGCTTTCGCCAGCGCCTGCGCGGCGATCTCGACGAGCACGAGGTCGCCCGCATTCGCTGCCCGATCGGTGTGCCGGGGATTCCGGGCAAACGCCCCGAGGAGATCGCGATCGCGGTGGTGGCCGAACTGCTTCAGTTGCAGGCCAGCCGAGCCGCCCAGCAGACCGACGACGCGAACTCCCCAATCTCGTCACACCCCCCATCATTGGACGGCAATGGCCTGACGCGCAAGGGTGCCCGCCAGCTGCGCGCCCGCCTTGCCCCTGACGCGATGCACCAGACAGAACCGACACGGAAGGCCGAATGATGACTGACCAAGACACCCCGCTATCTGTGGCCTGCCACCTGGATGACCGCCGACTGACGGCGGCGCTGCGCTCGGCCGCAAAGGCGCCAGAAAGCGTCAGCCTGTTGCGTGGCGCCCTGCTGCACTTCCTGGATGTGCCTCTGGACGACCCGCAAGGAACGCTTGCGTCAGGCGAGCGGGACCCCGCCATCGAGTACTACGCGGATGCCCTGCTGGTGATGCACGCCGGCCATGTGGTCGCCGTGGGGGATCACCACACGCTTGCCCGGCATGATGCCGTGAGTGAACTGATGCGCCTGAGCCCGCCGCACAGCGTCACCGGTCTGATGATGCCAGGCTTCATCGATACCCACGTGCACTTCCCGCAGCTGGATATCATCGCAAGCTATGGTCACTGCCTGATCGACTGGCTGAATACCTACACCTTCCCCGCCGAGCAGCGCTTTGCCGACCCCGCGCACGCCGCCGAGGTCGCCGAGATCTTCCTTGATGAGCTGCTGCGTCATGGCTCCACCAGTGCCCAGGTGTTTGCCACCTCGCATGCCAGCAGTGCCGATGCCCTGTTCCGGGCCGCGCGGAGCCGCGACATGCGTGTGCATGCCGGTCGCGTGATGATGGATCGCAATGCGCCGCCGGCACTGCTCGATTCAGGCGTCACCGCGCTCAAGGACGATGAGCGGCTGATCGCGGACTGGCACGGGCGTGATCGCCTCGGCTATGTGCTGACCCCGCGCTTCGCCCCGACCTCCACCCCCGAGCAGCTCAAGGCCGCCGGTCAACTGCTCAAGTGCCAGCCGGACCTGCACCTGCAGACCCATCTGGCCGAGAACCTCGATGAAGTGAAGTGGGTGGCGGAACTGTTCCCCGAGGCTCGGGATTATCTGGCGGTCTATGAGGATGTCGGCCTGAGTCACGAGCGCACCACCTTCGCCCACGGCATCCACCTGGACGATGGCATGCGCCAGCGCATCGCGGATCGTGGCGCCAGCATCGCCTTCTGTCCGACCTCCAACCTGTTCCTCGGCAGCGGGCTGTTCGATCGCGCCAGCGCCCGCCATCAGGGGATCAACATCAGCATCGCCACCGATGTCGGCGGTGGCTCCAGCCTGTGTCAGCTGGAGAGCCTCAAGGCAGCCTATCAGGTCGGTCAGTTGCACGGTGCGGTCGCCCATGATGTGGCGGGGCTTGCGTCACGTGCCAACCAGCCACTGACGCCCTGGCAGGGCTTCTATCAATTGACGCTGGGCAATGCGCGCGCCATGCGGCTGGAGGACAAGGTCGGCAACCTGCGTCCGGGGATGGAGGCGGACGTGATCGTGCTCGACCCCACGGCGACTCACTTGCTGGCGCGGCGTACCCGCTGGGGACAGCCACAGCAGGTACCGCTGGGGGAGGTGCTGTTCGCCCTGATGATGCTCGGGGATGACCGCGCGATTCGCGAGGTGCATGTGGCGGGCCGCTGCCGCAAACGGCACGGCATGCTGCTGAGTGATCACCCCGCTGCGAAGACACGCCCACATGCTGAAGCATTAATGCCCTGAGGGCATCACAGGGGTGACAACATGCTGACAAATGGTGCCAATTTATAGAATTGGTGCCATTTTTTCATCATAAAGGTGCGTGAGACATGGATACTCAACGCTGAGTCCACTCGTTATGATGGCGCCATCTTCTTTCAACGTCCTGGGCACCCTCAGAGGTGTCGACGCATTACGAGGTCCGTCATCATGACTCCCACTGCCATCATGCAACGTCGTTATTCCACCAAGGCCTTCGATCCGGCGCGCAAGATCAGCGCCGCCGACTGGCAGGAACTGGAAAACGTGATGCGCCTGAGCGCTTCCAGCGTCAATTCCCAACCGTGGCACTTCCTGGTGCTGGAGTCTGACGATGCCAAGCAGCGCTTCGCACGCGCCGGTACGGATGACAAGTACGCCTTCAACTCGCCGAAGATCACCAATGCGTCTCACGTCGTGCTGTTCTGCACCCGCACTACCCTGGACGACGACTACCTGAACCATCTGCTGGATACCGAAGCCTCTGATGGTCGCTTCAAGAAGGATGACGAGTTCAGCGCCATGATGGACGGCGCGCGTCGTCTGTTCATCGACCTGCATCGTCATGATCTCAAGGACATGCAGCACTGGATGGACAAGCAGGTTTACCTCAATTACGGCAGCCTGCTGTATGCCGCCTCCAGCCTGAACATCGACACCGTGCCGCTGGAAGGTATCGACCCGGTAGCGCTGGACGCCGAATTCGGGCTGCGCGAGAAAGGCTTCAACGCCCTGGTCGCCGTGAGCCTTGGCTATCGCGCCGCTGACGACTTCAATGCGGAACTGCCCAAGTCCCGACTGCCGGCAGACGAACTCTTCACTCGCCTGTAAGCGCAGGGGACATCGAGCGGCGGGCAGCGCATTCCCCCACGGGGCTCCGTGCCTGCCGCATTGCATCCGCCCATCGGACATGACACCGTTTCTGCTCATGTCCCATCGTCTGCCGGTCACGTGGGGCATCGGCTTCACGCGTCATCATTTTCGTTCACGAAAGGATTCATGCCATGTCTCTCAAGCTTATCGCGACTCTGACCTTCCCCGCCGACCAGCAGGAAAAGGCCCGTGACATTCTCGCCGACCTGGTCGAGAAGAGTCAGTCCGACAAGGGCTGTCTGCAATATGAACTCTTCGCGGTAGACAAGCAGGTCGAGGAAGGCGAGCCGGTCCCGGAAGGCGACTTCGTGGTACTGGAGGAATGGTGGGATGAAGAAGCGCTGGAAGCCCACGTGGCATCCGAGCACTTCCAGGGCTTCCTGGGGGCCTTCGCGGAAGGCGAGATCGGCCTCAAGATCCAGCGTCTGCTGACAGTCTGACGCCAGCCGCTTGACCCTGCACCCGCTTGCCCGGGCCACAGGGACGTCAATTCCAGGACCCCGCCGAGTCACGCTCGGCGGGGTCCTGCGTTATCCGGCCAGTCATCGAGTGCCTCGGCGACAAGACGTCGTGACAGCAAAAGACACCTGATATTGGTTCACTTCTTGCTTATAATTGCCCGCCCGCGAATCGCATGGCGTGATCACGCATCGTCATCCTCGATCATCAGCCCCATTCCTCCCGCATTTGCCGCGAGCCGACAAGGAGCGTCCCATGACCCAAGCTTCCTCCCAGCACAAGGGGATCGACGAGCCACTGCTCGGCCTCGAGAGCTGCCCCTCCGTTCCCATCTCGGCGCTCGCCGGGGCCCAGCATCTGCTGGCCAGTCTGGCGGGCATCATTGCACCGACATTGATCATCACCAGTGCGCTATCGCTCGGGGCCTACACCGCCAGTCTGCTGTCGATGGCGCTGGTGGTCTCCGGGATCGCCACCTGGATTCAATCCCAGCGCCTGGGGCCATTCGGTTCGGGGCTGTTGAGCATCCAGGGCACCAGCTTCAGCTTCGTATCAGCCTTGATCACCGCCGGCCTGATCGCGCGCAGCCAGAATGCCAGTGACGAACAGGTGCTGGCGGTACTGTTCGGCACCTGTCTGGCCGGCAGCCTGATCGAGATGGCATTGGGCACGGTGCTGCCATGGCTCAAGCGCGTCATCACACCGGTGGTGACGGGCGTAGTGGTGATGCTGATCGGGTTGAGTCTGATCGAGGTCGGCATGACGGATATCGGTGGCGGCTTCGGTGCCGCGGACTTCGGCGCCCCCGCCAATCTGGCGCTGGCCGGCTGCGTGCTGATCACGGTACTGGCCTGTCAGGTCTCGCGTCACCCGTGGCTGAGAATCGCCTCCATCTTCATCGGCATGGCCGTCGGCTGCATCATCGCGGCGCTGGGCGGCATGTACGATGCGCCACAACTGGCGGATGCCGCACTGATCGCTCTGCCGCATCCGGCGACGCTGAATACCGGCTTCGACTTCTCGCTGGCCGCCTTCCTGCCAGTGGCCTTCATCTTCATTATCACCGCCATCGAGACCGTCGGCGATCTCACCGGCAGCGCACGCGCCTCGGGGCTTGCCGTGGATGACGACACGCATCAGAAGCGTCTGCGCGGCGGTGTGCTCGGGGATGGCCTGAATTCCGCACTCGGTGCGCTGGCCGGCACCTTCCCCAACACCACCTTCAGCCAGAACACCGGCGTGATCCAGCTGACCGGTATCGCCAGCCGCCATGTGGGCCGCTACGTGGCGGGCTTCCTGCTGTTGCTGGGCCTGTCGCCCTTCATCGCCACCCTGCTCACGCAGATGCCGCGCCCGGTGCTCGGTGCCACCACCACGCTGATGTTCGCGCTGATCGCCGTCTCCGGCATCCGCATCCTGATGGCGCAGCCCATCGGGCGTCGCGAGATGATGATCATCGCGCTGGCCCTGGGGCTTGGTCTGGGCGTCGGCATGGTACCGGATGTGCTGAACGCGATTCCGGGGGCCTTCGCCGATGCCTTGCGCTCGCCGATCACCATGGGCGGCCTGACTGCCATCCTCGCCGAGTTGCTGCTGCCGAAGATGGAAGATGCCGAGGTGTTCAATCCCAAAGCGAGTGAGCGTGAGTCCACCGACAGCATCAGCGCAGATCAGGAACACGCCTGAGCCGCAGGCGCCGCAATGAGACATGAAAAAACCGGCGCATCATTGGCCGGTTTTTTCATGTCGGTCACCTCTTGAGGCCAGTCGCGCTTCTACAGGTCAGCCACACTTCTTCACGCCATTCGCTGACGCACGCAAACGGCGTACAGCTCGCACTTCCTGAGCAGGTCATCCAATCTCCACAATGGCAAGACAGACTCGTACAGCGGTGTGCCTTGCCATCGGTTACCCTTCACCCACTACACATAAGCGCTTTCTCATCAACAGTCATGCAATCGGCACCCTGACAATCAGCACTTTCAGGCTGGAAGGCGCCATAGCGCCTCGGAGCCAGACACAAGGAACGTATCGCTCATGCTGAATACTCGACTCACCTCATCAAACGCGCCGGGCTTGCGCGCATCCCCCCGCTCGCGCCTGGCGCTGAAGACCCTGCTGGGGGCTGCATTGCTGAGCACGCTCAGCGCCTGCGCCACCCATCAGGACCATGAATGGCAGGCAGACACGTCCTATCACCTGACGGTGCTGCACACCAATGATCATCACGGTCGCTTCTGGCGCAGCAGCGATGGCGAATACGGCATGTCGGCACGCAAGACGCTGGTCGACCGTATCCGCGCCGAAGTGGAATCCGAGGGTGGCAGCGTGCTGCTGCTGTCCGGCGGAGACATCAATACCGGCGTGCCGGAGTCCGACCTGCAGCAGGCCGAACCCGACTTCAAGGGCATGAACCGCATCGGCTATGACGCCATGGCGGTGGGCAATCATGAATTCGACAACCCGCTGGACGTGCTGCTCAAGCAGCGCGACTGGGCCGATTTCCCGATGCTGGCCGCCAACATCTACGACAAGGCCACCGGCGAGCGTCTGTTCGCGCCCTACAGGATCTTCGATGAAAACGGCGTCCATATCGCGGTGATCGGCCTGACCACCGAAGACACCGTGCGCATCGGCAATCCCGAGTACTTCAGCAATCTCGAGTTTCGCGATCCCAAGGAAGAGGCACGCAAGGTCATCGAGCAACTGAACGAGCATGAGCAGCCGGACCTGATCTTCGCCGTCACCCACATGGGGCATTATCAGAATGCCGAGCATGGCATCAACGCGCCGGGCGACGTCGCGCTTGCGCGCTACCTGCCCACCGGTGCGCTGGACATGATCGTCGGAGGGCACTCCCAGGAGCCGGTGTGCATGGAGGGCGTCAACCGGATGGCGGACTTTGCGCCCGGCGATGATTGCCAGCCGGACCGCCAGAACGGCACCTACATCGTGCAGGCACACGAGTGGGGCAAATACGTGGGGCGTGCCGATTACGAGTTCCGCAATGGCGAACTGACCATGCTCAACTATCAGCTGATCCCGGTGAACCTCAAGAAGACCGTCGAAGTGAACGGCGAGCGTCACAAGGTGCTGGTCAAGGAGGAAATCGCCGAGGACAGTGAGCTGCTCGAGTTCCTGCGCCCCTATCAGGAGAAGGGCCAGGCGCAGCTCAATGTCACCGTCGCGCAGAGCAACGGCAAGCTGGAGGGGGATCGCGACGTGGTGCGCTTTGCCCAGACCAATCTGGGCCGCCTGATCGCCACCGCCGCCATGCAGGCCGGCAAGGCAGACTTCGGCGTGATGAACTCAGGTGGCGTGCGCGCCTCATTGCCTGAAGGAGAGATCACCTACAAGGATGTGCTGACCGTACTGCCCTTCGGCAACACCGTGGGGGTCGTCAGCATGTCGGGCAGCGAGGTGCTCGACTACCTCAATGCCGTGGCGACCCAGCCGGTGGACTCCGGCGCCTATGCCCAGTTTGCCGGTATCAGCATGCAGGTCGACCGGGCCGAGGGCAGCGTCTCTGACGTGATGATCCAGGGCCAGCCCCTGGACAGAAGCGCGCAATATCGCTTTACCGTCCCGAGCTTCAATGCCGCCGGCGGGGATGGCTATCCGAAGGTCACTGACCTGCCGGGCTACCTGGATACCGGCTTCGTCGATGCCGATGTGCTCAAGGCCTACCTTGCCGAGCAGAGCCCGATCGATGTCTCGGCGTACGCCCCGAAGGGCGAGATCGTCTATCAGTGACGCTCAACGCGTTCGCGACGCGATGTGATCGAATGAGATAGACCACTACGGGACGCCAAGGCGTCCCGTAGTCGTTTCCAGAGCCGGGATATCCTCACCAGAGGCTGACGTCGGACTATACAAGTGCGGATCGCACAGGTTTGATAAGCCATGCGCACCACCACCACAAAGACCGTCGAGACCCTGGCCCATGAACCTCAACCGCACCGACAGCGAACTGCTCAACCTGCTGATCAAGGACGGCCGCATGTCCTATGCCGACATCGCCCGCAAGCTGGGCATCTCGCGTGCCCATGCCCGCTCACGGGTCCAGGCATTGGTCGAGAGTGGCGTGATCGAGCAGTTCACCGCCGTCATCAACCCGGACAAGCTCGGCAAGGGCATCTCCACCTTCGTGGACCTGACCGTCGCGCCCAGCGCCATCGAGCGCATCGCCGAGGAGCTTTCCGCCTGTGTCGAGGTGGTCAGCCTCTACATCATGAGCGACCTGAAAAGCCTGCACATCCACACCCTCACCGACAGCTACGAAGCCTTCGACAGCTTCGTGCGCGAACATATCTTCAATCGTGACGAGATACTCTCCGTCGACTGCAAGTCGCTGATGACACGCGTGAAGCACCGTCGTGGCGGCGCGCGGCTATAAGCACGCGCCGGGGTCGCGAATCAATGCATGCGACCCAACCCACGCAGCAAGCGCATGGTGACCCACAGAAAGCCCAGCGGGAACAGCACCGTCTGGGTGATGAACAGCATGGTGAGGTCGATCACCTTGTCGGTCATGGCATCAAAGCCCTCGGTGACACTGGTGATCGGCCCACCGACCCAGCCTTCCATGCTGCCCTTGAACTGCTGCCACCAGCTGCGCTCTTCGTGCTCGCCTCCCACCTGCTTGTCCGCCACTTCCGCCAGCTGCTGCTGCGTCACGCTCAGCTGCGCCATCTGCGCATCTCGGCTGTCATCGAGAAAGGCCTGACCTGCCGCACCACTGGCCAGCGCGACACTGAGCACGGCAAAGCGCAGCGCGATGCCCCATAGCGCCAGGCGCACGAGTGCCTGCTGCCACCAGGGAGGGACGCGCCCGGCTTCGCTGTCTGCCCGCCTGCCCTCGGCCAGCAGGCCGAACACCGCCAGCAGGCAGGCCACGGTAGTCATGCTCTTGATGATCACGGAACCGGAGATGCCCAGCAGCAATTTCTGCAGCGCCAATGAGCCGGTGGCCGCGAACATCACCCACGAGAAGCGCTCGATCATGTCATTGGCGGGGTCCAGCGCCTCCCCGGGCGAGACCTGAAATACCTGCAGGTCGATGGTCGAGGACTGCAGCACCGAGATGGTCGCGTTCAGGCCCTTGGCGATGGCGAAGGCACTGAAGGCCTGCCCCAGGGTGGCATCGATGACATCGCGTGCCCACTGCTGGGGCAGCTCCCACCAGGCAAGCACTGCCATTACCAGCAGGATGGCGATCAGGAAGGCGCGGGGTATTCGCGCGTCAGTGGGTGCGCCGGGGGCGGCAGGCAGGCGCACGCCAGCATGTTTCGCGAAAGGCGTGGAGGAGACGGCAGACGTGGCCGGCGTGGGAGAAGCGGAATCGTCAGAATCATGAGGTGACATGCAAGGCTCCAACAGGGCAAAGCCGCATGATGCCACCGGGCTTGCTGACTGTCGTCATCGCCCGGCAATCACCGGCCCCGTTCATGTCCCTGTCGGCTCTCTCCGCCCAGCTCTCTCTTCTCCCTGCCCCCGTCCCTATCAGCCCACGCACCGCTCAGCCCTCTCGTGCCAAGCCCTTTCCTGACAGCCTCGCTCAGAGGTAATGCACCGCGATGACTCAAGCGCACCGTAATGCGGCAAGCATGACAATTGGTCATCACCACCCCACATTCGCGAGCCAGATGTCACCTTCCGTGATGCTATCGATGAACAAATGCCGCGATTGGCGTCATCTTCTGACATTTGTCAGGCACTGAACTCCGCACATCAGCGGCTCCACGGTCTCACATGTGCAACTCCGGAGACGCATGCGCGCATTCTCAACGGAAAACAGCGCCCTCTACCTGTACATATTTCATTGAAATAATTGGAAAAATTTCTCAGGCGGCGAAATGGCACACGGCTTGCAGAGTCATCCTCGTAGCGCGATGACAAATGACAGCCTCAAAACTGACAAATGAAAGACATCGCTACTCAAGAGCATGCAGAAACACCGACACAACAAGATCGCTGACCTCGATGTCAGCACGCCGTACAGGCTCCCCTTGCCGCATCCGCACATCCACCGCCGCAGGGGCACTACTGGTCATCCGTCCGCAGGAGAACCTCCCATGACATTCGATCGTCGCAAGTTCCTGGGTGCCGCTCTGGCAACCTCAACCGCTGGACTCGTGATGGGTGCGCCCGCCATCGTGCGCGCGGAATCCAGCAAGACCTATCAATGGAAGATGACCAATGCCTACGGCCCGGGATCGCCCTTCTATGTCGAGGGCCCCGGTAGCCCGACCGACTTCTGCCGCAAGGTGGAAGCCATGTCGGGCGGGCGCATGAAGATCCAGCACTTCGCGGCCGGTGAGCTGATACCGGCACTGGAAGGCTTCAATGCCGTCGCCAGTGGCGTGGTGGAGATGAACGCCGGCAATGCCTATTTCTGGGCCGGCAAGATTCCCGCTGCCCAGTACTTCACTACCGTCCCCTTCGGCATGAATACCCAGGGCATGAATGCCTGGCTGTATCACGGTGGCGGCCTGGAGCTATGGCATGAGCTGTACGCCCCCAAGGGACTGATCGCCTTCCCGATGGGCAATACCGGCGTGCAGATGACCGGCTGGTTCCGCAAGCCGATCAACACGGTGGAGGACTTGAAAGGCCTGAAGATGCGTATCCCGGGGCTTGCCGGCAAGGTCTATGCCGAGCTGGGCGTCGCCGTGCGCCTGTTGCCGGGCGGCGAAATATTCCCGGCGCTGGAGCGCGGTGTCATCGATGCCGCCGAATTCGTCGGCCCCTATCAGGACCGCCGTCTGGGGCTTCAGAAGGCTGCCAAGTACTACTACACCACCGGCTGGCACGAGCCGACCAACGTGACCGAGCTGATGATCAACAAGGCCGCCTGGGAGAGTCTGCCGGAAGACCTGCAGGCCATCGTCAAGGCCGCCGCTCAGGCGTGCAATGTCGAGAGCCAGGCCTGGTGTGAGTCGGTGAACGCCGAAGCGCTCAATGATCTGGTGGAAAACGAGGGCGTCACCGCTCAGCCGTTGCCCGATTCCGTGGTGGCGCGCCTGAAGGAAGTCACCGAGAAGACGCTGACCGACATGGCGGCTGCCGATCCGGATACCGCACGTGTGCACGAGTCGTTCATGGCCTTCCGCGATCAACACAAGGAATGGGCCGCCGTCAGCGAGAAGACCTTCCTGGCACTCTGACGGCTGACATCGAACCTCCCCCGTCGCGGTACCTGTGGCTCACGCCCCCAGTGCCAGAACGGATCACCGCTGGTGTCATCCCTGCTCCCCCTGTCTACGCCACGGCCTGTCCCGTCGTGGCGTTCGTGAGGTCATGTCATGCTGCATGTCATCCACTGTCTCGAGGGCATCATCGAGCGGCTGGGCATCATTGCCCGTTACTCGCTGTTGGCACTCGTGGTGCTGGTCGCCAGTAACGTGCTGTTGCGTTACTTCTTCAGCATCAGTCCCGTGCCACTCCAGGAATTCGAGTGGCACCTGATTTCCCCCATCGCGCTGCTGGGCATTTCCTATGCCCTCAAGCATCGCGCCGACGTTCGCGTCGATGTCTTCTATGATCGATTTTCCCCCAAGGGGCGTGCGCTGGTGGATCTGCTCGGCGCACTGATGACCATCGCCATCGGCACGGCCATTGCCTGGCTCGGCCTGAGCTATACCGAGCAGTCGTATCAGCTGATGGAAGGCTCACCCGACCCCGGCGGCCTGCCCTATCGCTACCTGCTCAAGGCCTTCATCCCCATCGGTTTCGCCGCGCTTGCCCTGCAGGGCGTGGCGGATTGCCTGCGCGCCTTGCTGACATTGACGAACCGCATGCCCGACGCCTCTTCCACCACGTCATCCAACACCAAGGTGCCTTCATGAGTCCGAATGAGTGGATTGCCCTCAGCATGATCGGCGGCTTCCTGATCCTGATGCTGATCGGGATTCCGGTCGCGATCTCATTGGCGGTGGCCGGTTTCGTGGCGGGTCTGGCAGGCTTCGGCCCGCTGCTGTTCAGCCTGATGCCGGCACGTCTCTATGGTGTGGTCACCAATTACACGTTGCTGGCGATACCGCTGTTCGTGTTCATGGGGGTCATGCTCGAGAAATCGCGGGTCGCCGAGGACATGCTCGAGACCATCGGGCGCGCCATGGGTGGCGTGAACGGCGGCATGGGCATCGCGATCATTCTGGTCGGCGTACTGATGGGCGCCTCCACCGGGATCGTCGGTGCGACTGTGGTCACCGTCGGCATGCTGACATTGCCGACCCTGCTGCGCCGCGGCTATCACCCGGGCGTGGCCTCGGCCACCATCTGCGCCTCAGGCACCCTGGGGCAGATCATTCCGCCGAGCCTCGTGTTGATCCTGCTGTCGGAGATTCTCGGCGAATCCGTCGGTACCCTGTTCGCCGCCGCCTTCGTGCCGGGCCTGGCGATTGCGGTCATCTACATCGTTTACCTGCTGGTGCTGGGCTGGTGGAAGCCGGAACTCGTCCCGGCCATTCCAGAAGAGGAGCGCGCCGCCGCTGGCGGCATGAAGGAATTGCTGAGGGATCTGGCGCGCAGCGTGATTCCGCCGCTGATGCTGGTCTTCGCGGTACTGGGCTCGATTCTGGGTGGCGTGGCCGCCCCCACCGAGGCGGCCTCGATGGGCGCACTGGGCAGTCTCGTGATCGCACTGCTGGCGCGGCGCCTCGACTTCCCGATGCTCAAGGCTTGCCTGCACTCGACCCTGACCATCACCGCCATGGTCTATTTCATCCTGTTGTGCGCGCAGCCGTTCTCACTGGCCTTCCGCGGCCTTGGCGGCGAGAACATGGTGCATGACCTGTTCAATCTGCTGCCGGGGGGAGAACTGGGCGCTCTCATCTTCCTGATGGTGATACTGTTCGTGCTCGGCTTTTTCCTGGAGTGGATCGAGATCAGCTATATCGCACTGCCGATGTTCCTGCCGGTCTTCATCGGCTATGGCACCGACATGGTATGGCTGGGCGTACTGGTGGCGATGAATCTGCAGATGTCATTCCTGACGCCTCCCTTCGGCTGGGCATTGTTCTTCCTCAAGGGGGTCGCGCCACCGGAAGTCACGACACGCCACCTGTATCTCGGCGTACTCCCCTTCGTGGGACTGCAGGCCATGGCCGTCGTGCTGCTGTTCTGCTTCCCGGGTCTTGCCACCTGGCTGCCGGACGCCATCGGTTGGTAACCCGGTCACGATGGCCAGCCTGACAGGCGACTTGACGCCACCAACGGGGCCTGGCCATCACAAGGGCATTGAAAAGATAATTCAGCAACGCGTAATGTCTTGGCTCGCCAACCCGCTCGCACCCCCTCGGAGACAGCGCGAGAGAAAGCGCTCCAGGGAGATGCCTCGACTGCCGATGTCGTCTGTCGGCAACTTTCACCAGCAATGAATGACCCCGCGCCATACGGGTACTACAAGGAAACACCATGGAACTGTTCTCAGCCTATCCACTGCACTGGATTCTCGGTCTGATCGCCGCACTCATCGTCACCGGCATGATTGCCGGCGTGATGGCCGGCTTGCTGGGGGTCGGCGGCGGTATCGTCATCGTGCCCGTGCTCTTTCACCTCTTCAGCCTGCTGGGTGTCGATGAGGCGGTCCGCATGCACCAGGCGGTCGGCACCTCGCTTGCGACCATCATTCCCACCTCGATCATGTCGGCCAGGGCCCACTACGCCAAGGGCAATCTTGACCCGGCGATACTCAAGCGTCTGCTGCCGGGGGTGATCATCGGCGTCATCATCGGCGGCCTGCTGTCCAACCTGTTCAGCGGCGCGGTCCTGATGGGGCTGTTCGCCACCGTCGCCTTCCTCGTGGCGCTCAACATGTTCCGTCGTCAGTCCACCGTGCTGGGCACTGGCCTGCCGGGCCCGCTGGGCAGTGGTGCGCTGGGTACCTTCATCGGTGGCGTCTCGACCCTGATGGGCATCGGCGGCGGCACCCTGAGCGTGCCGACCCTCAGCACCCTGGGCACTCCGATGCACCTGGCCGTGGGCACGGGCGCAGCGCTCGGGCTGGTGATCAGCCTGCCGGGCACCGCCAGCTTCCTGCTCAATGGCATCGGGGAGCCGAACCTGCTGCCGGGCTCCATCGGCTACGTCAATCTGCTCGGTTTCGCCGCCATCGTGCCGGCGACCATGCTGTGTGCGCCGATCGGTGCCAAGCTGGCCCATGCGATGGATGCCGCCAAGCTCAAGAAGGTCTTCGCCATCTTCCTGATGTTCACGGCACTGCGCATGTTCTACGACCTGTTCACCGGCAGCTGATCTCCGCCCTCAGCGCAATGACAACGGCGCAATAGCAACGGCGCAATAACAACAACGACATTCACAGGAGCAAGACGCCATGATGCATACCCGACGAGGATTCGGCGGAGCCTGCGCTGCCCCCCATCATCTGGCAGCAGAGGCCGGCCGTGACATCCTGCGTGACGGCGGCAATGCCATCGAGGCGATGGTCGCGATGGCCGCGACCATCGCCGTGGTCTATCCGCACATGAATGGTATCGGCGGTGATGGCTTCTGGCTGATCAAGCGACCCGGTCTCGCCCCCATCGCGATCGATGCCTGTGGGCCGGCCGCGGCGCTGGCCAGCCGAGAGTTCTACGCCGCGCAAGGCTACGGTGTGGCCGATGACGAGACAGGCGCTCCCCTGGTGAATGGCGACAGCATCCCCACCCGTGGGCCGCTGTCCGCCTTGACGGTGGCCGGGACCATCGGCGGCTGGCAGGAGGCACTGGCCTTCTCGGCAGACACCTCCGACGCCGAGCGCGCGCCGTTGCCACTCGCGACGCTGTTGCGCCAGGCCATCCGCCATGCCAATGACGGGGTCGCGGTCAGCGCCAGCCAGCAAGCCTTGAGCGAGAAGCACCTGGCCGTGCTGTCACGGCAACCCGGGTTTGCGCAGCGCTATCTGGGTCAGAGCGAGTCAGGGGAGCCGATGGCGCTCGAGGAAGGCGCCCGCCTGCGTCAGCCGGCGCTTGCCATGACCCTCGCCCGCCTGGCGGATGCCGGGCTGGACGATTTCTACCGAGGCGAGCTGGCGGCGCACATGGCGCAGGAACTGCAATCCGCCGGCAGTCCGCTGCGCCTGGAGGACCTCAACGGCTATCGCGCCCAACGCGTCACGCCGCTCAAGGTGCGTCTGCGCGACAGTGAGGTATACAACCTGCCCGCCCCGACCCAGGGTCTGGCGACATTGATGATTCTGGGGCTTTACGATGAATTGAGCGCCAGGCACGGCATCAGCGAAGCGGAGGGCAATACACCGCGTCACCTGCATGCGCTGATCGAGGCCACCAAACGCGCCTTCCTGGTGCGCGACAGCCTGATCACCTCACCAGACTGCCTCGAGGGCGGGCTGGAAAGCGGCATCGCGACGCAACAGGTACATCTTTCACAGGATGCCCTGACTCAGCAGGCGGCAATGATCGACATGCAGGCCGCCCTGGAATGGCCCCACGAGCCCGCCGAGGGCGACACCATCTGGATGGGCGCCACGGACAGCGAGGGCACTACCGTCAGCTTCATCCAGAGCGTCTACTGGGAGTTCGGCAGTGGCATGGTACTGCCGAGCAGTGGCGTGATGTGGCAGAACCGCGGGCTGGCGTTCGATCTGGCGCCCGACAGACTGCGCAGCCTGGCGCCGGGCCGCAAGCCCTTCCACACCCTCAATCCCTCACTGGCGTGTTTCGATGATGGCCGCGTGATGGCCTTCGGCACCATGGGGGGGGAAGGTCAGCCACAGACTCAGGCGGCTGTCTTCACGCGCATCGCCCGCCACGGCATGTCATTGCAGGCCGCGATCAGTGCTCCACGCTGGCTGCTGGGTCGCACCTGGGGCGATGTCAGCACCAGCCTCAAGCTCGAATCGCGCCTTGAGGGTGACGTGGCGGAGGCACTCAGGGAGCTGGGGCATGAAGTAGAGGTGCTGGAAGACGCCTACAGCGATACGCTGGGTCACGCCGGCGCGGTGATGCGTCACCCCGATGGCCAGGTCGAGGCGGCGCACGATCCGCGCAGTGATGGTGGTGCGGCGCTGACCTGATGAAATCCGGCCAACTCAGCGTCACGAGCTGGCCGGGATGTTGCTGCCCAGATTGATGCTGGCAATAGTACGGTTCACCCCCCTCCCTCCCCCCGTCAGACCCCGGGGGGGGGCAGGGATGAGACCTCGTCATGACATTAAACTTTCCTTATTCATGATTGAGGAAACCATGAGGCAAACCGCCTGCCTCTGCACAGACGCATCGGATGTTCATTGGCCAGCACGGTATCGACAGGCCATTGGCATCGATAACTCCGACAACAACGACAAAGAGCGACCCACCACAATGACCACAGCTTCCTTCATGACTCCTCGCCGCCTTGTAGCTGCCATCTCGATCGCCGCCTGTTCTCTGGCCCATGGCATTCAGGCCAATGCGGCGGATCACCCGGGCGTCAAGATCTACGCGACCGGCGGCACGATAGCGGGCAGTTCAGCCTCCTCCACGGACACCACCAACTACAAATCCGGCAGCATCGGCGTGCAGGCACTGCTGGATGCCGTACCGGAACTGGCAGACGTGGCAGAGGTGACGGGCGAGCAGATCGCCAATACCGGCAGCAGCAACATCGATCAGGAAATCCTGCTAAAGCTGTCGAAATCGATCAATGAGGCGCTGGCCACCGATGCCACACATGGCGTGGTGATCACGCATGGGACCGATACGCTGGAGGAGACCGGCTTCTTCCTGGATCTCACGGTCGAAAGCGACAAACCGGTGGTGATGGTGGGTGCCATGCGTCCGGCGACCGCCATCAGTGCCGATGGCCCCTTCAATCTGCTGGAGGCGGTCACGTTGGCCGCCGATGAAGGCGCGGAGGGTCGTGGGGCGATGATCGTGCTCAACGACCGCATCGGTTCGGCGTATTACACCACCAAGACCAATGCCATCATGATGGATACCTTCAAGGCAACCGAGCAGGGCTATCTGGGTGCCTTCATCAGCGGCAAGCCGCACTTCTACTACACACCGGCGACCCCGACCGACAAGCCACACTTTGACGTGACGTCCCTCGATGGCCTGCCAAAGGTCGATATCATCTACGCCCATCAGGACATGGACCCGGCGCTGTTCACCGCTGCACTCGACAATGGCGCCAAGGGTATCGTGATAGCCGGCAGCGGCAATGGCTCCATTCCGGACACTCTGAAGCCATTGGTGAAGCAGGCGATGGAAGAGGGTCTGCCAGTCGTTCGCAGCACGCGTACCGGCAACGGCATCGTGACGGCCAAGGAAGAAGGTATCGGCAGCGGCGCACTCAATCCTCAGAAAGCGCGCATTCTGCTCTCGCTGGCGCTGACCGAAACCGATGACATGAACACCTTGCGCGCCTACTTCGAGTAAGCCATCCGCCAGATGGCATGACGCGGCGTGAGAGTGACCCGCAAAGCAACAAGGGACTGCCACGGCAGTCCCTTGTTGCTTTTCCACACTCAGTGATTCATTCAGGCGCGTTGCGCTGCGAGGGGCTGCGCGTGAACGCGCCGGGGCGTTTTTCACCCTCTTCACTCTCGTGATAGCGCTTGGCCGCATTCGCCCACCAGGCAAGTTGTTCGAAGGCCCGCTCGAGATAGCCGCTCCATTTCTGGGCATCTTGAGTCTCGGTGTAGCTGCCGTCCTCATCGAGCACGTCCTGGGCCCGGGGCACGTGGATCATCGCCGAGACCGGCAGACAGCCCAGCTCCGAGAGGAAGGTGCGCATGTTGACCGCCGCCCGAACGCCGCCCCACTGGCCTGCGGAATAGGTCGCGATCACCGACGGCTTGTAGGAGTAGAGCGAGCTGCCGAAGTGATTCAGGAGATTGGCCAACGCCGGACTCATGGAATGGTTGTACTCGGGGCTGACCATCACATAGCCATCCGCCGACTCTATTTCCTGGGCGAGATTGAGCAAGTCCTGCGGGGCATTGCGTTGTGCATAGGAAAACAGCGGCTTGAAGGGGGCCGAGAGATCGTAATCCAGGGGGTCGATCAACACCGCTTCATGACCACTTTCCTCAAGCTTGGCCATGCAACATCTGGCGACCCGCTCTCCCAGACGTGCGGGGGATGGGGGGGAACTTGTCCGAACTGACCCCATAAAGACCAGAATCTTGAGCGCCATTGTCAACTCCTTCAAGTGTGTCATGTAAGGTGATTCTGGCAGCGCATCACCCCTGAATCACGCATTCCCACCATGCTCCATTGCCATCTCGGCCGATTGGCAGATTGACCGCAACCCCCTTGGTGGCATCTCGTGAGCGGAAGCGACACATCAGACTCGATGTCTTCGCCATTTTGGCCCGTCACCCAGGGCTAACCTCGCGAACTCGTGATCCCTTTCGACGAATTCCTCAATAAAAAACGATACGCCATATCACCGTTTCCTCAGCACATCTCCGCCAGCAATGAGCCTTGGGTAGCGTTATGGCATATTCGAGGTTGCGCCATTTCCTTGCTGACGATGGACGACGATCCCCCCGCCACTGGCAAGGCGGAAAGATGGCTCACGATGGATGACCGCGTTCGACGAACCACCCAGAATCATGCCATCAACCCAATTTTCGCGACATTTTTGCCAATGATATCGCCAAATATCCGACCATGCCCTCTTCGCGCTTCAGTCCTGGCGTGATCCCGCAGGGCAAAGTCTCGCGCAGACCGACATCCGGCTTCCCCCATCATGAACCTGTCATGGCGACGCAACAAACATGCACTAAAACTAATAAAGTGCTAGCTTTACCATCCCACAAGCATGAGATATCTCATCCACCTCAGGAAACGAGGAGTCAGCAAGGGAATGAAAGACAGTCACGACGTCGCCGTCATCACGAAGTTCACCTCTTCTTTCACGCATCAGACCCATCGAGAGACGGTGTCATTCTTCGGTCGTCGCCATCCACTCTTCCAGCAGGTCCTCAAGCTGCGTGACCAACACCATGGTGTCGCCAAGGCATATCTCAAGAAGCACACGGACCACGATGACGTGATCGACAGCAACAGTCAGCATATCTGCCTGATGGACACACAGCACGATACCTTGCTGGGCAGCATTCGCATCACACCTGGCGGTCTCGAGTCGCGCACCCTCTTTGACGACAGTGATGTCGTTTCCATCCCAGAAGGTGCCATCTATGAATTCAGCCGTCTGGTGATGGCCCCGGAGGCCAAACGTTTCGCCCATGGCAATCTGTTGATGGCTGCAGCGGCACGCCATGTGAAATCCAGAAATGGTGATGGAATTCTGGCGTTGTGCAAGCGCGCCAACATGAAGATCTTCAAGCGCTTCGGTCTGTTGCCGCTTCACGATGCCACGCTAAGGACAGACAAGCATCTGGGAGAGCTCTACATGGTCTACGCCAGCATGGAGACCATCATGCACACGGCCAGACAGCGCTATGCCTCAGCCCCGACAGCGCCGCTGACACCTGAATGTCCGACACCCTCTGCCTCACCCGGGTCTGATGGCGGCAGCGACCGTCTTCCCCAATCGTCCCCGGCGACTGCCAGTCGTCAATGAGCCCTCCCATTCAAGCTCGGTGCTGCGCTGACATCACCTGCCTGGCCCTGCCAGCCTGAGACGTATCACAGGACGTCTCTGACGGATTCTCCCTGAGCCCTTGCAGCAGTCGAGGTATTGCACCATCATTGAATGATAATGATTATCATAATCATGAAGATTGGCATGCTGACGACACCTGGTCACAGGAGGGCCTCATGGACCAATGGAAGCGTGAAACCCGCTCAGGCAATGCGTTGTTCGAACAGGGCGACTACGTCATGGCAGAGCAGCACTATCTCAGTGCCTGCCACCTGGCAGACATCTTTCTGATGCCCGGTGCAGACCCGGATGGCGGCGTCGCGGCACTGGTCGTGAGCTACCAGAATCTGGCGGAGCTCTATCGCGCCCAGGGCCAGCACTCTCAAGCAATGCACGCCCTGCAGGCTGCCCATGCGCGCCTGTCCCACGCGCTCTCCGCCCCGGGTCTTTGCCATGCCCATCAACAAGCCCTGTTACGCGGCAGCGGCCAGGTACGCATGGAGATCATGAACACCGTGCAATGGCTCGGCGTTACCGCGCGACGGACTCACCAGGCGAACCCCGCGGGACACTCCCCGACGCGGGTTCATCACTGACTCTCACCCTCACAGGAGATACGGCATGAAGAAAATCCTCACCGCGAGTGGACTGCTGCTGTTGACCGCCGCCAATACGGCACTGGCCCACCCGGGACATGACCACAGTGACTGGAGCAGCCCCCTCGTTCACACCCTGTTCTATGGCGCCATCGCAGCCGTCATCGGTACCGCGTTCTTCGTCATTCGTCAGTCGCGTCACAAACGTCAGACCACTCAGCAAAAGGAGGATTGAACATGCTTCATGCCCTGCTCCGCACCGTTGACCGACTGGTCTCACTCCCTGCGGCCTCCGCGCACTGTGATATTCCCTGCAAGATCTATGACCCGTCCGCTGCGCAGATCGCCGCACTCAGCGTGATCCGCTTCATGGACCTCATCAATGAGCTGGGCCAGAAGGACAGCCTGACGCTGGCAGACCAGGCCTTGCTCGCCCGTCTGGTGGAGCAGAAGGAAAGCCACGCCGAGAAAGCCAAGCATGAGATCCGCATCATCTGGGGCGACTACATCAAGCAGCCGCAGCGTGACGCCTATCCGGACATCGATGCACTGGTCCACAGCATCATGCTGGCCGGCTCTGCCTGCAAACAGGGCATCGAGCGCGACAAGGGCGAGAAACTGCTGACCCTCATCAATGAATTCGCCGCGGCGTTCTGGGATACCAAGGGACTCACCACCTTTACCGCCACCTGCCCGTATCCGCCGTCTGAAACTGTCGTCTATCCGAAGCTGGACTGATTCAGCGACATGATGCGCCAAAGAACTGATGAAGAGTGAATTGATCAAGAGTGAACGGATGCCCATCGGACTCTATCGCGTCAATGGCATCAGCATGTCTCCCGGCCTTGCGCCGGGAGATTATGTCGTCACGCTGAAACGCTGGAGATCGCGCTATCGCGTCGGGGATGTCGTGGTGGCACGGCACCCCCACTTCGGCCGCATCATCAAGCGCATCCGTGAGATACAACCAGACGGCATGCTATGGCTGGAAGGCACCCATCCGGACAGTACCTCTACTGAAAGGATGGGCTTGCTGTCTTGTCGGCGGGTCAAAGGGCGAGTGATCCATACCTTCTCTCAAGACAATACGTGAGCCTTTCTTTGTCCCTTGCCATGGCTCCCCTGTGATATCCAACCTCTCTGCTCACCCTCACACCACCTTCATCAGCCTCAGCGCGTCATAGATTGCCGCATGGGTATTGCGGGTCGCGACGGCATCGCCGATGCGGTAGAGCTGGAACTTGCCGTCTGCTGAGCGCTCGGTGTGTTCAGGGCTTGGGCCGTCTGCAGGCTGGGCGAGTCCTTCGATCAAGGCGTCATAGTCCACTGCCCCGCCATTGCGCGAGTAAGGTTTGAGTTCGAAGTAGAGATCTTCCATCGGGCGGGCGCCGTAGTTGACGACTACCTGATCGACGATTCGCTGATCCGCGTAGGCACCGGTGCCCTTGCCCTGTGCTACGGCGTCATCCAGATAATCACTGCCGATCTGGGCGATCAACTGGCCCTCCTCACCGCGCGCGACACCGCCGAGGCGATAGGTCGGCGTGAAGGTGACGGCGAGACGTTGCAGACTGCGCATGTAGGGCACCAGGTTCATGGCCATGATTTCCGGCGCGAAGGTGCGATCTGGCGTCATCATCTCGAGCCTGGCACCGGTGTTGGCGATCATCTCGGCGGCCTGGAGTGCGGCGTGGTCTCCCGCGTCATCGAACAGCAGCACGTTGCGGCCAGGCGTGACATGGCCGGAGAGGATGTCCCAGCTGGAGACGACCAGCTCACTGCCGACCTGCGGCATGTCTTCCTCGGGGTAGCCGCCCGTGGCGACGATGACGACATCCGGCTGCTCCGCCAGCACGTCCTCGGCCTCGGCGAAGACGTTGTAGCGAATCTCGACGCCCAGCGCCTCGCAGCGACTGATGCGCCAATCGATGATGCCGATCATCTCGCGACGCCGCTCGCTCTGTGCGGTCAGGCGGATCTGGCCACCGGGTTGATCCGCCGCTTCCAGCACCACCACCTGATGGCCGCGCTCACCGGCGACACGTGCGGCCTCAAGCCCTGCCGGCCCCGCTCCGATGATCACCACCTTCCTGGCGACCTCGGCCGGTACGATGTCATGCGGCTGCTCCAGCTCACGCCCGGTGGCTGCGTTATGGATGCAGTAGGCGGAGCCACCCTGATAGATGCGATCGAGACAATAATTGGCCCCGACACAGGGGCGAATATCCTCTTCCTTGCCGGCCAACAGCTTGCGCACGATATGCGGGTCCGCCATGTGGGCACGCGTCATGCCGACCATGTCGACCTTGCCGGTGGCGATGGCATGGCGCGCGGTGGCGATGTCCTGAATCTTGGCACCATGGAAGGTCGGGAAATCCATCGCCTCACGAATCTGTCCGGCAAAGTCGAGATGCGGCGCACTGGCCATGCCCTGAATCGGGATGACATCGGTGAGGCCTGCATCAGTATCGATATGGCCGCGTACCACATTGAGAAAATCGACCTGTCCGCTATCGCGCAGCAGGCGCGAGACCGCAAGGCCATCACTGGCATCCAGACCGCCACTCAGGCATTCATCCCCGGTGTAGCGCACCCCGACGATGAACTCGTTGCCCACCCGGGCACGAATCGCGCTCAACACTTCCATGGTGAAGCGCAGTCGATTCTCGAGACTGCCGCCATAGGGCCCCTCCAGGGTGTTGGTCAGTGGTGACCAGAACTGATCCATCAGATGCCCGTAGGCCTGCAGCTCGATACCATCAAGACCCGCCGCTTTCATGCGTTCTGCGGCGTCCGCATAGTCCTGGATCAGGCGCCTGATGTCCCAGTCCTCGACCCGCTTGGGAAAGGCGCGATGCGCCGCCTCGCGACGATGCGACGCCGACACGGCAGGTAGCCAGTCGGCCTTGTCCCAACGCGTACGACGCCCCAGGTGGGTGAGCTGGATCATCACTGCAGTGCCGTGCTCATGGCAGGCATCGGTCAGCTCGCTCAGCCAGGGCACCACCTCATCACGCCAGGCGAGAATATTGTTGAACACCGGCGGGCTATCCCGGGCGACCGAGGCGGAGCCTGCTGTCATGGTCAAGGCGATACCGGCGCGCGCACGCTCCTCGTGATAGGCGCGATAACGTGCCTTGGGCATGCCATCTTCGGGATAGGCGGGCTCGTGGGAGGTCATCATCAAGCGATTCTTGAGGGTGAGGTGCTTGAGCGTGAACGGTGTGAGCAGCGGATCCTGAGCCATGCGGCCTCCTGAACGTCAGGTCATGAGACATCACAAACAGAGATGCCTTGATCGTGTACACATGTGTACATGAGCTGACTATAGCCCTAGAATCCAGATCGTGCGTCGCTGGAAATGGCATTCTTGTCCCGCTGGCGCAGACAGAATCATCACTGTCGCAGACAGCATGCTCGAGCCACGCCACTCACCCCCGTGCTGGTGTCACGCTTGGATCTTCGAGCCCCCGACGACAGCATCCCCCGCCTGTCAGCCCCTTCAGGAGCCCGCCCATGTCAGAGACCACCGCCACACGACCCGAGAGTGCGAGCGCCAGAACGGAAGGACGTGGCAAGGCCGAGGATTGGCTGGAGGCCGCCTATCAGCAGCTGTTGCTCGGAGGCGTGGACTCGGTACGCGTTCTGACGCTGGCCAAGACATTGGGGCTGTCTCGCACCAGTTTCTACTGGAGCTTCAAGGACCGCGATGCCCTGCTCGCCGCCTTGCTCGCCCGTTGGGATGCCCACAATACCGCCAGGCTGATCGGGCGCTGCGAGCAATACGCCGCCACGGTGGTGGAGGCCATGCTCAATGTCTTCGATTGCTGGCTGGATGAGTCGCTGTTCGACTCTCGCTTCGAGCTGGCGATCCGCAACTGGGGCTTGCAGAACGAGGACGTTGCCGCCGTCGTCGACCAGGCGGATCAGACACGCATTCAGGCACTGACCGCGATGCTGATGCGTCATGGCCAGCCTGAATCCCAGGCCGATGTCCGAGCGCGCACCATCTACCTGACCCAGATCGGCTACCTTTCGATGCGCACCCGGGAAAGCGTCGCGGAGCGCATCGGGCGCGTCGCTGACTATGTGGAAATCTTCGTGGGTGAACCCTGCCAGCCACATGAACTGGCGCGCTTCGCGGCGCGTCACCCAGGCTGAACGGCAAAGCCCCCGCCAGTAAGATATCGGCGAGGGCTTATCGAGAACGACACCATAGCAATGATGGAAAGGGGGTGGTTGACTACTGTGTCGCCTGCCACCAGTCGTCCAGAATCTGACGCTCGGCATCGGTCATCTGGGTCATGTTGGCCAGCGGCATGCTCTTGTCGACCACCGTGCGCTGGTGGATGCGCAGTGCCTGACGCTGGATGTCCTCCCAGCCATTGAAGGCGACCCCTGCGGCCGGCGCGGTAAGCCCGATCAGCGTCGGCGAATCACTGTGACAGCCGGCGCAGCGTTGCTCGACGATATGGCGGACCTTCTCGCGCAGAGCCTCATTCTCGCCCATCACCGCATTGTCAGCGGTGTTGCTGGCCGCCACGGACGGTGAAGACGCGGCGCTTCCGGCCGTTGCCGGAACGGGCTGAGCGCGTGGTGCACACAGCACGATCACGCCGATCAGCGCCGCTACGGCTCCCACCGGCACCCAACGTCGCTTGACCCCCTTGTGGTGATCCACCGTGGCGATGCGAATCAGCCCCCCCGTCACCAGCAGCAGCAGGATGACGCCGAGACGATAGTCATTGGCGTACAGCAGCGGGTAATGGTTGCTGATCATCATCAGGACCGCCGGCAGCGTGATGAAGGTGTTGTGCACCGAGCGCTGCTTGGCGCGCTGACCGTGGATCGGGTCCGGGGTCTCGCCACGCTGCGCGGCGGCAAGCAGCGCCTTCTGACCCGGGATGATCACGTTGAAGACATTGCCCGCCATGATGCTGCCCATCAGCGCGCCCATCAGCAGGAAGGCGGCGCGCCCGGAGAACAGCTCCGTCGCGAACCAGGCCGCCAGCGTCAGCCAGACACCGACCGCGACGAACAGCGCCGCAGCGCTGCGCTTGAGGGGGCTGCGACACAGCGCCTCGTAGCCCAGCCAGCCTGCGAGGAGCAGTCCCAGTGCGCTACCGACGGCCATGCTGCCGCTCATCTCGAACACGCGCGGATCAATCAGATAGGCCTGCGGCTGCAGCAGGTAGATCAGCGTGAACAGCCCCATCCCGGACAGCCAGGTGACGTAGGCCTCCCACTTGAACCAGTGGATCTCGCTGGGCAGCGTCTCACTGACGCCGTCATGGCGAAACAGATGGTAGAGGCCACCGCCGTGCACTGCCCAGAGCTCGCCCCCCGGACGACCATCGAGGGCATGACGGGCAGGCTGGCGGCGATTGTCGAGCCAGATGAAGAAGAACGAGGCGCCAATCCAGGCGATACCCGCCATGACATGCAGCCAACGTGTCAGCAGCATTGCCCAATCGAGGAGATATGCGCTCATGCCGGCTCCTTAGCTGCCGCGGTAGACGCTGTAGGCCCACGGAGTGACCAGCAGCGGAATGTGATAGTGGCCGTTGGCCTCCAGCGTGAACTCGACCGGCACCCGCCCGAGCATGCCCTTGCCCACCGGACGCCCGGCAAAGTAGTCCCCTATCTGGAACGTCAGGCGGTAGACGCCGGAGTGATCGTCGTCACTCGATGGCGCGTTCTCCAGCAATGGCGCCTCGACACGGCCATCCTGATTGGTGATGCTTCGGGCAATCTGCTGGAAGTTGCCCTGCGCATCCTGGCGCTCCAGGAGAATGGTGACGCCACTGGCGGCGATGCCTTCAGCCTGGTTGAGCACATGCGTGGTAAGTCTGGGCATGGTCATTTCCTTGTGATGGATAGCGTGTGACATTGACGCGTTGTCCGTGATGCAGCCGCTGATCCGATCAATGATGCATGGCGCTCGGCATGTCACGGCTCAGGGCTTTGGTGGCATTGCACCGCAGGAGTGCACTCGCCTAATCTGACCTGACGGTCAAGGTGCAGGGGACACGTCTCCCCGGCAGACGCACTGCCTCAAGGGCGAGTCCCGGCTTGTCTGGCGGCGGCATGTGCCTTGCAAGCAATGGATTCTTCACGTCTTTTTCTCTTTTCTTCTCTGGAGCAAGGCACATGCCAATCGAAACCCCGATGGAATATCTGGCAATGCTGGACACCCTCAACGCCCTGCCACCAGAAGCGCTTGCTCGTCGTTTGAGCGGCCTCTATGAGCACTCCGACTGGGTAGTGGAACGCGCCGCTGCAGAGCGCCCCTTTGCCAGTACCGAAGCCCTGCTGAGCGCCTGTGCCGAGGCGGTACGCCGAGCAAGCGAGACCGAGCGCCGCCAGTTGATCGACGCCCACCCGGAGTTGGCGGCCGGCAAGCTCGAGAGTCTCACGCCCGCCTCTCAAGGCGAACAGCGTGGCGCGGGGCTGGACCAGCTCGATGACGCCACCCGCGAACGCTTTCTCAAGGCCAACGCCGACTATCAGGCCCGTCACGGAATCCCCTTCATCATCTGCGTGAAGGGCCATAGCGCCTCAAGCATCCTCGCCGAACTGGAACGACGCCTGCCGCAATCCACCGAGACGGAATTTCAGGAAGCCCTGAATCAGATCGATGCCATTGCCGCAGTGCGACTGCCGGGCCTGCTGGACGCGAGCTAGGCAGCCGCCCATGCCATCTTCTGGCCGCTGATGATCAACACGAATATCTGGCGGCCACTGCCTCGATGCTGGCAATCAAGGCCGCCAGTGCTCTGGCGACATCCGCCTCCGTCACCGCCTCCGCAGGGTGGTGACTGATGCCCCGCTCACAGCGCAGGAACAGCATGCCCACCGGGCACAGGTGACTCACCGCCATGGCGTCATGGCCGGCACCGCTAGGCAGCCGGAAAGGCGCCTGTCCGGTGGCGGCGATACCGATATCCACTGCCTGCATCAACCCTTCATCACAGGCGACGGCATTCGCGGCATGGGTCTGCTCGCAACGGAAGGTGACGCCGCGACGCTCGGCGATCTGATGGGCCTGTTGCAGCAGCTCCTCCAGCGCCCGGTCACGTTGTGCATCATCCAGGGCACGGATATCCAGACTCAACGCCGCGGCGCCGGGAATGACATTCACCGCACCGGGACGCAACTCGCAACACCCCACGGTGGCCACCAGTGAGTGATCCGGCATGTCAGCGCGCTTGCCTGTCTGGACCTCACGCGCCAGGGTCTCGACGGCCAGTGTCCACTCTGCCGCGGCACACAGCGCATCCTGACGCAGTGCCATCGGTGTGGTGCCGGCATGGCCGGCCTGACCGGCGAAGTTGACGGCAAAGCGACGCGCGCCAGCAATACCCGTCACGGTGCCCAGTGCCAGATTCTCGGCTTCCAGCACCGGCCCCTGCTCGATATGCACTTCCAGATAGCCCAGCGGCGGAGTCGCTTGCAGGCTGGCACTGGCCGCCGATTGCCCCGAGAGCCCGAAGGCGGTCAGCGCCTCCCCCAGGCTGATACCCTCCTCATCTTCCAGAAGCTCCCATCCCGGTTGCCAGCTGCCCGCGATGGCATGGCTGCCGAGCAGGGTCGCGCCAAAGCGCGTGCCTTCCTCATCGCCAAAGCCGACCACCTCGAGCGCAAACGGCAAGCCGGCACCCTCCCGTTCAGCACGCTGCTGGAAGTGGGTCAGCGCCGCGACGCCCAGAAGCACGCCCAGAATCCCGTCATAACGACCGGCGTCCGGTACGCTGTCCAGATGGGAGCCGATCACCAGCCGCGGCGCCTCGCTCTCGCTGGAGAGCGTTTCCGGGCACCATCGCCCCCACTGATTGCCCGCCCCGTCCTGCCAGCTGTGAAGTCCTGCCGCCTTGAGCCAGGCCTCCGTGGTGGCATTGGCCGCCGCATGCTCAGGCGTCAGATAACGGCGATCGATCCCGCTGTCACTGCGTGAAATCGCCGCCAGGGCATCGCAGGCTGCCAGCACGTCCGCCGCCGTTTCCAGCGGGACGATGCCCGCTGTCGTGCGCGCTCGGGACACATCAATGGTCATGGCCGCTCTCCCGCCGGCTGGTCCTGATGCTCTTGGTAAAAGTCCAGCGCCGCGCCGACACCACCGCCGGCGACACACTGGACGCCACCGCGTCGCAGAGTCTGCTCCAGCGCCGCCAGCGTGGTGAGTACCGTGTCGCGACGCGCGTTGTAGCCCATCACGCCGAGGCGCCAGACCTTGCCGTGCAGCGGCCCGAAGCTGGTGCCTATCTCGATGCCGAAATCCACCAGCATGCTGCGACGCAACCCCTCGCCATCCAGGCCATCCGGAATCCTCACCGCGCTGACGTTGTTCATGCGATGCGCCTGGTCACCGAACAGCGCAAGCCCCAGCCCCTTGAGTCCCTCGACCATCGCCTGACCGTGCAACGCATGTCGCGCGATGGCGTTGTCCATGCCCTCGTTGACCAGCAGTCGCGCACACTCGCGCGCGCCATACAGCATGCTGGTGGCCTCAGTGTGGTGATTGAGGCGCAGCGCTCCCCAGTAATCGAGCACCATGGAAAGATCGAAATAGTTGGAGCGAATACGCGCGCCCGGCTCCGCCAGTCGATCGCCCCCACTGCTGATCCCGGCCTCGACGTGCCGACGTGCATGCACCACCTCCACCGCACGCGGCGACAGCGTCAGCGGCGAACTGCCAGACGGACCGGCGAGACATTTCTGCAGGCCTGCGGTGACGGCATCCAGTCCCCACTCGTCCGTCTTGAGCGGATTGCCCGCCAACGAGGCCGTGGCATCGCTGTAGAACAGCACGCCTTCGCGGCGACAGATGGCACCGATCTCCTCGAGCGGTTGGCACATGGTGGTCGAGGTATCGCCCTGTACCAGCGCGAGAAGCGTTGGCTGCACCTCGCGAATGGCGGCTTCGATCTGCTCGGGACGAAAGACCTCGCCCCACTCACATTCCAGCGTGTGCACCTGGGCACCGCAGCGCTCGGCAATCTCGCGCAGCAGATGACCGAAACGGCCGAAGATCGGCACCAGTACACGCTCCCCCGGCTGGATCAACGAGACCAGCACCGCCTCGATCCCGGCCCGTGATGTGCCATCGATCAACAGGGTCGCCGCGTTCCGGGTCTCGAAGACGCCGCGATAGAGCTGCATCGTCTCGTTCATGTAATGCGTCATCGCGGGGTCGTACTGGCCGATCAATGGCGCTGACAGCGCACGCAACACACGTGGGTCCGCGTTGATCGGGCCCGGGCCCATCAGGAGGCGCTGCGGGGGATGAATCTGGTCAGGGATCGGTGTCACGTTCGCTCCTTGTGCTTCAGGGCATTGAATGCGGGAAGGTTCGGCGGCTTGCCGAACGCCATGACCAGACTACTGCAACAAGTGCGCCAGAAATCAAAAAATGAAACGGATGTTGAATCCTCAGATCCCACCGGCCTGTCCTGACGAAGCCCCGGTCAGACACGTCATGCCGACCAGGGGACAGGCTCTCCGCTACTGGCCGGGGCTGGCCGGGTCTTCGTCAGGGCCCCAAGCGGGATGCTTCAGGAAGCGTGATGAGAAAACGCCCTATCAAGATAACGGGATAATCGCTGAAGCGGTCCTCGCCACCTCCCGCTGGCAGTGCACGCCTTGCAGGGAAAGCACCATGAAGGGGCATGCAACGCCTGAATCGGATGCCTGAGCACACCCTTCGTGCGCCCGCTCCCTCCCTCGAGGCTGAACTCACCACATGAGTCTGTTATACAGGAGGTCACCGGAGGGATGAGCGTCAACTCATCTGACCTGATCATCGCTGCTGGAGAGCCACATGACGCTGGAACAACGCCTGGAACGTGCAACGCAATTGGCCAGAGACGCGGGAGAACGCATGGTGAAAGCGCGCGAGGAGCAAGGGTTCGCGCACCACTACAAGAAAGGCGATGAGCTGGTCACGGACATCGATGTGGCGATCGACACCTTCCTTGCCGAGGCGCTCGAGGCCGAATTTCCTGAAGATGCACGCCTGACCGAGGAGCTATCGCCCGAGCGCGACGTCATCGGCACCAAGGGAGGCCTGTGGGTGATCGACCCCATCGACGGCACCGTCAACTTTGCTCACGGGCTGCGCCATGTGGCCGTCTCCATCGCCTGGTGCGAGCGTGGCAAGATCCAGATGGGGGTGGTCCACGCGCCCTTCCTCGGCGAGACCTTCACCGCCATTCGCGGCAAGGGAGCCTGGATGAATGGCGAGAGCATCACGGTCAGCGAGACCGAAGACATGAGCCGCGCACTGGTCGCGACCGGCTTCCCCTATAACCGGGACAGTCGTCCTCCCCTGCTCAAACGTCTCTCCGCCATGTTGCTGGTGTGTCAGGATGTCCGACGCAACGGCAGTGCCGCGCTGGATCTTTGCGATGTCGCCTGCGGCCGCCTGGATGCCTACTATGAAAGCGTCTCTCCCTGGGACTTTGCGGCGGGGCTGCTGATTGCCCGCGAAGCCGGCGCACGTACCGGTCACCTCTATCGTTGCCCGGACGGCATCCCCGAGGAGCTGTATGGCGAGAATATCGTGGTAGCCTCACCGGCCCTGCATGCACCGCTCAAGCGCCTGCTGGAAGATGCCGATGCCAGCTCCGGCCTGCCCGGGCTTTGAGTCACCCTCCCCCACAATGCAAGAAGCCCCGCCAGTGCGGGGCTTCTTGCATTGTGGGCATCCCTCAGTGAGATGCTGGGCATCAATCGCCGAGGTTGCCGCCCTTCTTGCTGCGCTTGGCTCCCGACTTCCCAGAGGGCTTGCCGGAAGACTTGTCAGAAGGCTTGCCAGAGGGTTTGCCAGACGATTTCGCGGTGGACGACTTGGCTGTCCTGGCCTTGGAATCGGTGCTGACCTCCGGCTTGTCCGAGGGCTGAGCGGACTGATTGGCAGTGGACGTGCCAGCGGTCGTGCTCGTCTCAGGCGTGCTCGCGTCTGCGTCTGCCTTCCCCTCACCAGCTGCCGGCTCCTTGAGCAGCCCGAGACGCTGGCCGACTTCCTTCCACAACTCTCGGTAGCTTGCCGCCGGAGCACTGTTGCGCGAGAAGACCGGCACCGGCTTGCGCTCGATTCCCATGCGCTCGACGATGCTGGAGTAAGGAATATGCCCACTGAGCTGCAGCGGATGGTCCTGCTTGAGGGACTCCATCACATCCTTGTGCAAGGTCTTGCGACGATCGACCAGCGTGAAGAATGGCCAGACAGGCACATCGAGATCGATCTCGGCCAGATAGGCATTGAGCTGCTCCAGCGTGCGCAGTGACAACACCGTCGGAATCATCGGGACCAGCAACGTATCAGCGGCCGCGAAGACCTGCTCGGAGAGAGTCGAGATACTCGGGGGGCAATCCAGGATGACGAGGTCGTAATCGTCACGCACCGGCTTCAATACCTTGCGCAGGCGAGAGCGCTTCTCTTCCTCGAGAATGTGATCGAGATTGCGATAGGAGAACTCGGCCGGCAGGACATCCAGATTGCGATAGTCGGTCGCCCGGATCACGCGTGACAGGTCCTGCTTGCCGCTGATCAGCTTCTCGACGCCGCCCTTGAGCTTGGGCTTGGTCCGCACATAGAAAGTCGCTGCGGCTTGAGGGTCCAGATCCCACAACAGCACTCTGAGACCACTGTTGGCAGCGATATACGCGAGGTTGATGGCAGAAGCCGTCTTGCCGACACCGCCCTTGATGCTGTACACCGCCGCGATTTTCATTGCAGATCAACTCCCTGTTTTTCTCAAGGCTACCACATCATGGCGGCAATTCGAGTACAGGGAGATGTCGGACTGATCAGGCGCCTTCACGCCCGGCGATGAAGCCTCTCGCCAGCAGTTGACGCGTCAACCAGCCAAGCAACAGACCGTACATCGGGAGGAAGAGCAGCAGCGAAATGATCAACTTGATGGCGTAGTCCACCCAGGCGATCTCGACCCAATGTGCCGCCATGAAGACGTCCGGGCCATTGCGAAATGCCACCGAAAAGAAGGCGAAGGTATCGGCGAGATTGCCGAAGAGCGTCGATGCCATGGGCGCGACCCACCAGTGAGCATTGCGACGCAGACGATCAAAGACCTGAATATCCAACAGCTGGCCGATCACATAGGCGATGAAGCTCGCCAGCGCAATGCGTGCCACGACCAGATTGAACTCGCCCAACGCCTCGATCCCGGCAAGGCTGCCGCCATGGAAGATCACCGAGATCATGTAGCTGACCAGCAATGCCGGCAGCATGACCAGCGCGATGATGCGGCGAGCATGTACCTTGCCGAACAGCCGGACGGTCAGGTCAGTGGCCAGGAAGATGAACGGGAAGCTGAAGGCACCCCAGGTGGTATGGAAGCCGAACAGTGTCATCGGCAACTGCACCAGGTAGTTGCTGGCCGTGATGATCAGGATATGAAACAGGGACAGTGCGACGAGCGCACGACGCGATTGACTCGCGGTGAGGAGGAGCATCTGAGGTCCTTTTTGGTTCCAGGCCAACAGCAGGGGTGAGGGAACCCTGACAGACGGCATAACAGCTGACGATTGACGGTATCTCGCGCGATATCTCGCCGTCGAGAACCAGAATGGCCGCGCATCGTATCACGATGCGCGGCCATTGGCATGTCAACTCACGGAGATTCTGACCGGGTGGTCAGGGAGAGGTGGACGCCTCATTCCGCACCGCGGGCTTTCATGGGTGACGCTCATTTCTTCCAGATGGCGGGGTCGACCTTGCCCTTGAGCTCCGGGAACTTCTCGGGGTCGAAGGTCGGCTCCTGACCGGCCTTGTGCTGACGGTCGTAGTCCTTGAAGATCCGGAAGGCCAGCGGCGACAGCAGCAGGATGGCGATCAGGTTGATCAGCGCCATCGCCCCCATCGACAGGTCAGCGAAGTTCCAGATGTTCTTGAGACTGGCGACTGCGCCCAGCATCACCATGCCCAGCACCGCAAAGCGATAGAGCATGATGACCGGCTTGGCGTTCTTCTTGCCCGAGATGTACTCGATGTTGGACTCGCCATAGGAGTAGTTCGCCACCAGCGAGGTGAAGGCGAACAGCAGAATGGCGATCGCCACGAAGCCACCCCCCCAGCTGCCGACCTGCGAGGTCAACGCCGCCTGGGTGATCTGGATACCATCATTGCCGCCATCGTTGCCCAGCGTGCCGCTCATGATGATGATGGCAGCGGTTGCGGTGCAGATGACCAGAGTATCGATGAAGACGCCCAGCATCTGGACGAAGCCCTGGGAAGCCGGGTGCCGGGTGGTCGCCATCGCCGCGGCATTCGGCGCAGAGCCCATGCCGGCTTCGTTGGAGAACAGGCCGCGCTTGATGCCGTTCATCATCGCCTGCGCGATGGTGTAGCCCAGCGCACCACCTGCTGCCTGCTCAAGACCGAAGGCGCTGCGGAAGATGGTGCCCAGTGCCGCCGGAAGCTCGGTGATGTTGATCGCCACAACGAAGATGGCCAGCAGCAGATAGAGCAGCGCCATGATCGGCACGATCAGCTCGGCGGTCCGCGTGATGCGCTTCATGCCACCGAAGATGATCGGCACCATCACCACGACCAGAATCACGCCCATGATCCACGGCGGCACGCTGAAGGCCTGCTCCATGGCCAGCGCGATGGAGTTGGACTGCACGGAGTTGAAGGCCAGACCGAAGGCGATGATCAGACACACGGAGAACAGGATCGCCATCCAGCGCTGCCCCAGGCCCTTCTCAATGTAGTAGGCCGGGCCACCACGGAAGGTATTGTCATTGTGTGACACCTTGTAGGCCTGGGCCAGGGTGGACTCGATGAAACTGGTGGACATGCCCACCAGTGCCGTCATCCACATCCAGAAGATGGCACCCGGGCCACCCAAGGAAATCGCCACGGCGACACCGGCCAGGTTACCGGTACCGACACGTGCCGCCAGGGAGGTGGCCAGCGCCTGGAAGGAGGAGATCCCGCCTTCGCTACCCTGACGTGAGGTGGCCAGCAGTTTCCACATGTGGCCGAAGTAGCGGAACTGGATGCCCTTGGTCATGACCGTGAAGAAAAGACCCGCTCCGATGAGCAGGTAGATCAATACGCTGCCCCACAGCAGGCCATTGCCTGCATCGATCAACGCCAGAATCGGCGCTGGAATGATGGACGTTGTTTCCGACATGTCGGTCTCGCTTTGGCGGGTTTTTGATCTTGTCGACGCTGCCAGGCGGCGTGAAAAGCCATGGCCTTCCTGCCGCTGGCAGCGAGCAACCACTACGAAAGGGCTGCTCGACATGCTTTGGTGAGCGCCATTCTTCATATCCGACACGGATTAGCAAGAAGAGCATACTGAACATTGGCGTTTCACAGCGGGATTCTAGTGGGGAACCGGCGAAATGTCGGTCTTTTTCACTGCATCCTAGACTTTAGATGCACAAGGCAATGTTTCGCTGTCTGATCCTCTCGGGCATAATGCGCCCCCTTCCCACCTGCAGGCATCGGTCAGCCTGATGCTGCAGGACGTGTTCGGCGCATCAGCGACGCCCTCCCCCAGTTGCGACACCACGACTGCGGCCGGTCGGATGCGCCACATCAGGACGGTGCTCTTCCCTGACGCCCACGCACCCTAACAGCCATTACGGCACCCGGCAGCGCGCATTGTCCCGGCGCCTGCCTTTGAAAACAGGTGATACATGGAACTGACCAGCTACGCGGCGTCCCCGCTTTCGCTGCTCGCCCCGATCATAGCCATCGGTCTCGCAATACTGACACGTCGCGTCATGCTCTCCCTTGGGCTGGGTATTGTCTCTGGCGCTCTGCTGCTGAATGATTTCTCACCGCTCACCACGCTGGATTATCTCTGGCGCCAGCTGGTCGCGGTCTTCGTCGAGCTGCCGGACAGCGGTCAACTGGCCGATGTCACGCTCAACAGCTGGAATGTCTATATCCTGCTGTTTCTGCTCGCTCTCGGGGCGATGGTCGGTGTCATCACTCTGGCCGGCGGCACGCGCGCCTTCGGCAACTGGGCGCGTGAACGGGTCACTACCCGTCGCGGCTCGCAGCTGATGACCGTCCTGCTGGGAGTCTTCATCTTCATCGATGACTACTTCAACAGCCTGGCGGTCGGCAACATCTGCCGCCCCCTGACGGATCGCCAGGGCCTGTCGCGGGCTCGTCTTGCCTATCTGATCGACTCCACCGCCGCACCGGTATGCGTGCTGACCCCCATCTCCAGCTGGGGCGCCTACATCATCAGCTTGATCGCTGGAATCCTGGCCACGCACCACATCACCGATGTCAGCCCCTTCGGTGCCTTCCTGGAGCTTTCCGCGCTCAACTATTACGCGATTGCGGCGTTGGTGCTGGTGATCGCCTCGGCCTGGTTCGACATCAACTTCGGTGCCATGCGCCGACATGCCATCGCCGCGCGTGATGGCGAGCTGTTTGACGCCAGCCGTGGCAATCCTCCCGGCAACACCCATGTCGAAGAGTCGGAACGTGGCCGCCCCGTGGATCTGCTGATTCCGATCATCGTGCTGGTGATCGCCACCTTCTTCATGATCGTGCAGACCGGCGCCAGTGCGCTGGCCGCCAAGGGCGAGGCATTCGGCCTGGTGCGTGCCTTCGAGCTGACTGATGTCGCAGGATCGCTGATCATCGGCGGTGCCATCGGCCTGCTCGCCGCCGTGATGATGCTGCTGCGTCACCGCATGGGCACTGGCCGCAGCATCGGTGCCATCGTCCAGGGCGCGCGCTCGATGCTGCCGGCCGTCTATATCCTGGTGTTCGCCTGGATGCTGACCGGCATCATCGGCTCACTCGGCACGGGCGAATACCTGGCGACGCTGGTGGATGGCGTGGTCTCCCCCACCTGGCTTCCGATGTTGCTGTTCGTGCTGTCCGGCCTGATGGCCTTCGCCACCGGCACCAGCTGGGGCACCTTTGGCATCATGCTGCCGATCGCCGGAGACATGGCGGCAGCCACCGAGATCGCGATGATGCTGCCGATGATGGGTGCCGTACTGGCGGGCTCGGTCTTCGGTGACCACTGCTCACCGATTTCCGACACCACCATCCTGTCCTCGACGGGCGCGAGCTGCCATCACATCGATCACGTCATGACCCAGTTGCCCTACGCGCTGCTGGGCGCCTGCATCTCGTTGCTGGCGTACCTGGTGATGGGCCTGACCGACAGCACGCTGTTCGGCTGGCTGAGCCTGGCAGGGCTGCTGGTCGTCAGCATCGCCTGGCTTGCCCGTCGGGAACGCGCCAACCCCGTGGTCGCACGCACCTGATGAACTGATCGCTCCACGCAAGAACACAAGGCCCCCGTCATGGTTCATGACGGGGGCCTTGTGTTTGCGGCAGGCGCGATCTGCGCCCAAGCGTTCACTCACCGGCAATGCTCACATCACTCAAGCACTGCGCGCCTGTCCGGCCAGACCAACGCCTGCCTCGCTCAATGCCTCACGCACATCCTCCAGACTCGCCGGGTCATCGATGGTCGAGGGAATCTGGTACTGCTCTCCCGCGGCGATCTGACGGATCATCTTGCGCAGAATCTTGCCGGAGCGTGTCTTGGGCAGCCGCTCGACGATCAGTACGTCCTTGAGCGAGGCGATCGCCCCTATCTCATCGCGCACACGCTGCGCCAGCGCCTGACGAAGAGCTGATTCGTCACCGCGCCAGGCATCCTTGATGATCACCAGTCCCAGCGGCATCTCGCCCTTGAGCGAATCCTCGATGCCGATCACCGCACATTCCGCCACTGCCTCGTGTGAGCCGAGGACCTGTTCCATTTCCCCGGTGGACAGGCGATGCCCTGCCACATTGATGACGTCATCGATGCGCCCCATCACGAAGAGGTAGCCGTCCTCGTCAAGATAGCCGCCGTCTCCCGTCAGATAGTAGCCGGGGTACGCCGCCAGGTAGGCGGCGTGGAAACGCGCGGGATTGTGATAGAGCCCCGTGAGACACCCGGGCGGCAGCGGCTGCTGAATGACCACGTTACCCTGCACTCCGGGTTCGACCTCGTCTCCCAGGCCATCGAGCACCTGCACATTGAAACCGGGCAACGGCCAGGTCGCACTGCCCGCGCGTGCCTCGACCGGCGCTCGGGGACCACTCGCCTGGCGAGTGATCATGTCGAGACCGAGCAGATTTCCCGCGACCGGCCAGCCGGTTTCCGTCTGCCACCAGTGATCCACGATCGGCACTGGCAGCAGGTCATTCAACCAATGATAGGTGGGAGGATCGAGTCGCTCCCCCGCCAGGAACAGGCTGCGCAGGCTGGACAGGTCACGCCCGGCCATCAGGCTGGCGTCGGGGTCTTCCTTCTTGATGGCTCTGAAGGCGGTCGGTGCCGTGAAGAAGCAGTTGATCCGATACTCCTCGATCAAGCGCCAGAAGGCTCCGGCATCCGGCGTCCTGACCGGCTTGCCTTCATACATGACCGTCGAGGCTCCCACCAGCAACGGGCCATAGACGATATAGGAATGCCCCACGACCCAGCCGATATCGGAGGCTGCCATGAAGGTGTCCCCCGGGCGGGTCCCGTAGAGAATTTCCATGGAGTAATGCAGTGCCACGGCGTAGCCGGCGTGATCGCGCACCACACCCTTGGGCGTCCCGGTGGTGCCTGAGGTATAGAGGATATAGAGCGGCTCGCTTCCCAGCATGCTGACCGCTTCCGTGGCCTGGGCATGCGCCAGACATTCCTGCCAATCGTGGTCTCGCGGCCCCAGGGTGGCTCGTTGCTGCTCACGCTGCAGGATCAGGCAGGCCTCTGGCGTATGCGTCGCAAGTTCGATCGCCTCATCCAGCCACGGCTTGTAGGGAATGACACGGTCGACCTCGATGCCACAGGAGGCCGCCAGGATGACCTTGGGCGTCGCATCATCGATCCGTACGGCCAGCTCCTTGGGGGAGAATCCTCCGAAGACCACGGAATGCACCGCCCCCAGGCGTGCGCAGGCCAGCATCGCCATCGCGGCCTCCGCCACCATCGGCATGTAGATGATCACGCGATCACCCTTCTCGACCCCCTTGTCACGCAGGGCACCCGCCAGCCTGGCCACTTCGTCGCGAAGCTCTCGATAGGTGTACTGGCACTTGCTGTCAGTGACGGGAGAGTCCCAGTAGAGCGCCACCTGATCCCCGCGGCCATTGGCCACGTGATGGTCCAGCGCGGCATGACAGATATTCATCTCGCCATCAATGAACCAACGGGCGTGCTCCTGGGCATCCCAGGCCAGGATGGTCGCTGGATCACGGAACCAGACGATGCGCCTGGCCTGCTCAGCCCAGAAGTCCTCTGGCGCTTGATTGGCACGCGAGACAAGTGATTCGTAGTGCTCGCGTGCGGATCGCTTGGCGGTCTCAGGCATGGCTTACCTCGTTGACGATGCTGGCACGGGGTTCATGGCATGGCGTTGCCATCAGAAAGCAGTATCACGCCTTACGCGCCTTCGACTCGGGGACTGCGCCTGGAAGATGCCGGCAGCTGGCGACCCCAAGTGTCCCACCACGCTGATGGCAGGTGACGCGCATGCGCACTATCAGAACCTTAGGCCAAAACCCGACCGTGTGAATGTCAGATGAGGCATCCAACTCTGGTCAGTTCGTCGTATGACGTCATCGACACGCAGTGAAACGAACGACCGTATGTCGACCAGCGTCAGGAAAAGGAAAAGTCCACCCCTGATCAGACCACCCTCGATGATTTATCGTTTAATATTGCCTTGGACGTAGCACGTGGAGTTATTGATGATTCACTAAAACAAGGATACTTCATGCCTGACACCACAAGGACGGCCAATCTGATGATGGAATCCCCCAGACAGCACCGGAGCTCACCAATGAATGCCAAGGTCTCAACCGCGAGGAAACCCGCCATGCCTGCGCAAGATGATGTCATCACGTTACACCAGGCAGGTGATCGCGTGATCGAGGAAGCCACTGCCCTGTTGAAGGCAATGGGCAATGAAAATCGCTTGCGAATTCTCTGCCTGCTCAGTGAAAGCGAAATGTCGGTCAGTGAACTGAATTCACGTCTCGAACTTTCCCAGTCAGCCCTGTCGCAGCATCTGGCCATTCTGCGTCGCGAAGGCATGGTGCGGACTCGCCGGGCGTCACAGACCATCTACTACTCACTGCTGGGCCCCAACGCTGCAGGCGTGATCCGCACGCTTCAACAACTCTATCGCTGAAAAAGGGCGCCAGTCGAAGACTGACGCCCTTGAGGGAAGCCATCGGATCATCCGGTCACGCCATGTCGCGACGTGATGCCATGACCAGGCTGAGCCAGACCCGCAACATCACCGGGTCTCTCGCACCTTCCTCACTCCTCGTTTGACGGATGGCCAGGGAATGGCCGCCATTGCCCACAGACTTGCATTCGTGCAGAGCCTGACGCCTGCAGATCACGATTCGCGCAGATCCTGTTTTCCGCAGGTCTCGATTCGCGAAGGTCTCAGTGCTGCTGCCAGCGTGACTCGACATTGCGCTCCAGCACGCGGTCAAGCACACGATCCAGACTCAGCGTCACCCCCTTCCCGAATCGATCCATCATGCGACGCGGCTTTTCGAGACTGACTTCGAATATCTTGAGATCCTGCTTGAGATAGCCGGCCAGCAGCGCCTGACTTGTGCCCACCTCATCGATCAGACCGATCGCGATCGCCTCGCTGCCATACCAGATGTCCCCTTGTGACACAGCCTCCACATCCAGTTGCGGACGACGGCTACCGACGTGCTGCTTGAACAGGTCATGGGTGCGGGCCAGGTCAGACAGGAACTTTTCACGCCCTTCTTCCGTATTCTCCCCCAGCATCGTCAGCGTTCGCTTGTAACGCCCAGCCGTCAGGATCTCCACATCGACATCGTGCTTCTTGAGAAGACGGTGCACATTGGGCACCTGTGCCACGACGCCGATGGACCCTATCACGGCAAACGGCGCCGCCACGACGTGATCAGCGGCACACGCCATCATGTACCCGCCACTCGCGGCCACCTTGTCGACGGTAACTGTCAGACGCGCGCCAGCCGCACGTAGACGATCCAGCTGTGCGGCGGCCAGACCGTAGGCGTGCACCAGGCCACCACCAGACTCCAGTCGCAGTACCACTTCATCCTTGTCGGTCAGCACGCCTTCCAGCGCGGTGACCTGCTCGGCGAGGCTTTCCACTCCCGTCGCCTTGATATCGCCGACGAAATCGAGCACGAACACCCGACGCCCGGCAGTGGAGTCCTGTTCCTGAACGTCATCGGAAGGCTTGCGCTTCGCCTTGGCCTTGAGCGCCTTCTTGAGAGACTTGGCCTCCTGCTTCTCCTTCTTGGCGCGTGCCTTGGCATTGGCGGTGCGCTCGGCATCTTCCAACCCGGCCTGTCCCAATTCCCGCTGGAGGTGCTGCATGCGCTCATGCCAGGGACGAATCTTGAGGCGAGCCTCGCGCTCACCACTGTCCCCGTGACGGGCACGCACGATCATGAGGATGATCGCCCCAATGGCCACCACCACCGTGACTGCCTCGGCGAGAAAGAGGCCATATTCCGATAACCATTGCATGCACTTGCTCCTGAACGACATGGGTGTCGTCGGACACCGCGACCTGCACGGATCTGTCTGACGGACAACGACTTTAGTGGCCACCAGGCCAGCTGTGAGATTCCTGCTACATGGGGGCAAATGACCCTCTCTGCAAGGCGAGCACGGCGCTGCGAGACAGGGTGGCACAACGCGGGTTGATTCGGTCAGCGCAAGGGCCGCTGCAACGGAGGAGATCATCTTCGGCGCTTGATTGGAACGATCGTTTGAAATAGTCTGATGCACAGCCTTGAAAGTGCTGAACCCCATATCCACTTTCCCAGCCTTCACCATTGAAAAGGAATATTGCCATGGCAGACGCCAACGCCGTCATCGAGATGCTGAAAAGTCGCTTCAACCCGGACGCCGCCAAGGGCATGAACGACGTCTTCCAGTTCAACATCACCGACAGTGATGACTACTACATGGTCGTCAAGGATGGCACCCTGGACGTGGGCGAAGGGGAGCACGACGATCCGTCCGTCACGCTGTCCACTGACAGCGATACCCTCAAGGGCGTGATGAAGGGCGAAGTCGACGGCATGCAGGCCTTCATGACGGGCCGCCTGAAAGCGACCGGCAACATCATGCTGGCCACCAAGCTGACCTCTCTCTTCCCGAACAAGTGACGGCAGAACAGCGGATGCGACCTCTGCTGATCGGTATCGCTCGATGAGCGATACCGTCAATGAAAACGCCCCTGCCATTGGCAGGGGCGTTTTCATTGACAGCCCGGAGTGCCAGGCGTCAGCGACCGCTGGCCACGGAGCGCAGGAAGTTGTCGATCAAGGCATGCGAGATCGAGAACTTCGGCGGCAAGCCAGGCAAGGATTCAGGTGTGAACCACTGGGCATCCTCTATCTCATGGCCATCAATGGCGATCTCCCCGCCCGCATATTCGGCGTAGTATCCCAACATGAAGGAGTGAGGAAATGGCCAGGATTGGCTCTGGAAGTAACTCACGCGCCCGACCTCGACACCCACTTCCTCCAGGACCTCGCGCCTTACCGCTTCCTCGGCGCTTTCCCCGGCTTCGATGAAGCCGGCCAGGGTCGAGTACATGCCGGGCCCGAAACGCGGACTGCGTGCCAGCAGCAACTCACGCCCACGCGTGATCAGCGTGATGATGCAGGGTGAGATTCGCGGATAGCTGCGATGCTGACAACCGGTACAGTGCATCGCGAACTCATGTTCCAGACGTTTCATTCGCTTGCCACAACGTCCACAGAAACGATGGTCCCGCGCCCACTTGAGCACCTGCAGGGCACTTGAGAGCAGCGGGAACTGCTCTCTGGGCAGTGAATGCAACCATTGCCGAGCGCCTGGCCACTCGGAAGACCCATTCTCGCCAAGCACGGCGATCGGCGCCCCCTGCCACTCTCCCAGTGCAATCGCGCCGGATGGCCAGTCGCATGGCGGTTGAATGATGCCGCCATCGGGCGCCGGGGCGACCCCGTCGCGCCCGATGCGAATCAGGTACCCCTGACGCTGGTTCACTCGTGACAGATCACGTATCAGCATCAGACAGCGCCTCCCGGGTTGCCTCTGCCGTCAAGGCTGCCCAGCGCGTCGATCGCCACCTTGTCAAAGGCACATTCTGTCTTGGCACGAATTTCCTCGCACCAGGCAGCATGGCGCTCAAGCTCCAGCGCCGAGAGCCCGGGCGTGACCAGACGCGGGCGGTCCGCCCGAAGGCGACGCACCCCGACAATGCCGCCCTCTCCCTCATCGCCATCGTCTATGTCGTCCAGCCCGAGCGCCGTCTGCCCGCCGGTCATCGCCAGATAGACGTCGCCGAGGATCTCCGCATCCAGCAAGGCACCGTGCAGCACGCGGTGCCCATTGTCGATATCGTAGCGCTTGCACAGCGCATCCAGGTTGTTGCGCTGACCGGGGTGCTTCTCACGGGCGAGCTTCAGGGTATCGAGGATCGCGCAGTGTTCCGCCACCGGCCCCAGCGGCTGGCTACGCCGTGGATTGATCAGGCCGAATTCATGATCAATGAAGCCGACGTCAAAGGGCGCGTTGTGAATGACGAGCTGGGCGCCCTTGATGAACTCCCAGAAGGCATCCGCCACGTCCGCGAAGACCGGCTCATTGGCGACCCGTTCATCGGTGATGCCGTGGACGCCGATCGCCTCTTCATCGATCAATCGTTCCGGATTGATGTACTGGTGATAAGTGCGCCCCGTCAAACGGCGATTGATCATCTCCACCGCACCGATCTCGATCAGACGGTGGCCTTCCTTCGGGTCGATACCGGTCGTTTCGGTATCGAGAATAATCTGACGCATCTCAGACCTCTTGGTGAACGGGACCTGGTGAACGGGTCCGGGTGAACTTGGCTCTGAAGACACTGGTCCTGATGTATCCGACGCTGGTGCTTCTGACGCTGAGGTTTGTGACTCGGTGGCACCTGACTCTGAGCTGCCGGGCCAGTGGCCGCGTGCTCAACGGCGTGACTGCATCTCATCGATCGCTTCATTGGCAAGGCTATCGGCACGTTCATTGCCTTCGTCGCCACTGTGGCCCTTGACCCAGCGCCACTCGATATCATGACGCTGACTCTGTTCCAGCAACGCCTTCCACAGCGCCTCATTCTTGACCGGTTGCTTGGCAGCCGTCTTCCAGCCGCGCTTGACCCAGCCATGGACCCACTTGGTGATGCCATTCTTGACGTATTCGGAGTCCGTCCACAGCACCACGTCACAGCGCCGGGTCAACGCCTTCAGGGCCTCGATGGCGGCCATCAGCTCCATGCGATTGTTGGTGGTGTCCTGTTCGCTACCCTTGAGTTCCTTGCGATGCTTGCCACTGACGAGAATGGCTCCCCACCCTCCCGGGCCGGGATTTCCCCGGCAGGCACCATCGGTGTGGATGACCACCCGAGGGCTGGGGGCGGCTGAGGAGGCATCATTGGCGAGATCGGACGAGGAGACACTGTGACTCACAGGGGAACACTCTTGGAGAAAGGACAGGACACAGGCAATGACACGGCGCGACGTCACTTCGACGCGGGCTTGCTGCCAGGGCGACATTCTAACCGCTCATGCCGGATAGCGGCAAAGCGACCTGTGTGTCCTTACAGTCCATGTCAGCCCACCTGGCGACACGGACGGCGTGTCGGCATGGCCTGCACGGCTCACACCTTGCCCGAGTCATCCGACGAACGGGAGTCATGATTGTCGCGTGAATGCAGGCGGGTCACCTGCCCGATGGCGACACCGGGAATCGCCACGCGTGAGCGCTTGGCATTCAGAGGCTGCACGTACCCGACATTGCGACGGGCCCGTATCAGCATCAGGCTGCCCAGAGGCAGGTTGTAACGGCGTCCCATCCGCTCGAGCCAACCATGGCGCAGGCGCAAGCCAGGCAGGTGAAACCCCGCGTAGTCGATACGCTCGATCTCGAAGTCCACGAAGGCCAACCAGTCCCTGAGCGCCGCCGGGGTGCGCCAGCTGCCTTCCCAGGGAGTGATGTGCCGCCGCCGGGGGTCGAGGCGCAGCAGCCCCTCCCCGGACATCGGCTGCCAGGCGACGATGATCAGACAACCGCTGGAGCGCAGGACACGCGCCGCTTCGCGCAAGAGGCGATGAGGCTCCGGTGCGACCTCCAGCAGATGATGGATCATCACCATGTCCATGCTTTCATCTGGCAGGGCCAGCTGAGTGAGCGGGCAGATGAGGGTCGATGGCGACTGGGCCAGGGCGGGCTCCGGCGCCCAATGGATGGCATGCCGGATGGGAGACAAGGAGAGCAGGTCATTGTCTCCCGGCCCCAGACACAGACTGTGGAAGCCGAAGCAACGCTCGAACAGCGGCGTCAACATCTCGCGCTCGGCGATGAGAATGTCCTTGCCGTCCGCCCCTTCAAGAAAGGCGCGCATCGCTCGCACGTGGGCGCCCAGCAGCCGCGCGTGCTGTCGGCGACGCGCTTCCGGGGTGAGTTGCGCAGCGGAATCCGCCCCGCGTGAGCGACTTTTCCACATCCCTGCATCTCCCGTCTCTTTCATGGGGGAGCGCCCCACGCGCAAGCAAGATGTCACACACTTCTACATTCTCACACCACAAGAGGTTTGACACTTACCCGCTTGCTCGGCAGGCTTTACGCCTTTGCATGGCGATACGTCAGCCGCTTGCGCGCTGCCAACGCCAGACACCCCGGAAAAGAGCGGCGATGAACGCCCTGGGCTGTCCGATGAGAAATCGCATCGTCGATGCCACGCCAAAACCTCCGTGAGCAATGGCCTCGACATCACTTGAAGACATCGTATCCACCATATGCCTGGCGAAGGCTTGCGCCAATCGCCAGCGGGACGGAACTGCCAAGTTCTTTCATTCGGTCACGTCACCGGCAGCCTCCCCCGTCACGCAATGGGATACCGACACGACAAGAGTACCTGACCACCATGATGAGCGTTACGCCCATAGCGGCCTTTCAGGACAACTATATCTGGCTGATCCAGAGCGACGACAGCGACACGGTTGCCGTCGTCGATCCGGGTGATGCCACGCCGGTGATCGAGGTTCTGGAAACCCGCGGCCTGACTCTGGACACGATTCTGATCACTCACCACCATCAGGATCACACCGGCGGCCTCCCCGAGCTGATCAAGCGCTACCGCCCTCGCGTGGTCGGCCCGCACAACCCGGCCATCGAGGGAATCGATGTGCGTGTCGCCGATGGTGACAGCGTGCGCGTGCAGGGACGCTTGTTCGATGTCCTGGAAGTGCCCGGCCACACACTGGACCACATCGCGTTCGTGAGTGCCGGCATGCCGGGGCTGCTGTTCTGCGGGGACACCCTCTTCAGTGCGGGCTGTGGCCGTCTGTTCGAAGGCACACCAGAGCAGATGCACCAGTCACTCACGCGACTGGCATCACTCCCTGAAGACACCCTCGTCTTCCCGGCTCACGAGTACACCCTGGCCAACCTGGCATTTTCCCGCGCGGCGGAGCCTGACAACACGCAACGCGATCAGGTGATCGCCGAGTGTGAGCGCGCCCGCGAGACCGGCCGCCCGACCCTCCCGAGTCGCATCGCGCGTGAAAGACAGATCAACCCCTTCCTGCGCAGTGATGACCCCACCTTGCAACAACGTTTGCTCCAGCAAGGGCGCCTCACTGCCTCAGAGGACGAGCCCCTCACGTCACTGGCAGCCTTCACGGCACTGCGCCAGTGGAAGGACAGCTTCTAGACCCGCTGACCGCGCGCCTGCCCACGACCTGAAGATGGGCAGGCGTCTCGCGTGACAGCGGGTCGGGTTCTCGTGATCCCGATCAGCCCCCGCAGTCACAGTTTGCGCCGGAATGTCCGGCATGCTGAGCCCGTGTCGTGCCCATCCGACGCAGGCTCGCCAAAGAGTACTCCGTCAATGCATCAGCAAGACCTCCGTACCGACGACACCTCTGTCATCAAGACATCTGCCGCCGACACGCCGGCCCGCCTGCCACTGACTGCTGAACGTCTGCGTTACCTGATTCGCCTCGCCTCCCTCGGAGCCGGCCTGTGTCTGCCGCTGATGGCGACCCCTGCCAATGCAAGCTCTCGGGCGCTCGACGACCTGACACCCACCAGCGTGCATCAGAGTGCTCCTCTGAATTTCATGCAAGCCATCGATGCGGTGCCCGCGCGCTACGATGATGTGTGGGAGCGCCTGCGTGCCGGCTATCAGCTGCAGCAGGACACCGGACGCCCTCGAGTACGCAAATGGATCGACTGGTATGAAGAGCACCCGGAGCACGTGGAGCGTATCGCCGAACAGGCTCGCCCCTGGCTGCGTTACGTGACGCGTCGCACCGAGGCGCGCGGCCTTCCGGCCGAACTTGCCCTGCTGCCTTTCATCGAGAGTGCCTATGATCCGGATGCCGCCCACCCCGGCGGCGCCACCGGCATGTGGCAATTCATGCCCCAGACCGGCGATGCCATGGGCCTGACCCGCAACCGCTGGTACGACGGCCGCAAGGACGTCCTGATGGCCACCGATGCCGCACTGGATTATCTGCAGTCCCAGGGCGAGCGCTGGTACGACGGAGACTGGGAACTTGCGCTGGCCGCCTACAACGCCGGTGCCGGCACCGTGAACCGCGCGCGCCGACGTGCCGGCTCAGGGGATGAGGATTACTGGAACATCAAGCTGCCCAGCGAGACCATGGAGTACGTGCCCAAGCTGCTGGCGCTGGCTGCGGTGATCCGTGAACCCGAAGAGTACGGCCTGAATCTGCCGGCGATTCCGGACACCCCGGAAATCGCCGCCGTCGATACCCGGGGCCAGCTTGACCTTTCCGTTGCCGCCAGACTGGCTGGCATCAGCGAAAGCGAGCTGCGCACCCTGAATCCCGCGTACAAGCGGTGGGCGACAAGCCCGGGAGACAGCTCGCTGGTGATTCCGGCCACGGCACGTGACACCTTCCTCAGCAAGCTTGAGACCCTGCCGCAAGAGACCCGCGAAAGCTGGGCGGAGTACCGTGTCCAGCGTGGCGACAGCCTGTCGGTCATCGCCCGTCGCAGTGGACTGACACTGGCGGAGCTCAAGCAGAAGAATCGCCTGAGCGGCAACACCATCCGGGTCGGTCAGCCTCTATTGGTGCCTGACGCCACTCGCGGCGTGGCAGCGGCGCAACTCGCAGAAGCCAACGGCCTCAAGAAGGTGCGCGTCAAGCGTGGCGATTCGCTGTCGGTGATTGCGGCGCGTCACAATGTCACCACCCGCCAGATCGCGCGTTGGAACAAGCTCTCTTCCGCCGATTATCTGCGTCCGGGCCAGATGCTGACGCTCTACAGCGCCAACTGAGCGCCATCGCCTGCGCAGCACCTACGCAGCACGTACGCAACATCAAGACGCCCCCGCCATGCTCCATGGCGGGGGCGTCTTGATATCAAGCACCTGTCAGCCTGGACTCCTCCAGCACTCGGAGACCGACACCACGAGGCAACAACAGACACTGAAACGCCGGCACTGGCACCAGTCAGTCGCCCTCGTCGTGGCCGAACAATGGTCGATAACGGGGAACTTCGATACTCTTGGCGAGGTCGATGCTTGCGGACCCCCTTGGCAGTGAGTTGACCTGCCTGCCTTGTGTCCACCAGTGCCGCCCGACATTGTCACCTGGCCCTTCGCGCCATGATCCCCCATTCAAGGATGTCCTTTGATGCAGGCTGCTTCTCTTATCCCTCGGCATGCACGCCTACTTCGTGCACTGTGCCTCGGGGCTCTGATTCTCTCCGCCATTGCACCGGCGCATGCATCCTCATCGCGGACCACTGATCAGAAGACTCCCGTGGCCCCCCTGGACGTGCCGACCGTGCACGGACTGGCCATCTATGGCGAACCGGCACATCCGGCAGGCTTCACGCACTTCCCCTACGTGAATCCTGACGCCCCCATCGGCGGACGTATGACTCGCGCCGCCATCGGCAGCTTCGACTCCACCAACCCCTTCATCCTCAAGGGCAACTCGGTGGCAGGACTCAATTATTTCGGCGGGTTGATCTATGACACCCTGCTCACCCAGTCTGCCGATGAACCCTTCACTGAATATGGCCTGCTGGCCAGCGGGATCCGACTGGCAGAAGACCGCAGTGCCATCGAGTTCGATATCGATCCCCGCGCACGCTTTCATGATGGGGAACCCGTCACCGCCGAGGATGTCGTCTTCACCTATCGTCTGCTGATGAAGGATGGCCTGCCTTTCTTCAAGAGCTACTACCACGATGTCACTCGCGTCAGCCTGATCGACACCGATACCGTTCGCTTTGACATGGCCCCCGACGCCGCCCGCGAGCTGCCCTTGATCATCGGTCAGCTGCCGGTCCTGCCCGAGCATTACTGGAAGACACGTGATTTCACCCGCGCCACGCTGGAACTGCCGCTTGGCTCAGGGCCGTACCGCATGGCCTCGCTGGATGCCGGACGCCAGGTACGCTATGAGCGTGTCGCGGATTACTGGGGCAAGGACCTGCCCGTCAACAAGGGACGCCATAACATCCAGACACTGGTCTATGACTATTACCGCGACCAGAGCGTGTCGCTGGAGGCCTTCAAGGCCGGCAGCATTGACCTGCATGTGGAGAGCAGCGCCAAGAACTGGGCGACGGCCTATGACACGCCTGCGCTCAGAGACGGGCGTCTGAAGAAGCTGGAGGTGCCGGACAGCAATCCTGCCGGCATGCAGGGCTTCGTGCTCAATGAACGCCGCGCGCGCTTCCAGGACCCGCGGGTACGCGAAGCCCTGGCATTGGTCTTCGATTTCGACTGGGTCAACCGCAATCTCTTCTACGGCGCCTACCAGCAGACCCACAGCTATTTCGAGAATTCGGACATGGCCGCGAATGGCCTGCCTGAAGGACGGGAACTGGCCCTGCTTGAGCCGTTCAAGGACCAGTTGCCCGCCGCCGTCTTCCGCGACCCGCTGCCCATCGATGAGCCCACGGAACTGCGCCCGCGGCTGCGCAAGGCACTCAACCTGCTTCGGGACGCTGGCTATCGCGTCGCGGATGGCCAGCTGGTCAATCACGAGACGGGCAAGCCGCTGACACTGGAAGTCCTCAACTACGACACCCAGTTCGAACGGGTCATCCAGCCGTGGATTCGCAATCTGGCACGCATCGGCATCCAGGCGCGTATCCGCACCGTCGACGTCAACCAGTACATCAATCGTCGGCGAAGCTTCGATTTTGATGTCGTGGTCGGCAGTTACCCCCAGTCCAACAGTCCCGGCAGCGAACAGCGCGAGTACTGGACGAGTGACTACGCCGATGTCGCCGGCTCGCGCAACCTGATCGGCCTGAAGAGTCCGGTCATCGATGCACTCACCGATGCCCTGATCCAGGCCCAGACCCGCGAAGATCTGCTGAGCGCCACACGAGCACTGGATCGCGTGCTGCGCTGGGGCTTCCATGTCGTGCCACAGTGGCATCTCGCGGCGACTCGCATCGCGCTGTGGGACAAGTTCGGCTATCCGCAGCCGTTCCCGGAGTATCTGCTGAGCCTGGACAGCTGGTGGATCGTCCCCGGGGCTGAGGCTGATGACGAGTCAGACGACTGAAACACTCGCGTGAAGATGGCCAACTGCCGCGCATCCCTCGGCATTGGCCAGCACGACCGACATGGGGCGTCTGCAAGGCCCGCCCCGGCGATTGCTCAACCATGAATGAACACGATGCCATCCGGACCGCCACTCACAAGGCGGCCGCATGACACGCAGGGAGATTGCTCTTGGGTGCCTATATTCTGCGCCGAGTCCTGTTGATGATTCCGACACTGCTTGGAATCCTGTTGCTGAATTTCCTGATCGTCCAGGCGGCTCCCGGCGGGCCCATCGAGCAGCTGATGTCGCGTCTTGACGGCCTCAGCGCCGGGGCCAGCACACGGCTGAACAGTGGGGGTGGCGATGGCGTCACCAGCGGCTCCGGCACCAGTTCCACCTACCGCGGAGCCTCGGGAGTCGACCCGGCCCTGATCGCCGAGCTGGAGCAGCAATTCGGCTTCGACAAGCCCGCCTGGGAGCGCTTCCGCGACATGGTGGTCGACTACGCGCAGTTCGATTTCGGCGACAGCTTCTTCCGCGACCGCCCGGTGATCGACCTGATGCTGGAGCGACTCCCCGTCTCGATTTCCCTGGGCCTGTGGACGACGCTGCTGGTCTATCTGGTGTCGATACCACTGGGCATTCGCAAGGCACTGGTGCATGGCTCACGCTTCGATGTCTGGACCTCGGGTGTCGTCATCGTCGGCTACGCGATTCCGGGCTTCCTGTTCGCGATCCTGTTGATCGTGGTGTTCGCCGGCGGCAGCTATCTCGACTGGTTCCCGCTCAGGGGGCTGACCTCCCCGAATTTCGAGGAGCTCTCGACGCTTGGCAAGGTCCTCGATTATTTCCATCACATCGCCCTTCCCGTGCTGGCCTCCGCCATCGGCAGCTTCGCCACCCTGACGATGCTGACCAAGAACAGCTTCCTGGATGAGATCCACAAGCAGTACGTGCTGACGGCGCGCGCCAAGGGGGCCAGCGAGAACCGCATTCTCTACGGACATGTCTTCCGCAACGCCATGCTGATCATCATCGCGGGGCTGCCGGCGGCGCTGGTCGGCATCTTCTTCACCGGCTCGCTGCTGATCGAGGTCATCTTCTCTCTCGATGGCCTGGGCCTGCTGGGCTTCGAGGCGGTACTGCAGCGCGACTATCCGCTGATCTTCGGCACCCTGTACCTGTACACCCTGATTGGCCTGATCCTGAAACTGGTATCAGACCTGATGTATGTGTGGATCGACCCGCGCATCGACTTCGCGACCCGGGAGGCTTGAGATGCGTCACGACACACCCCTTCAAGGGGAGACCAACGTCGTCCAGGACGTGCCGGAACGCCCGCACCGCTCGCGCCTGTCGCCCATCACGCGGCGGCGTATCACGGCGTTTCGTGACAACCGGCGCGCCTGGTGGTCACTGCTGATCTTCGGCGTGCTGTTCATTCTGTCGCTCGGGGCGGAACTGATCGCCAATGACCGCCCACTGCTGGTCTCCTATCAGGACGAGCTCTACCTGCCGATGCTCAAGGAGTATCCGGAAACGACCTTCGGCGGCTTCCTGCCGACCGCCACGGATTATCGCGATCCCTATGTGATCGACGCCATCGCGGCGCAGGGCTTCATGCTCAACACCCTGATCCCGTATTCCTATGACACCCTGGATCTCAACCTGGGGTCGCCCGCGCCTTCGGCTCCCAATGCCCGTCATTGGCTGGGCACTGACGACCAGGGACGGGACGTGCTGGCGCGGGTGATCTACGGCTTCCGCCTGTCGGTCCTCTTCGCTCTGGTGCTGACCGCCGGTTCCATCGTGCTGGGCGTGCTGATCGGTGGCGTTCAGGGCTATTTCGGCGGCAAGGTCGATCTGATCGGGCAGCGCTTGATCGAGATCTGGTCTGGACTGCCGGTGCTGTTCCTGTTGATCATCCTGGCCAGCATCGTGGAACCCAATCTCTGGTGGCTGACCGGCATCATGCTGCTGTTCTCGTGGCTGGGGATCGTCGATATCGTGCGCGCCGAATTCCTGCGTGCGCGAAATCTGGAGTATGTGCGCGCGGCCCGCGCCATGGGCCTGCCCTCACGTCTCATCATGTGGCGTCATGTACTGCCCAATGCGATGGTCGCCACCCTGACCTTCATCCCCTTCCTGTTCACGGGCGCCATCACGACCCTGACCGCGCTGGACTTCCTGGGCTTCGGGTTGCCGGCAGGCTCCCCGTCGCTGGGCGAACTGGTCGCGCAGGGCAAGAACAATCTCCAGGCCCCCTGGCTTGGCATGACGGCATTTCTCAGTCTCGGCATCATGCTGACCCTGCTGGTCTTCATCGGTGAAGGGCTGCGCGATGCCTTCGACCCACGTCATATCAGTGCCCGGGAGCAGGACGCATGAGTCAGTCAATGCATGAAGCCACGACAGCAGCCAACGCCGAGCCGCGCTCCCGGGATCACTGTGTGCTGCGACTGGACGATCTCTGCATCCGCTTTGGCAAGACACCTGTCGTCAGGCATCTGTCGCTGGACGTGAAGCGCGGCGAATGTCTGGCCATCGTCGGCGAATCCGGCTCGGGCAAGTCAGTAAGCCTGCTGGCAAGTCTCGGCCTGCTGCCGGGGCATGCCCATGTCACCGGCACGCGGGAGTTCACCACGCTCGAGGGAGAGAGGCTGGATCTGTCAGCCCTGACGAGCCGCCAATGGCAACGCGTGCGCGGCAACCGGATCGGCTTCGTGTTCCAGGAACCGATGACATCCCTCAACCCCCTGGCCCGAGTCGGCGACCAGATCAGCGAGAGCCTGCGGCTGCATCAGGGCCTGCGTGGCCATGCGGCACGCCAGCGAGTGATCGAGCTGCTCAAGCAGGTTCAGCTGCCTCGCCCGGAAGAACTCCTCGAGGCCTGGCCGCATCAGCTCTCTGGCGGTCAGCGCCAACGCGTGATGATCGCCATGGCGATGGCCAATCAGCCGCCTTTGATGATCGCCGACGAGCCCACCACGGCGCTGGACGTCACGGTGCAGCAGGACATCCTCGCTCTGCTCGACAGGCTGCGGCGAGACCAGGGCATGGCCATGATCCTGATCAGCCATGACCTCAATCTGGTCCGCCGCCATGCAGACCGCGTCATCGTGATGCGGGAAGGCGAATGCATCGAGCAAGGCCCGGTGTCAGAGGTCTTCGATTCTCCCAGCCACCCGTATACCCGCGAACTGCTGGCCGCCGAGCCTGAAGGGGTGGCCGCGCCACTCGACCCTGAGGATGCGGGCACGCCCGTTCTGGAAGCACGTGATCTGGAGGTGCGCTTCTCGCGTCCTCGCAAGCTGTTCCAGAAACGTCCAGCGGATTTCATCGCGCTTCAGCCGCTGGATCTGACCCTCGCGCGCGGGGAGACCCTCGGGATCGTGGGCGAGTCGGGCTCCGGCAAGACCACCCTCGCCCTGGCGCTCTTGAAGCTGCAGGCCGCACGCGGTGAGATTCGTCTGGAGAATGCCCGTATCGATACGCTGGATCGCAACGCCCTGCGTCACAAGCGACGCCAGATGCAGATCGTCTTCCAGGACCCCTATGGCTCGCTCTCGCCGCGCATGCCCGTCACGGACATCATCAGTGAAGGCCTGCGCTTTCATCAGCCTGAGCTCTCAGAGGACGAGGTACGCCAGCGCGTGACGCAGGTCATGCGCGAGGTCGAGCTGCCTGCCGAGTGCGCCGATCGCTATCCTCACGAGTTCTCCGGCGGGCAACGCCAACGCATCTCGCTGGCCCGCGCCCTGATTCTCGAACCTCACCTGCTGGTGCTGGATGAACCCACCTCGGCGCTGGATCGCAGCGTCCAGAAGCAACTCATCGCCCTGCTGCGCGACCTGCAGGCGCGTCATGGCCTCAGCTACCTGTTCATCAGTCATGATCTGGCCGTGGTGAGGGCCCTGGCCCACCGCGTGATGGTGTTGCGCGAAGGCAAGCTGGTGGAGAGCGGGACGACTACCGAAGTGCTGGGCAATCCGAGGGAGGACTACACGCAGGCCCTGATCCAGGCGGCAGGACTGACGTGACAGTCCCGCTTGCCACTCAAGGGCGCGCCCGCCACCAAGGCAGCGGAGGCCTCGTCCCTCATGTGGCGAGTCTCGAGAAGACAGGCATCCTGCATTGCACGGAACGCACTGCTGAGTTGCCTGACTGACTCTGGACGATTGCAAATAATAAAGGTTCTCAATATGATTCCGTCAGAGGTGGGCCACGCGACACCGAGCACGACATGACACCTGTCACCGTCGCGTCGAGCCTTCACGACATCGCGTCACGCGATCTGCATAATAAAAGACTGTTCAAGGGAACCTCATGTCCGCACATTTCCGCCCTATCGCTCGCAAGCCGCTGGCTGCCGCCATCGCGCTCTCCGTGGCACTGATCGGCTCTGCCGCCCAGGCGCATGAAGGCCATGCACACGATGATCGCAAGGTGAGCGCTGAAGCCGTCGTTGACCAGTACGCCAACGTGGCCCATGCCACCTACAGCGATGCCCTGGCCAGCGCCAATGCCCTGCGCGCCGCCAACGCCGCGCTGATCGAAGCCCCGTCCGAGGCGACGCTTGCCGCGGCTCGCACTGCCTGGAAACAGGCGCGCGTGGCGTACCAGCAGAGTGAAGTCTTCCGCTTCGGCAATGCCATCGTCGATGACTGGGAAGGTCAGCTGAATGCCTGGCCGCTGGATGAAGGCCTGATCGACTACGTCGAAGGCGACGGCTATCAGGCGGAACTGGGCAACCCGGGCGCCAGCGCCAACATCATCGCCAACGACAGCGTGCAGATCGGTGCCGACAAGATCGACACTACCGAGATCACCCCGGAGCTGCTGGCCTCCCTGAACGAGCTGGGCGGATTCGAGGCCAACGTGGCCAGCGGCTACCACGCCATCGAATTCCTGCTCTGGGGCCAGGACATGCATGGCTTCGAGCCTGGCGCAGGCGAACGTCCGGCGTCGGACTATGCCAAGGGAGAGGACTGCACCGGCGGCAACTGTGACCGCCGTGGCGCCTACCTGCTGGCGGCCAATGACCTGCTGATCAATGACCTGGAATACATGGTCGGCCAGTGGGCACAGGGCGACAAGGACAACTATCGCGCCGAGCTGACCTCCCTGCCGGCCGGTGAAGGCCTCGAGAAGATGCTGTTCGGCATGGGCTCCCTGTCACTGGGCGAGCTGGCCGGTGAGCGCATGAAGGTCGCGCTGGAAGCCAATTCCTTCGAGGACGAGCACGACTGCTTCTCCGACAACACCCACTACTCGCACTTCTACAATGCCAAGGGCATCCAGAACGTCTATGAAGGCACGTACGTGACGCTGGATGGCCGTACCTTCGAAGGCCCGTCATTGCACGCACTCGTCGCCCAGAATGACCCGGAGCTGGCCGAGAAGATGCACGAGGCGCTGGACACCACCATGGGCCAGCTGCAGGTGATGGTGGATACGGCAGACGCCGAAGACGGCATGAAGTTTGATCAGATGATCGCCCCGGGCAATGCCGAGGGTGCCGAGATCATCAATGCCAGCATCGAAGACCTGGTCGCGCAGACGCGCCTGATCGAAGAGATTGCCAACGACGTCGGCATCAGCGGACTGAAGGCCGATACCGCGGATCACGAATTCTAGGCACTCACCCGAGATTGCCAGGCCATGGGCGGTGATGAAACCGCCCATGGCCGCGCAGCCCCCTCGCCCGAACCTGTCTCGTACAGGTTCGGGCGTTGATGCTTTCGTGCCAGCATTTTATGCGCGCCTGCTAATTCTTCAGAGCACCTTGCCCGAAGGCCTCTGATGGACTCGCAGCCTGACCGCGCAAGCCAGGACCTACATCGATGCCACACGCCATCCCGAAACACCCGATCCTTCACGCGTTGTCGCTTGCCATCGCACTGACCGCCCTGCCCCAGGGCGTGGCACAGGCCGCCCAGACACCGCTGACCGTCAGCGCCTATCTGGCCGCATTGCCACTGCAGGACACCGCGAAGAGTGGTGGCGAGGGCAGCGTGCGCAAGCACGATACCAATGCCTACTCCCTGCCGGCCAAGAACCTGAGCTTCGATCAACGTCTGTCCTTCAGCGTCGGCAACAGCTTCTTCAAGAGCCCCTGGGTGATCGCGCCCGCCAGCACCACCGCGCGTGATGGCCTCGGCCCGCTGTTCAACACCAATGCCTGCCAGAACTGCCACGTCAAGGATGGACGCGGCAGTCTGCCGGCCGAGGGCGACCCCTCGGTGGGCCTCTTCCTGCGCCTGGGCATGCCGGACAGCCACGAGGACAGCTGGAGCGATGAGGAGCGTGAATTCCGCCGCATCGCTGGAGTGATGCCGCACCCCGTCTATGGCACTCAGCTGCAGAATGCCGCGGTGCCCGGTATCGAGCGCGAAGGCCGCATGCAGGTCGTCCATGAAGAGATGCCCGTCCCGTTGGCGGATGGAGAGGTCGTTCTGCTGCGCAAACCGCGCTATTCCCTGGTCGAGGCTGGCTTCGGCGACCCTGGCCCCATTGCACTCTCACCGCGCCTTGCCCCGGGCATGGTAGGCCTCGGGCTGCTCGAGGCGGTCAGCGAGGAGACCTTGCTCGAGTGGGCCGACCCGCAGGATGCGGATGGCGATGGCATCAGCGGTCGCGCCAATACCGTCTGGTCACTGACCGAGCAGCACGAGGTCATGGGGCGTTTTGGCTGGAAGGCCGGCCAACCCGACGTTCGCCAGCAAAGCGCCAAGGCGTTCGCCGGCGACATGGGCCTGACATCGAATCTGGTCAGCTCCACCGATTGCACGCCGGTCCAGAAATGCGCAGACCTGCCCAACGGGGGCACCATCGAGGTGGAAGACAACGTCATGGACAATGTGGCGTTCTATTCGCGCAATCTCGCCGTACCGACACGGCGTGACCTCGATGACCCGACGGTGCGCGAAGGCGAGCAACTGTTCCGGGAGCTTGACTGCGCCAGCTGCCACCGACCACGCCTGACGACCGCATCCGGTGGTGTGGCCGCCCAACTGGCTGACCAGACGATCTGGCCCTACAGCGACATGCTGCTGCATGACATGGGCGATGGCCTGTCAGATGATCGCCGCGAATTCGAGGCGACCGGCAATGAGTGGCGCACGCCGCCACTCTGGGGGATCGGCCTGGCGCAGACGGTCAATCCCGCGACGGGCTTCCTGCATGATGGACGCGCCCGCACCCTGCTTGAAGCCGTGCTCTGGCATGGCGGGGAAGCCAGGGCCAGTCGAGACAAGGTCGTGGCGTTGCCGACTGACCAGCGGCAGGCGCTGCTGCGCTTCCTGGAATCGCTCTGATCTCCTCTCAGCCTCTACCCGCCAGCCGACTCTGGCACGCCCCCGACTTTCGCCTGGCGTGCCGTTCTGACAAGGAATCCCGCGACATGTCCCGTGACACCTTCACCTCTGCTGCCATCCCGATGAAACCTTTCACGCGCAAGCCCTCGCCCCTGGCGCTGATGACCTCCGCCATGACCCTGCTGGGCACCGCACTGCTGTCGACGAGCACACTGGCGGCATCGGACTCTTCTAGCGCCAACACCACCAGCGCGGACGCCGTCAGCCAGTTTGCCGCTGACACTTTGAGCGAAGCCCACCAGCAGCTCGCCAACCGCCTGACGCAGCTCTCGCAGCACAGCCAGGCGTTCTGCTCCGCCGAGGGTGACGTGACGCTCGAGACGCTCAAGGAGGATTGGCGCAGCGCCATGCTGGGTCTGAATCAGGTCAACTGGGTCGAGATGGGGCCCATCCTGCAGAATTCTCGCCAATGGCAGCTGTATTTCTGGCCGGACAAGAAGGACCTGGTGTCAGGCAAGACACGCGCCCTGCTCGCTGGCGATGCCCCGATCACGGCCGATGGCTTGGCGGAGCAATCCATCGTCATGCAGGGGCTGGGCAGTGTGGAATTTCAACTGTTCGATGCCCGCTATGCCGACTCGCCCCTCACCGCCAACACGCGGCGGTGTGAGCTGATGACGGCCAACACCGCCTACGCCGCCAGCACCGGCAAGACGCTGCTCGAAGAGTGGCAGCAGTTCACGCCACACCTGGCCGATGGCACTGGCGCCTTCAGCGATCCACGTGACGCCGTGCTTTACCTGGTACGCGCGATGACCGTGCAGCTTGAGGCCATCAAGGACCGCAAGCTGCGCCGCCCGATCGGGCTCGACAACGGCGGCACGGCCAACCCGTACGCGGCAGAGTCCTGGCGTGGCGGCATGGGGCTTGCCAACATCGGGGCGACGCTTGCGATGATGGAGACGCTCTGGCTCGGCAATGACGAGGTCGCAGGCATTCAGGGCTACCTGAATCAGCAGGTCGACCCGCGCATGGTGGCCTCCACCACCGGAGACTTTGCCGATGCGCGTGACGCCTTCGCCGCCCTGCCGGCGGATCTTGCTGGCATGTTGCGCGACGACCCGCGCAATGGCGATCTGCAGCAGGCCATGATCCACCTCGAGACCCTGCAGGCAGGCTTTGCCGATACCCTCAACCCGGCACTCGGGCTGTCTCTGGGCTTCAACAGTACCGATGGCGATTGATTCGGGAGTGAAGCACGTGAGCAAGACAGGACATGGCATGCTGGAAACCCATCCAACGGAGGCACGTCAGCGCCGGCGACTGCTCAAGGCATTGGCCTGCACCCCGCTGCTGGGGTTACCCGGCGGCGCGGCACTGGCCGGTGGCAACAATGCCGCCAGTGCTCGAGGCCATGTGCCAGCCGGGGTGGCCATCTCGGCCTGTGACGATGACACGGGGCAGCACTTTGCCAGCTGTACCAGTTACCAGGGACAGGAACGCTGGCGTCAGCCCATCAAGGAACGCGCCCATGGCGCCACCCGCCATCCTCACAAGCCCTGGGCGCTGATCTTCGCCCGGCGCCCCGGCACCGAAATCAATGTCTTCGATCTCGAGACCGGTGAGCGGATCACGCGCATCGAAGCCGCGCCGGACCGCCACTTCTATGGGCATGGCGTGTTCAGCCCGGATGGCGGTCTGCTCTACACCACCGAGAACGCCATCACCTCCGGGGAAGGCCGTATCGGGATCTACGACATGCATCGCGACTTCGCGCGACTTGGCGAGTTCGCCAGTGGCGGGATCGGCCCGCATGAGGTCCGTCTGCATCCGGACGGTCGGCAGCTGATCATCGCCAATGGCGGAATTCTCACGCGCCCGGAGACCGGTCGCGTGAAGCTCAATCTGGAGTCGATGCAGTCCAATCTGACGCTGCTGGATCGCGTCTCGGGCGAGATTCACTGGCAAGGCGAACCATCGCATCATCAGCTGTCATTGCGTCATGTGGATGTCAGCCGCGATGGCACCATCGTCGCGGGGTATCAGTATCAGGGACCTGCCTCGGACCATCACCCCCTGGTGGTGATGAAGCGCCCCGCCAGCGAGACCTTGCAGGAATTGCCGCTACCGCCGGAATACGTCCCTCAGTTCAAGCAGTACATCGCGAGCATCGCCATCGCCCCCGAGGGCCACCTGGCGGTGGCCACTGCCCCCAGGGGCAACCTGATCACGCTGTGGAATCTCGAGACCGGCGAGCTTGAGACGACACTGGACTTCGCCGACTGTGCGGGGGCGCTGGCAGTACCGGCCACTCAGGAGACTCCCGCGGGGTTCGTGGTCAGCAATGGTCGCGGAGAATGGCTGCTGATCGATGAGGACGGGCTGCCGGCGCTGGGGCCGGTGCGCCTGGCCAATACCCACTGGGACAACCATCTGGCGTTGATGTAGACGGCGCATCACGGGATGACCACTGCTCCAGGTCGCGGGCGAGAGTGTGGCACGCGGCCAGAAACGACAACGCCCCGCAGGCGGATGCCTGCGGGGCGTTGTCGTTCAAAAGGACATGATACAAAGGCGCAAGGAATCAGAAGCGATAGCTCAGACTGCCAATGATGCTGCGGGATTCCCCGTAGTAGCACCAGTAGCTGCAGCTGGCGACATATTCCTTGTCGGTGAGGTTGCTGACATTGACCTGAGCGCTCAGCTCGCGGGTGAAGTCATACCCGACCATCGCATCGAACAGCAGATAGTCTGACACGGTGGTGTCGCCATCCACCGATTCTCCGACATAGCGCGCACCCGCCCCCAGACGCAGCCCCTCCAGGGCACCACGCTCGAAGGCGTAATCCAGCCAGCTGGAAGCCTGGTGGCGCGGTATCAGCGGGGCACGCACATCGTCTTCCAGGCGTGCATCGGTATAGGTATACGCCGAGGTCAGCTTGAGATGGTCCGTCAGATAACCGACCATTTCCAGCTCGAAGCCACGCGACTGACGCTCGCCCTCCTGCACCTGGATTCCGCCGGTCGTGACCAGCGTATTGTCTTCGGTGAGGTCAAAGACAGCCGCCGTCACGTAGCCATCCCAGCCGGCGGGCTGATACTTGGCGCCCAGTTCCCACTGGCGTCCTTCGCGAGGCTCATAGAGCGAACCGCGATCATCGGTCGCGCTGATCGGCTCGAAGGATTCGGTATAGCTCAGATAGGGGTTGAGGCCGAAGTCACTCAGGTACATCACCCCGCCCGACCAGCTGATCTCGTCATCATCGGAGCGCTCACGTGACCCCGTCGTCTGATTGACGTTCTCGGTCTCGGCCTGGTCGTAGCGCACGCCCGCCAGCAGCACCCACTTGTCATCGATGCGCAGCTGATCCTGCACGTAGAGGCCGATCTGCTCCTTGTCGATATCACGCCGCGTGATCTGGTCATCGCTCAAGGCGGTGTAATTGCCGTATTGCGGGTCAAACAGATCGATCGGATCGCCGAAGGCATAGTCATCCGCTTCCTTGCCCGACAGGCTCAGATTCTGATAATCCACGCCCAGCAGCAAGGTGTTCTCGGTGCGCTCGCCATACCACTTGCCGATGGCCCGATTGTCGACGGTATAGCTGTCGATGGTGCCCTCGCGGTACAGCAGCCCCCGCTGTCCCTCGCGCGCCGAGGACTGATAGAGGATGTAACTGCTGATCAGGTCGAGATCCAGCTGGCTATAGCGGAAATCCTGCTCCAGCGCCCAGGTGTCGTTCAGCTGGTGGCGCAGCTCATACCCCAGGGAGGTCTGGGTACGCTCATCCTTGTCATACCCCGGTTCGCTGTAGTTGGTCTGCGGGTCCACCTTGCCGAATGGCGTATCATCATGGGTGCCATAGGCCAGCTTGAAGGCATTGGTAGGGACGCCATCATCCTTCTGGAGGCTGGCGAGCAGCGTCAGCTGGGTTGCCTCCGAGATGTCCCAGGTCAGACTCGGCGCGAAGTAGTAGCGCTCGTTCTCGGTATGATCCAGATCCCCATCACGTTCGCGGTACAGCCCGACCAGACGATAGCGCACATCCCCGTACTCGCTCAGATACCCACTGGTATCAAGCCCCGTCTGGCGCAGACCGCGATTGCCGATCTGCAGCTGCAGTTCCGTCTGCGGCTCATCGGTGGGGCGCTTGCTGATGGCGTTGATCAACCCGCCGGGAGGCGCCTCACCATAGAGGATGGAGGAAGGCCCCTTGAACAGATCGACCCGCTCCAGCCCCCAGGTCTCCGGCAACCACTGATAGAAACCTTCACGGTAGATGCGCAGGCCATCCTGATAGGTGGATTGATCAAAGCCACGCACCTTGAACCAGTCGGTATTGTTGTCGGACCCATAATGGCCAGACAGGACGCCGGCACGGTAGCGGAAGGTTTCATCGAGCTGCTGGACGTTGCGCGTGTCGAGCTCTTCGCGATTGACCGTCGAGACCGGACGCGGCGTCTCCACCAGTGGCGCATCGACTTTCAGGGCCGTGCCGACCACGACCATGGTGTCATCGGTCTCGGCGGCCAGCACGCTGGCCGACTGTGACAGGAGCCCTGCCGCGATACAGAGCCGTATGGTATGCGACAGAGGGGCGAGGGCCGGCCGGACAGGTGTCTGCCGTGATGTTGGATGTCTGGACATATCGTGTTCCCTTGCAACGATCGTTGTGTGGTCAATCTCCCCTTCCGTCTCGTGGCGTCTCTCACTGGCACGCTCATGGCGAATACGGAATGGAATCAGGATGATTCGTATTCATCTAATGTGAATCGTGGTGACACACCGTTCTGCATGCACCAGCATGCAATCCCGAGAATGGCGCGTCTGACCGACTGCAACACCCCGAGGGGCGATTCACGCTGCAGCCGGGCATCATCCCTGATACATCACATGAGACCGCCTCCGGGGCTCACGTCCTGCCACTGCCTGTCTGGTGATGTCGGAGGAAATGAGCGACCGCGGCATCCCGCGGCCGCCTCGCCGCCAGCCCGAACGGGTTGTTTCAGGCTTCATCCAGACGCGCGACGGCATCCTGGCTGATGCGATCACGCTGGGCGCCCGACAACTCCTGCAACGTGCCGGCGCGCATCTCGAACAACCTGTCTGCCTGCGCGAAATAATGATCATCGTGACTGATGGCGAAGACCGTCTTGCCCATCTCGCGCAGACGCGGCAACAGATCGCGATAGAAGATACGGCGGAACTGCGGGTCCTGATCTGCCGCCCATTCATCCAACAACACGATGTCGCGACGCTCTGCCACGGCCATCAACAGCGCCAGTCGCTTGCGCTGCCCTTGAGACAGCTCGGTGTTGATCACACGGTTCTCCTCGAGCACCAGCTTCTCGCGCATCTGCAGGTAGTCGATCCACTGCGCGATCAATGCCGGATCTGCCGGATCACCGGTCGGACCCAGCAGGCGATCGAACTGATGGAAATCAGTGAAGACCGCCGAGAACTGCTGACGCCAGGCTTCCCGCTCGTCTTCTCCTATCGGGTGCCCGTCCCGCAGAAGGGAGCCTGATGTCGGCCGATAGAGGCCGGTCAAGAGCTTGGCCAGGGTCGACTTGCCGCTGCCATTGCCACCGATCAGGAAGACCAGCTCTCCGCGCCTGAGGGTAAGATCCAGCGGGCCGACGCAGAAGGCCTGCGCGTCGTTGTGCGCAATGTCCTGTCCCAGGGTCTCGCGGCCGGCGTAGCGGAAACAGACACCCTGCAGACTCAAGGTCTGCCAGTCAGACCCGGCCGACGTGTCTGCGGCTGACGCATGTCCCTGCGGCGGAGCATCTTGAGGAGACGCGAAGTCGGCGTTGACCGGTGCCAATGCCAGCTTGCGCAGTTTGGCAAAGGCCACATCCGCCCCCAGCAAGGTCGGCAATGCCCCCACGGCCTGGATCAAGGGCGTGCGCAGAAACAGCAGCGTCAGGGAAAAGGTCGCGGCGACCTCACCGCTGGCCCAGCCCAGGCCATTGGCCAGATAGAAGACGATGCCGATGGCCCCCAGCATCATGATGTTGGAAAAGTTGACGGCGCTCAGGTGGTAGGTATCCGCGCGCACGACGTGATGGCGATACTCACGGGCATTGACGCTATAGCGGGTGTCGAAATAGTCACGCGCACGGGGTCGATTGAGCGCCAGCTCCTTGCGCCCATCGATGACCGCCTCATAGTCGGCGTACAGGCGACTCTCCGCTTCACGCACCTCGGCCAGGTGGCGATAGACTCGCGTGACCAGCCAGCTGCCCCCCATGATGGTCAAGGTCACCCAGATGGCGGTGACCAGCATCATGCCGGGGGATAGCCAGCCAAGATAGAACACGGCCCCCAGGGTCAGCACGATGCCCTGCACCAGTTCCGGCAGGCGCACGAACGCCAGGGTGATGTTGCGGATGTCACTCGACAGACTCGCCAGCAGGTTGGCGCTGCCCAGCTGCTCGAGCCGCTCGATATCGGTATCGAGGATCTGCTTGACCAGACGCCCGCGCAGTCCGTGCACGAAATGATGCCCCAGCGTCGTCAACGCCAGCTGTGCCCCGAGGGTGATCGCCAGCAACAGCAGAATCAGTCCGAGAAACTCCGGAAGCACCCCGACATGGGCCGCAAGCCCCTCGTCCAGGGGGACGGTGGCAGAATGCGCGATGAGTCGCTGGTTGATATAGGCAATGACACCGATTCCCAGCCCTGCACTGACAAGGCTCAGAAAGATCACACCAAGAAAGGACCAGCGATAATGGGCAAGAACCACTTTCAGTAACGTCACACCTGCTCCCGGGCACCATGGCAATCAGACCGCCACCAGAAGGCGGCGACGCAGCTCATGTGACTGCGCCGACAGGAATCTTACGGCGCGCATACTTTAATGCAAGAAATAATGAGAAATATTATCACTACGAAATGACAGCGGTAACTGCCGTCGCGCGATCCCGCTCTCTGCACCTGTCCCCGCGAGGACCTCCCTTCGCTCATGGCGCTCGGCAGTCACGGGCCACTCATGTGGCCGTGAGTCTCACCATAGCGTCATCTGGCGATCCAGCAGACGATCGAAATCATCCTTCACGAACGGAAGAATGCCACCGGCAACGGGCTTGAGCTGACGACTCAGATAATGCTCCACATCGATGGGAGAGCGCAGGTATTCGACAGGCTCCGGCCCGGCAGTGGTCATCACGTAGCGAATCCAGCCGCCACGCTGGTAACGCAACGGCAGGCCGCGCCTGCGATTCTCGTCATCCGCCAGACGCGCTGCCCGCACATGCGGGGGCACGTTGCGCTGATAGTCATCCAGACGTCGCCGCAGGCGCTTGCGATAGATCAGCGCATCCACGTCAGAGTGGCTGTCAGTCCCTTGAGCATGGCGCTGCAGAGACTCCTGCACGTAGCGCTTGAGATACTCCTGGTAGGGGCTTCCCTCGAAGATGCGGCGATAGAGGCCTTGCTGGAAACGCTTGGCCAGCGGCGTCCAGTCGGAGCGCACGGACTCGAGCCCCTTGAACACCAGCTCGCTCCCACCTTCCTCCCCCGTCTGCCGGAGGCCTGCATAGCGCTTCTTGCTGCCCTCCTCTGCTCCCCGGATGGTGGGCATCAGAAAACGCTGATAATGGGTCTCGAACTGGAGCTCCAGAGCACTGTCGAGCCCCAGACTGTCCTTGAGATGTCGCTGCCACCAGGCGGTGACATGGGCGGCCAGTTCACGGCCGATCTCACCGGCCTCCTCCTCCGTGTGCGCCTCGCCAAGCCAGACGAAGGTGGAGTCGGTGTCACCGTAGATCACGGTGTAGCCGCGTGCTTCGATCAACGCCACCGTCTGCTGGATGATCTGATGGCCACGCCGTGTGATCGAGGAGGCCAGACGCGGGTCGAAGAATCGGCAACCGCGTGAGCCCAGCACGCCATAGAAGGCGTTCATGATGATCTTGAGCGCTTGCGTCAGCGGCACATCGCCTGCCGCCCGGGCGGCGTCCCGCGCCTGCCATATCTCCGCGACGATGGCGGGCAGACAATGCTTGTCACGCGAGAACCGCGCACCGAGAAACCCCGGGACGCTTTGGCCCAACGACACATCCTCCGACTCACGCAACCCTTCGATGAGCCCCAGCGGATCGATCAGGAAGGTCCGGATGATGGAGGGATACAGGCTCTTGAAATCCAGCACCAGCACCGAGTCGTAGAGTCCGGGCTGGGAGTCCATCACGAAGCCGCCGGGACTGTCCTCCCCCACCACATCTCCCAGATTGGGCGCGACCTTGCCGAGTCGATGCAGGCGCGGCAGATAAAGGTGGGTGAAGGCCGCCACCGAGCCACCGCTGCGGTCGGCTTCAAGTCCGGTGACACTGGCCCGCGCCAGCAGAAATTCCATCAGCCGCGTCTGCTCGAAGATACGCGTGACCAGCTCGCAATCCTTGAGGTTGTAGCGCGCCAGCGACGGCTTGTCCTCGGCGAACATGCGCAGGATCTCGTCCAGACGGGAATAGGGATCATCGATGGCCTTGCCTTCCTGCAACAGCTCACGCGAGACATTCTCGAGGCTGAACGACTCGAAATGCCAGAAGGCCGACTTGAGCGCCTCGATGCCGTCCACCACCCACCGGCCGGGAATCTCGGCGAAATAATGCTCCGCCTGACGCGAATGCGCTCGCCACTGCATCGTGCTGCCATCGCGCCCCAGCCGCAGAGGCAGATTCTCGGCCTCCGAGAGCCGCACCAACATGCGCAGATCGAACTGGATGACATTCCAGCCGATGATGACGTCCGGATCATGGCGTGCCACCCAGTCGATCAGGCACTGCAGCAATTCACGCCGGCTATCCCGATACTCGAGCCCGAAATCGCATCGGGCAGTCGTCTCACCGTTCTCCGGGCCCAGCATGTAGACCTGACGCTGGCCGCAGCCTTCAAGCGCGATGGAATACAGGTTGCCCCGGGCATCGGTCTCGATGTCCAGCGATGCCCAGCGCAGGGGAGGACGGTAGCCGTCAAGCGGCATGAGGCGTGCATTGTGCAGACTGCCATCGGCGTGACGCTCACCACGCGCCGTGACGCCCGCCGTGATGAAACGCTCCATCAGATAGCGATCAGGCGGACGGACATCCGCCTCATAGACGTCGACACCGATCGCTTTCAAACGACGTGCCAGCTGCCCCAACGTGCGGTATTCGCGACAGTAAAGCCCCACCACCGGACGATGATGAAAGTCTTCCAGTACCAACGGGCGCAGCTCGGCCCCGGGCTGGAAGCGGACCAGAGTCTGCGCCAGCACCTGCTGTTCAGCTGGCAGGAAAGCGACCACCTCCTGGGGCTGAGTCTGGACTCGCATCCCGCCATCCTCGGTGCGAATCCAGACGCTGATCACGACACCTTCCGGCGTATCCCGCCAGTGTCGCGTCATCACGAAGCCCTGATGAGCCGTGGTGGGAGTCGCTTTCACGCCGGTGTCCGGCTCGAGGTCATCCTGGCGAGTGGACGGTTGGGGGGAACCTGACGATACGGCCTCTGGCACTGCAATACCCTTACGTTGAATATACGAATGCCGAGCGGGATGAGATCAAGACGCGACTGCATCCCCATACGTTAAGATGAATTCAGTAACGTGCAACAGCCGTCGCGACGCCACTGCTTGATGACGGTAACGTCCGTGCCTTCCCAGCGATGTGAATGACGACTGCGGCAAGGAATGCCCCTCCCAAGATACCGGCACGACTCAAGGAGCATGCGTCATGCAACGCTTTGAGATGATTCAAACCCTGCTGGGCCAGATGCTTGGCCAGATCGACGATATCATCTTGCTTGCGGATGATCAGCGACACATCACCTACATGAACGACAGCGCGGTAAAGGCATTCGGCTATCCGCGTGACGTGCTGATCGGCCAGCAGACACGCATACTGTATGCCTCCAACGATGAATTCGAGCGCCAGGGCACGCGACAATTCCGCACCGATGCCCTGCCCCCCAGGGAGGGGCGGGTCATTCGCTATCGACGTCAGGATGGCAGCTTCTTCTATGGCGAGACACTCGGCGGCCCCATCAAGGACCCGTCCAGCGACAACACCTTCATGTTCGGCCTGATTCGCGATGTCTCTCGTCGCGTGACAGCAGAGCACACCCTGCACCGACTCCACGCCATCACCTCTTCGCGCCAGCTGTCCTTCAATGATCGCATTGATGAACTCCTGAAACTGGGATGTGCCCACTTTGGCCTGCCCATCGGTATCTTCAGCCGCATCACGGATGGTGATTACGTCGTCCAGCGTGCCTGCCATCCGGAAGACCTGCTGGCACCGGGACTGAGTTTCTCCCTCAGCGATACCTACTGTGATCACGTCTACAAGGCCGATAGCGTACAAGCCTTCCACCATGTGGCAAGCAGCGAGATCAGAAACCATCCCTGCTACTCCAACTTCAATCTGGAAGCCTACATCGGCGCGCCGGTGATCGTGGATGGTGAACGCTACGGTACCTTCAACTTCTCGAGCCCCGATCCGGTGAAACCCTTCACTTCGCAGGATATCGAGCTGGTGCGTCTCATCGCACTGTGGGCCGGACATGAAGTCGCGCGTGCCAATGACATCAATGCTCTGAAGGAAGCCCATCAGGCGCTCGAGAAGGTCGCGATCACTGACCCGCTGACCGGCCTTTACAACCGACGTCATGCTCAGAAAGTGCTGGAGGAGAGTATCACCGCGCTGTCGACTTCCCAGGTCGACCAACCATTGTGCGTCGCATTGCTGGACTTCGATCACTTCAAGAAGATCAACGACAACTACGGCCATGACGCCGGTGACCTTGCCTTGCAGCAGCTGGGTGTCCTCGCCGAGGACATTCTGCTTCCCGGGGATACTCTCGCCCGCTGGGGAGGTGAGGAATTTCTGGCCATCCTGCCCAATTCACTGCTCAGCGACTCTGCCACACGCATCAATACGCTGCGTCAGCGCATGAAGGACAGTGTCCTGGAGCACGCTGGACAACGCCTGCCACTGTCATTGAGCATCGGACTTACCTGTCTTGCACCCAGCGAGCGTGCCACGCGCGAGCAGCTCATCGCTCGCGCGGACGAGGCCATGTACGCCGCCAAGGAAGATGGGCGGAACTGCCTCAGGATGGTATGACAGAACGTCTTGCTGTCTGCCTTCACGCCAAACGGGCCCGAGATCACACTCGGGCCTCTTGTTTCCCGCCAACCGCCCCCCCTGATGACCCGCGAGCGATCGAGCGGGGATTGGCTGACGCCTCGCACTCTGCCAGCGAACAGGCTAATGTCATGGGCTTCGCCTCGATGCCAAGCCACCCGACGCCTTCATTGCCAGAGCGTTCATGTCATCACACGACTCCCATGCCTCCTCCCCTGGTTCCCGCAGCGCCGTCGGCCTGGCGGAAGATGGCGTTCTGTCAGCGCAGCCCACCGGCATCGCGCCCCTGACGGCAGCGCTCGCCTCGCCGACTCAGCACGAGCGCCACCAATTGGGCATCTTACTTCTGCCGGGTTTCGCGATGGTCGCGCTGTTCTCGATGATCGAACCGCTGCGCATCGCCAATCGCCTGCGCGGGACACGCCTGTATCAGTGGACACTCGCCAGTCAGGATGGCGCACCGGTCAAGGCCTCCAACGGCATGGTCCTGCCGGTGGACACGGCACGTGACGAGCTCCCCTCGGTGGACAAGCTGGTCGTATGTACCAGCTTTGCCCCGGAAGCCTATCTGGAAGATCGCACTCTCCAATGGCTTGGGCAGCGCTCCCGCAGCGGCTGCCAGCTCGGGGGCGTGGACACCGGCTGCTTCGTGCTGGCACGTGCAGGCCTGCTGACGGGCAAGACGGTCACATTGCACTGGGAGAGCCTGCCGGAATTCACCCAACGCTTCGATGAGGTGGATGCCGTGGAGTCTCTTTATGAAATCAGTGATGACGGTTTCTTCTGCGCCGGAGGCAGCGCCCCGCTGGACATGAGCCTGGAGCTGATCCGCCGCCAGCATGGCCAGACGCTCTATCAGGCGGTACGCGAACAGTTGATTCTCGATCAGGGACGACTGCCCGCCAGCCGGCAGCGCGGCCTCAGTCAACAATCGGCAGACCTGGCAGATCCGCTGCTCAGACGTGCCATCACGCGCATGGAAAACACCCTGGAGGCGCCACTCAGCATCGAGGCACTGGCCGAGGAGCTCGGGCTCTCATGGCGTCAGTTGGAGCGGCGCTTCCAGCAAGGGCTGGGATGCACGCCTCAGGCCTATCAGGGAGAACGTCGCCTGCTGCATGCGCGCAGTCTGCTTCATGACACCCGCCACGGCATCACCGATATCGCCCTGGCCTGCGGATTCACATCGCACTCGAGCTTCACCCGCGCCTTTCGTCGCCGCTTCGGGATCACCCCGACACAGGCACGACGCCAGCCACCGCGTCCCGTCTCATGAGCTGACACGCCACGCGCGCACCAGATGTCGAATTGGGCACAGATGGCGTCGAATTGGGCACAGGAGACACCTGCATGGACTGCCATTCTGTCGGGGAACTGATCACCGACAGAAGGAAGGACTCTCCATGGCGCTCCCGATGACACCCGACTACGACAGCTGGCCGATTGACGAGACTCTCGTGAAGGTCACCCACGAAGCGCGCTATCTCAGCGTGAGCTGGAGCGACGGGCGCGTCAGTCGTTTCCACAGTGTCTGGTTGCGCGAGAACGCCGCGGATGACACCACCATCAATCCAGCGACGCGCGAACGCATACTGGATCTCTCCCAGCTGCCAGCATGGCCGGAGATCGCCAAGGCCAGCATCGATGAGGATGGTGCGCTCAGCGTGCTGTTCACGCCGGAAGACCGCCGCCTGAGCTTCCACCCGGGCTTCCTGCGTGCCAATGATTACGACAACCAGAGTGTCTTGCCGCCAGAACTGCCGCCGCTTGCTCTCTGGCATGGTGAACAGCTGGAACAGCCCCCGACCATCGACGCCGCCCGCCTGGCCAGTGCCGAGCATGGCAGCCAGCAGGAGTCCGAGATCCTCAATCCGGCCCTGCACGAGCTGCTCGGCAAGGGACTGGTGCGTCTGCGTAATCTGCCGGCGGAGTCCGGCGCCCTGGAGAAGGTCGCCGAGCGCATCGGCGCGATCCGCACCACCAACTTCGGTCACCTCTTCAATGTCCGCGCGATCCAGAACCCGGACTCCAACGCCTACACCTCCATCGCGCTGCCACCGCATGTAGACTTGCCGACCCGGGAATACCAGCCGGGCCTGCAGTGTCTGCATTGCATCGAGAACAGCGTGGAGGGCGGCATGGCGGTGATGATGGATGGCTTCGCCATCGCCACGGCACTGAAGGAAGAACACCCAGAGGCCTATGAGACCCTCACCACGGTGCACTGGCGTTACGCCAATACCTCGCGCAATACCGATCACGTCTGGCATTCGCCGATGATCGTGCTGGGCCAGGCGGGAGAGCTGCTGGAAGTGCGGATCGCCGACTTCCTGCGTGGCCCGATGATGGCACCGTTCGAGCAGACCGAAATCGCCTACGACGCCCTGATGACACTGCAGCGCATGCTGCGTGAGCCGCGCTTCGCCCTGCGTTTCACCTACGCGCCGGGTGACCTTGTCATCTTCGACAATCGCCGCCTGCTGCACGCCCGCGATGCCTTCGAAGGCGACAGCGGCAGCCGCTGGCTGCAGGGCTGCTACCTGGAGCGTGACGAGGTGCGCTCTCGCTATCGCATGCTCAAGCGTGCCGAGCGCGCGGAGCGGGTCGAGGCCTCTTCACCGGCCTGATTCATCCTGTCTGGCATGACGCAGAAGACTGAAGCCCCTCAAGCCCATGACGGCCAGAGGGGCTTTTCATTGCTGGCACTTCTTTCCTGACGTTGCATACCCAGTTCATTCGTCAGCGGAGACCTTGCAGACAATGGCACCCTGGATGAGTCCACACATGTCCCAAAGGCAATACTGTGCAGCGCCGCCTGCTCAAGGTAGCCTTGCACGCTTGTCAGGCAGGTCATGCATCATGTCGACTGTCTTGCCTGAGCCCCCATTCCCTCTCTTTATTGGCTATCTGCACAGGATGCCCGCAATGCCCGCCAATTCCGCCGATATTCCCTACCTCGCAAGCCTGCTTGACGGCCTCGCGCAGTATTTCCCGCTCTCGCTGCCCATCGTCATCGCGTTGATCCTGCTGGCTGCTGCCACCTCCGCGCTGTCTGCGGCTGTCGGGGTCGGCGGTGGAACGTTGCTGATCATGATCATGGCGCAGTTGATGCCTGCCGCTGCATTGATTCCGGTGCATGGCATGGTGCAGCTGGGTTCCAACGGCGGGCGCATGGCGATGACCTGGCGCCATATCGACATGCGCCGGCTGCTAGCCTTTCTGCCGGGTGTGGCGCTGGGTGCGCTGGTCGCGGCCTGGGTGTTGATCCGCTTGCCTGAGGGGGTGCTGGAGCTTTCCATCGCGCTGTTCGTGCTGTTCACCTGCTGGGGGCCGCCGCTGCCCAAGCGGGCATTGAGCCGCACAGGCACCTTGATCGCCGGTGCCATCACGACGTTCCTTTCGAGTCTGATCGGGGCCAGCGGCCCACTGGTCGCGAGCTTCATCAAGCAAGGCGGCGGCGAGCGTCACACCAAGGTGGCGACCTTCGCGGCCTGCATGGTCGCGCAGCACCTCACCAAGGCCTTCATCTTCGGCATGGCAGGGTTTCTCTTCCATGAGTGGTTGCCCCTGATCGTGCTGATGATCGGTGCGGGCCTGATCGGTACCCGCCTCGGACTGCGTTTTCTGGATCGTGTCTCCAACCGGCACTTCGATGGCCTGTTCAAATGGGCGCTGTCATTGCTGGCACTCAGGCTTGCCTGGCTGGGTAGCGTCTCTCTGATCAGTCATTGATCCGCCACCAGGCGGAACTCGGGGTGCGACATTATTGCGGGGGACACCAAAGTGCTGGCTGAGGTAACGTGCCCCTTCTGCAAGTGCATACCTCTGGCCAGAGGGTGTGAATCCCCATGGCTGGACCATGCACAAGTCAACGCGACCGAAGTCCAGAGGACATCAAGATGACGCATGCAAGACATTGGCTCACCACACTCGTCGCTGGCAGCCTGCTGTTCAGTGGCCAGGCATTCGCTCACGCCCATGTCAGCAGTGCCAATCCCGCGGACGGCGCCAGAATCGCCTCGCCGACTAGCATCAGCCTCACCTTCAGCGAAGGGCTGGAGTTGCCCTTCAGTGGCCTGGGTCTCAGCAGAGTCGATGGCAACCCCGTCTCCCTGGGGGATGCCACTCTCGACAATGGCGGCAAGACGTTGAACGCTCCGGTCAGCAAGACGCTCGAGGCAGGAAAATATGCCGTCAAATGGCATGTGCTTTCCACCGATGGTCACAAGACCGAAGGCCAGTATCAGTTCACCGTCACGCCGTGATCGGCCCCGATAACGCCCTTGCCGCGAGCCGCTTCGTCCTTGACGGAGCGGTCGTGTTCCTTTGGGGCGTCAGCGGATTCCTGCTGACATCGTCGTCGCGCGAGCTGCGCCTCTGGCTTGAGGAGCGTTGGTCGGGGGCCTTGCGCCTGGCACTGGCATTGGCCGTGATCGCCACTGCCTGCCAACTGCCACTCCAGACAGCCATCATCGGGGCTGGCTGGGGAGATCTCTCCAATGTCTCCCTGGCATGGAGCGTCATGACCCAGACGACCTCGGGGCTTGCCTGGGCAGGCAAGGCAGGCATCCTGTCGATGGCACTGCTGGCGCTGATGGTGATTCCCGCACATCGCCTGGTGGTCCTGGCGCTTGCGAGCATGGCAATGTTGGCAAGCCTTGCGCTCTCCGGTCACGCCGCCATGCACGGTGGCTGGCTGGGAGGTATTCACCGCGCCAATCAATGGCTGCACCTACTCAGTGGTGGCTTCTGGATCGGGGCGTTGTTCCCGGTGGTGTCCACCCTGCGTGCATTGCATGCCGAAACGTTCCGCCAGGCCGCCAGAGCTGCCTTGATACGCTTCTCCCGCATGGGCCACCTCGCGGTCGCTCTGGTGGTCGTGACGGGGGCCCTCAATACCGGGCTGATTCTCGGGACACCCCCGCTGGACTGGTCACACCCTTATCAAGGACTGCTGGCCATCAAGATCGGGCTGGTGCTCAGCATGGTCAGTATCGCCCTCTTCAATCGCTATTGGCTTGTGCCGAAGCTTTCCGGCCAGGGCGGCACCACACGAGCCCTTGAGTGGATGACGCGACTGGAAGTGATGTTGGCGGCGCTGGTACTGGGGCTGGTCGTGACGCTTTCCGCCCTCGATCCCTACTGATGATCGAAGCTTGCGTCTCTGTCCTCTCGACAGCGCCGCCCTTGCTGTCAAGATCCCTGGGCCTTCTTGCCTGCATCATCACCATGACGTGTCTGCATTACTCACCATCAAAAACGCCCCGCTCAGCCAGCAGGCTGAGCGGGGCGTTGTTTGTCATGCGCAACTACAGATAAGAGGGATCAGAACGGATACTGACGTGGCTCGACCTGCAGACTGACCCATTGATCGGTGGTGAATTCCTCCAGCACCCAGTCGCCATTGAAGCGCCCAAGGCCTGAATTCTTCTCGCCGCCGAAGGGCGCGCGTGGATCATCATTCACCGGCATGTCATTGACGTGCACCATGCCCGCCTCGACCTGACGCGCGAAGCGCTCGCCGCGTGCGATATCCGCGGTGAAGACGGAGGCCGAGAGGCCATATTCGGTGCCATTGGCAAGTTCCAGCGCATGCGCTTCATCACGGGCTTTCTGGATGCCGACCACCGGGCCGAAGATCTCGTTCTGCGCCAGACTCATGTCATTGGTGACATCGGTGAACACATGCGGCGGCACCAGCTGACCCTGCGCCTCGCCCTCAAGCATCACCTTGGCGCCCTCGCCCTTGGCCGTCTCGAGCATCTCGAGCAGACCATCACGCTGCTTGGCATTGATGATCGGCCCGATGACGGTATCGACCTGAGCGGGGTTGCCGACCTTCAGCTCACGGGCACGCGCCACGAAGCGATCGACGAAGGCGTCATGGACCGACGCATCGACGATGATGCGGTTGATGGCCATGCAGATCTGCCCCTGATGCAGGAACTTGCCGACCAGCGCGGCGTCCACCGCCTGCTCGATGTTCGCATCGTCAAGCACCACGAAGGGGCTATTGCCGCCCAGCTCCAGGGCAACCTGCTTGAGATGATCACCACCGACGGCGCGCCTGCCGATACCCTTGCCCACCTGGGTGGAACCAGTGAAGGAGATCAGCCTCGGCACCTCGTGATCCACGAAGGCATCGCCGATCTCGCTGCCGGCACCGACCACCACGCTCAGGACACCGGCAGGCAGCCCCGCCTCCTCGAAGAGCCTGGCCAGCAGCAGGCCGCCGGTCAGCGGGGTATCACTGGCCGGCTTGATGACGACGCTGTTGCCGAGAGCCAGTGCCGGCGCCAGGGAACGCTGGGTCAGATGCAGCGGGAAATTCCACGGGCTGATGATGCCGATGACACCCAGCGGCTTGCGGAAGACACGGCTCTCCTTGCCCGGCACCTGAGCCTCCATCACCATCCCGGCCACGCGATTGGCCATCGCGGCGGATTCCAGCGTGATCGCACGGGCCGCCGCCAGCTCCGCCTGAGCCTTGAGGCGGGTACTGCCCGACTCACGAATCAACCAGCCGAGCAACTCTTCGCGTCGCTCGTCCATCAGCTCCACCACCTTGTGCATCACGCCAGCGCGCTCGCTTGCCGGTGTCAGAGCCCAGTCAGGCTGGACATCACGCGCCCTGCGATAGCTGGCATCGAGATCCTCGGCATTGGCCATGGGAATCGAGAGCAGCGAGCTTTGATCGAAGGGGTCCATCACCTCAAGCGTCCTGCCGGCTCGGCCGTTACGCCATTCTCCGGCGAGGGGTAGCTGCTCGAGATTCTGATAGTCGCGGGACATGAGTCACTCCGTGTCATGAGTATGATCAGAACATGGCGGTGCCGGAGCAAAACCCAACCGTTGCATCACAGCTGTGCCAGAATGGCACCTGCAACTGACCAGACCGTCCTTAGCCGAGTGGAATGAGAGTCACTGGATGAGCCCCGAAGACCTGCAGAAACTGACGACCCGCCAGATGCCCTATGGCAAGTACGCCGGACGCCTGATTGCCGACCTGCCCGGCGATTACCTGGGTTGGTTTGCGCGCAAGGGATTCCCGCAAGGCGAGATAGGTCGCTTGCTGGCGCTGATGCACGAGATAGATCACAACGGGTTGAATGCCCTGCTGGAGCCGCTGCGACGTCGCTGACGTGCAGAAGATGAGGTTCACGACAGGCGGCCGCTGGCCTCCAGTTGATCGAACATGTCGTGCAGCGTCGTCTCGAGGGGCCGGTAGATCAGGCCCAGCCGCTCGCGGCTGCGGGTATTGTCGAAGACAAAGGGATGGCCCACATTGCGTGCGACGACCTTGCGAGTCACCGCCTTGTTGGCCAACGGTCCCGCCAGCCACACCAGCCATTTGGGTAGCTGGCGAGTGGGAATCGCGTAGTGCGGGCCGGCGTGTTGACTCAACAGGCGCCCCAGCGCGATGAAGCTTGAGGAGTGCCCGGCGACCAGATGACGCCCGGTGGCCGTGGGCAAAAATCCCGCCGCCAGATGCGCCTCGGCGACATCCCGCACATCCACCACGCCCATGCCGTAATCCGGCGCGCCTATCCTGAGCGTGCCGTCACAGAGCTGCGTCATCAGGCTGAAGGATTCGCCGTGCGTGTCATCGCTGATCGCGGGGCCGAGCACCAGCGAGGGGTTGATCACCACCAGCCGCCAGCGCGACTGCTGCTCGGCAATCTGCCAGGCGGCCTGTTCCGCCAGCGTCTTGGAGTGGGAGTAGGCCTGGTGTGTCAGCGACGCCGTGGTGTTCCAGACACTCTCGTCGAAACAGCCACGCGGGGTGTCCAGCGCATCGGCATTGTCACTGTAGATGGCAGCACAACTGCTGGTCAGCACCACGCGTTCGACACTGCTCTGACGATTGGCCTCCTGGAGCACGTTACGCGTGCCCTCCACTGCTGGCCGCACCAGATCTCGCTCGGGATCCTCGACACTGACGACAAAAGGCGAGGCGGTATGAAAGACCACGCGACATCCCGCCATCGCCTCAGCGTAGGAGCCCTGTGTGAGCAGATCACTGGCAAAGAAACACAGCTCCCCCGGCAAGCGCTCGGCCAGCGCCTTGAGCGCCGCCAGACGTTCGCTATTGCCGGGATCGCGCACGGTGGCATGCACCGTCAGGCCCTCTCCCAGCAAGCGACGAATCAGCTGCCCCGCCACATAGCCCGTCGCTCCTGTCACCAGAACGGGGTGCGACCTGTCCAGATGAGCCAATGCGGCTAGCGTGTTGTCATTGAGCGGCATGAGAGGCCTCAGGGAAGGGAAAAACAGCGGGAATCGCTCTCTGCCTGGGTGCCCCCTCTCAAGCGGACAGCTTGACGAACCAGGTCCACAGGCCGCCGAGAATCAGCGACTCGGCAGCAAAGCGGAACAGATGGCGCATGTCGATGCCATCCAGCATCAGCCCCATCAGACGGGCCGTCATGATGCCGGCGATACCTGCCACCGCGAGCGTCACCAGCACCGGCAACACTCCCAGACCGATCGGCGGATACATCAGCAGGTACCCTACCGCGATGACCCAGCCCCAGCGAATCCGACGCGAGATCGCCGCACCCGTTTGTCTGGGCACGGTCAACGGCGTGTCATCCGGGCCCTTGAAGCGATTGACCAGCTCCGGCACTGCCGCAAGCAGCACACCCGCCGCCAGCACGAAGCCCCCCAGAATCTGCAATACCATCATCATCGTGCCATCTTCCCTTGTCCGGTAATCAATGGCGCACATGCTACCAAGACTGTGCGGGCTTTGCCTGACCGGAATACGCGCCCTCACAAATCCTCGAGAATGGCCAAGGGCTATCTGCACCCATTCTTTCCTCCGGGCATCTTCCCATATGCGGCACGCTGATCTATCATCGCACCATCGTCATTTCGACAAGTCTCGACATATGGACAAGATGATATGAATGATACTGACAGCCTGCCCGACCCGCAGGCCACGCTGGACACCTTCGCGGCGCTATCCCAGGCCACGCGTCTGGACACGTTTCGCCTTCTGGTACGCCATGAACCAGAGGGACTACCGGCCGGCGAGATCGCCCGTCGTCTCGAGGTGCCGCACAACACGCTCTCGACCCATCTTGGCGTGTTGAGTCGCGCGGGGCTGATCCACTCCCAGCGCGAGGGACGTTCGTTGATCTACCGCGCCAACCTCGAGCACATGCTCGCCACCGTGCAGTTTCTGGTACGCGACTGCTGCGCTGGCTCCTCGGTGGTCTGCGATCCGTTGCTGGCCTCGCTCACCCTGCCCAGCTGCGGTGACGCCCACACTCCCGGTACGTCGCAGGAGCCCGGAAACGATGACTGAATCCACTCGCTCTTCCCACACGATCACGATCTACCACAACCCGGCCTGCGGCACGTCACGCAATGTGCTGGCCATGCTCAAGGCTTCCGGTGAGACACCGGAGGTCATCGAGTATCTGGTCACACCCCCGACACGTGAGACGCTGGAAGCATTGATCGACGCCATGGGCGGTGGACCGCGCCCGCTGCTGCGCCGCAAGGGTACGCCGTATGACGAGCTCAATCTGGATGACCCGTCCATGAGCGATGCCGAGCTGATCGACGCCATGATGGCCCACCCGATCCTGATCAATCGCCCCATCGTGGTGACGCCCGAAGCCACGCGCCTGTGCCGCCCGTCGGAGACGGTACTGGAGCTTCTGGACAACCCGGTCGCGCACTACACCAAGGAGGACGGCGACGTCGTCCACGCCCCAAGGACTTGACCCATGAACGCACACACTTCCACCCACTCTCACCTGCCGACAGGCGACACCATGACAGACGCGATGAAAGCGGCATTGGCCGACCTGCCCAATATCGACGCCGAACACTGGCGACCGCTGGAGATCGACCGCTTGGTCGGCCCGGATGCACCACGTCATGCGCCGCGCATTCTGGTGCTGTACGGCTCCCTGCGTGAGCGTTCCTTCTCGCGCTTCGCCGCCGAGGAAGCGGCGCGCCTGTTGACCGCATTCGGCGCGGAAGTCCGCCTTTACTCGCCGGCCGGCCTGCCGCTGCCGGATGACTGCGATGCCGATCACCCCAAGGTACAGGAGCTGCGCGAGCTGGCTCAGTGGTCCGAGGGCATGCTCTGGGCCAGCCCTGAACGTCATGGCGCGATGACCTCGATCATGAAGGCGCAGATCGACTGGATTCCGCTGTCACTGGGCGGCGTACGTCCTACCCAGGGCAAGACGCTGGCCATCCTTCAGGTCAGCGGCGGCAGCCAGAGCTTCAACAGCGTCAACCAGATGCGCATTCTGGGCCGCTGGATGCGCATGCTGACCATCCCCAACCAGTCATCCGTGCCCAAGGCCTTCAATGAATTCGATGAAAACGGCCGCATACGCATGTCACCGCTGTATCTGCGCATCGTCGATGTCTGCGAAGAGCTGATGAAGTTCACCTGGCTGAACCGTGAGCGCAGTGACTATCTGACCGAGCGCTATTCCGAGCGTGTCGAGAGTGCCGAAGAGGTCTCGAAACGCGTCAATCAGAGCACGATCTGACGCTGTCCGTGTTCGCACACGTCGTGCTTCTCTTGCTCTTCCCCCTCGACAAGGAGACGTCATGCTTGCCTTGGCAATCTTCGTCATCACGCTGGCACTGGTGATCTGGCAACCACGCGGTCTGGGCATCGGCACCAGTGCACTGGGCGGCGCCGTGGTCGCGCTGGCCTGCGGCGTGGTCAATCTCCCGGATGTGCTGGTGGTCTGGGATATCGTCTGGGACGCCACCTTCACCTTCGTGGCGCTGATCATCATCTCGCTGATTCTCGATGAAGCGGGCTTCTTCAGCTGGGCCGCACTGCATGTCGCGCGCTGGGGCGGCGGCAACGGGCGCAGGCTGTTCCCGCTTATCGTGCTGCTGGGCGCGGTGATCGCGGCCTTCTTCGCCAATGATGGCGCCGCCCTGCTGCTGACGCCGATCGTGATCGCGATTCTGGTGCGCCTGGAGTTCTCGGCGGCGACGTCATTGGCCTTCATCATTGCCACCGGGTTCGTGGCGGATTCCACCAGCTTGCCGCTGGTGATCTCGAATCTGGTCAACATCGTCAGCGCCAACTACTTTGACATCTCCTTCACGCATTACGCCGCCGTGATGGTGCCGGTCGACCTGATCGCGCTGGCCGCCACACTGATCGTGCTGTGGCTGATGTTCCGCAAGGAGCTGCCCTCGCACTACGCGCTGGAGAAGCTCGAGGCACCCTCGAACGCCATCAAGGACCCCCAGGTCTTCCGCGCGGCCTTCCCGCTGCTGGGGGTGCTGCTGGTGTCCTACTTCGTGACCGCGCCGCTGGGCATTCCGCTCGCCGTCGTCACCGGCAGCGCCGCGCTGATGCTGCTGGCCATCGCCGGGCGCTGGCTGGGCGGCGATGATGCCGTGATCGAACTCGGTCCGGTGCTGCGCGGCGCGCCGTGGCAGATCGTGCTGTTCTCGGTCGGCATGTACCTGGTGGTCTACGGGCTGGGCAATGCCGGCCTGACCGACCACGCCAGTGACATTCTCGCCTGGCTTGCCAGCCAAGGCAGTCTGGTCGCGACCCTCGGCACCGGTGTGCTGGCTGCCGTCACCGCCTCGGTGATGAACAACATGCCGGCCACGCTGATCGGCGCGCTGGCCATCGACCACCTCAATGCGCAGCAGGTCAGTGACGCGACACGCGAGCTGATGGTCTACGCCAACGTGATCGGCAATGATCTGGGCCCCAAGTTCACCCCGATCGGCAGTCTCGCCACACTGCTGTGGCTGCATGTGCTCGATCAGAAAGGCCATCACATCAGTTGGGGGCAGTACATCAAGGTCGGTCTGGTGCTGACCCCGCCGGTACTGATCGCCACCCTGCTCGGCCTGTGGGCCTGGCTTGGTGTGCTCAACGGCTGATCAGATCTGCTGTCGGCCAAGAGACACCCTTGGCCTGAGGGCAACATTGAACTCAGGAATGAAACAGAACTGGCGCAGGGAGCAATCCCTGCGCCAGTTCTGTTTCATTCTCCCGAAGGTTTCATTGTCGCCGAAAAATGTACTGAAGCGCCTGACGTGGCAATCTGACAGTGGACGTCGTCCTTGCTCGATTTCATTATCCGACAATGCCGCCATCGATCCTCAATGAGAGACCAGACCTGACAACCCCGGGAGTCCTGTCATGAGTGATGTACCTGCCGCCTATCAAGCCAGCAAGGGATCGATTCTGGACGTCGATCGCGACTTCTACGACAGCCTCACCGAAGGCAAGGCCGAGCGCACACTGGTCGCGACCCATACCGTGCCGCTGCGCGATGGTCTGGCGTGGGAAGTGCCGGCGGGCCACGTGCTGCGCATCAAGATCACCGAGGGCTCACAGGTCGGCGATTTCAACATGTGGAACCTGCACAACCCACGTGAACGCATGTGGGCGTCTCGCACCCGCCAGCTGCAGCGTGCGCATGTCAGCACCTATGATCGCCTGTGGTCCACACTGCCCTACCTGCGCCCGATGGCGACCATCATCGATGACACCCTCGCCGACTATGGTGTCGATGCAGAGGGCGGCCGCGTGTATGACCTGCTGGGCACGCGCTGCGACCCCTACGTCAATCGCCTGCTGACCGGCGAGGACTTCGATCACCACTGCCACTCCAATCTGGTGCGCGCGGTGGCGCCCTGGGGCCTGACCGAATTCGATATCCACGATGTGCTCAACATCTTCCAGTGCACCGGCCTCAACAACGAAGACAAGTACTTCATGAAGGCCTGCCCGGCTCGCAAGGGCGATTACCTGGAGTTCTTTGCCGAGACGGACCTGCTGTGCGCGATGTCCTGCTGCCCGGGTGGCGATCTGTCTGTGGACCTGTGGGGCCCTGATGCGCGTGATCCGCTGGAGACCTGCAACCCGCTGGGTGTCGAGATCTACCGGCTGGAAGGCGATGTTCTCGCAGGCTGGGAGTCGCCCAAGGTCGCGGCCTATGCCGGCAATCATGGCCGCCGCAATCCAACTACTGACTGGGCCGCCATCAAGCGTGAGCGCTGCTGTTGATGACGCATTGCTCGCTTGGCACTTAACTTCAAAGGCCCCTGTCGATGTTCATGACAGGGGCCTTTGAATGTCCCGGAGAGACATCATCACGCTCAATCACTTCGTGTCTGATCAAGCAACTGATGATGCACCGCGAGCAGTTCCTTCCAGAGGGGTGAGAGGCGACCGATCAACTGCGGATCGAACTGACGCCCGGCCTGGGCAACGAACAAGGCGATCAATCTGTCCAGCGGCCATCCCGCCTTGTAGGCCCGAGGAGACGCCAATGCATCAAAGACATCCATGAGCCCGACCACTCGGCAATACAAGGGCAGTGCCTTCGTCATGATCTGGCCAGGGTAGCCAGAGCCATCCCAGCATTCGTGATGCCCTACCGCAATCTCGATACTCAGCGTACGCAGCGGCTCCCCTAGCGTGTCGAGCAGCAGGCCACCTTCGCTCGCATGGCACTGCATCAGGCAGCGCTCCTCTGGTATCAGCGCTCGTGGCGCCTGCAGTAACTCGCGAGGGATGGAGAGCTTGCCGATATCATGCAGCAGCGCCGCATGGTGCAGTGCCTGCAAGGAAAGCCTGCGCGCCTGCGGGTCGAGCAGCCTGGCATAGAGCGAGACCGAAAGCCCTGCCACCCGCCAGGAATGCGCCAGGGTGTCAGCGTCATGTCGGTACAGCCGTTCCAACAGGTCAAGCGCCTCCGGCGCGAGCGTCGCTACACCGTAGGGCGGTTGATAAAGGTAATTCGGCAAGTGGCGCATTCAGACTGACAACGCACTGGCCAATGCAGCGATCAGGTTCATGAGCGACTCCCTGTCAGATTGATCCCACCTGGAAACTCCGTGACTTGCCGCCAGCACATCGCGCACGCAATGCGTGAATCCCCAGCGGTTTCCCACTGAAGGCCGACATTCACGGGAGCATCGTGCTCCTAATCAACTCAGTATGACTCACTTGGTAATGAAGCACACAATCAGGCATTGCGCTCATCAAACCAGGTGACCAGATGTTCGATCAGACGCATGGTACGCAGCGGACGATGGCGCTCACGATGGTAGATCAATGACAACGGCACATCCGCCGGCTGCCAATCCTGCAGGATTTCCTTGAGCTCTCCGCTTGCGATGGCGTCATCACAGTAGAGTCTGGGCACGCGAATGATGCCGTTGCCGGCCAGGGCACCGCTGACCAGCACATGCCCGTTGCGACACTGCAACTGGGCACTGATATCCACCTGTGTCTCGCTTTTCGGGTCATGTCGAGCGCGAAAGCTCCAGCGCGCGACCGAGCCCACCAGGCAGCGGTGAGCCTGCAGGCCACCGGGAGTTTGCGGTGAGCCATGCCGCGAAAGATAGTCAGGACTCGCCACGACCACATAGGACAGAGTCGCCAGCGGACGGGCAATGAAATCGGCATCCTCGAGTGCACCCATGCGCAGGGCGATATCGAAGTCATCGCGAATCAGGTTCACGCGATGACTGCTGAAATCCAGTTCGATCTCGACCTCCGGCCAGGCCTGCATGAAGGCGTGAACGGCTGGCCCCAGCAGACGCTCGCCGATTGGGCCACCGACACTGTTGAGCCGAATCCGACCGCGCATGGCGTTACGCTCTTCACGCACCAGCGTCACGATCTGCGCCATGTCGCCCAGCGCACTACGACATTGCGCGTGGAGAAGATGACCACTCTCGGTGAGCCGCAACGAGCGAGTGGAACGCTGCATCAGGGTAACGCCCAGCAGCTTCTCCAGCGCGGTGACCTGCTTGGACACCTGTGAACGCGATACGCCCAACGTCTCGGCGGCCCGGGTGAAACTGCCGTGATCCGCTGTCATGACAAAGGCACGGATATCGGCAAGGGGAAGCGAGTCGAGCATGTGAAGCTCTCCGGACAGTAGTGACATCGAATGAAGGAAGAGATCCTCGAGACGTCAGTCTATCAGCCAATCCGATTGAATCAGCGGCAGGGCCCGATACGTCAGGCCCCGATGTCGAGTCGTCGCAACGCATCAGGGGCGCATTGGAGCGCCCCTGGTCCATGACAGTTGCCTGTCGTCCCCTCTTCATAAAGAGCAATCAGCTCATAAAGAGCAATCAGCGGTGTTACCAGCCCACGCTGGCCGACAGGGTAATTTCCATCGGATCGCCCACCAGTACGCGCGTGTCACCGCCACTGCCGTAGTAATAGGCGGTATCGAACAGATTCTTCGCATTCAGCTTGAATTCGGTGTCCGGACCGAAGAAGTCATGACGCCAGCCGACGAAGGCATCCGCCACGGTGTAGGCATCCATCGAGAAGCTGTTGTCGTCGTCACCTTCACGCTCACCGACGTAGCGCACGCCACCGCCGACACGCCACTCGCCGTAGGATGGATCAATCGCCAGATCATGTGCCAGATAGAGGCTAGCCGCGTTGAGCGCCGCGTTCGGCAGACGATTGCCCTCGGTGCCTTCGGTATCCTCGAGTACTTCGGTATCGGTGTAGGCATAGCTGAACAGCAAGGAAGTACGATCCGTCAGGGCGCCTTCGAGGCTGAATTCCAGGCCTTGCGAGCCGGCTTCACCGATGGTGCGAGTCACCCCATTGTCAGTGACTGCGACGTTCTCCTTGCGGATCTGGTAGAGCGCCACAGACGTCGCCAGACGCGGATTCCACTGACGCTTGTAACCGATCTCATAGCCCTTGCCGAGCTCAGGGTCGAGGCTCTCGCCACTGTCGCTGTCGCTGCCGTTGGGCACAAAGGATTCGCTGTAGCTGAGGTACGCGGAGCTGGCATCGTCGATGCGATACAGCAGGTTCGCGGAGGGCAGGAACAGGTCATCGCTGTAATCGGGGTCAGACACGAAGTCCTCGCCCTGCCCGCTCTGCTGATCAAACCAGGTGTAGCGCCCGCCAAGGCCTAGAATCCACTTGTCACTCAGATACCAGCGGTCGCTGACATAGACCCCGATGGCCTGACTCTCGTCGAGACGATTGCTGCGCGAGGTGTTGATGTCGTCGGAGGTCACCTGAGCCAGCTGGCCGTGATTCACGTCGGTGACGGTGGAGACCGTGACGGAGTCGCCGAAATAGCGCTCATCCAGATAGTCGCGGGTGGTCTCGTAATCGGCACCGATGACCAGCTGGTGACGCTGCCCCGCGATCTCGACATCACCCATGGCGTCCAGCGCCGTGTAGTGCTCGCTGCGTTCATAGCCCTGGTTCTCTTCGGCGCGCACGGTCACATCACCGCTGTCGCTGACATTCGTGACGTTGGCGCGCGCATCGCTGTACTGACGACGCGTCCAGCCGTAGGTCAGCTTCATGTCCCAGTTGTCGGTGACTTCCTGCTTCCACCAGGCATTGACGGACTCGTCATGGCCATAGACGCGGTTCCAGGATTCATCGAAACGCGTGCCACGCGTGACGTTGGCGGCGCTGCCGTTGTAGAAGACGGTGCCACGATCGATATCCAGCTCGTAGTCCTGATACTCGTAGCTGATCTGGGCGCTGCTGTGTTCGCCCTCCCAACGCAAGGACGGGGCGATGGTGGTGCGGCGGTCATTGCCGTACTCGCGCCAGGAGTCCTCATCCTCATGCGACAGGATGAAGCGATAGGCCAGGCCGGTATCCTCGATGGGACCGGTAGTGTCCAGGGTGGTATTGCCACCGCCGAAGGAGCTGACTTCACCGCTGATCTCGGTGTGCGTCTCGTACTGCGGACGCTTGGTGACCATGTTGATCACGCCGCCGGGGTTCTGCTGGCCCTGGAAGAGCGATGACGGCCCCTTGAGGACTTCGACGCGGTCCACCGTCGCCGTGGTGTAGGTACGGCGCGGCTGACGGATGCCATCGATCAGCATCGAGCCATCGCTGTTGCTGCCGAAGCCTCGCTTGACGAAGCCATCCTCGGTGCCCCCCAGCGTATTGCCCAGCTGAATGCCAGCCACCGGCTGCAGCGACTCTTCCAGGTCATCGAGATTGAAGTCGTGCATGACCTGCCGGGTCACCACATTGATGGTGCGGGCCTGCTCGAGAAACTCCACCGACTGCTTGTTGGCAAGGCTTGAGGCCTCTGCACGGTAACTGCCCGGCGCCACTTCCGATTCCCGCTGGCCGGTGACCACCATCACCGAGCTTGCGACTGCCGAGGCGTCCTGTGCCGACTCACCTGCCGCCAGTGTGGTACTCGGCAATGCCATGAGGCTGAAGACCAGACAGGAAAATGGCCCCTTGCTCTTGCTGACGGTGCTCTTGCTGACGGTATTCTTGTTGACGACGTGGTTGCGAGAATGACTTGGCACCTGGAACCCTTCTATGTGATGTGCCAGCGTCCTGCTGAATCAACATCTCGCCCTGTATTCGACAGAGCATGGCCATGACTGACGCCCCCTGCGCCAGCAAATTGAGCGCGAATGATAATCTTTACCATAAAGTGTCGCAACGTTATCTCGAGAATCCAGCCAGCAGGTGGCCGAAATCATCGCCATTGGTCGTGATGAAAGCAGTCGCTTGCGCTCTGGGGACAGGATGTCGTTCCTCATTGAGGACCGCTCGTGGGTCGCCGAGCCATCAAAGGGGGTGACGAGCGGGACAATGCTGCAGGACATTGACACAGGGAGAATGAACGCTCTACCCTGCAGAGGTAGAACAAACGCTCTCCCTGAAATCTTCGACGATGGTCCTTCCATGATTCAGCACGACATCGCCGCTCGCCTGGAAGCCCTCTTCAGCCAGCGTGGCTTCGCAGAACCCAGTGTGTCAGAGCTCAAGGCTGCCTCTGGCGTGAGCCTACGCACCCTCTACCGACATTTTCCTTCCAAGGAAAGCATGGTGATCGGGGCCTTGCAGCATCGCCATGAGCGCTACCTCGCCTTTCTTGAGGACGAGGTGCCCAGCGATGGCGCCGCTGCGCTCAGTCATCTTTACCAACGACTGGGACATTGGATGAAGCACGAAGCCCCCAATGGCTGCATGTCGATCAATGCGTTGGCGGCCTTCCCTGACAATCGTGACGTCAGTGATGCCGTCACCCGTCACAAGCGGGAAACCCTCCATTGGCTTGGCACGCGCAGTCGCCGGGAAGATCTCGCCAACGAACTGTTCCTGATTCATGAAGGGGCATCCTCGGCCTGGCTGGTACTGGGCGACACAGCGATCGAAGCGGCACTTTCCACCACCCTCACCCTCCTGGGAAAACCTCGCAAATGAGCGCTGAATCCACACGCCATGACACCATGCACGGTATCTATCTGACCGGCCACGGCGGCCCGGAGGTGCTGGAAGTGCGCGACGACATCCCCCGTCCGGTTCCCGGCCCGCGCGACGTACTGGTGCGCGTCGGGGCTGCTGGCGTCAACAACACCGACATCAACACACGCCTGGCGTGGTACTCCAAGGGCGATGGCGGCTTCGCCGAATACACCAAGGTGGCAGCACGCCATGCACACCCCATCAAGAGCGCACTGAGCGATGTGGAACTGGCCTCATTCCCATGTTCCTACTCCACCGCCGAGAACCTGCTGACACGCACGCAGCTTGCCAAGGGGGAACGCGTGTTGATCACCGGCGCCTCAGGGGGGGGGCGGCTCTGCAGCCGTTCAGCTCGCCAAGGCACGTGGTGCTCATGTGATCGCCATCACCAGCGCTGCCCAGGCCGTTTTCCAGCAGAAAGGTCATGTGGGCAAGGTCGTGCTCAAGGTTTGCCAGGACTGAGTCAGTTTCCTCAGGGACTGATGGCCAGAATGCAAAAGGGCTACCCGATGGGTAGCCCTTTTTGATTGCAAGACAGCGGCAACTTCACAAGACATTAGACATTGGGTCTTGAGGGTCAGTCGGCGCGCTTGTCTTCGGTATTGGTGTCGAAGTCACTCGCCGAATGGCGTTCGATCAGCTGCTCATGCGGCTCCCCCCAGAAACGATTGACCATGCGACCACGCTTGACCGCAGGACGCTCGGCAATCGACTTGGCCCAGCGCTGCACATGGGGATAGTCCTGCACGGAAAGGAACTCGGCAGCGTCATAGAGCTTGCCCTCGGCAAGCGCGCCATACCAGGCATAGATGGCGATGTCCGCGATGCTGTATTCATCACCCGCGATGTAGGCATTGTCAGCCAACTGACGATCCAGCACGTCCAATTGACGCTTGGTCTCCATCGCGAAACGGTTGATCGGATACTCCATCTTCTCCGGGGCGTAGGCATAGAAGTGGCCAAAGCCTCCACCCAGATACGGCGCAGAGCCCATCTGCCAGAACAGCCAGTTCATGACCTCTACCCGCTTGGCCGGCTCCTTGGGGATGAGCGCGCCGAACTTGTCCGCAAGATGCAGCAGGATGGAACCGGACTCGAAGACACGCACAGGCGTGTCGCCACTTCTATCCATCAGCGCGGGAATCTTCGAATTGGGATTGATCGCGACGAAGTCACTGCCGAACTGATCGCCATCACCGATGCGGATCGGCCAGGCATCATATTCCGCACCGGAATGTCCGAGCGCCAGCAGCTCCTCGAACATGATGGTGGCCTTCACACCGTTCGGTGTCGCCATGGAGTAGAGTTGGAAGGGATGCTCCCCGACCGGCAGCTCCTGGTCATGCGTCGGTCCGGCAATAGGCCGATTGGTGCTGGCAAACTTGCCGCCACTTTCACTTTCCCATGTCCAGACCTTGGGTGGCTGATAGCTGTCGCTCATACCCTTGACTCCTTGGCATCCTGTTGAAGCTTCAAGACTTCGATGGCGTCAGAAACGTCGCTGTTGTGGCGCTCTAACTCGGTAGCCCAGTTATGACGGTCAGACGCTTGTGACACAAGGGGATGAAACGACGAAAGTTTGTTGCTAACATGCCACCAGTTTTTGGGGAGTAGCCCGCTCTCGTTACCCAACGAGAGTCTCGGTTGTCAACATGGTCGGCAGGCATTGCCGTGGCACCGAGGACCCACCTATCCAGATCATGCCCATGATCGGTCAGGACAAGGTTCGGCGAGACCAATGACAGTCAGACGCTTCCGGCCGGTGGTGTCTCGCTGTTATTGACTCGTAACCGGCCTGGAACTTCCTGACACATGCCTTTGCTATCGACATTCCTGCTCGCCTTTTCCATGTCCTGCGACGCCTTCGCTGCTGCCTTGTGCAAGGGTGCGGCCATTCGACGGCCGTCCCTGAAAGATGCCCTGCGCATCGGCATCATCTTTGGCGTCATCGAAGCCATCACCCCCATGATCGGGTGGCTGATCGGTCGCTCATTGGCCGTCTACGTCGAACAGTGGGACCACTGGATCGCCTTCGCTCTGCTGTTGCTGCTCGGTCTCCACATGATTCATGAGGGGCTCTCCAAGGACGAGGAAGATGAGGATTGCAGCACGCCGCAATCGTTGCCCCGCCTGATGCTGACTGGCCTTTCCACCAGCATCGATGCCATGGCCGTCGGTGCCGGGCTTGCCTTTGCTGGCGTGAATATCATCACCACTGCGCTGGCGATCGGCACCGCCACCTTCGTGATGGCCACCACCGGTGTGATGCTCGGGGGCGTATTGGGCAAGATGGTCGGCAAGCGCGCGGAAATCATCGGTGGCCTGGTGTTGATCGGCATCGGCACGACCATCCTGCTGGAACACACCGGCTATCTTGGCTAAGGCTTTCCCCAGCAGGCCAGAGCCCCCAGCAAGGGGGCTCTGGCCCGACCAGTCCCTGCCCCTGGCGATGGATGCATCTCCGCGTTCCGCCAAGGGTCCCTTGAAAACCCTGACAATGGCGTCATTCAAGAGGGACATGTGGCGTATCGCACATCTTGATATCCAACAGGGGAGCCAGATTGCATGTATACACGCAAGCTTCATCCAGGTAGTGAATTTCCGGCCATCCAGGTCCAGCGCCACGATGGCGAAACCCTGACGCTCGGCAAGCCCCAGGGCGAGCATGATTGGCAACTGGTGGTCGTCTATCGCGGCAAGCATTGCCCGATCTGCACCAAGTTCCTCAACAAGCTGACGGAATATCGTGAGCGCTTCAGCGCACAAGGCGTGGATCTCGTCGCCGTCTCTGCCGACAGCCAGCAGCAGCTGAACGAGCACCTCGAATCTCTGGATCTCAATTTCCCGATTGCCGGTGGCCTGACGGTAGAGCAGATGGAAACGCTGGGGCTGTTCATCTCCACGCCACGCAGCGAGAAGGAAACCGATCACGATTTCCCGGAGCCGGCCTTCTTCATCGTCAATGGCGAAGGCAAGGTCCAGATCGAAGAAGTCGCCAATGCGCCCTTCGTACGTCCTGACCTGGACACGCTCATCGGGGGTATCGAGTTCATCCGCAAGCCGGACAACCACTACCCGATTCGCGGCACCCGCGATTACGGCTGAACCTTTCAGGGTTCAGGTCGCGCAGGAAAGACGCCCCGCAGCCTTGGTGCTGCGGGGCGGCTTTGTATCAGGGCCTTCAAACCTGCCCTGTATCGTTGATCACTCTTTCCTCTTTCTTTCGGCTTCCTTTCGCCACTCTCTCCTTCCCCCTCCCTTCTTTGATCATCCCGCTCTTACCTCAATCTGTCCTTGCCTCACTCCGCCTGACAAGCCAGAAACGCACCTCGAATAGAAAGCACGAAAAAATCTTGATCCCGTGACATCCAGACGGGAAAGGCCAGCGTTATGAGCAGTGCAAGGGAGACAACGACACACCTGCAACCGCTAGCTGAACCTTATCTGTCTACGGAGTCGTCAAGATGAAAACAATCGCCTGTATCTCTGGTATTTTCGCTGCCCTCGCATTGAGCCCGATGGCTCAAGCCATGGAAATTCCCGAAAGCGTCACGGTGCCGAAAGGCAATGACGTCGCCATGGAAACTGTTGGCGTCGGCAAGATCAAATGGGCCTGTGAAGCAAAGGATGATGGCACCATGGGCTGGGTCTTCAAGGGGCCGGATGCTGCGCTGAATGATGCTGATGGCAAGCAGGTCGGCAAATACTATGGTCCGCCCGCCACCTGGGAATCCATGGATGGCTCCAAGATCACCGGTACACAGCTGGCGGTTGAGCCCAACGGCAAGGGCAATATTCCGCTGCAGCTGGTCGAGGCCAATCCGGCCGAAGGTGAAGGGCATATGCAGGGCGTCACCTATGTGCAGCGCCTCAATACCCAGGGCGGTGCCGCTCCTGAGATGGCCTGTGATGACGCCCACAAGGACAAGGTCGAAATCGTGATGTACCAGGCCGATTATCTGTTCTACAAGGCCATGTGATCTTGAGCCAGAGATAAAGAAGATTCACCACTCGATGTTGTGTGACAGAGCGCATTGACACAGAGAAGGTGAGATCATGAAAAGCCCCGACATGCAGAAGCATGTCGGGGCTTTGTCGTCATCAATCCCGATAGAAGATGGATGATTTCGGCTGGATTTTTTGATCAGTCCCGTCTGGCGATCACGACGTCATGGCGAAGACAGACAGTCTGCCATTCAAGTGCAAAAGCCGTGAGTCTGATTCTCCCGGGCAGTGAGAAAGCTTCTGAGTCGGCGAGCTGCCGTCAGACCAGCGCCAGCATCGTATAGGGCGCTTCACAGGAATGGCGCTCGTCGCGTTCATCCACACTGCCCAGCTCGTGGTTGCGATCATTGTCATAGACCACGAAGATCCGTTCGCGATCCAGTACCGCAAGCCCTTCTGCCTTGTGCTCGAACTCCAGCACACGGCCATCCTCATGCGTCACCAGCGTCGGAGGTTTCCCGGCGTGGAAGTCCGCCAGCGACAGCACCCACAGATATCCCCCGATCACCTCCTCACTGCCCTGCTCGGTCTCGAAGCTGGTCACCAGATAGAGGCGTGCGTGATAGGGATCATATTCCAGGCTAGAAAGACCACACTCGTGATCCACGCCGTCATACTCGGCCGGGTCGAAGGCATAGACGTCGTGAAGCTCCTCAATGAACTCGATGTTGTCGCTGTCGGTCATGGCATAACGCGCCCCGATGACCCGACGCACATACGCGAAATCATCATGCGAATTGCCTTGTTCCCGCACCCCGAACAGGATCAGACCATCGCCCCAGTCACTCGGCACGACCGCCAGACCTTCGATCTTGTAGTACGGCTGGCCAATGGCCGCTTCCAGCTTCTGACGAAATTCCAGTGAGCCCTCGACCCCATCACGTGGGTCCGGGTCGACCACCTGCACCTTGTCGGGTTCGCCCAGCGGCCAGATCAACAGGTGGTTGTAGGCATTCAGGGCATGGCTCTCGCTGTCGATGCGATCAAACCCGGTAGTCGCCAACATGTGACGCCCATCGGTGGTCAGCGCGAAGTCTTCATACTTGACCGCCTGACGAATCAGCGGGGTGGTCAGATACTCAAGCTGGCTATCATCCGGCCCGCTGGAATCCAACGGCAATGAAAAGACGGCTGAACGCCCCTCGCCCGGAATCGGTTTGTCACTCGCCATCAACAACCGCTCACCGTCATAGGCCACGGCGGAAATCTCGGCATTCACCAGCTTGCCATCCTCATCCTTCAAGCCTGCCGGAAAACAATGGATCGTGCCCTGTTGCGTGATACGTACCTTCGCCATCCGTTGCTCCTCGAAACGAAACATCATGACAATGGGACAGGCCAGGCTGGATTGAGTTCGGGTCGAATACTGCAAGCTTGAGAGGCCATGGCCCGGCAGCAATCAATGCATCACATTGCGAATGAAGCGCAGCATGTCAGTGCCGGTGTTGCGGTAGGCATAAGCCTGGTCACTGGGATAGACATGAAAATCGCCGGCGCGAATGACGATGTCCTCGCGTTCCAGAGTCAATGTCAGCTCTCCCTGGGTGACCACCAGCATCTCGTTCCAGCCGGCATCATCCGGGGCGGAGTCGTAACGCTCGCCGGGGGCCAGAGTCCAGCTCCATAACTCGACTTCCTGTGTGGCCGGCTTGCTGGCCAGCAGTACGGCTCGGCTCTCTGGTGCCTTCCCGACCCAGGCCACCTCATTGATACGTGCCGAATCCTCGCTTTCCGGCGGCTGCACCAGCGCGTAGAAGAGCACCCCGAGCGCCTCGGCGAGCTTGTCGAGCGTGCCGAGGCTCACATTGACGTCACCCTTCTCGATGTTCACCAGCATCCGCCGACTGATCTCAGCCTGATCCGCGAGTGCCTGCTGGCTCAGCTCGGCCGCCAGCCGCAGGCGGCGGACGTTGGCCGCGACGTGAACCAGTACATCAGGTCTCTGATTTTCGTTGTGCAATATAATGCGCATCCGTACAATCTTGCCGACGACGAGGAAGTGGGGGCATAACGCCCGGCCCGCCTCCTCCCTTGCTACCTCATTGTCCACGAATCATGCCGCATGTGTTGCTGACTGACCATGCCCATCACCCACTGGATCACTCAAGGAGACCCCCATGTCCGTTGCTGTCGCAGCCTCCTCTTCTCGTCTGTGGCCCGTCGCCATGCTGCTGGTCGCCATGTGCTCGATCCAGAGCGGTGCTTCGCTGGCCACTTCCCTGTTCCCGATGATCGGTGCCGCTGGCGCGACGGCGATTCGTCTGATCATCGCCTCCGTTCTGCTGCTGGCCATTCTGCGCCCATGGCGCAAGGCAGTGACACGCAAGGCCTGGAAGTCCATCACCCTCTATGGCGTGGCGCTGGGCGTGATGAACCTGCTGTTCTACCAGGCCCTCAAGACGGTGCCGCTGGGTATCGCCGTGGCACTGGAATTCACCGGCCCGCTGGCCGTGGCATTGTTGAGCTCGCGTCGTTGGCTCGACCTGGGCTGGGTCGCGCTGGCCATCATCGGACTGGTACTGCTGTTGTTGCTGGGCGAGGACACCGCTGCGCCGATCGACCCCGTCGGTGCCGCCTTCGCCCTCGGCGCCGGCGTGTGCTGGGCGCTCTACATCCTGTTCGGCCAGAAGGCCGGGGCAGGCAACGGTACTCAGAGTGCTGCGTTGGGCATCACGATCGCGGCTGTGGTGGTCGCACCCATCGGCGTGATGGAGGCGGGCAGCGCCATGTTCTCACTCGAGATATTGCCGCTGGCCTTGGCCGTCGCCGTGCTCTCGACCGCCCTGCCCTATACGCTCGAGATGATCGCTCTACCGCGCCTGCCCACTCATACCTTCGGCACCCTGATGAGTCTGGAGCCGGCCGTGGCGGCGCTGTCCGGGCTACTGTTCCTCGGCCAGACACTGGGCCTACTTCAATGGCTTGCCATTGGACTGGTGATCACCGCCTCGGTTGGCACGACGCTGACCGGTCGCCGCACGGACGTCTTCGACGCCCCGATACCGGACTGAACAACGTGTGAGTCATGGTCGTTTCTCATGGCCCAGCGTGGTATATCGTTCTTTCCTTCATCACGTCCCATGAAAGCAGGAGGCAGCCGATGACCTTGCAGCGTTCACCGTCCTCACCCCCCACCGCCCTGCGCGCCACCGTGCAGATGGGAATCTGGTTCGGGCTGAGCTTTCTCACTGCCGCCATCGGTGCACTGGCTTCGGTAGATGCCAAGGCCTTCTACGCAAGCCTCACCCAGCCCGCCTGGACACCTCCGGCAGGCGCCTTCGGACCAGTCTGGACGGCGCTCTTCGTGATGATGGCACTCGCCGCCTGGCGGGTCGCGCGCGACGGTCTGCATGCCAGCAACGGTTTCCGCTCGCGCCATCGTCTGGCGCTCGGACTCTTCGTGGTGCAACTGATCGTCAATGCCCTGTGGAGCTGGCTGTTCTTTGCCTGGCATCTCGGTCAGGCGGCCTTCATCGATGTGCTGGTGCTGTGGACGCTGATCGCCGTCACCATGTTCACCTTCTGGCGCATCAATCGCTTCGCCGGACTGTTGATGCTGCCCTACCTGGCATGGGTGACGCTGGCCAGTGCCCTGACCTGGTCCGTCTGGCAAGCCAATCCCGCCTTGCTGGGGAGCTGAGCGCTGCGCACCGTGAGCCTCTCGCCCTGACGAACACACCAGATACGCCAACGCCCGGCCGACACTCTGCAGGAGTCTCGGCCGGGCGTTGGCGTATGAAGCACTGTCTTTTGAATCGTCCTCTTGCTGTCGCAACCCTGCCGCCATGGGCTCTGATGAGTGATCAGAGCTGCTGACGCGCCTTCAAGCGACCTTCCTCCACCACCAGCACGCGATCCGCGACCTTGCGCAGCAGCGCCGCATCATGACTGACCAGCACCAGCGCCGTACCCTGCTCCCGCACCATCTTCACCATGCAGGCGATCACCTCCTGCTGGACCAGCGGATCGAGGCGTGAGGTCGGCTCATCGGCGAACACGAAACGCGGCTTGATCAGCATCAGACGCAACAGCGCGAAACGCTGCAGCTCGCCACCCGAGACCTGTCCCGGCAGACGCGAGAGCAATTCCGGCGCCAGGCTCAGTTGTTCCATCAGCTGCGGCAACTGGCTGTCATCGAGACGATGGCGTGCGCTGAGATCCTTCAGCAGGCAGCCCAGTGTCCGGCGTGGCGGGAAGGTCGCCACGGGGTCCTGATAGAGCTTCTGATACTCCAGGCGTTCGGCATACTGAAGCACGCGTCCTGAATGCGGTGCCAACAGGCCGAGCAGCGCATCCCCCAGCGATGACTTGCCGCAACCTGACGCGCCCTGGATGCCGATGATCTCACCGCCCTTCACGCTGAGCTCCACGTCACGCAGCAGCGAGGTGCCCCCGCGCGCGATGGTCAGATTCTCGGCACGGAGGATGGTATCGCCTGCCGCCTTGCCATCACGGCTTGCACTGTCCGCTGCCGGCTTGAAGGCGGCCTCCGGCCAGGCCTGCGGCGCGGCATTCACCAGGCGCTGGGTATAGGCATGTGTCGGCGCGGCCAGCACGTCACGCGTCGCGCCCTGCTCGATCACTTCGCCCTTGCGTACCACCATCAGGCGGCCGCCGATCTGGTGCGCCAGCGCCATGTCATGGGTGATGACCATCAAGCCGGCACGCGGTGTCTCGGCCAGCGACTTGAGCAGCAGCTCGCCGATCTCGCTGACGCGGGCGGCGTCCAGCCCCTTGGTCGGCTCGTCGGCGATCAACAGCGGCGCGCCGCCGGCGCGGGCGGCCGCGCAGGCCACACGTTGCGCCATGCCGCCGGACAGCTTGCCCGGCAACTGCTCGCTGGCGGCAGCGACGCCGAGCTGCTCCAGGTCACTGCGCGCGGCCGCATGAGAGGCCTGCGCCGAACGCCTCGCGACCAGACGATATGACTCACCGACCTGACGAATCACCTTCATCAGCGGGTCCAGCGCCAGCCAGGGCTCCTGGGGCAATACCGCCAGGCGGCGACCCCATAGCGGGCGACGATTCTCTGGCACGTGCAGGGGATATTGCTCGCCGTCGAGCCACAGGCTGCCGGAGGCCACAAGCTCCTGAGGCAGCGTGCCCAGCAGAGCCTGAGCCAGCAGGCTCTTGCCGGAGCCTGTCTCGCCGATCACCACCAGCGGCTCTCCCGGCTTGAGCGCAAGCGAGACAGGCGCCAGCAGTGCCGTCTGCGCGCCGCGGACCCGCACGCTCACGTCCTCGGCGCTCAGCACCACATCATCCGTCGTTACCCCATGCCGCGCGTGAGAGGCAGGCATGCTCATTGTCGCGACATTCATGGGCGCGCTCCTTCGAGGGTGTCAGCGGCGGTTGACGTTCTGGCCTTGCTGCCGGACATCAGCAACAGTCCCAGCAACAGCAGGAAGGTGACCAGCACCGGCGTCAGCAGCGCGAACGGCGCTTCACGCCAGTACGGCAACAGCTCGACCATCATGGTGCCCAGCTCCGGCGTGGGCTCTGGAATGCCGACGTGCACGAAGCCCAGCGCGGCAATCGCCATCAGGGCGTTGGCCATGCCGAAGGCCAACGCCGTCATCATCACGGGGGCCATTTCCGGCCACAGGTGATGACGAAAACGGTACCAGGCCCCGAAGCCCAGCAGACGGCTGGCCTCGACGCCGGGACTCGCCAGCACGCTGCGACCGGTGGCACGTGCCAGGCGGAAGAATTCCACCCACAGCACCAGCGACAGGCCCAACCACAATGCCAGCGGCGTCGACGGCAGGATGACGCTGACCATCAGCACCAGCAGCAACCCCGGCAATGCCAGCAGGCTATCTGCCACCAGGCTCAACAGGCGCTCGGCCCAGCCACCGCGTCCCGCGGCCAGCAGGCCCAGCGAGATGCCTGAAAACGCGGCCAGAATCACCGCCCCCGCAGCGATGGACAGCGACAACCCGAGCGCCGCCACCAGACGGTGATACAGGGAGCGCCCCAGATGGTCATAGCCCAGCGGGGCGCTGGTGATCACCTCACCGGCATCAGAGACACCGACGGCGTCCGCGCCCTGCAGCGCACGATAGAGATGCTGTTCCAACGGGTCCCCCGGTATCACCAGATTACCCAGCAGAGCCAGCAGCACGAGACTCGCGACAATTGCGGCCCCGATCACCCGACGCAATGGCCAGTCAAGACGTGGACGACGCACGGCGTCCACGCGCTGCGGCGCAAGCCCTTCCACCACCTGATTCATTTCACACCCCGTGGGTCCAGTTGGCGACCCAGCAGATCGACCAGCAGATTGATCACGACAAAACCGACGCCCAGCACCAGGGCGGTGCCCTGCACCATCGGCACATCGCGCGAGAAGATGGCGTGCACCAGCGCATGGCCGATGCCCGGCCAGCCGAAGATGCTCTCGATCACCACCACCCCTTCCACCAGGGTCACGAACTGCAGCCCCAGATAGGTCACCAGCGGCAAGGCCACATGGCGCAGGCCGTGACGCCAGAAGGTCTGCGCATTGCTGAGGCCCTTCCAGCGCGCGAAATCATGAAAGGCCGTCTGGGTGACGGCAGCCATGGCATCGCGTGCCAGGCGTGCCGATACCGCTGCCAGCCCGAGCGCCAGCGTCATCGCCGGCAGAATGAAGTGCTGCGGCTCACCGTGGCCGGCGGCCGGCAGCAGGCCCATCTCCACCGAGATCAGCAGGATCAGCACCAGCGCCAGCAGGAACTGCGGCGTGGCACGCAGCAGACTGCAGACGGCCAGCAGGCTACGGTCCAGCCAGCCACCGGCACGCAGACCGGCCAGCAGCCCCAGCGGCGGGCCGATCAGCAGCGAGATGCCCAGCGCCGCGCCGGCGAGCGACAGGGAGTTGCCCAGCTGATGACGAATCTCCACCCACACCGATTCACCGGAAATCAGCGAGGTGCCAAGCTCCAGACGCAGGATATCGCCCAGCCAGTAAAGGAAGTGCAAGCCGCCCTGTGCCTCGAGGCCCAGTTCGGCGCGTACCGAGGCCGCAGCGGCCGCATCCAGCGCATCATAGCCATAGCGGCCGGCCGCGATACGCCAGGCGGCGTCGCCGGGCAGACTCTGCATCATCAGATAGCTGGCGCTGCCGACCATCAGCACCACCATCAATAGCTGCAACAGACGTGAAGGGAGATTCATGGTGCCCACCGCAATTCTGAAAGGCCGAAACTACGCTCCCAGGGGTCTACCTGAGCGCGTTGCAGTCGATGAGAGATCGCCAGGTTCTGGTAGTACCAGGCGATGGGGATCACGGGCAGCGCCCGCTGGATCACGCCGCTGGCCTGGGCGCGCGGGTCCTGCCCTGCGGGCGTAGGCCCGTAGCCCTCGCGTGCCATGCGCTCAAGCTCTGCGGTGAAGTCCGCATCGAACCAGCCCATCGCGCCCCAGTCGCCACCGGGGGCTTCAGGCGTTCCCGCGTAATCGCTCAGCACGTTGCCGATGGGGTCCGGCACCATGGCCAGATTGCGCGCGAACAGCGCCATGTCGAGGCTGCCGTCATGATGACCGGCCGGAATTGCCGAGAAGTTGGTGATATCCAGACGCGTCTGGATGCCGATGGCGTGGAACTGACGCTCCAGCACCGTGGCCACCAATGGCAGCTCCGGACGATCCGAAAAGGTGATCAAGCTGATCGCGAGGCGCTGACCATCCTTTTGACGAACGCCATCCTCCGCGACCTTCCAGCCAGCGGCGTCCAGCAATGCACGCGCCTCAGAGACATCCTGATGCAGCTCCGGGAGCGCGGGGTCATGCCAGCCTTCCACCATCGGCGGGAACAGCTGGCTGGCCCCGCGCGGATATCGCAGCACGACCTGCGCGATGGCGGTGCGATCGATCGCCAGGCTCAAGGCACGCCGCACATCAGGGTCCTGGAAGGCCGGATGATTGGCGTTGACCTTCAACAGCATCGTGCGCGGCGTCGCGGCCGCCGCCAGGGTCACGCGCGGCGACTTAGAGAGACGCTGACGACTGGCGGGGTCCAGCCCATAGGTGAAGTCGGCATCTCCGCTCTCGGCGATCAATGCCCTGCCCTCGGCGCGACTGACCGCCTGATAGCGCGCCTGACGCACCTCGGGCTGCGGGCCCCAGTAATCCTCGAAGGCGGTGACTTCCAGGCTCAGCGGCGGCGTCATGCGCAGCATGCGATAGGGGCCGGTGCCGATGACCTGCTGAGCGGTGCCTGACTCATCGAAGGACGCCGGTGCCAGAATCTGCTGGCGATAATCGGCCAGATAGGCGGGCAACGCGGCGAAGGGCTCGCTGAGGGCAATCACCAGCGTCTGGTCATCCTCGGCGACGATCCGCTCGATCGGCACTGACTTCAAGATGCCCGGCTTGGCACGGGCGATCTCGAGACTCTGACGCGCGACTTCGGCATCCAGACGGCTGCCATCATGGAACTGCACGCCGGAGCGCAGCGTGAAGCGCCACTCCAGGCCGTCATCTGACACCGACCAGTCGGTCGCCAACCCTGGCTGCAGCTCTCCCGTGGCATCCACCTCGACCAGTGTCTCGACGATCTGCATGCGCTGGAAGAGAATGCCGCTGAGCAGAGGGTCCGCCCCCTTGATGTCAAAGGGCGCGACGATCTCCAGACGACGCGACGTCGCCTGCTCATCGCCCGAAGACTGAGCGGATGCCTTGACGGCCTGAGGCATGCCAAGACCGAGCACCATGAGCGTCATTCCTAGCCAGCACGTGATCTGCTCACCCACGGGCCGGGAGTGCCTTGCAGACCGGGAAAGATCTGCCGACACGGGAGCTGTCAGAGAGCGGAAAAGCGACTTGTACCATCGCCGTTCAGCGTCAGGAGGCCTGAGCCTGCTCAGAGGGTGGACCATCGTCATTGCGCATCCTGTCAAAAAGACATGTTCGCTGCCGTCAGACAGCGTGAGAAAGACGCAATGTTATAGTATAACGAACCAGCGTTGGCAATCCCGAGCGGCATCTGGTACTGGACAGGCATTCACTTGTCAGGCTGTCCTGAAAACCTGAAGATAGTGCGCTTGAATTAGCACTCACTAACTGACTGGATGGTCGGCCTGCAGAAATTGCAACGTGACGGATGCTACTCCCTGACATAACTCTCAAAAGAATCGGAAGGATCATGGATGATCTCAGCATTTCCCCCATCTACGACACACCTGCCAACCGCTACCTGAATGCAGCGGCGCACCGGCTGAGTTGTGGCAACATGCTCGCGACCTACAAGCGTCATGGTTTCCATTGGGATGCAGAGCAATTCGAGGAAAAATGGCAGGACAACAAGAACTTCGCCGTGCGCCTCAATGGCGAATGGATCGGCTTCATCAGCCTCAAGTCGCTGAACGACATGGTGTATCTGCGTGACCTGCAGCTGGTGGCCCAGTGGCAGGGACGCGGTATCGGCTCCACCTGTCTGAGCTGGTTGATCGATTGCCTCAGCAAGCGTCAGCCCCACGACACCCTCCTGCGGCTTCGGGCCTTCTCCGACAGCCCGGCCATCGCCCTGTATGAACGCCATGGATTCTTGAGACTCGAGGAGCCCTTCACCCCGACGCGCGCGGGAGGCATCATCGCCATGCAGCGCAAGGTCAAGACGGGGGCCAGGGCCATGACATCCAGTGAGATGTCTTCGCACCCTCTTCGCCATGACGCCATGGCAGAAAGCTCGGCAGCGTCTCTGCAATGAGGACAAAACCGCCCGGTCTCATGACCGGGCGGTTTTGTTTGCTCTCTGGGATGGCGCCCGACACCCCGCTTGGGCATCGGGGCTGGCCATCTCTCAGCGCGCCAGGAAATCCAGGATATAGCGCACGGTTTCTTCGGGCTTCTCGTCAGTGACCCAGTGACCGGCGTCCTTCACCCAGATCAGCTCGGCACCCGGGATGGCATCTGTGAGCATCGGGGCGTAATCCGGCTTCTGGAAGTTGTCCTTGTCGCCCCACAGTACCAGGGTGTCGATCTCGATATTCTTGAGTTCGCCCGCTATGGCCTGGGTGTATTCCTTGTTGAGGCGGCGCATGTTGCGGAAGAAGGCTGCCTTGCCTTGCTCGCTGTTCCACTGGGATACGTAGCGCTCGACCATCTCTTCGGTCGCCACCGCCGGATCATGCACACCACTGGGCATGAAGCCGCGCATGGTGCTGATGAATTCCTCGACGCTGGTGGCTTCCTCGACGCCCGGCTCCAGCAGCTGCTTGAACTCCGGAATCGGCCAGGAATCGAAGCACACGCTGTCGATCAGCACTTGGCGACGAACGCGCTCGGGGTGGTTGACCGCCATCAGCTGACCGATGCCCCCGCCGATATCATGCGAGACGACATCCGCACTCGCCACACCCAGCGCATCCATCAGCTTGATGAAGATGCGTGTCTGGGCATTGATGGAAACATCAGCATCCACCGGCATGTCCGACTCGCCATAGTTGAGCATGTCCGGGGCGATGACACGGTAATGTCTGGCCAATTCCGGCATCACATCGCGCCACATCAGCTTGTTGGTTGGAATGCCGTGAATCAACAACAGCGGCTGACCTTCCCCCATTTCCTTGTAGGCAATGCGGTGACCTTCGATCATCGCATAACGGGTTTCCAGGGCTTCCATTGTCACGTTGTCGTGGCTCATTGCTGACCTCCTTGCTTGCTCGATTCTCAATCACGGCCTCGGCGATCTCGATTGCCGAACCTTGTGCGCCGTGAACGTGGAGCCACCGTACGTATTTTTGAGCAATCACTCAACCTCTTTTTTGATCAATCACTCAAAATACGTTTCAATAGCCTCAATCTTCAAAGGGAAAGCCCAATGGCCCGTGTCATCAACCGTAGTCTGCTCGATCTTCGCCGCCTGACCATCAATCTGGTGACCTACCCCGAGGGCCACAGCGTGATGCGCCATAACGACCCGATGGGTAGCGGCAGCTACTACAAGCTCAATATCGTGCTCAAGAAGCCCCGCCAGGGCGGTGTCTTCGAGACCGATGGCAGCATTTTTTGCCTCACGGACCGCGTGGTGTTCTTCCGCCCCGACCTTCACGAACACAGCGTCAGCCGCATCGAGCGCGGCAAACGTGTGCTGTTGAGCATCGCCTTGCACGCGCCCTGGCGCTGATCCGCAGTGAGCCTGCGATCGAGAGTCGTGAAGTGAAAGCGGATAGTGAAACAGATAGCGGGTAACGGCTGGCGACAGAAAAACGCCAGTCAGCAATCGCTGACTGGCGTTTTTTCCCACCTGAATCAAGGCCAATAACTACGTGCTCGACAATGTGCTGCCTTGGCTATTTCATCCGGTCCAGCCCGACGCGATAACGGGCAAAGCCCATCTCGTCCTGATCCACCAGTGTCATCGGGTAGACGGCCTGAGCATCGATGAACTGCTGCGCATCCTCACCGGGGGCGGTGGTGAAGCGAATGTCCAGCGGGGTATCGGTGTCGATCGCGGCCAGCCGCCAGTTGTGATCCGCCGCAGGGTCCACCGCGCCCTGCTGCTGTGTCTGTCGCGAGATGTACTGGGCCAGAATGCTGCGATTCTCGTCCGGTGACGCAAAGGCGACATGCGACTCTCCGGTACCGGGGAAGGCCTCGCCGTAGGCGCGATAGTTGTTGGTCGCGAGCAGGAAGACATCGTCGTCCTTGACCGGCTCGCCCTCGTAGGCAAGCCCCTGGATACGGTGGGCATCGGCGTCGATCAGCGAGCAATTGCCGTCATAACGCGCCGGCTGCGTGACATCCACCTGATACTCGACGCCGTCGATCACATCGAAGTTGTAGCTGCGGAAACCTTCCCAGTTGATCAGGGGCTGGGGCGTGGCGAGATTCGGGTCAATGCGATGGAACTGCCCGGCACTGCACTCGAGCCATTCCCGCACTTCCTTGCCGGTAACCTTGAGCGCCACCAGCGTATTCGGATAGAGATAGAGGTCGGCAGCATTGCGGAAGCTCAGCTCGCCGGCCTCCATCTCGGTGAACTGGGTCGGATCATTGTGACGGCCACCGACCTTGAACGGCGCGGCCGCCGAGAGAATCGGCAAGCCTTCCAGATCCGGGTCGCCTTCGACGAAGCGTTTGACGTAATCAGCCTGGGCACGATTGACGATCTGGATCGTCGGGTCGTCCTGCACCAGCGCCAGATAGCTCTTCATCGCCGCACTGGCGCGGCCGATGCTGCGATTGACGTACTCCCGCGTGGCGTCGTGCTCATGCTCGACCAACGCCGCCAGTTCGGCATCTTCCGCCACCTGCGCCTCGCCACCCATCTGAATCGGGCGTGCCTCTGTCTGGCCACTTACCACCCGCCACTGGCCCGAGTCATTGCTCAGCTCGAGATCCATCACGCCCACATGACTGCCCCAGTGCCCTGGCATCATCGCCGGCACGCCATTGAGGGTACCCCTGGCGATGTCGGCCCCCGGCACCTCGGCAAATTCCTCGCTGGGGAAGACAGCATGGGCATGCCCGAAGGCGATGCCATCGATGCCCTCGACCTGCGAGAGGTAATATACCGAATTCTCGGCCATCACCCGGTAAGGGTCAGTCGAGATGCCGGAGTGCGGGATGGCGATCACCACATCCGCGCCCGCCCGGCGCATCTCGGGCACCCAGCGCCGGGCGCTCTCGGTGATGTCCTCAGCCACAAGGCGCCCCTTGAGGTGCTTGCGGTCCCAGGTCATCACCTGCGGCGGCGCAAAGCCGATATAGCCGACCTTCACTGTCTGAGCGTTGCCCTCACTGTCGGTGAAGGCATGGGGGGTAATCTGATAAGGCGTGAAGTACGGCTCGCCGGTCGTGGCATCCAGCAGGTTGGCGTTCACATAGGGGAACTGCGCGCCGGAAAGCGCCCGTTCGAGATACTCGAGCCCGTAATTGAACTCATGATTGCCGATGTTGCCGACATCGTAATCCAGCTGATTCATGACCTTGTAGGCCGGGAAGACATCACCCTCCTCGAGACCTTCCGCCGCCATGTAATCGCCCATCGGGCTGCCCTGAATGAGGTCTCCGTTGTCCAGCAGCACGCTGTTGACCACCTCGGAACGCGCCTGCTGGATCAGGCTCGCCGCCCTCACCAGGCCGATGCGCACGCTGGGACGGTCCTTGTAATAGTCGTAATCCATCACGTTGGCGTGGATGTCGGTGGTCTCGATCACGCGCAGTGACAGCGTCGCGGCATTGGCTGGCTGAGCGATCATCACGACACCCCCAATGCTGGCCAGACCGAGGATGGCTGCCCGCAGGCGACGCATTGCACGCGGACGCCGGGTGTTCCCCGCAGCCTCTTTGGTATCAGAGGCCGGCTGACCTTTCCTTCCGGATGATGCATTCGCCATCTCTCACTTCCTTGTCATGGGGGGATGTTCCTGTGGCCCTTCAGGGCAACGCTCCATTATTCAGATGCCGACGCCTCAGGCAACTGGCGGTCCCTGCCCGCCAACCAGCCGATTCCCGCCATCAGCACACTGAGGGAGGCACACACCATCAATGCCAGCTGCCAGTCACCCTGCCGATCGTAGAGCGCCCCGATCAACGGCGGCCCCATGGCCGCGAGCAGGTAGCCCAGCGTCTGCGCCATGCTCGACAGCGACGCCGATTGCATGGCATCGCGCGCTCTTAGCCCCATGAACGACAGGGCGAGAATGAAGCTGGCCCCGGACCCCGCACCGAGCAGCAGGACCCACACCAGCGCCCACCCCGGCATCAGCCACAGCCCGATGAACCCTGCCAGCGACATGCAGGGCGTCGCGAAGGCGATCAGTCGTTGATCCTTCAGGCGCGGCATCAGGGGCACCAGAATCAGCCCCGGCAAGGCCGAGGCCAGCTGCAGCAGGCCGTGCAACGATCCCGCCTTTTCGGGGGAAAAGCCGTTATCCGCCAGCATGCTCGGCAGCCAGCTGTTGACGGTATAGAACAGCAGCGAATTGATCCCCATGAACAGCGTCACCTGCCAGGCCAGTGGCGAGCGCCACACGGCTGCCTGACGCACCGGACGCGAGGCAGCCTTCTCGGCTTCCTTCGCCGCCGCCGGTAGGGAGCGATGCGACAACTGTGGCCACCACACCACCATCGTCACCACTGGCAGGATGACCACGATGAGCATCGCGAACTGCCAGCCATCCGCACTATCCTGCGCCAGCGGCACCATCACCGCCGAGGCGATGGCGGCCATGATGCCCATGGTCAGCACATAGCAGGAGGTCAGCAGCGCGATGTGTCGGGGAAAGCTGCGTTTGACCAGACTGGGCAACAGCACATTGCCCACCGCGATGCCCGCCCCGATCAAGGCGATCCCCACATAGAGCGCCAGCGTGTTGCCCTGTACCCGCAGCACGATGCCGGCGGCGATCGCCAGCAAGGCAAGGAAGACACTGCGCTCAAGCCCCACATGCCGTGCAAGACGGGGTACCCAGGGGGACACCACGACGAACGCCAACAGCGGCAGAATCATCAGCAACCCTGCCGCCGTGGCATTGAAGCCCAGCGCCGCCTGCAGACGCTCAAGCAACGGCGCGATACTGGTAAAGGGCGCACGCAGATTCATGGCAATCATCAGGATGCCGGCGATCAACACGGCAGGATGGCTCAATCGCCGAACAGGAGAAGAGTGGCAGAGTTCAGTCATGAGACGCTCGCAGCGAACTTGGAACGGACAGATAGCGGGACGACACATCAGAGGTGAATTCCCGCGCAGATTAACGATAGCGTAATCGCCAATATCGCTGCAGAATTGAGCCATCATGACATCAGATACCTGAAATCAGACAATCTGCGAGCCGACATGTCAGCCACCTCCTCAAGGACCTCCGCGACGCCGATTTCCCTTGCCACGCGAGACGCAACCTCATCGTCGGGAGTCGCCAGCGGTCACTCCTCCGTGCCCTTCTCAAGCAGCGTCTGCGAACATGACCCGGACGTCTACGAGATTCCGGCCAGCGCCCTGCATGTGGATACCGGACAACAGGTGATGGAAGTCCCGATCCACCAGCATCGCAAGGGACAGCTGGTCATCGCCCTGCATGGCGTCGTGACCAGCCGCGTGCCGGAAGGGCTGTGGATGGTGCCGCCGCACAGCGGCGTCTGGATTCCCGGCAACCTGCCCCACAGCAACCACCTGACCCGTGGCGGCCGCGTGTGCCACCTGTTCATCGAGCCCGGAGCGCTCGAGATGCCGAGCCACAGCTGTACGCTGTCGATCTCGCCACTGTTGCGTGAGCTGGTGCTGCGTCTGGCGGAGCTGCCCCAGCCATATCCTGAACAGGGGCCGACAGCGCGGCTGGTCGATGTCCTGCTGGAAGAACTGGCCTGCATGCCCAGCGAACGTCTGCATCTGCCCTTGCCTGAAGACCCGCGGCTGACCCGCATCAGCGATGCCTTGATCAAGACACCGGATGATCGGCGCACCCTGGCCGAGTGGGCGAGCGAACTGGCGATGAGCGAACGCACCCTCGCCCGCCTGATCCAGCGCGACACCGGCCTGAGCTTCAGCCGCTGGCGCCAGCAACTCCACCTGGTGGTGGCGATCCGCCTGCTAGCCGAGGGCATGAGCGTGCAGCGCGTCTCGGAAGACGTCGGTTATCAGTCCGTCAACGCCTTCATCAGCATGTTCAAGAAGCTGCTCGGCACCACGCCTGCCCGCTACCTGCAGGAGCGCGAGCAACGCCGCTCGGGCAGTGAGCGGCCTCAAGAAGTGACTTGAGGGTCAGATTCATCCTCACGTTACCCCAGTTCAGATACCCTCCCCTGTTCCTCATTTTCCCTTTTCCTTTTTACCGACGAGACATTGCATGAACCGCATCAACCCCGAAAAGCTGTTGCAGAGCAAATGGACCGCCGTGACACCCAGGAATCGTGAGCGACATTTCATCGTCACGCGCGTGATTCGTGATGATCAGGATGAGCATGTGGTCGAGGTCGTGTTGCAGGCGGTGCTGACACATCGCGATCACGTGCTGGGCTGGCGTGAGCTGAAGCAGGACGATGTCTGGCAGATGGGCTGGAAATGATTTCCTGAAATGAGCATCGCTGAACGCACAAACGCCGCTCATGAGCGGCGTTTGTGCGTGAACCTGCACGAAATTGAGCGAAAGACTGTGCATGGCCGAAGTCGCGCCTCAGACGATGACTTCCCCTTCCAGCTGATCACACAGTGTCGCCATGCGCTGCACGGCTTCCAGCAGGGTGTCATCCGGCACGGTGAGGGCAACACGTACCAGTGGCCTTCCGCAGTCGCCGAAGACACTGCCGGGCATTACCGCGACCTGCTGCCGTTCCAGCAGCCGCCAGGCGAACTGCTCACCGTCCAGGCCGGTGCGTGAGACATCGACCATCAGGAACATGCCGCCCTGGGGCAGGCTGGAGGACAGCTGCGGGATGGCCGCCAGCGCCTCATGGACCAGACGCGCGCGGCGCCCGAGTGATTCGCGAAGACGCTCGGTGGTATCGAAATCCCCGCGCAGCGCGGCCTCGGTCATATCGGCGATGAAGGGCTGATTGCCGAACAGCATGGTCTCGGAGACAGGCAACAGCCGGCGGCAGAATTCCGCTGAGCCGATGGCCCAGCCACTGCGAAAGCCGGTGGCGGCATGGCTCTTGGAGATGGAGGACACCACCACGGTGCGCTCACGCAGTGCCTCGATCTCCAGCGGCGAGACGAATTCGCCCGCGAAGATCAGCGCTTCATAGACCTCATCACAGACGATCCACAGGTCATGCTCGCGACACAGCTCACCGATGCGCTCGAGCGTCGTACGGTCCATCACCGCGCCCGTCGGATTGTGCGGCGTATTGAGCAGCAATACGCGACTCTGCGGCGTGATGGCCGCGGCCAGATCTTCCGGCTGCAACACGAAGCCATGCTCCATGCGCAGCGGTACCGGCTGCAGGTCACCGCCGGCACCCCGGATCACGCCTTCATAGGTGGCGTAATAGGGGTCGCCGGTCAGTACGCCGCATCCCTCTTCCACCAGCGCCAGCATCACCGCGAACAGCGCCGTCTGAGTGCCGGGGAAACACAGCACGTTGTCTGCGCTGATCTCGGGCATGCGCGCTGCGTAGCGCTCGGCCAATGCCGCGACCAGCCCCGGTTCGCCACGGCCATCGGAGTAGCGGGTACGCCCGGCGCGCAGCGCCTCGACACAGCGCTCGACCAGCGCCGGGTGTGTGGCGATATCCGGTTCTCCGATGGTCAGCTCGATGATCGGTTCTCCCGCCAGAATTCGCTGACGAGCGGCACTGTGGACGGCCCATTTGTCACCGCCCAGATCGCTCAATCGTTCGGTGATGGTGGCGTAGCGCATGCTCAACTCCTGTGAGGTGGGGGTGTTGTTGTCATCTCGACATGCTCAAGCAAGGTGCCGTGAGGCAGGCGCAGGATGCCCTCTGCCGCTCGCATGGCGATCCCGGGCAATCGCTCGACGGCATAGAGGCCATGTTCCAGCCCGCCTTCCAGCCACAGACCATCGATCAAGCCATTGAGGGCGATCGCCTGTTCCTCACAGATGGCGTCATCAGCGGGCAGATCATTGGCGCTCAGAACGGGTTGGATCAGTAACCGCAGCAGATCGAGAAACTCACGATAGGTTTCCTGATGGACCGCCGAGTAGGTGGCATCGTGACGTACCCGACCGATGAAGGTCGCCCACAGGGAGACCTTGTGGGCGGCCAGATTGGGCTGCGTGAGACTCGCCGCGATGAAGCGTGCCAGACGACACGCCGAGGATTCATCACTGACCGGGCTGGCATCGGCGATATCGGAGGTCAGCTGGCCCATCATGTAGGCATAGGCGGCCCGCACCATGTCATCCTTGGTGCCGAAGTGGTGGCGAATCAGCCCGGGTGAGACACCGGCCGCCTCCGCCACGCGGCGCACGCTGGCGCCGGCCAGACCATGCTGCGCGACACAGCTCAGCGTGGCTTCCAGCAGGTCGCGCCGACGCTGATCCTGGGAAAGGCGCTGGAACACCTTGCGACTCATCTGGGCCCCTCTCCTTCACTCAACGCCGGGATTGCCGCACTTGCCTCACTCTCACGTGACAGCGGCCACGCATCGAGGGAAGGCTTATCGACGATAGTCACTGCCAAGGCTCTCCAGCAGACGCAGGTGGGAATCCCATTCCAGTGCCAGATCGCCATCCTCATGGATGGCCATGTCGTACTGGCCGACCACATGCGCACAGATCTCGGGCGAGAGACGGCGCACCGGCTGGCCCATGGACAGGGTCGCGACCTGAATCTCGCAGCTGCGCTCGAGGTAGAACATGTTGTTGAACATCTCGGCGGCAGAGGCACCCGTGGTCAGCAGGCCATGATTGCGCAGGATCAGCGCCGGATTGTCGCCAAGGCTTGCCACGATGCGTTCGCGCTCATCCAGATCCAGCGCGATGCCTTCGTAGTCGTGGTAGGAGACGCGACCATGGAACTGCAGGGCGATCTGATTCAGCGGCAGCAGTCCTTCTTCCAGGCTCGATACCGCCACGCCGGCGCGCGTATGGGTATGCATGATCCAGCTGGCAGAGTGGCTTGCCGCATGAATCGCCGAGTGAATGGTGAAGCCGGCTGGATTGACCCGCGCGGCGCTGTCATCGACCTTCTCGCCGTTGACGTCGATCTTGACCAGCGAGGATGCGGTGATCTCCTCCCAGCGCCAACCATAGGGATTGATCAGGAAGTGCCCTTCCTCACCCGGCACTCGCGCCGTGATGTGGGTATAGATCAGGTCGGTCATGCGGTAGTGCGCCGCCAACCGATAGCAGGCTGCCAGATCAAGGCGTGCCTGCCATTCCGCGTCACTCATGGTTGATGCCTGCATGTCGCTGTCTCCTGTGATCAAGATGTCGCTGTCTGGGGTCGAGAAAGGCTCCGCTTAGCCCTGAAAAGCCTTGACGCCTCCACCTTCCGGTCCTCAATAGCCGAGGGCCACAATAGCCAAGGTCCTCAATAGCCAAGGTCCTCAATAGACCAGGGCCTCAATAGCCGCGCTGGCGATCCACGCCCAACGTGAGCGGCAGGCCATCGCGCAACTCGCGCGCCGTGGCCACCACCTGCTCGGCGACCACCTCGGGGAGCGAGTCACTGGCGACATGCGGCGTGATGCGCAGGCGCGCGTCCTGCCACCAGCGATGATTGGGCGCCAATGGCTCCTCGCGGAAGACGTCCAGCGTCGCGCCCGCCAGCTGACCGGACGCCAGTGCCGCATCGAGATCGGCTTCCACCAGGTGCTCGCCGCGGCCGATCTGTACAAGCCATGCCCCCGGCCGCAGCTGGGCGAACAGGGTCGCATTCAGCACATTCTCGGTGACCGGAGTCAGCGGCAGGATGTTGATCAGGTAATCCGCCCCCTGAGCCGCGGCCATCACCGCATTGTCGCCCGTCAGATAGCGCACGCCTTGCACTGGTGCGACGGGTTCGCTGCGACAGGCGACCGTCACCGTGAATCCCAGTGCCGACAGCGAAGTGACCACCGCGCGCCCCATGCTGCCGTGGCCCAGCACCGCCACCTGCGCCTTCTCGGGCGCACGCATCGGCAAGGGCTGCCACTCACGGCGCGTGGCATTGTCTGCCATGACGGCAAACTCGCGCTCTTGATGCAGCACTTCATGCGCGGCAAACCCGGCCATCAGAAATGCCTGATGCGGATCTCGTACCCGTGCCACCTGAACCTCATCTGACAGCCCCGGATGACTGAGCAGAGCATCCACCCCCGCCGCGATCGACATGGCAAGCATGAGATTGGGGTACGGCGCGAAGGCGTCTTCTCCCGGCTGCCAGCAGATGGCGAACGCGACTTCCGTGGGGTCTTCGATCTCATGCGGGTTCTGCAGCACGACATACTCGCCCAGCTGGCGCAGCGCCTCACCGTAGAGGCTGTCCAGGTCCAGGGATTCACTCAGGTAGACACCCAGAATCGGGGCTTGGCTTGGCATTGGCTCTCCTTGTGTCACGACTGGCAGCGAGTGGATTGCGGTGGATCTTCCGCCACTATTGCACACTCGTATAATTACTGCCAGCCGTCCTGTGTTCCCCCGTGCCTTCATCGCCCTGCTGGCGCAGCGCCGCCTTGAGCCACAGGAGAGGCGCAAACGCCTCTCCACTCTCCACCCTCAGATCGAGGCTTCGCGCCGCCAGGGGGATTGAGCAAAGGGGATTGAGCAAACAAGAACGCCCGCGATCATCGAGCAAGGGCTCATGAACGCGGGCGTCAGTCATCGATGTCCTTTCACGGACTTCAGTCCTGCTGATTCTCCAGCAATGACTTCAGACCATGCGGCTGGCAACGCAGATACTGGGGCGAGACCTTGACGGTATCTCCCAGCGCGGCGGCCGCATGCCAGGGCCAGCGCGGGTCGTAGAGGATGCCACGCGCCAGCGCGATGGCATCGGCACGCTCGTTCACCAGCAGGTCTTCGGCCTGCTGCGGCTCGGTGATCAGGCCCACCGCGATGACGGGCATGACCACCTGAGCCTTCAAGGCCTCGGCGTGCGGCACCTGATAGTTGGGTTCCACCGGAATCTGCTGCTGCTCGCTGAGCCCGCCGCTTGAGACATGCAGATAGTGGCAGCCACGGCGGTCAAGCGCCTTGGCGAGTTCGATGCTCTGTGCTAGATCCCAGCCGCCCTCGACCCAGTCCGTCGCGCTGATCCGGATGCCCAGCATGACCTCGTCAGGAATCGCGGCGCGAACGGCGTCGAACACCTCAAGCGTCAGCCGCATGCGATTTTCCAGTGAACCGCCATAGTCGTCCTCGCGCTGATTGCTCAACGGTGACAGGAATTGATGCAGCAGATAACCATGCGCCGCATGTAGCTCGATCCCGTCGAGACCGATCTCGACGGCACGCCGGGCCGCTTCCACGAAGGCGTCGATGGTCTGGGCGATCTGCTCGGCGCTCATCGCCTCGGGAAGCGGCCCCCCTTCACTGAAGGGAATCGCGCTGGGTGCCAGTGTCTGCCAGCCGTTGGGTTGTCCCGGAGCAATGGCAGTTCCGCCCTCCCAGGGCTTCTCGCATGAGGCCTTGCGGCCCGCGTGACCGATCTGCACGGCCAACGGCATCGGCGAATAACGACGGATACGCTCGACGACACCTTGCATCGCGTCACGCGTTGCCTCGTCAAAGAGCCCCACATCGCCATGGGTGATACGCCCTTCGGGGGAGACGGCACTGGCCTCGAAGATCAGCAGGCCGGCACCTGACTGGGCCAGATTGCCGAGATGCTGGTCATGCCAGGCTTGCATCCGGCCATCCTGGGCGGAGTACTGGCACATCGGTGCAATGATGATGCGATTGTCCAGCGTGAGCGGGCCGAGCTTCAGCGGGGAAAACAGTGTGGACATGGATATCCTCCAGACACGTGCAGGAACAGGTTGGGCAAGGCTCATGAGCGGACATGACAGGGGGAACGGGTTCCATCTCCCCCGGCAAACCATTGCGGACATAGTTCAGGCACAATGCGGGCGAGAGGCAGGAGTCACAAGCAAAGGATGGCATCAGGGCCGGCAACGCTGAGTTGCCCAGGCTTCACGCAGGCTTTCTCAGGTACGCTCCTTCAGGCACGCTCTTTCAGCACGTGCTCTCACGCGTCACGCGATCAATTGTCAGCGTGCGTGTCCACACCCTCGATGGCCAGTCTCTCGATGGCCAGTACCTCAGACACCAGCAGACGCCCGACATCGGCAATCGCGGCGTCACGCACCGCACGCTCGGCCTCGCTCTCGGTCAGATAGACCGCCACGATCAACGGGGCGTGATTCGGCGGCCAGATGATGGCGATATCATTGTTGGTGCCATGCCCCCCGCCCCCGGTCTTGTCAGCGATCTGCCAGTCATCCGGCAAGGCGGCACGCAGCTTGTCACTTCCCGTGGTATTGGCCAGCATCCAGCCCTGCAACGTGAGACGCGACGCCTCGCTCAGCGCCTCCCCCAGCAGCAGCCGCTGAAGGGTGGACGCCATCGCGTCGGGAGTGGTGGTATCACGGGGATCTCCCGGAGTGGCCTCATTGAGCGCCGTTTCACGACGATCCAGACGTGTGATGTCATCCTTCAGAGTCCGCAGATAATTCGTCAGCCCGACAGGCCCACCGATGGCATCGAGAATCAGGTTGCCGGCGGTATTGTCGCTGGTGGTGATGGTGGCGCGGCACAACGCCGCCAGTGTCATGCCATCGCCCTCCACCTGACGTTCGGTGACGGGGGAATAGGTCACGAGATCCGCCGGGCGAATCTCGACCTTGCGTGACAGTGACTCCTGACGGGCATCCACCCGCGAGAGCAGATTGCCGCATGCCAGCACCTTGAAGGTGCTGCTCATGGGGAAACGCTCATCACCCCGCCAGCTGACACGTCTGCCATCGGCAGTATCCAGTACCGTCACACCAAGGCGCGCGCCGACCCGCTGCTCTATTTCCTGCAGATTGGCGACCACAAGTCCCTCACGCTCCGCCTCGGAAGCGACCACGGACGCTGCGTGAGCCGGACTGATCATCAGCCATGACAGACAGGACGCCAGCATCGCGTCACGCCCACGACGCAGGACTCTTGGCCTTGCCGCGCCATGGGGCCTGGCCGGATCGCGCGGCGTTGTCGGGCGCCGACCATCGGCTGAGGCGCTACAGGCAAATCTCATGGGTCCATCACCTTTCATGGGGGCGCGACCTGACACCTCAGGTCGCGCAGTCAACGTGTCCGTCTGCAGACGTCGTGCAGCAGGTTGGTTGCATCATTGCCATGGTGCTATGGCACAGGCGTCCTCGACAGATAGACGTATCGCCAATGGTGAACCCCCCATCCATCGGAGACAGTAAGCCCAGCATCCCCTTGGCGATGTCCCTGGACCTCGAACGATCCGCCTTCTCTCCTTGGATGGAGTTCTGCATGACCATCACCTGCATCAATGATCTGCAACGCCTGGCGAAACGCCGTGTGCCGAAGATGTTCTACGACTATGCCGACTCCGGCTCATGGACGGAAACCACCTATCGTGCCAACGAGGCTGATTTTGCCGCCATCGGACTGCGTCAACGGGTGATGGTCGACATGGACAATCGCACCCTGCGCACGCAGATGCTGGGAGAGGATGTGGCCATGCCGGTGGCGATCGCGCCCACAGGCCTCACCGGCATGCAGCATGCCGATGGCGAGATGCTGGCCGCGCGCGCGGCGAGTGACTTCGGCGTGCCCTTCACGCTCTCGACCATGAGCATCTGCTCCATCGAGGATGTCGCATCCGTCAGCACACGCCCCTTCTGGTTCCAGCTCTACGTGATGCGCGACAAGGATTACATCGGGCGGCTGATCGATCGCGCCAAGGCGGCGGAATGTTCCGCGCTGGTGCTCACCGCTGACCTGCAGATCATCGGCCAGCGCCACAAGGACCTGATCAATGGCCTGAGCGTCCCTCCTCGCCCCACCGTGGCCACCGCGCTAAACCTGGCGACCAAGTGGCGCTGGTGCGCCGGCATGCTGAAGACGAAGCGCCACAGCTTCGGCAACATCGCCGGTCACGTGAAGGACGCCGACAACCTCAGCTCCCTGTCGAAATGGACCGCCAGTCAGTTCGACCCCAGCCTGAGCTGGGATGACATCAAATGGATCAAGGATCGCTGGGGCGGCAAGTTGATCATCAAGGGCATCATGGAGCCGGAGGATGCCGAGATGGCCGTTCAGGCAGGCGCCGATGCCGTGATCGTCTCCAACCACGGTGGACGTCAGCTCGATGGTGCGGCCTCCTCCATCTCCGCTCTGCCGGACATTCTCGCGGCGGTCGGCGACAGGACAGAGGTCCACATGGATGGCGGGATTCGCTCTGGCCAGGATGTGCTCAAGGCGGTGGCGATGGGCGCCAAGGGCGTCTACCTGGGACGCGCCTTCCTGTATGGACTCGGCGCCATGGGCGAGCAAGGCGTGACGAAGACCCTGGAGATCATCCACAAGGAGCTCGATACCACGCTGGCCCTGTGCGGACTGCGGGATATCCATGACGTGGACACGCGAATTCTCAGGCCCGGCACCTATCCGGTGGCCAGTTCACAGACCAGAAGCTCGTGAGAAACACGAGCCTTTGATGACGATAACGGCCGACATGCGCCGATGGAATCCACCACGACACATGTCGGCCTGTCCTCCTTTGCACGCTGCCCTCTCGGGCCAGCGCACCGGCTTGCATGGGCTTGCCTCAATGCACCTTGAGTCGCGGTCCCATGGCATGGCGCAGAACGTCACTGACCACCTCGGCTGAGCCCTTGAGCGGCCCCAGCAGCAGGAACTGATGCTGACGCTGCAGTCCTTGGTAGGCCGCGCGTGCAAAGCGCCCTCTCACCTGCAGATCCTCATGCCCATCGTTGCCTTGTGCATGGCTCAGCTTGCCGCTGAGCTTGCCACCGAGCTCACCGACGCTGCCCGCCCTGGCCAGCGACAACAGCGTGCCGCGATCCTTGAACTCGAAGGCCTGAGCCGCCTCGCCCTGCTGGCGACGCGGCAGTTCTTCCGCCAGGAACTCGGCCTGTTCGCTGGCCACCTGTGCCGTGGGTGGCAAGGGTGCCTCATCGATGCAGGCACAGTCGCCCAGCGCGAAGATGGCTTCCTGCTCAAGGCATTGCAGTCCGGGCGTCACCTTCCATTGACGCTTCTTGTTGCTGGCCAGACCTTCGATCTCCTCGACGATGGCAGGCCCCACACGCCCCGCCGCCCAGACCACCAGGTCTGCCTCGCGTGTCACGGACTCGTCACCTTCGCTGATCTCGACGCTGCCGGGTGACACCTTGGCGACCTGACGAGACAGTTCGATATTGATGCCCTGTGCCTCGAGTCGCTGATGGATCGCCTCGCGCAGTTCCTCGGAGACCCCCGGCATGAAGGTCTCGGTGGCCTCGAGGATCGTGATCTCGACCCGCGAGTCCTTCGGCGCAGGCGCATCATGTCTGCCACGCGCCTCATGCAGATACGCCGCGAGCTCGACACCGGTGGCACCGGAGCCGACGATCACCACCTGATACGGCCGCCCCGGAGACTCTTGAGCGCCACCCTTGGCACCATCCTGAGCGCCGTCCTGGGTGGCTGACGCGCCTGAATCCCCTGTCGGTGCTGTTTCCATCGCCACATGATTGGCCAGCAAGCCACGCGAGAAGCGCTCGGCAATACGTTCGGCGTCTTCGGGCGAATCAAGCAGACAGGCATGCTCCAGCACGCCCTCGACGCCCATGTCAGGCGTCACCCCTCCCAGGGCCAGTACCAGCTGGCGATAACCTCTGACGCGGACCGGCACCTCGGCGGTCGCGTCATCTTCCCTGCCCGGTATCGCCGCAAGGGTGATCTGGCGTTGTTCAGGGTCCACGCCTTCGAGGGTGCCGCACTCGAAGCGAAATCCCCACTGCTCCGCCAGACCGGCATACCCCAACTCATCGACCTGACGCCGTCCGAGGCCCGCCGCGATCTCATGCAGGCGCGGCTTCCACACGTGACTGGTGTCGCGATCAATCAGCAACACGTCCTTGTGGCCTGCCTTGGCCAGGCGGACCGCCAGTTCCAGTCCGCCGGCACCGCCACCGACGATGACGATATCGGCGTTACGCGTACGCTGAGAGTCATGCGTTTCCATAGGGCCTCCTTTCGCGGGGTCGAATAGAGAAACCTTATGTCAGACCAGGCGCTTTTCAAGACTGCCACCCGGAACTTCGCCAATGCGCAGCCTTTGATGCGACGCGTCATGTCCTTGATCGAATTCGCGACGCTCACGTTCGCATTGCGGGTTTGACAGCGCTCAAGTCCGCGACTAAAGCTTATTTATACGAATAAATATGAATGACTCGCCTCCGCTCAGGACATCGCATGCCGACATCGCCTCCACCACTGATCACGTCACGCACCAGCAATGGCTCTGGCGCTCCCAAACGCCAGAAACTGGCCGAGCTGATCAGCGATGATCTGAGGCGCAGCATCGTGCGTGACGGGTTGCGTGAAGGTGACCGGCTACCCAACGAGAAGGCGCTGATGGCGCAATACGGCTGCGCCAAGGGCACGCTGCGTGAAGCCCTCAAGATTCTGGAAGTCGAAGGCTTGATCACGCTGAAGACGGGCCCCAATGGCGGCGCCGTGCTGAATGCGCCGAGCATGGAGCCCGCCAGTCGCATGCTGAGAAGCTTCCTGCACTTCAAGACGCTCAATGGCGCCCAGGTCTATCAGCTGCGCCGGCTGCTGGAAGTCGAGATGGCGGTATCGGTGGTGGGCCTGCTCAGCGAAGAGGATCTGGTGGCGCTCGAGCACAATGTCAGTGACTGCAGTTGCCATCAGCCACAGGACGAGGACCAGCGTCGCCAGCGTTTTCTGGAAATCGAGTTCCATCAGGTGCTGGCGCGCGCCTGTCCCAACCCGCTGCTCAGCTTCATGTGCCAGTTCCTCAACGACATGCTGCACGAGCTTGTCGTCATCAAGAAGGCCTATCTCCCGGAGCGCAAGCAGTTCGATGCCGCCAATCAGCATTACCACAGTGGGCTGATCACGGCGTTCCGCCAGCAGGACCATGAGCAGGTCCGTCAGCTCATGACGGAGCACATGCAGGATGCCGAGCACCATATGACGGCCCTCGAGGTGGAAATGGCCGACCAGCTGCTCGTCACTCCGGCGCAGCTGATGGCCGACAGCAGAGCCTGACACCGCACGACACATCACAAGAACAATATTCACGAGAGGAAGGAAATCGATGACCACTGCCCAGATGGATACCTCCCCCGTCAGCACCCTGAGCGAGCTGCGCACCGACAGTGATCGCCTGTGGCAATCCCTGATGACCCTGGCCGAGCTGGGCGCCACGCCCAAGGGCGGCGTCAACCGCCAGGCGTTGACCGAACTGGACCGCCAGGCGCGCGACCTCTTCATTCAATGGTGCAAGGCCGAAGGCTGCACGATCCGTATCGATGCCATCGGCAACATCTTTGCGCGCCGCGCCGGCACCGATCCGGACGCCCCGGCGGTGATGACCGGCAGCCACATCGATACCCAGCCCACGGGCGGCAAGTTCGATGGCTGCTTCGGGGTGATGGCGGGACTGGAAGTGCTGCGCAGCCTCAACCAGCACGACATCAAGACCCGCTGCCCGGTGGAGGTGGTGGTCTGGACCAACGAGGAAGGCTGTCGCTTTGCGCCCTGCATGATGGGGTCCGGTGTGCATACCGGCCAGTTGTCATTGCACGAGATGCTGGCTCAGAAGGACACGGATGGCGTGACCGCCGGCGAAGCGCTGGATGCCATCGGCTATCGGGGCAGCGATGAGATCCCCCGCGAGAACGTCCGCGCCTTCTTCGAGAGCCATATCGAGCAGGGCCCGATCCTGGAAGATGAAGAGACCACCATCGGCGTGGTGATGGGCGCGCTGGGCCAGCGCTGGTTCGATCTGTCGCTGACCGGCCAGGAAGCCCATGCGGGCCCCACGCCCATGTCGCTGCGCCAGGACGCCATGCTCGGGGCGGCCGAGATCACCGTCGCCGTCAACCGCATCGCCATCGAGCATGCACCGCACGGTCGCGGCACCGTGGGCGTGATGCAGGTCCATCCGGGCTCTCGCAACGTCATCCCGGGTCAGGTCAACATGACCATCGACCTGCGCTCGCTGGAGCCCGACTCCCTCACCGCGATGGTCGCGGAGCTGAAAGAGGTGGTCGAAGCCGTGAGTCAGCGACATCGTCTGGTATTCGAGCTCACCCCTACCGCCGACTTCGTGCCGGAACACTTCGCCGACAACTGCGTGAACGCGGTGCGCAATGCCGCCAGCCAGCTCGGCTACTCGCATCTCGACATCGTCAGCGGTGCCGGTCACGACGCCATCTTCATGGGCCGTATCGCTCCCGCCGGCATGATCTTCGTCCCCTGCGAAGGCGGCATCAGCCACAACGAGATCGAGAATGCCGCCCCCAAGGACCTGCACGCTGGCTGCAACGTGCTCTTCCACGCCATGCTGGATCAGGCCGAGATCGTCAGCTGAGGCGTGATTTCCCTTGCACAGGATGACAAGACGCCCCACTCGAGAGGTCATCGAGCGGGGCGTCTTGTGTCTGGCGCTGTGCATGGCCAATCCGTGCGACCCGCCATGAGTCGCTATTGCAGAGACCGCTTCCAGAGACTCTCGATACTGTCCATCTCCGCCGGACCGAAGAGTGCCTCGGGCTCGCCCCGGTACCAGGCCCAGAGCTGATCCCCGAAGTCGAAGTGCCACCATTCGCTGGGCAGGTTGGTGAAACCGGCCTGGGTCATGACGTGATAGAGCAGCCGCCGGTTGTCGCGTGCCTCAGCCTGGGGCGTGTCTGCGCCAGGCGGATGACGTTCGAAATAGTCCGCGTGGGACTCAGGTGTCGCCTCATCGAACAGCGTCCCCATCTCGAGCAGCAAGCCATCGGCATCGCAGATCGTGACATCCACGGCACCGCCGGTGAGGTGCGGGCTCGGCGCGTCAGGATCACGGCTGGGCAAGGAGACGAATTCCCGCGTACGCGCCAGCAGCTGGGCCTCGCAAAGCGAGGGGTCATGCGTCTTGAGCGACTGATACAGCGTCTCGAACAGATACTGCTGTACCCGCCAGGGTCGCCAGCCATCCATCACCACCAGCGACAGCCCTTCCGGCAAGGCGCGTGCGGCCTGCAGCAGACGCTGATACACCGCACGCCGCACCAGACATTCATTGACCGCCCCGGGAATGCCGAGGCGTGCGTAGGCGGGATAGACCTTCAGGCATGACGGCCCGAGACTGGTCGGCACCAGAGGACTGTCACAGCCCTTCACGGGGATGCAGGTCACCTGCAACCAATCCGGCTCGTCATGACTCGGGATGGCAGGAGGCGTTAAAGTCAGTGATGACGTCATGAGGTGTTATCCAGACAGGGTCGGCAACCACAGAGTTAAGGGCGGGAAGACGATCAGCATCAGCAGTACCGCGACCGCCACCAGCACGAAGGGCCAGATGGTGCGAAACAGTGAGGTGATCTCGAGCTTGCTGACCGCGGCGGCCACGAAGACGCAGGCCCCCATCGGCGGCGTGATCAGCGCGATGGTGATATTGAGCGTGATGATGACCCCCAGATGCACGGGGTCGATGCCGGCGGCCATGGCCACGGGCACGAAGATCGGTGTCAGCAGCATCAGCGCCGAGACCTCTTCCATGAACATGCCGGTGACGAAGGTGATGGCACTGAGCAGCAACAGGATCAGGATCGGGCTGTCGATGTAGGGCGTCAGCAGGGCCACGAACTGATTGGGCACCTGGGCATAGGACAGCAGCCAGCTGACGATGGACGACACCGCCATGATCACGAAGATGGCACTGGTCAGACGCGCCGTATCCTTGATGGCACCCCATACCTCGACAAGTTTGAGCGGCCCCTGACACAACCCGCAGAGCAGCACGTAAGCGACGATCAAGGCGCCGGATTCGGTCGGCGTCACGATACCCAGCACGATACCGGAGACGATGATCACCGGTGCCACCAGTGCCGGCAGCGCGCCGATGACTGCCGAGATCACTTCACTGCGTGCCGGTGCCTGACCGCGCGCCTGCAGGCCATGACGTCGGGCATACCAGGCATTCATCGCCATGAACGCCACCGCCAGCACCAGCCCGGGCACGACACCGGCCAGGAACAGACTGCCCACGGAGGTATTGGTCAGCGAGGCGTAGAGGATCATGAAGATGCTGGGCGGTATGATCGGCCCGATCAACGAGCTACCTGCGGTCAGGCCTGCGGCGAAGGAGGTCGAATAGCCCTCCTTGCGCATGGCAGGTACAAGCAGTGAACCAAGCGCGGAGGTATCCGCGACCGCCGAACCATTGACGCCGGCAAAGAAGACGCTGGAGACGACATTCACATGGCCCATGCCACCGCGCAGATGCCCGACCATCAGCCGTGCCAGACGCATGAGGCGTTCGGTCAGGCCACTGATGTTCATCAGGTTGCCGGCAAGGATGAACAGCGGAATTGCCATCAGTGAGAAGGCATTGATACCACCGAAGAACTGCTGTGGTCCGAGACGTTCCAGCATCGAGAGATCGATGAACAGGAAGCCGGTCACGGCGGTGGCGAGCAGGGAGAGAAACAGCGGCAGTCCCAGCAGGACGTGCACGACGAAGATGGCCAGCATTGCCCAGATCATGTGCGCGGCCCTCCTGTCTTGTCATCATGCACCGGAAGGTCGGCGGCCTCCTCGTCCGGTGCGATCTCCAGGGTCTGGGATCTCAGCGGCCGTGGGCCATGCAGCAGCACCTGGGCCGTGATCAACGCGAAACCGATCGGCATCGACAGCATCGGCACGCTGCGGCTGATGCCCAGCCCCATGGTGCGGAACATGCTCGCCGACATGGCGTAGTGCCAGGTCATCCAGGTCGCGCCGGCCATCAATACGAGCGTCAGCCACCATTGGTAATGGATCAGCCCCCTGGCCAGGCGCGGAGGCAGACGCCGTTCCAGCAGCGCCACGCGCATGTGTGCCCCTTCTGCCCAGACGACGCCGATCGCCAGCATGACACTGGCGATGATGAGATAGCGGGTCAGCTCATCGACCCAGATGGGCGCGCCGCCCAGTACATAGCGCATCACCACGCCGTAGAGCATGATCAGCACCGTGGAAGCCAGCAGCATCGCCGCGAGCGCCAGCGTCACGCGGCCACAGGCATGCAGCAGGCCTTCCCTGAAGGAAGACAGTCGTGAAGGAGTCATGGAAGTCATTTACCGCAATCCACCAGAAAGGAGGGAGAATCAGAGCCCCGATGCCCGGACGACATTCCCCGGGCATCGGGGGAACTGCACCATCAGCTCATCAGGCCCAGGGCTCTCTCACGTCGAGAGGCGCTGACGTCGAGAGGCGTTGACGTCGAGTCACGCCTGGGCACTTGAGCGCTGTGGAAACCGCGCGCCTCACATGCCCCTCATGAAGAGAGACCGGCATCCTTCATCGCGGTATCGATCAGCTCTGGTGCGATGTCCTGACTCTTGAGCCACTCGAGGTAGGCCGGCTGGCTCTTGCTGCGAAATGCCTCGAGGTCTGCCTCGCTCGGGCGGATCACTTGCATGCCCTGCTCTTCAAGCAAGGCGATGCGTGACTCGACCTGGCTCTGGTTGTCCTGACGGGCCTGAGCATTGGCTTCCTTGACTGATTCGAGCAGTGCGGTGCGCTCTTCATCAGACAGGCTCTCGAGCAGCTGACCATTGGCGACCAGGAACTGATCCGAGTATTGGATGTTGGCCAGCGTCAGGTACTTCTGCACTTCCTGCAGACTGCCCAGCAGGATGTACATAGGCGGGTTCATCTGACCATCCGCCACCCCGGTGCGCAGCGCCATGTAGACTTCCGTCCACGGAATTGGCGTGCCCGAGGCGCCGAAGGCCTCGTAGAGCGCTACCTGACTCGGGTCCATCGCGCGGAAGCGAAGCCCCTCGAAGTCATCCGGGCTGGTGATCGGACGCTTGTCATTGGTAAAGGCCAGAAAGCCCCCTTCCTCCACGACGGCCAGAATCTCGGCGCCATTGGTGCGCTCACTGAACAGTTGCTGCACCTGCTGCCAGTACTGACCTTCATCGAAGAAACGACGCGCCTCATCAAAGCCGTCGAACATGAACGGCGTGGCGCTGACATAGACTTCCGGCACGATGGGGGCCATGCCCGCGAAGGAGGCGATGTTCAGGCTCGGTGCGCTGATGACCTGTTCCATGCGTTCCTGCTCCTCTCCCAACATGCTGTTGGGGTAGAGCTTGAGCTCCAGCTCACCATCGGTCTTCTCTTCCACCAGCGTCTTCAGGTTGCTGGCAAAGACATGCACGGCATTCTTGTCGGCATCCGGTGCGCCGTTGTAGCTGAGATTGATGGTCTGGGCCTGCACGCTGGCCGCCAGCAGGCTGAGCGCCAGAGTGGAACCGGTAAACGTCTTGCGCAGCAGAGATGTCTTGGACAAGGACATGTGGATTCCCTTTTGTTTTTGTAAATATCGGTGGTATGCGGCGGGAGAAACGCCGTCCCGGGGATATGGCACTGTGGCCAGCCAGGTGGTGGGCGTTACCCTCACACGTCGAAAGTAGCGTTGTCGCTGTAGACTAATCAATCGTGCGAGTGTTGTTTTTTCGTCCACACCCATTGGACCTGACAAGCCCATCTCTGGCTTGGCGTTCCCACAGACCTGACATATCCAAAGACCTGACGTACCCAAAGACCAGAATGGCCCCGAAAACCGGAGTTTTCGGGGCCATTTCAATGACACGGCGAGGCCGTGCTGAACGAGGCAGTGTTGAGCGAAGCAGGGCTTGACGAGGCGCTACATCGTCAGTGGGTATGCTCACCCTTGAGATCACTGCGCCAGCCCATGCCGGACTCTTCCATCAGACGTTCATGCACGCCTTCGATGTTGAGACCGACCCACTCCTCAAACTGAGCCAGATCACTGTACTCGGAGAGATCGACCTCCTGCTGGATCTGCTCCAGTGACTTGCCGGCGAGAATGCCCTCCGTCACCTGGGAATACAGTGACTCCAGATAGGTCAGGTAGCGTTCGACATCGGCGTGATCACCGGTCTCGGCATGCCCGCCAACGAAGGTATCGAAGTCATATTCCAGCACTTCACGCGTCGAGTTGATCATGCCCTGGATGTCATAGCTCCAGAGCTTCTGCCACGGCATGCGTCCGATGACGATCCAGTCGACCACGAACATCGTGGCATGGTCCTTGAAGTACATGCTGATCGACCCGCGCCCGTCATTCGGGCCGTGATAGCGCAGCTGAACTTCCTTGCCGCCCAGTCGCAAGGTCATTTCATCCTCGAAGACGAGATCCGGCGGTACGGCCTTCGCCCGGGTATTGGCGATATCCTGAGCTGCCAGCCGGTGCGCGATGAAGGTGGTATCCGGCGTGTCGAAGACCTCGCCGCCATAGATGTGATCACTGTGGTTGTGGCTATACACCACATAGCGAACCGGAGTGTCGAAGCGCTGCTTGATCTCGTTGCTCAACCAGCTCGCTGCGGCGTGATTCATCGGGTCCGTCACCAGTGCGCCCTGATCGGTGATCATGAACACGGAGCGATGGCGATCATCGATGAAGCGATAGAGCCCCTCTCCGAGAGGTTCTATCTCATAGGCCTGGGCCTGCAGACTGAAAGGAAGCGCTGCCAGCGCCAGTAGTGTCTTGAGAGGGCTCAGCATCGGAGGAAATCCTCGCATCAGGTGTTGTTGTCGTGAGATATCACTATGCCCAGACTCTGATACGAGAAGCCGTCAAGACTGGATGCGCCGAGGATTGACCCACTCGTGGCGCTGTCCAGCGGGTGTCACTTGCCGAGCAGACGTGGCGCATCTGCGGTGAAGAACCGCAATCCCTGCTGCAGGTGGGTAAGGCAGGCCTCGACGGCCACCGTCATCTCACGCCCGCGCCGCGTACACATCTGCGCGCGGGTCTGTGCCAGGGCCGGATGCTGCATCGGCAACAGGCAGATATCGCCACGCCGCAATTCCTCCACCACGCTGAGCTCGGGCATGAAGGTGACACCAATTCCCGAGCGCACGAAGTTCTTGAGCACCGAGACGGAATTGGTGCGCAATTGCGCACGCAGCGAGACCCGCTCCTGCTGCGCCGCCTGATTCACCATCTGGCGCATGCCGGTGCACTCGTCAATCAATGCCAGTGGCCAATCCGCCACCTGTGCGAGCGTCAATGGCTTGCCGATCTCGAGCAGCGGATGTGCCGCCGGCACGATCAGATCCAACGGCTGACAGGTCTCCACATGACAGCAGAGAATCGGGTCTACCGGCGGGGCGTAGAGAAGCGCGATATCCACCTCGAAGTCGCGCAACAGCTCGGTCGCCTCATTCACCCCCGCCATGCGTACCACCACCTCGATGCCGGGATGACGTGCCATGAAGCTCTGCAAGGGCAGCGAGATCAGATCGGCGATGAAGCCCTCGCCCACCGCGATTCGCACCTCACCGCTACGCAGCCCCTGCAGGGCACTCAGCTGCGAGAGCGCTGCGGCCTCCGCCGCCTGCTGACGATGGAAATGATCCAGCAGCAACACCCCGGCCTGGGTCGCACGCATGCCCGTCTCGCTGCGCTCGCACAGCGCGACACCCACCTCTTCTTCCAGCTGCTTGATCTGGCGGCTGACCGCGGAAGGGTCGAGATTCAGGTGCCGTGCCGCACGGCGCAGTGAGCCGCGACGGATGATTTCATTCAGCGCCGTCAGCGCCTTGGGATTGAGCATGGAATACGGTACCCGCCAGCAGCAGTGGAGGAAGAGGCAAGACTCGGATCACTCAGGATATCCTTGCAGATCAAGCGACTCCAGAGGCCCATATCAGGAAGCGAGCGACAACGAAAAAGGAGCCGCATGAGCGGCTCCTTGTGATTCGATGTGATCAGCAGTTGCCTTTCTTGGCCTGCCCCGGCGGACAGAAGCTGCCACCTCCACGCTTGTGATCATGATGTCCATCACCGATTTCGATGATAGGCTCGGCATCGATTCGCGCCGGCGTATAACTGCACCCCGCCATGACAAGGGCACTCAGCATCACAAGGCTGACAACTCGCACGCTAGACTGCATCATCATTTCCTTTCTTGAAAATACACATTTCTCGATGCTCCACATCGTACCGTAATGCATGCCATCGAGAACGCAATTTCTCAACGAGTGGTAATGTGAGCCCCAAGCTTGCGGCATCAATCACGACAGGATCTGGCCATGTTCGATTTCAAGGAAGTGGAAGCCTTCGTGTGGATCACCCGCCTGGGGTCGTTCCGACTGGCTGCCCAGCATCTGCATCTGACCCAGCCGTCGATTTCCGAACGTATCAACAAGCTGGAAACCACCCTGGAAACCCGCCTGCTGGAGCGCACTCGCCGACCGGTACAGCCCACTCTCAAGGGGCGCGAATTCTATCGTCACGCCGAGGCGCTGCTGGAAGCGCGCCAGAAAGCGCTGTCAATGATGGCGTTGAGCACGCCCTTCCAGGGCGTGTTGCGACTGGGCGTCGTGGAGACCGTGGCGCACAGCTGGCTGCCCGGCTTTCTGGCCGAACTGGCGCGCCGTTACCCGGATCTCACCCTGGAACTCGAAGTCGACAGCTCCCCGGGGCTTGCCGCCATGCTCACCGCCGGCGATATCGATCTCGCCTTCCTGATGGGGCCGGTCACGGCGGAGAACGTGCTCAACCGCTTTCTGTGCAACTACACGATGGGCTTCGTGATCAGCCCGTCTCTTGGCTTCACCGAAGACAACTTCTCCTTGCGACGCCTGAATGCTCTGCCGCTGATCTCGTTTGCCCGCAACAGCCGGCCGCACCATGAACTTGGCTCCATGCTGCATCAGATGGGACTCGATGACGTGAAGCTGCATTGCTCAAGCTCCTTGTGGACCATCGTGCGCATGACCCTGGATGGCCTGGGCGTCGGCGCCATCCCGCCGCGCATCGTCGCCGAGGAAATCCGCCAGGGCACCCTGCTCAGCCTGCCCTGCGACCTGCCCGAGCTGACCTTCACCGCCTCCTGGCCGACCCATATGGAAAGCGCCCTCGCCGAAGGCGTGTGTGAACTGGCCATCGAGATCGCCCGCCAGGATCAGGAGGCGCATTCACGCCTGTCCTGAGCATCGCTGTCTGCCAATGACGCTCTCGCATTCCCCATGTTCCTGCTCCCACGTTTCCTGTCTCGCTCACGTCTCACGGGCCTACGACGGGCCATTTCACACACCACATGAAAGGAATTTCCGATGGCTTGACTCGATAAAAATCGATTGGATTTATCTGGGCGTGCTTCTTATGGTGAAGACAGACAACAACAACTTCACAAGAAGCCCCCACGATGCCCCAGACACTTCTCAGTGCCGCGTCGTCCCCCCGCGAGGCGCGCGAGCAAATCCGCAGCGGTCATTGGGCCAGCCACACCAGCGGTATCGCTGCAGGCTTTGCCCAGACCAACCTGATCATCCTGCCAGCCGAGGCTGCCGGCGAATTTCTGCAATTCTGCCAGGCCAATCCCAAGGCCTGCCCGTTGCTGGATGTCACGGCCGTCGGTTCTCCCGCCCCGACAGGGCTCGGTGAGCACATCGACCTGCGCCACGACCTGCCCGCCTATCACATCTACCGTCACGGCAAGCTTGAAGAAACGCGCACGGATATCGCCGCCCTGTGGCAGGACGATTTCGTGGCGTTTTCCATCGGCTGCTCGTTCTCGTTTGAAGAGGCGCTGCTCAACGAAGGCGTCGAGGTTCGCCATGCGCGCCTGAAGCGCAATGTGCCGATGTATCGCACCAATATCCCGCTGATCAGTGCCGGTCGTTTCCACGGCAACCTGGTGGTGTCCCTGCGTCCGATGTCGGCGGCGCATGCCATTCGCGCGATCCAGATCACCACCGACATGCCCCGCGTCCACGGCGCGCCCGTCCATCTGGGTGACCCCGCCTTGATCGGCATTTCCGATATCAACACCCCTGATTTCGGCGATGCACCTACGCTTGAGACAGGCGACCTGCCGGTGTTCTGGGCCTGTGGCGTCACGCCGCAACTGGCGCTGGAGAATGCGCGCCTGCCGTTGGCCATCGCACACAGCCCGGGCCACATGCTGATCACCGATATCCCCAATCATCGTCTCAAATACGGATGACCGCTTGTGGGAGCCACGGACCTGCTCCGCAACAGACAAGACCGTCAGATTCTTTCGCTAACACCAGATGCACAATAACAATGGTGACTCCCATGAAGACACGTTTTGCCCTCTCCGCCCTTGGTCTCGCGCTCGCCGCTGCCGGTAGCGCCAATGCTGCCGACACCCTCAACGTGGTAGGCAGCTGGAGTAGCCTGGAGCTCAACCGTCAGTTCGAGAAGCCCTTCTGGAGCGAGACGCTGCCAGATGCCAGCAGCGGTGAACTCAGCACCCAGGTGACCACCTTCGACCAGATGGGCATCCCTGGCTCCGACGTCTATCGCTACCTGGGCGATGGCGTCTTCGATGTCGGCATGACCGTGGCGGATTACACCGTGTCGGACGCGCCGGAACTCGAAGGTCTGGATCTGCCGATGATGGCCCCGACGGCCGAGGAGGCCCAGAAGGTGGCCGAAGCCTTCCGCCCACTGGCCGAATCCGCCATGAACAAGCGCTTCAACAGCCATGTGCTGGCGATCGTGCCGTATCCGGCCCAGGTGCTGTTCTGCAATACCCCGATCGAAGGGCTCGATGGTCTGAAGGACAAGAAGGTACGTGCCAGCGGCCGCTCCACCGGTGAGTTCATCGAGGCGCTGGGCGCGCAGAGCCTCAACATCGCCTTCAACGAGGTGCCGGGCTCCCTGGAACGTGGCGTGATCGACTGCGCCGTCACCGGTTCGCTCTCCGGCTACAGCGCCGGCTGGCACGAAGTCTCCAGCCACCTGATGCCGCTGCCGCTGGGCGGCTGGGATTACGTGATCACCGCCATCAATCAGGACAAGTGGCAGAGCCTGAGCGCTGATAGCCAGACGCTGATCCAGCAACAGGTGGACAGCGAGTTCACCGCGCCGGTGTGGGAAAACGCGCGTGGCGAGACCGCGCGAGGCGTGGCCTGTCTGACCGGCGAAGGCGATTGCCCGCTGGGCAAGAGCGCCGACATGACGCTGGTCGACTTCAGCGATGACGATGCCAAACGCGCACGTGCCGCACTCGAGGACACCGTCCTGCCTGCCTGGGCGGCACGTGTCGATGCCGAGACGCGCACGGCCTGGAACGAGAGTGTCGGCAAGGTCGTCGGCCTGACCGCCACCGCGGAGTGATCCATCGTCCCCTGCTCGCGAAGGGCTGTTCGTGAGCAGGGGCCGAAAGCCCCGCCCTGCCCGGATACGGCAGACATGCTCCCAAGAGACACGGCGCTGAACGCCCGCACCTCGCCTGATTGGCACGGATCAGCGTCGTTCACCGCCCCAGCAGGACCCGACTCATGAACTCCTTCCTTCACGCACTCGATGTCCTCGTGTCCCTGACACGCGCGATATCGCGCCACGCCGCACGCCTGATGGGCCTGCTGCTGCTGGCCGTCGTGGTCTTCATCGGCGCGGAAATCCTCATGCGCCAACTGTTCAATCATCCGCTGCCCGGCGTGCACGAATATGCCGGCTATGTGCTGGCGATGCTCTCGGCGTGGGGTCTGTCCCACACCCTGATGGAGCGTGCCCACATCCGTATCGATGTCGTGCATGGCAAGCTGCCGGCCTTCTCGCGCCACACCCTGGATATCCTCGCGATGCTGGCGCTGAACCTGGTGGCCTGGGTGATCCTGATCAATGCCTGGCCGGTGCTCGGCAAGTCGCTGAGCAACGGCTCCACCGCCAATACCCCGCTGGCGACGCCGCTTTGGATTCCGCAGCTGCTGTGGCTGTCCGGTTACGCCTGGTTCGCGATCACTACCAGCGTGCTGGGGCTGCGCGTTCTCGTTGCCGCCTGTCTGCGTGATACCACCACGCTGGAGACACTGGCCGGCCCCGATCACGGAGAAAGCGAAGGGGCTCTGGCCCAGGCGGCCTCCACGACCAAGGAGACACGCTGATGTTGGGCTTTCTTTCGGTAGGTATCCTCACCCTGCTGCTGGCCGGCATTCCCGTTGCGGTCACCCTCTTCCTGCTCGCCTTCGGGATCGACCAGTTCTATTCCTTCTTCCCGCTGACCAAGGCGCTGGGCCAGAACCTGTGGTCTGCCGCGGACTCCTTCCTGCTGATCGCGATTCCGCTCTTCGTGCTGATGGGCGAGATCATCGTGCGCGCCGGCATTGCCGAGAAGGCCTACCGCGCCATGGACCACTGGCTGTCGTGGCTGCCGGGCGGCCTGCTGCACGCCAACATCACCACCTCGGCGCTGTTCTCGGCGACCTCCGGCTCCTCGGTAGCCACAGCGGCGACGGTCTCGACCGTGGCGCTCCCCCAGGGCAAGAAGCTCGGCTACGACCCCAAGCTGTTCTGCGGCAGCATCGCCGCGGGCGGCACCCTGGGCATCCTGATTCCGCCGTCGATCAACCTGATCGTCTATGGCTTCCTGACCGAGACCTCTATCCCGAAGCTGTTCATGGCCGGTCTGGTACCGGGCCTCGGCCTGGCAGCGCTATTCATGCTGGCCTCGCTGCTGCTATGTGTCTGGAAGCCATCACTGGGCGGCCCGCGCAAGAGCGCGAGCTGGAGCACCCGCCTCAAGAGCCTGTCGTTCCTGCTGCCGCTGCTGGTGCTGTTCATCGTCATCGTCGGCTCCATCTATCTGGGCTGGGCGACGCCCACCGAAGCCGCCGCCATCGGCGTGCTGGCCTCACTGGGCCTCGCCGCCATCAACCGCTCGCTGAACCTGTCGATGATCAGCCGCGCGCTGGACGGCACCGTCAAGACCACCTCGATGATCCTGTTCATCATCATGGCGGCCTCCTTCCTCAACTTCGCGCTGGCCTCCTCCGGCATGGTCCAGCAGGTCACCGGCCTGCTCGAAGCCTATGACCTGGGTCCCTTCGCGCTGCTGATGGCGGTGATCGCGCTGTTCATCGTGCTCGGCTTCTTCATCGAGACCCTGTCGCTGATGGTCATCACCATTCCCATCGTCACCCCGCTGATCGTCGCGGCCGGTTACGACAAGGTGTGGTTCGGCATCGTGATGATCCTGTTCGTCGAGCTGGCGCTGATCACCCCGCCAGTCGGCTTGAATCTCTACATCGTGCAGGCCTCACGGCGTGGCGAAGCCTTCGCCGACGTCATCATCGGCACCCTGCCGTATCTGGGCGCGATGCTGGTGATGGCAGCGCTGCTGGTGGCCTTCCCGCAGATCGCGCTGTGGCTGCCTTCGGCACTGTAAACCTGCTCTTGCCTGGCACCTGCTGGCACGCCGGCAGGTGTCATTGGCGCCACACCGTTCATTCAAGAATTTTTCAAAGAACAACGACAACCCCGATAACGGAGCGATAAACCATGCTGACCTTTACCCATGACAACGGCGAATTCACCCTTGATATCCAACGCGTCGCGATTGCCGGCTGGGCCGGACGCGACCAGGCGGGCGTGCAGCACCATATCGACGAGCTCAAGCTGCTGGGTGTGGCACCGCCCTCCCAGACTCCGCTGTTCTACCGCGTGAGCCGCGAGACGCTGACCCAGGCTTCTCAGGTCGCGATGCTCGGCGGCGAAGGCTCCGGTGAGGTCGAGACCTGTCTGGTCAGCGACGCCGAGGGCACCCTGTGGGTGACGATCGCCTCGGATCACACCGACCGCAAGCTCGAGGCCGTCGGCGTCGCCGAATCCAAACAGCTGTGCGCCAAGCCGATTGCCCGCCACGCCTGGAAGCTCAGTGAGGTCATCGACCACTGGGACAGCCTCGAGATCGAGAGCGAGATCGAGGACGCCGGCAAGACCGTGCGCTACCAGCAGGGCACCCTCGCCGAGCTGCTGCCGGTCGCCACCCTGATGGAGCGCCTGCCCGCCGCCATCGCCAAGGATGGCAGCCTGGCCCCCAACAGCGTGCTGCTGTGCGGTACCGTGCCGGCGATCGGTGGCATCCGCCCCAGCCCGAGCTTTACCATGCGCCTGATCGACCCGCAGACGGGTCGTCGCATCGAGCACCGTTACGAGGTGGAAGAACTTGAGGTGGTGGCATGAGTGATGAAGGCATGAGCGCTGAGCGCGTGAAGATGGAGAACGCCCGTGAATTCTGGGCGCGCTCGCCCCGCCAGCGTACGTTGACGCAGCTGCTGGCCGCCTATCAGGCAGGCAGTTTCGGTCCCGAGCAGACTGCCACGGTGCTTGCCGAGCGCCATCAGGCCCTGGGCGAGACCGCCAGCCACAGCATCATCAGCCGCGATGACGCGGTCATGAGCGCGCAGGCAGCGGCCCAGCAGCAACTGCAGGCGGCTGCGACGTCGTTGCCGCTGGGAGGGGTCCCTGTCTCGATCAAGGATCTCTTCGATGAGGCCGGCATGACGACCATGGCGGGCTCTCGCGCACTGGCAGAGAGTCACCCGGCAAGCCAGGATGCCCCGGCGCTGGCCCGCCTGAAAGCCGCCGGCATTCTGCACGCCGGTCGCACCAGCATGAGCGAGTTCGCGTTTTCTGGCCTTGGCCTCAACCCGCACGTCGGCACACCGCCCAACCCCTTCGATGGCGAGCGCATCACCGGCGGTTCGACCTCCGGCGGGGCGGCCTCCGTCGCCTTCGGGCTGGCCGCGGCGACCCTGGGCAGCGATACCGGCGGCTCGCTGCGGATTCCGGCGGCCTTCTGCGGGCTGACGGGCTTCAAGCCGTCACAGGCCAGCGTGCCGGGGGATGGCGCCTTCCCGCTGTCACCGAGCCTGGACTGCATCGGCCCCATCGCGCCCAGCGTTGCCTGCTGTCGCACGCTGTGGGAAGTCCTGAGCGGTGAGGTCGCTGACCCGACACCCCTTACCCGCCCGCTGACGCTGCTGGTGCCGGAGAGCGAGCTGGTCAGTGAAGTGGACGCCGATGTAGCCGCCGACTTCGCCGCCCTGCTGGAACGACTCGAGGGGCTGGGGGTTCGCCTCCAGCGTGCGCCGGTCGAGGCCATCGAGGCCGCTTACGCCATCAATCAGCGCGGCGGCCTGGTCATTCCGGAAGCGGCCGCCGTGCATCACGAACTGCTGGCTGCCCATGAAGATCAGTATGATCCGCTGATCGCCGAACGCCTGAATGGCGGGCGTGACATCACGGCCAGCGAGTATCTGGCACGCCTGTGGCCGCGCACCGCCATCCAGCAACGCTTCGCTCAGCAGGTGCAGGATGTCGATGCGGTGCTGATGCCGACCGTGGCCATGCGCGCCCCGCGTCGTGACCTGCTGGAGCAGGATGGCGCGCTGTTTGCCCAGCTCAACAAGCGTGCGCTGCGCAACACCAGCGTCTTCAACTATCTGGATGCCAGCTCGATCTCGATTCCCGCGCCGGCACCACAGAACGAGGAACCGCTGGGCCTGATGCTGTCACGCCCTCAGGGTCAGGATGTGGCGCTGCTGCGCGTCGCCCAGGCGCTGGAGACACTGCTGGCCCGATGATGCTGTCCCGGCTGACCGCAGCGACGGCTGACCGCAGCGACGGCTGACCGCAAGACGAAAAAAGGGGCCTCCATCGGGAGGCCCCTTTTTCATGACACGGTTCTGATGACACGGTTTTCATTGTGCGATGCCATGGCGTGGTCAATGGACTGTCAGTCCAGGCGGCATCACTGATTGAGAATGATCGCCGTGATCACACCGGTCGCGACGGCCGTCAGAACGTAGCGGCCATCCACATTCAACCAGCGATGCCCTTCCGGCGGCCGGGACAGGTGGTGTGCCTTCCAGTCACTTACCCAGTAACGCTTGTTGCCGTAATAATCGCGCGAGACGTGGTCGCCCCGCTTCCAGTGCTGGGGCCCAGCGGAATGATGCCCCGCACGGGCCTTGCCGTGTCCTTGCGCTGCATGTTGCTGCTTGGCCTGGTGCTTCTGACCTTGCTGATTGCCTTGATGGTTGCCTTGCTGATTGCCTTGCTGATTGCCTTGAGAGTGCTTGCGTTGCTGCAGATGCTGGCCTTGCCCACGATCATCACGATCATCAGGAGCCGCCTGCGCGACGGAGGCGCTCATCAGGGCAATCACCATGCTGCAGACTGTCAGGGTGCGGTTGCGCATCTTCGATCTCCTCGTCATGCCCGGGCACGTTCAACACCGGGAATTAGAAAACACTGTTCCCTAATTCTGATGACTTAGCCTGCACTCTGCAAGTCTGCGCAGATTTCTTCACGTTTCCCGACAATGTGACCGAAGTTGTCGCCAAGATACCCACATATGTCGCGACTTACCGACAGAGGTACCACGCAACACGACGAGATCCTGTTACGGGCGTCATGTCAGAAGTGCGGTTCACGGCCCAAGCAGTATCTCTTCAATGGTGCCGCTCTGAATATCCGTCAGGACGAATCCGCTGCGAAGCTGGAGCCAGCGCTGACCTTCGCCAGGTTCGGGTAGCTGATGTCGCTGCCAGTCCTCCACCCAGAGCGCCTTGTCAGACGCCAAGGCATCGGGCAACTGACCGCCACGTCTGAGCAGAGGCCCAGGTGACGCTGCCTTCGCATCGGACTTTCCTGCCGGAGGAGTCTCCGGGGCGGCCTTGTCCGCAACGGCCTTGGTCGGGACAGCCTTGTCCGCAACCGCCTTGTCGGCCTGCGCTTCTGCAGCCTGGCGTTGTTTCTGAATCTGCTTCAGCTCATGCATCTGCTCGGCCTGAACGCGTTCAGCCTTGGCCTGCCCTTCTAGCGCTTCGTGCTTCTTCTTGAGCTGCTCTTCATGACTCTTGCCGTCATCCGCGGCCTCGGCCTGCACCACCGAGGCACCCAACAACGCCAACGCCAGAGTCAGCCCCGTCAATGACCACCTGTTCATGTCTTGTCTCCTCGTCAGGCTGTATGCCTCTGGCGCCCTGAGCCCGGCTCAGACAACCATGAGTGGTCCCGGGAAGCGATGTGTCAGGCCCCCTGTTCTCCCCTCTCAGCATAACGCGTCAGCAGCGCAATGTGCGGTCGGATAACTCTCATCGGAACGATCTTTTATATGCCTGACAAGCACTTGACGCCAGATATCGCCCATCTGACCCAGATGAGAGGTGATCCCCGGGATCTCGGCAACGTACTGCCGCCACCGTCTCGACTCACCCCGTGAGGCGGTCATGGAGACAAGGGTTGCCGTGTACGATGGCCTGCGCGCCTTCATGCGCCAGCGATGCCCGGCGCTCGTCGCTGACCAGGATATTGGCAGCCCCTCTCCCGGACACAGGCGTGCGACCGGTTGCCCGGCCGCACGCCTTTCACGTCACCGCCTCAGCAGTGGGTTCGATCAGAAGCCTTCAAGCACGATCTTGCCCCTGGCCTTGCCGCTTTCCAGCAAGGCATGTGCGCGCTTGAGATTTTCGGCATTGATGGTGCCGAAGGTCTCCGTTGCCGTGGAGGTGATCTTGCCAGTGTCCAGCAGACCCGCCACCTTGGTGAGGATCTCGCCCTGACGCGCGATATCAGCGGTAGTGAACAGTGAGCGAGTGAACATCAGCTCCCAGTGGATGGACACGGCCTTGCCCTTGAACGGCACCACATCGAGGGTCTGCGGATCATCGATCATGCCGAAACGCCCCTGCGGCGCGATCAACTCAGCCACTTGCGGTGCGTAGTGCTCGGAGAAATTGGTCGAGAACACGAAGGCCGGTGCACCGATGCCCAATGCCTCGATCTGCGCCGGCAACGGCTGGCTGTGGTCGATGACGTGATGCGCGCCCAGCGACATGACCCACGCTTGGGTTTCTGGACGTGACGCGGTGGCAATGATGGTCAGATCCGTCAGTGCGCGCAGCAGCTGGATGGTGATGGAGCCCACGCCACCGGCCCCGCCGATGATCAGGATGGCACGTGCAGCGCCGGGTACCGGCTCGGTGACACGCAGGCGATCGAAGAGCATCTCGAAGCCGGTCAGCGTGGTCAGCGGCAGCGCAGCCGCCTCATGGACCTCAACGGACCTGGGCGCATGACCGACGATGCGCTCATCCACCAGATGGAATTCGCTGTTGGTACCGGCGCGGGTGATATCGCCGGCATACCAGACCTTGTCACCTGCGGCGAAGGAAGTGACCTTGTCACCGACGGCGACGACTTCCCCTACGGCGTCCCAGCCGATGACGGCAGCTTCGCCTGCGGCCGGCTCGCGGCTTTCGCGGATCTTGTAGTCCACCGGGTTGACCGAGACAGCGGCAACCTTGACCAGCAGGTCGTGACCGGTGGCGACAGGTGTGTCCAATTCGATATCGACCAGGGCATCATCACGATCGATGGAACCGGCAGCGTAGTAACCAATGGCTTTCATCAGAGTCTCTCCAGAACATCATGTCAGTGGCGGCAAGGGCAATCTCGGGTGTCAGGCATCAGTTGCCACTTGCGTCTGATACCACTTCTGACTGAGCGACCCTGCCGTGAAGCGATGACACCATGCTAACTCCATGGACTGAGCGTAAAAACGACCCATATCCGCAAAGTTAATCCGGATAAAGCGGATAATGAGTAGCGAGTTTGCGGGTTGCTTCCAGGGAGACGCCAGCGGGTCGTCGGCTACAGAGGCGAGAGGCAAGAGACGACAACGCAGGACGGTCATCAGACACGTCCTGCGTTGGGGAAATACGCTGACAGGCAAGACAGGGCGAAGGACTGGCCAGACAAGCCCTTCGCCTGCCGCAAGCAGAGCCTGTCAGTTGGCGGGTGTCAGCTTGAGCAGGTAGTAATGCTTGTCGCTGCCATCGACACCCTGATTGAGCGCCGGGTGAGCGTTCAGCTGGTTGGTGGTGAGGTAGAGACTGCCATCGGGCGCGAAGGCGAAGCCATCCGGCCAGCGCAGACGCTCGTCATCCTGGGCGATCACCGACATGCCCTCCGGCGATGAGAAGGTCAGTGCATTGTGCTCCGCGTCACCGGCGATGATGCCGCCGCGACTGGCGTCGAAGATGAAGCCATCATTGGGACGCTTGGTGGCGTAATGCGTGATGGCGCGCGACAGCTCCGCCTGTGTGGCAGTGTCATCGGCCAGCTCAGCCGCCGGCAGACGATAGATATCACTGCCGTTCACGCCACCGAAATAGACGACGTCATCTTCCGGATCGAAGGCGATGGCGTTCAAGCCCAGGTACCAGGGCTTCGGCCCGCCACTCTGCTCTCCCTCGCCATCACCATCGCCCTTGGCCGCCATCAGACGCCCATTGATGACCATGTCATGCGCCACCGGCATCAGCCTTTCATCGCTCTGCAGCACACGGCGCGTCTTGCCACTGGCGATATCCACCACCACGAAGGCCGGTTTCATGTGGGAGGCGGGGGCAGTGAAGGTCATGTCCGCGATATAGATCTTGCCGCGCCTTTCATCGATGACGAAATCCTGCAGGAAGGAGATCGGCAGCACGCTGTCTCCCCCAAGCGGGATCACCTTCTTGAGCGAATCACTGCGGGTATCCCAGCCCACCAGCTTGGGCGCACTGTCCTGACTGCCCATGTCGAGCATCCACACCACGCCCTGACGGTCGGAATGTACGCCGATGATTGACGCGATGCCGACCTCGCCTTCTGCCGGGCCATCGGCCCAGTCCAGGTTCGGGAATGGCACACGCTTGCCGTCCGGGGTGATCTCGACCACGCGCAGTGCCGGAGCATCGAGTGGCTGCTGGGACATGATCAGGCGACCATCCGGCGTGAAGGTGATATTGCCGGGGCGGGTGTCCGAATACTCGGCAAAGGTACTGAGGGTCGCGTGGCTCCAGGCACTGGCTGCGGCGCTCTGGTGGTTGTCGGCGGAGGCTTCAGCCGTTGTGGCATCAGCCTGCACGGTAGAGGCAGCGCTGACGCCCAGCGAGGCGATGAAGATGGCAGTCTTGAGGCGAGAAAAACGCATGGGGACTCCTTGCCCGCCGGTTGGCGCTGTGCGCCGGGCCGGCAGGGTCGATGAAGATGAGATAGAGAGACTGGACGATGACGTGGTCATCGCCCGGGGGTTGTAGAGATTCAGGCGTGACGAATCAGATGAGACGAATCAGGCACGGCGACGCAGTTCATCTTCCAGTTCACTGAGACGCGGATTGCCGATATAGAGCTGGGAGAGATCCTTGAGCGCCGCGGCGCCGATGAGCTGGCGAGCAAGCCTGTATTGCCTGCGTGGAATATCAGGACCACCTATCACCCGAAGGCCACACCTCAGGCGAAAGCCGTCATCTCTTGCAAGGTGAACTCAGTGACCGCGCCTTCTGTCGCTGCCACGTACTCTTCCAGATGCGGTGCCTGCATGTGCTGCTGCCACAGCTCACGCGAGACCCAGTTCTCGTGAAAGGTGAAATGTGCCGGATTCTCGTTGTTCTGATGCAGGGTGTAAGTGAGACAGCCTTCTTCAGCGCGGGTGATCGGCACCAGCTTGAGAAGCGCCGCCTTGACCTTCTCGATCTGGTCCGGCTTGGCGTGGATATTGGCGATGATGGTCAACTGGGACATGGAAGGAACTCCGTGATGTGTCAGGAAGGCTTGAGTCGCTCAAGCGATGTGATCATCCTAGTCACAAGCCTTGTCCGTATAAACATCCCCTTTTCGCAAAGATAATTCGGAAAAACCGCACAATGCTACTGGACAACATCGCGCTGTTTCTGACCATCGTCGAGAAAGGCAGCCTGACCGCCGCGGGGCGCGAGACGGGACTGTCGCCGACGACGGTATCGGAGCGTCTGGCTTCACTGGAGGCGCACTACGGGGTGGTGCTGCTCAACCGCACCACACGTGCCATCAGCCTGACCGAAGAGGGCCGCACGCTGATGGAAGAAGCCCGTGGTCTGCTCGACAGTGTCTCGGAGCTTGAGACCCGCATCCGCCTGGGCGCCCAGACACTCACCGGTAGAATTCGCATCAGCGCACCGAGCGATCTGGGTCGCAACGCCCTGTCACGCGCCATCACCGAATTTCAGCGTCAGCACCCCACCATCGAGATAGAGCTGCTGCTGTCGGACAGTTACATCGATATCGTCAGTCAGGGGATCGATCTTGCGCTGCGTTTCGGCACCATCATGGACAGCACGCTGCGCGTGCGGCATCTGGGCCAGAAACGTCGCCTGCTGTGTGCCTCTCCCGCCTATCTGGCGCAGCACCCCGCACCGCTGACGCCGGCCGATCTCAAGCACCACAACTGTCTGGTGATGCGCTTTGGCAAGAGCCTCGACAATGAATGGCACTTCGGCAACCACAAGGTGCCGCAGATCGTCACCGTCAGCGGCAATCGCATCGCCAATGATGGGGAACTGGTGCGCCAATGGTGTCTGGAAGGGTTTGGTATCGCCCTGAAATCGGAAGTCGACGTGGCGGACGACTTGCGCGAGGGTCGCCTCGTGGAGCTGCTGCCGGAGCACGCTGCTCCGCCCTCACCGCTTCAGCTGCTGTTCCCGCCCGCCCGCGCTCAACCACGCCGCGTGCAGGCCTTCGCCCAACATCTGGTCGAGACCTTTTCGGACCACTGATCTGCCAATGCCCGTCAGGCTCGCCCATTCTCCTCATGGCGTGCCGGGCAGAACGCACTTCCCGGCGAGAGACGACTCCTGCGCGGCCTTGGGGATCCCCCCACGAAAAAGCCCCCGCCAGCCTGAGGCTGACGGGGACTGGGTGTCACATGACTCCCCCGAATCCAGGGGGATCAGATCACTTGAACTTGTCTTCGTAGCTGGACTTGGTGGACTTGGTGGACTTGGCAGAGCTGACCTTGTCACTTGCCTTGGTCTTGGCAGAGCTGACCTTGTCACTTGCCTTGGACTTGGCAGAGCTGACCTTGTCACTTGTCTTGGCCTTGGCAGAGCTGGCCTTGGAAGAGGCACTGTCAGTCCGGGAAGTCACCTTGGAACTGGCGTTGTCCTTGGCTGTGGTGTACTGGGACTTGGCACTGTCCTTCGCCGCATCAGTGTAGGAATTTGCCATTGCCACTGAGGAGCCAGCCATGCCCATTACCATGAGTGCTGCAATCGTCATCCTGCGCATCGTACCTACTCCTCTCTACTCGCGAATTGTCCCCTTCCTGACCTGAAGACCAGGGTCCAGGGTCCAGGGAGACAGGGTGGTGGCACACTAACTCCTTGATATTTATGTTCGCAAGCCAGTCAGGCTCGCTTGACGAATGCTTGCATCTTGTCGAGGCGAGCGTATGAAACACGCGACGTCAGCGTCTGATGACGCACACCAGAGGCACACCGCCTGCCGCGCCAGTCAGGCGCGGATCTCAAGGAGCGTGCCCGACTCAAGCCGTGCCGAGCAAAAGCGTCATGCCATCAGTGGCGCTCGTTCTTGAGCACGTCAGCATAGTTCTTCTTCTGATAGCGGGAATTGGTATCGCTCGCCTTGTTGCTCACCTTGGACTTGGCATCGTGGGCCTTGCTGGCAACGTGAGAGGACTTGTCAGCCACCTGCCCGGAAGCGGCCGCCTTGTGGGATTGGGCAGAGGTCCTGACGCTGTCCTTGTGCTGGGTGTACTGGGACTTGGCAGCGTGGCCATCATCAGCCGGGTTGCCGGCCATCGCTACGCTGGAACCGGCCATGCTGGCCACCATCAGTGCCGCGATCGTCAATGTGCGCATCGTGTCTACCTCATTGTCTTGCAGGAATACCGGCTCAAGAGGTCACACCTCAAGGCATACAATGAGTGCACACTAACGTGTTGATATTGCAGCCAGCAATTGCCCAACCGGGATATGACGATTCCTTTCACGTTGCTCGCAGGCTGTAGCCAACTCGAGACGAGCGTGTCTCATCAGGCACCTGTCCCATCCTCGCCCGCCTCATGGCTTTACCCTGCTCCGCGATCCCCCAAAGCGGTAAAGATTCATCAGTGAATCATTGTCTTCATTTCATGGACACTAACACCGGTCGACGCGTCGATCAGGCTTGACCCAGCGCCAGAAAAACATTGTTATTTACTTGAGAAGAAAATTAAGTCACTGACAGGAAATAACCGAATCGAAACCACGTCAGTGAATGAGATTCTTCATATCACAACAACAATGCCTTTCTGCCGACATCGGAGCCCAGAATGCCTCACGCGACCTGCACCTCAGACGATCACTTCATCCTCACCATCAGCTGCCCGGCGACGTCCGGCATCGTGGCGGCCATCACCACCTTCCTGACCACTCACGAGTGCTACATCAGTGAGCTGGCGCAGTACGATGATGAGGACAAGGGGCAGTTCTTCCTGCGCGCACGCTTCCGTTTCAACACGGGCATCGAAGGCGATATCGAGCGTATGCGTCAGGCCTTTGAAGATGTGGCGGCGCCCTTCGAGATGCAGTGGCAGATCCACGGTGGCAAGGACAAGATGCCGGTGCTGATCATGGTCTCCAAGTTCGACCATTGCCTGGATGATCTGCTCTACCACTATCGCAAGGGTGAGCTGGACATGCAGATCACCGCGGTCGTCTCCAACCACCTGGACCTGCGCCCGATGGTCGAGCGCGAAGGCATCCGCTTCGTCTACCTGCCGATCACCAAGGACACCAAGGCGCGCCAGGAAGCGGCCTTGATGGACATCGTCGAGGAAACCGGCACTCAGCTGGTGGTACTGGCGCGCTACATGCAGATTCTCTCCGATGAGCTGTGCCAGAAGCTGGCCGGGCGCGCCATCAACATCCACCACTCCTTCCTGCCCGGCTTCAAGGGCGCCAAGCCCTACCACCAGGCACACGCCCGCGGGGTCAAGCTGATCGGCGCCACCGCCCACTACGTCACGGCAGACCTCGACGAAGGGCCGATCATCGATCAGGCCGTACAGCGAGTCGAGCACAACTTCGCCCCGGATGACCTGGTCGCCGCCGGCCGCAATACCGAGACCCAGGCGCTGACCAATGCCGTGCGCTATCACATCGAACACCGCGTCTTCCTCGCCAATGATCGCACCGTGATTTTCAAGTAAGGCGTCAAATAAGTCTTCAAACAAGGCGTCAAATAAGTCTTCAAACAAGGCGTCAAGCAAGTCTTCAAGACAGACCACGTGTGAATCATCGGCCGTCACCCAAGGGAGGAAGCGCAGTCATGAATACCCAAGCGACACCCACCGCGATCGCGGACGAGACACTCGCACAGCCCACCGCCGCCGTGATCGATGGCAAGGCCGCCTCGGCGCGACTGCTGGAGGAAGTCACGGCAGAGGTCGCAAGCCTCGCGCAGCAAGGCGTGATACCGGGGCTTGCCGTCGTGCTGGTCGGCGAGGACCCGGCAAGTCAGGTGTATGTGCGCAACAAGCTCAAGCGTACCGTCGAGTGTGGCATGCAGTCCTTCGAGCACATCCTGCCCAGCGAGACCCGCGAGGCCGAGCTGCTGGCGCTGGTAGCGAAGCTCAATGCCGACGCTGATGTGCATGGCATCCTCGTCCAGCTGCCGCTGCCGGCCCATATTCAGGAAGACGCGGTGCTGGAGGCCATCGACCCCGCCAAGGACGTCGACGGCTTCCATCGCATGAACGTCGGGGCGCTGGTCCAAGGGGCCGATGCCCTGGCGCCCTGCACGCCCACCGGCTGCATGCGCCTGCTGCGTGACACCTTTGCCGAGCGCGGTGGGGATCTTTCTGGCCTGCATGCGGTGATCATCGGGCGCTCCAACATCGTCGGCAAGCCGATGGCCAGCCTGCTGCTGGCCGCCAACTGCAGCGTCACCCAGCTGCACTCGCGCAGTCAGAATCCTGCCGCGCTCTGTCGTCAGGCTGACATCGTGGTGGCCGCGGTCGGGCGCCCGAACATGATCGGCGCCGACTGGATCAAGCCCGGCGCCGTGGTCATCGATGTGGGCATCAATCGCATCGCGCAGTCCGCCGAGCAAAGCCCTACCGGCAAGGCGCGCACGCGACTGGTCGGGGATGTGGACTTCGCTGCGGTCAGCAAGATCGCGGGCGCCATCACGCCTGTCCCCGGGGGCGTCGGCCCGATGACCATCGCCTGCCTGCTTGCCAACACCCTGACTGCCGCGCGTCGCCAGTCGGCCTGAACCACTAGAGGTACGTTTGCGCGTACCGGGAGTGAATGATGCCCTTTTCTCTGCTCAAGTACGGCCTGTCCTCCGAGTATCCGGCCGAAGTCGACCTCCCACCGCCCACGGAGCTGAAGTCCCGCTACGACGTGGTCATCATCGGCGGCGGCGGACACGGCCTGGCCACCGCCTACTATCTGGCCAAGTATCACGGCATCACCAATATCGCCGTGCTGGAAAAGGCCTACCTGGGCAGCGGCAACACCGCGCGCAACACCGCGGTGATTCGCTCCAACTATCTGACCCCGGAAGGCGTGCGCTTCTACAGCGAATCGGTGCGCATGTTCCAGGGACTGTCCAACGAGTTCGACTACAACATCATGTACTCGGAACGCGGCCAACTGACCCTAGCGCATACCGACTCCACTGTGCGGGCCTTCCGCCAGCGCGCCGAGGTCAACACCCACTTCGGTGGGCGCACCGAGATGCTGGATCGCCAGCAGATCCGCGAGCTGGTACCGAGCCTGAACCTGGACCCCGGCCACCTGCCGGTCATGGCGGGCCTGTGGCATATCGATGGTGCCACTGCGCGGCACGATGCCGTCGCCTGGGGATACGCCAAGGAGGCCGCCAAGCGCGGTGTCGAGATCCACCAGCTCACCGAGGTGCAGGACCTCGTGGTCGAAGGCGGCAAGATCCGCGCGGTGAAGACCAATCGCGGCACCGTGCAGTGCGGCTGCGTGGTGCAGGCGGTGGCCGGGCACAGCTCAGTGCTCGCCAGCAAGGCCGGCTTCACCATGCCCATCATCAGCTATCCGCTGCAGGCGATGGTCACCCAGCCGTTCAAGCCGTTTCTCGATCCGCTCGTCAGCTCCTCGGCCCTGCACTGCTACGTGCAGCAGACCAGCCGTGGCGAGGTGGTGTTCGGCGGTGGCTCCGACCCCTACCCGCTCTACAACACCCGCTCGACGCTGGACCTCAAGGAGAGCCTGATCGCCGCGGCGCTGGAGATGTTCCCCTTCCTGTCCCAGGCCCGCCTGATGCGCCAATGGGCAGGCACAACCGACATGACCCCGGACTACAGCCCGATCATGGGCGAGAGCCCCGTCGAGAATTATTACCTGGACGCCGGCTGGGGCACCTGGGGCTTCAAGGCGACGCCGATCTGCGGCAAGACCATGGCCGAACTGGTCGCCTCCGGCGGCAAGACCCCGGACCTGATCGCCCCCTTCGCGCTGGAGCGCTTCGCGCGCTTCCGTCAGGTCAACGAGATGGGCGCGACTGCCGCCAGCCACTGATGCCTCGCGACGGCTCGACCTACAAGGCTCGATGACTGCCCGGGAATGCGCACCCCACGCTGGATGTACAAGAACAACGGTCAAGGATTTCCGCGATGAAGATCATGCCCTGCCCACTCAATGGGCCCCGAAATATCAGCGAATTCGTGTATGGCGGCGAGCTTGCCGACATGCCAGACCCCGATACCTGCAGTGATCGCGAGTGGGCCGACTACGTCTTCTTCAGCGACAACACCGCCGGTGTCGTCACCGAATGGTGGATGCACGCCGCCTCCAGCTACTGGTTTCTCGCCGAGCGTCACACCGTGACCGACGAGATCCTGCGCACCTTCGATCCCTCCGAGCGCTTCACCCAGCGCGTGGAGTTTCCACTGCACACCACGGATAGCTCGGGAGAACGCGCATGAACGCCAGAGTCCCCATGACCCGAGGCGCACGTCTGCCGGCCCCGCTGGGCCGACTGATCGACCGTGACACGCCGGTGACCTTCAGCTTCGATGGTGTGAGCTACCAGGGCTTTGCCGGCGACACCATCGCCAGCGCCCTGGCCGCCAATGGCCGCTGGCTGCTGTCGCGCTCCTTCAAGTATCACCGCCCGCGCGGCGCCCTGACCTTTGCCGGCCAGGATGCCAACACCCTGGTGCAATTGCCGGATGAGCCCAACGTGCTGGGCGATGAGCGCCAGATCAGCAGCGGCTTGCAGGTCACTGCTCAGAACGTGAATGGCAGCCTGGACAATGACCGCGACATGCGACTGGGCAAGTTCTCGAAATTCATGCCAGTGGGCTTCTATTACCGCGCCTTCTACAAGCCCAAGGGCGTCTGGAAGTACTGGGAGCCGCTGATTCGCCGCAAGGCCGGGCTCGGGACCTTGAATCTGGACGTGCGTGGCGACTATCACGACAAGGCCTATCTGTTCCACGACGTGGTGGTGGTAGGCGCCGGCCCGGCCGGCATGACGGCCGCGCTTGGGGCTGCCGAGGGTGGCGCCAACGTGCTGCTGGTCGAACAGGGCCGTCTGCTCGGCGGCGCCTTGACCTATGCGCGCTTCGACGCCGAAGGCCATGAGGCCAACCAGACACTGCAGACGCTGAGCGAGGCCGTCACGGCGCATCCGCGCATCGACGTGATGACCGAGGCGACCTGCAATGCCTGGTTCACCGACAACTACCTGCCGGTGATCCGCGGCAAGCGCCTCTACAAGGTGCGCGCCAAGGAATGCATTCTTGCCAGCGGCGCCTTCGATCAGCCGGTGGTATTTCGCAACAACGACCTGCCGGGCATCATGCTCGCCAGTGCCGCCCAGCGCCTGATGCAGCACTATGGCGTGTTGCCTGGCAAGCAAGGCGTGGTGATCACCGGCAGCGATGATGGCTATCTGGCCGCGCTGGACCTGATGGAGCACGGCGTCAACATCGTCGCGCTGCTCGACATGCGCGCCCAGCCCGATGAGGCAAGCCTTGCCGATGCGGTGCGCCACTGCGGCATCGCCCTGAAGCTCGAGCACGCCATCTTCGAGGCGCAGGCGGAGAAGTCGCTGCATCACGTCACCGGCGTCGAGGTACGCAAGATCGTCGCGCGCGGCGAACTGGCCACCGAGGGAGAGGTGATCCCCTGTGATCTGGTCTGCATGACGGCGGGCTACATGCCGGTCTATCAGCTGGCCTGCCAGGCGGGTGCCAAGCTCTCCTATCTGGATGATGATGCACGCTTCAGCCTCAGCGGCCTGCCGGCACACCTGCACATGGCAGGCTCCGCCAATGGCCTCTATCACCTCAAGGACGTGATCGCCGATGGTCAGCGTGCCGCGAGCGCCGCCCTGAACGGGCTTGCTAGCGCAGGCAAGATCGTGGATGCCACGCTGGAGGCGAGTGAGCCGGCGGTCGTCACGCCGTCACGCCCCTTCCGTCAGCATGGCTGGCCGCTGTTCGCGCACCCCAAGGGCAAGGAGTTCGTTGATCTGGATGAAGACCTGCAGATTCGCGACATCCTCAATGCCACCCGCCATGGCTATCGCGACATCCAGCTGGTCAAGCGCTTCTCGACACTGGGCATGGGTCCGTCCCAGGGCCGTCACTCGGCACTGCCGGCCGCGCGTCTGGTCGCGGAGGCCACACAGCGCACCGTCAGCGAGACCGGCGTGACCACCGCGCGCCCGCCCTTCGTGGCCGAACCGCTGCCGCTGCTGGCCGGTCGCAGTTTCGACCCCTACCGCCAGACACCGATGCATCAGCGCCATCTAGCTCTAGGTGCCAGCATGATGCCGGCCGGCCACTGGGCGCGCCCGGCCTTCTATGGCCGCCCGGAGCAGCGCAATGACGCCATGCAGACCGAGGCGCTGGCCGTGCGCAACGGCGTGGGCCTGATCGATGTCTCGACCCTCGGTGGCATCGAGCTGCGCGGGCCGGATGCCGCCGAGCTGCTCAACCGCCTCTACACCTTCGCCTTCCTCAAGCAGCCGGTGGGTCGCACACGTTACGCCACAATGGCCAACGAGCAAGGCGTGATCATCGACGATGGCGTCTCGTGCCGCCTCGGTGAGGAACACTTCTATGTCACCGCCACCACCAGCGGCGTGGACCGTGTCTACCAGCAGATGCTGAAGTGGAATGCCCAGTGGCGACTCGATGTCGATATCACCAACGTCACCGCCGCTTACTGCGCCGTCAATCTGGCCGGGCCCAAGGCCCGCGAGGTGCTGAGCAAGGTGTGTCGCGACATCGACCTGAGCCCCCAGGCCTTCCCCTATCTGGAGCTGCGCACCGGCCATCTCGAGACCGAATTGCTGGGCACGCAGGGCAGGATTCCCGCCCGCCTGCTGCGGGTCGGCTTCGTCGGTGAACTGGGCTACGAGATCCACGTGCCGAGCCGTTTCGGCGAAGCGCTGTGGGACCTGCTGATGCTGGCAGGCGAGCAGGCCGACATCCGCCCCTTCGGTGTCGAGGCCCAGCGGCTGCTGCGTCTGGAAAAAGGCCACATCATCATTGGTCAGGACACCGATGGCATGAGCCATCCCGGCGAGATCGGCCTTGAGTGGGCAGTCAGCCACAAGAAGCCCTTCTGTGTCGGCCGTCGTGCGATCGAGATTCTTGCCGCCCAGCCCCAGACCCGCAAGCTGGTCGGCTTCATGCTGCCCAAGGACAGCCCGCAACCGCTGGAAGGTCAGCTGGTGCTCAGCGGCGGGGAGCAGAGCGCCGACGCCGCCAAGCCCGGTGGCGACATCACCGGCAACGTGACCTCGTGTGAATACAGCGCGACGCTGGGTGCCATCATCGGCCTGGCCTACGCCGGAATCGACAGCAGTACGCCCGGCAGCAAGATCACCATCCGCACCCAGGGCGACGTACTGGTCCAGGCCGAGATCGTGGCACTGCCCTTCTTTGATCCCAAGTCTGCCCGCCAGGAGCTGTGAAATGACGACATCAATGACGGACCACCTGGATGGCGCCACGGCGTTGGCGCGCTGTGCACTGCCGGCAAGCCTCACCGGCGCGTCGACAACCGACGCATCAAGTGATTCGGTGACGGCAACCGTTCTCAGCCACTGTGCGCTCGCCGACATGAGCGCCCTGGGACGCGCAGGCGTTCGCGGCCGCGAGGCCGCCGACTGGCTGGCCTCGCTGGGCTTCACGGTGCCGGATACGCCCAATACGGCAAGGCTCCAGACGGATGGCAGCTGGCTGGTCAGGCTGTCAGTGGGCGAGTTTCTGCAACTGACGCCGGCCATCACCCCCGATGCGGGCGTGGCCGAGCTGCCGCTCATGGCGCAGGCGGATGACGCACTGGCCCAGGGCAGGCGCGTGCATTCCCTGCCACGGCGGGATTCCCACGCCTGGTTCAGCCTGAGTGGCAGCAGCGTACCGACGCTGATGGCCAAGCTGTGCGGGGTGGACCTGCGCAGTGAGGCCTTCCCGCCCGGGAGCGTCGCCCAGACGTCAGTGGCACGCACCAACGCGATCATCGTCAACGTGGGAAGCCATCAGTGCCCCTGCTTCCACCTGCTGTTCGACATCGCCTCCAGCCACTATCTGTGGGGCGTCATGCTCGATGCCATGCGCGAATACTCGGGGCAGACCGTGACAGCCGCTGCCCTGCTGGCCCATCATCACGGCTAGCGATTGCGACGCAACCTTGGCATCCGCTCGCGCATGCCTCTCACGTTGTCACCCGCTCCCCGTCGTCGTCTGAGTTCCAGGCAGCGACGGGGAGACTGCGTTTCACCTACGGCTCGCCATACGCAGCAAAAGGAACCAGGTATGCCCGATTCCCACGCCTCGCTCCCTTCCGGGCAGGATGTCGTGACCGATGACCCATCGCTCTCGACCGCACCTGCTCGCGAGAATGATTACACCGTGCCGGCACTGTTTCGCGGGCTGAGAATCCTCGAGATGTTCAGCAGCAGGCGCAAGGTGCTGACCACCAATGACTTCGCCGAGGAACTGGGCACCACCAATTCGGCCATCTATCGTATCGTCATCACCCTCACCGACATGGGCTATCTCAAGAAGATCGCTCGCAACACCTATGAACTGGGGCCACAGGTCATCTCGCTGGGCTTCAGCTATCTGGCCAGTCGTGACCTGGTCGAGGTAGTGGCGCCCCACCTGGACACCCTGCGCGATCAGACCACCATGTCATGTCACCTGAGCGTGCGTGAGGGCACGGATGCCATCTATCTCTACCGCGCCTTCGCCGCACAGCGCATGTCGGTCAACATCCCCATCGGCTCCCGTCTGCCGTGTCATGTCAGTGCCATGGGGCGCATCCTGCTCACGGTGCTGGGCGAGGATGAACTGCAGCAGCTCTACCGCCAGATCCGTCTGGATGACTACCCACCGCCGGCGCCCCAGAACCTGCCGGCCTTGAAGGATGCCATTGAGGAAGCCCGCCGCCAGGGATGGGTGGAAAGTCGTTCCGACTACGCCACTGCCATCGCCACGGGACTTTATGACCATACCGGTCATCTGGTGGGCGCCATCAATATCTCGGGCCCCGATGCGATGATGGCCGACGAGCGCCGGCGCCTGCTGTTGCGCGGCGCGCTGATGGACTGCGCCCGCCATATCAATCATGAGCTGGGGGGACTGCACCGCCGCTGACAGGCAGTTTCCTGCTGGTCGCTGCTTGTTCTCCCGGGACGTCCATCATCCCGCTTGTTTCCCTCTTGTTTCCCCCTCCTTTCCCTATCCCTTGCCCACCCTTTCCCCTTCCGCTCACCCTGGAACACGAGAAGGCCCGCCAATTGGCGGGCCTTCTCGTGTCACATGCTGGCGGGGCTCATCACATCAAACTCTGAGACTCCAGCACTTGGGGGGGGGGCAGGCTCAACGCGCCGCCCCCTTGAGCACCGCAGCCGGGACTGCAGCGCTCGCCTTGCCAGCATGCCCGGACGCAGTGCCTTCTCCCTGTGACGGGGAGGACATGTTGACGAACTCCGGGTAGGCCCCCATGCCACATTCGTGCATGTCCATGCCTTCCAGTTCCTCTTCCTCGCTGACACGCAGGCCACCACAGACCTTCTTGATCACCAGCAGCGCCACCAAGCTTGCGCCGAACATCCAGGCGAAGATGATCAGCGTGCCCAGGATCTGGGTACCGAACGCGGCGTCCGGATTGGAGAACAGCACTGCCATGATGCCCCACAGGCCGGCGGAGCCGTGTACGGAGATGGCACCGACCGGGTCATCGATCTTGAGACGGTCCAGTCCCACCACCGACAGCACCACGATGATGCCGCCTACCGCACCGACCAGCACCGCAAGGCCGGCAGACGGCAGCAACGGCTCGGCAGTAATCGAGACCAGACCGGCCAGGGCACCGTTCATCACCATGGTCATGTCGGTCTTGCCGAACATGGCGCGTGACAGCAGCGCCGCGGCCACCATCCCTGCCGAGGCCGCCGCATTGGTGTTGACGAAGATACGCGCCACGCTGTTGGCATCATCGAGACTGGCGATCTTGAGCATCGAGCCGCCATTGAAACCGAACCAGCCCATCCACAGGATGAACATGCCCAGCATGGCGATCGGCAGGTTGGCGCCCGGAATGGCACGTACCTTGCCGTCCACGCCGTAGCGCCCCTTGCGCGGACCGACCAGCAATACCGCCGCCAATGCCGCCGCCGCGCCCGCCATGTGCACGACCACCGAGCCTGCGAAGTCCTGATAGCCCATCGCATCCAGGAAACCGCCGCCCCACTTCCAGTAGCCTTCCACCGGATAGATGACCGCGACCATCACCACCGCGAAGATCAGAAACGGCCACAGGCGCATGCGTTCCGCCACGGCCCCCGAGACGATGGACATGGTCGCGGCGGCAAACACCGCCTGGAAGATGAAGTCCGCCATGCTGGAGTAATAGGCCGCCCCTTCGCCAGCACTGATGTCGCTGAGGGTATTGTCAGCGCCGAGCATGAACGACAGCCCCGGAATCACGCTGCTGATGGCATTGTCACCGGGATACATCACGTTGTAGCCCACCACCAGGAACACCAGACAGGCGATGCCGTAGAGCAGCGCATTCTTGGTCAGGATCTCGACGGTATTCTTGGAGCGCACCAGCCCGGATTCCAGCATCGCGAAGCCGCAGGCCATGAACATGACCAGCGCGGTACACATCAGGAAGTAGAACGTATCCAGCGCGTAGCTGAGTTGGAGCACATCGATATTCACCAGCGTTTCCCCTTTGTTGTTATTCGCAAGCGCTTTCGTCAGCGGCTTGCAATCCATGCCCTATCACGCCCTCGGTGCCGAGAGCGGTTTGCCGAGAGCTCTTTATCAAGAGCTCTTTATCAGGAGCTCTTGGCCAGAGCGGCTTGCCCGCAACGTGGCCTAGACCGCTGCCTGCGCCGTCGCTTCGGCCTTGGCCGCAACGCTTGCCTCGCGGGCTTCCAGCCACTCGAGCACGCTGGGCAGATAGCGCGTCAGCCCCTTGTAGTCGATCAGCTCCGCCGGCAGGGTCTTGAGCACATTCAACAAGCGCGACTGCCAGACCGGGTTGGTACACAGGTCCTCGAGGCTGATCAGATAGGTGCGGATACCGAAGAACAGCGCATGACTGCGCGGCATGCGCACCAGCGTCTGCAGCTCGACGCGCAGATGCACATCACGACCGGCGTTTTCGGCGGTGATGGTGGTGCGATCACTGCCCCACTCGGCATAGGTCTCCGGGGAGCTGTCCATGCGCGGATGGATGGTCATGGTCCAGTTGAGGCGTCGCACCGGCCCGCCGACCTGGATGGCGCACAGGTATTTGAGCGCGCGATCGAACACGCCCATCTCATGCGCCAGCGGCACCGGACCATGCCACTGCTTGAAGCTCATGCCAGCATCGAAGGCCAGTGACCAGTCCGCCGGACAGGTGATCATGCCGGCGTCCATGAAGAGGTCACCGTCGCGCTGGTCCAGCAGCGCGATATCGCCCTGCATCTGACGGCCGATATAGTCCAGTGGCGGCAGTGGCAGGCTGGCGTCATCGCCCATGCGGAAGCTCTGTTCCAGCTCCAGCAGATGGTTGCGCCACACGCAGTCATCGCCGTCGCGCTCGAAACTGAAGGCCTGCGGATAGTCCCGGGCGTAGTGCGTCATCACGAATTCGAGAAAGTCCCAGGCTGCCGGCTGCATGTGTGGCATCACCAGGCAGCGTCTGGGGTTCTTGGCCAGCACCCGCTCACGCTCGGCGATCTCGCTCAGATAATGCTCATCGATATCCAGCATGTGCTCGGTGATGGAGCCCGGCTTGCCCGGCAAGACATGCGGCTCGATATTGACCGAGTAACGGTACTCATCTTCCGGGAACGGGAAGGGAAAACGCTGGATGGCGTAGTCGGAATTCTTGAAGGTGAACTGACCATGGAACGCCTGGTCATCTCGCGGGGAAAATTGCATGTTCCTGCTCCTTGGGGGTCCATCTCGCGAAAGACGGTTTCAGAGATCCAACACCAGCCGCTGGCTGCGTGCCCGGGAAACGCAGGGCATCACGCAGCGCTGACTGGCCCGCTCCTGTTCATCGAGGAAGGCGTCACGGTGTTCCGCCTCCCCCTCCAGCATCTCGACCCGACACTGTCCGCAGACCCCGCCGCGACACAGGCTCGTCACCTCGACACCGCTGCGCTCCAGTGCTTCCAGCATCGATTCCTGAGCACCGACCGCCACTTCCACGCCGCTGCCGCGCGCCACGGCCGTGAAGGGAGTCCCCGGTTCCGGGGCGGCAAAGACCTCGTGGTGGATGCGCGCGAGACTCCAGTGCAGCTCGCGTGCAGCTTCCTTCACGGCATCGATCATGGCCTGCGGGCCGCAGAGATAGACGTGAGTGCCGGCGGGCTGACGCGCCAGCAGGGCCTTCAGATTCGGACGCTCGAGACGGTGCTGGGTGATGTTGCCACTCGCCAGATAGGGCGCGGCCTCCGGGAAGCGGGCGACGTCGAGGTCCTGGCTGCGCAGGTGCAGCTCCCAGCTGGCGCCACGACTCTCCAGCTCCGGCAGGTAAGAGAGAAACGGCGTGATGCCGATGCCGCCTGCCAGCATCAGGTGATGGCGCGCCTGCCAGTGCGGCAGAAAGAGGTTGGCTGGCGGGCTGAGCTCCAGCTCGTCGCCGACCTGCACGCGTGAATGGATGGCTTCGGAGCCCCCACGCGAGACCGGCTGACGACGCACTGCGATGCAGTACTGCGAGGGATCATCCGGCGGGCTGATCAATGAATAGGCGTTGCGACACACCCGCCCTTCTCCCGGAATGCCCAGCACCACATGACTGCCCGGTGAGAACGGCGTGAAGGGTGAGGCCTCATCGGCAGGCACCAGAGTGAGACGGCGCACGCTGCTGCTGAGCTGATCGACCGCGGCGACCCGCGCCTTCATGAAGCGAGACATGGTGCCACCTCCTCCTGTGGGGGAATCTCTCCCGGGGCTTCCGCATCGATTCGCACGCCCATGTAGGCGCCGAGACGCTTGGAAAAATGATCACGCACTTCCAGCATCAAACCACAGCCATCACAGGCTGACGGTGAGTGGATGACGTGCTCACTGACCTGCTGACAGTGCACGCAGAACACATGCCGCCCCAGGGCAGCCACCGGCAGCATCACCATGTCATCCAGCAACAGACCCTGCTGCTGAGCCAGATTGGCGACCTGCCACACGAAATGCTCACTGCCGATGATGACCAGACACCCCGCGACACCGATCTCGCTGATGGCGCCGACCAGTGCGTCGCAGGCCTTCGGGCGGTCATCGACGTCGTACCAGCGATGCAGGCGGGCGCTGTCGGCGGGCCCCGTGGGCAACGCCTCTGTTGCCGGAGCGGATTGCACGGCGCCTCCCACCTCGCGGCTACCGAGCTGCCCCAGCAGCGTGCTGATCAGCTGACAATGCATTTGCAGTTGCTGACGGGCGTTGCCCGCCGCCTCTCCAGTGCCTGGCAGGCTCTCGGGAGACTGGCACGCCACCAGATACCGTTGGGCATCGGGCAGCGCCTCGATGCGTGGATAGTGTTGCCGACTTCGAATCCCGGCAGTGACAGAGGATGATTGCGGGCTTTTCATGACACGACCCTGCTCTGAGAAATTGTCCTTGTTGTAATGCCGCCGTCTTGACGATGACGTGCATCCGACTACCACTCCATTTCTTGAGCATATTTCGTGCCATTGACGGCAAAATCATTACCCCGCATGCCCGGCAAAATCGTCTGAAAACCCCATTTCACATATGAACAATCAATAGAGGTATTCACGCACCAAAACAGAACACAAAGCTCATGAATATCGGCTTGCATTCACCATTATTGCCCTGACCCAACCTCACCTAATAAGCCAATCGCTACGCCTGACATATTTCTCATTTAATGTCTTCAAGATGCTGAAAGAATGGAAAAACTTTATCTTGGGAGAATCACGATCTCACAATCGACACGACACTACGCGCTTCTCCACCGTCAGCATTCTGATGCACTTTCGCTTGCATGATATTGGCCTTTTTCCTTGATTGTACTCACCACCAAAGAAAGCGCCTCACCGAAGGGTGAGGCGCTTTGATAACTCAATATCGTCAGGTCATATTTTTCTACATCAACCGGAGCAGAGTTCTTGTCATTGCGACATTTTGCCTGGACAACATTGCGGCGATCTTGCTGACAAAAGGCTTCGCAGCTTTGCCATGACAATCATGCGCAATGGCAGCCATGCACGATCGCTCTCATGCGCAATGGCACACGCACGATAGAGATCGTGCCATCAGTAACCGCCCTGGCCCGGCACCCAGTTGGTGCCCGCCAGCGGCACCCGGGCCATGGCCGCGGCTTCCACGTTCAGGGCGACCAGATCTTCCGGTTCCAGGTGGTGCAGGTGCGACTTGCCACAGGCACGTGCCAGAGTCTGGGCTTCCAGCGTCAGCACGCGCAGGTAGTTGGCAAGACGCTTGCCGGCTGCGACCGGGTCCAGTCGCTGGCTCAGCTCCGGGTCCTGGGTGGAGATACCGGCCGGGCACTTGCCATCCTGGAAGTCGTCATAGAAACCGGCGGCGGACCCCAGCTTCTGATACTCATCGGCATAGCGCGGATGGTTGTCGCCCAGCGCAATCAAGGCGGCGGTCCCGATGGCCACGGCGTCGGCACCCAGCGCGATCGCCTTGGCCACATCGGCGCCGTTGCGAATCCCGCCGGAGACGATCAGCTGTACCTCACGGTGCAGGCCCATCTCCTGCAGTGCCTGAGTGGCCTGGGGGATGGCGGCCATGGTCGGGATGCCGACGTGTTCGATGAAGACATCCTGGGTGGCGGCGGTGCCGCCCTGCATGCCATCCAGCACGATGACATCCGCGCCCGCCTTCACCGCCAGCTTGACGTCGTAGTAGGTGCGGGTCGCGCCGATCTTGACGTAGATCGGCACCTGCCAGTCGGTGATCTCACGCAGTTCGGCAATCTTGATCGCCAGGTCATCCGGGCCGGTCCAGTCCGGGTGGCGGCAGGCGCTGCGCTGGTCGATGCCCTGCGGCAGCGTGCGCATGCCCGCGACTCGCTCGGAAATCTTCTGGCCCAGCAGCATGCCGCCACCGCCGGGCTTGGCGCCCTGGCCGAGCACGACTTCAATGGCGTCGGCCTTGCGCAGGTCGTCCGGGTTCATGCCATAACGTGACGGCAGATACTGATAGACGAGGCGCGAGGACTGGCCGCGCTCTTCCGGGGTCATGCCGCCATCGCCGGTGGTGGTGGAGGTGCCGATTTCCGAGGCACCACGGCCCAGCGCTTCCTTGGCCTGGGCGGACAGGGCACCGAAGCTCATGCCGGCGATGGTCACCGGCGTGCTGATCACGACCGGCTTCCTGGCATGGCGCGTGCCGAGCACGACTTCGGTCTCGCACTTCTCGCGATAGCCTTCCAGTGGATAGCGCGACATGCTGGCGCCGAGGAACAACAGGTCATCGAAATGCGGCACCTTGCGCTTGGCGCCCCAGCCACGGATATCGTAGATTCCCGTCTCCGCCGCCCGCTGGATCTCATGGATGACATCGCGGCCGAAGGTGGCGGATTCCCGCAGTGCCGGGTTGTAGGGCTGTGTTTGAGTCTCGTCGGTCATGTTGAGCATCCTGATCAGTAGGCTGAGGCGTTGTCGACCTTGAAGTGATAGAGCTGACGCGCAGATCCATAACGCGTGAAGCTGGCCGGGTCTTCCTCGATTCCGGCACTCGCCAGCAACTCCGCCAGTTCTTCCAGGTGCTCGGCACGCATGTCTTTGGCGATGCAGTCCGCGCCCAGCGATGCGACCGTGCCCTTCACGTAGATTCGCGCTTCATAGAGCGAATCGCCGAGCCCTTCACCGGCGTCGCCGCAGACCACCATGCGTCCCGCCTGGCCCATGAAGGCACTCATGGCCCCGATGTTGCCCTTGACGACGATATCCACGCCCTTCATCGAGATGCCGCAGCGCGCCGAGGCGTTGCCTTCGATGATCAGCAGGCCGCCGTGGGCAGTCGCGCCCGCGGACTGGGAGGCATCGCCCTTGACCCGCACGCAGCCGGACATCATGTTTTCCGCCACCCCGACCCCGGTGTTGCCGTGGATGGTGACGCTGGCCTTCTGGTTCATGCCCGCGCAGTAATAGCCCGCATGGCCATCGATATCGACACTGATGTCGTCATTGATGCCGCAGGCGATGTTGTGGGCGCCGTCGGAATTGACCACTCGCCACTCACGCGCGTCCTTCAGGATGTCGGCATCGTGCAGGGCCTGGTTCAATTCGCGCAGCCCTTCAACGGCCAGATCGTGTGTCTTCATCATTACGCGGCCTCCGAACGGGCGGTGTCTTTTTCCCACAGATACAGGCGGCCGGGTTCCGGCTCCCACACGCGGGCATCCTTGATGCCCGGCAGACTGGCCAGGGCACGGTATTCCGAGGCCATGGCCACGTAGTCATCGGTCTCGGCGATCACGGCAGGCTTGCAGGCGATCGGGTCACGCACCACGGCGAAGCCATCACGCGTGCCGATGGTGAAGGTGAAGAAGCCATCAAGGTCCTTCAGGGCGCCGGTGATCGCGGATTCCAGGCTGTCGCCCTGCTCCAGACGCCAGGTCAGGTAGCCGGCGGCGACTTCGGAATCGTTGTCGGTCTCGAAGCTGATGCCTTCACGCTTGAGCTTGGTGCGCAGCCAGTTGTGGTTGGACAGCGAGCCGTTGTGCACCAGGCACAGGTCACGCCCGGTGGAGAACGGGTGGCTGCCCTGCAGGGTCACGGCGCTTTCGGTCGCCATGCGGGTATGGCCGATGATGTGGCTGCCCTGCATGCCCTTGAGACCATAGAGGCTGGCGATATGGGCCGGCAGGCCCACTGCCTTGAGGATTTCGATGCTCTGCCCCACGCTCAATACGCGAATCTGCGGGGCACTGTCGGCAAGCCAGCTGCGCACGGCACTCTCTTCCCCGGCGATCTTGAATACCGCGACACTGGCATTGCTGAACCAGTCCGCCACCGTGCCGACCTGCTCGCCCAGGCCCTTGGCGATCGCGTCCCAATCCTCATCGACACCATCGCTTTGCAGCGTCAGCTTGATGCCAGCGTCAAATTCGTCGCCATAAATGGCGAAGCCAGCGCTGTCCGGGCCGCGATCGGTCATCGCGATCAACATCGGCTCGAACAGCTCCCCCAGGCGCGACTCCAGCGCCGGGTTCTTGAGATAAAGCCCTACGATTCCACACATGGTGATGTCCTCTCACGGGCAGGAGGCGACTCCTGCCTGGTGTCTTGAGCGTGGTGGTGACAGTGGCGACCCTCGTCTGACATGACCCGCGAGATCCGCGAGCGCCGCCGGATGAGATCAGAAGAATTCGGCGTAGCGTTTGACTTCCCACTCACTGACCTGGGCGTTGTAGTCCCGCCATTCCTCGCGCTTGAGGCGCATGAACTCGGCGCAGATCCCCTCGCCCAGGCTCTCGCGCAGAATGCTGTCCGCCTCGAGCGCATCGATGGCCAGCGAGAGATTCTGCGGCAGCGTCTCGATGCCCTTCTCGGCGCATTCGCTCGGGGTCAGCGAGTAGAGATTGATGTTGTGGGGCGTGCCCGGATCCAGCTTGCGCGCCACGCCATCCAGCCCCGCGGCGATGATGGCGGCGTGCACGAGATAGGGGTTGCAGCCGGCGTCCGGCAGGCGGAACTCGAGGCGACCGTAGGGCACACGCACCATGGCCGAGCGGTTGTTGTCCCCGTAGGCGATGAAGACCGGCGCCCAGGTCGCGCCGCTGGTGCTGCCGCCGCCGACTAGACGCTTGTAGGAATTGACGGTCGGCGCGGCAAAGGCACACAGCGCCGGGGCATGCGCCAGCAGACCGCCGAGGAAGTGATACGCCAGCGGCGACAGGCCCATGCCCTGGGAATCGGAGTCATCGCCAAACAGATTGCGGCCGGTGTCATCACACACGGACAGGTGGAAGTGCATGCCGTTGCCCGGGCGGTCCGCCAGGGGCTTGGGCATGAAGGAGCACACCATGCCCAGATCATTGGCGATCTCGCCGGCAGCCATGCGCACGAAGGTGAAGCGGTCTGCCGAGGTCAGCGCATCGCTGTAGGTGTAGTTGATCTCGAACTGGCCATTGGCGTCCTCGTGATCGATCTGATAGACGTCGAAGTCCACCGCCTGCAGCGATTCGACCAGACGCTCGAGGAATTCACGCGAACGTGACAGGCCCTTGTAGTCGTAGCAGGGCTTGGCGAGGGTATCGCTCTCATCCACCGGCAACAGCTCACCCGCTTCCCCCCGGCGGAACAGCGAGAATTCCGGCTCCAGCCCAGTATTGAGCGTCCAGCCCTTCTCCTTCAGGCGCTCCAGCTGCTTGAGCAGTACCACACGGCTGTCGTTGGCGAACGGTTGCCCATTGACGTAGCCATCACAGGCCATGCGCGCATAGCCCGGCTGCCACGGCACCAGGCACAGCGAGTCCAGATCCCCCCGCGCCATGAAGTCCGGCCCCTCCGGCGACATGCCGAGACCACTGACGGCGAAGCCGGCAAAGCCGGCGCCCTTCTCGACCACATCCATCAGGCAATTGGCCGGCACGGACTTGGTCTTGGCAGCGCCATGAATATCCACGAACTGCGCCAGCAAGTAGCGAATATCGTGATCCTTGATGAACTGTTGCGCCTTTTCGGGTGACATCTGGGTTTCCTCTGAGAGCGGACCGGGTTCCATCTCCCTCGACACTGTCTGCCACCCCGGGAAACCTGACCCCTTGTGGTGACACGCCACGCCAAGATAGCGGATGAAACGAGTTTTTGTGATTCCTGCTGGTCAACTTTATTTCCCTCAAAGAAAAGCATGCAGCATGCCATTTCGCCAGCTGCCGCCCAGAACTTTTCATCAACCTCCTGTTTTGCATGGGAATTTATTTTCCGAGCTCGTTTTACCCCACAGAAAACGCCAGGTGACCCTGAGTAAATTCCTGCCCGTTTCTCGAAATAGGCATCATTTCGGTGCCCAGAACTCCCTCTTCGCACCAGCATGACGCAAAGCGCTGATATTCACGCCCGAATTCGTGCTGCCAATCGCCGCCTGACTCGCTCAAGGGTTGCCGTGGCCATGGCCTTTGACGGAATTGGCAAGCCCCTTGCTTAACCATGAGGAATGTTTCTTTCCTTTCAAGAATCGACACTCATGCGATCAGGCAAGGCAAGCAGCAGGCACAAGCCCTTGTGAAGCGCCTGAAGAGGCGCCTGAAGAGGCAACAGAACAACAACACCTCCTGCGGCGAATGCGCGTCTTGCGCGCCATCTCCGCCGGCACCAGCAGGACTACGGCACCACCCACTTACGCTAGGCAGCACGACTCACAGGAGAAAGGGACGCATGGCGAATTCATGGCGCATCTCGGCATTGGCCGAACAACACCGCAAGCTGGGCGCGGAGCTGGAAGACTGGAATGGCATGGGCACTGCCTGGAATTACGCCGTCTCGGACACGGCCGATGACCACGAGACCATCCGCACCCGCGCCGGTCTGATGGATGTCTCGGGGCTCAAGAAGATCCACTGCAATGGCCCGCACGCCCAGGCCGTGCTGGATTACGTCACCACGCGGGACATGTCCAAGCTGTATCCAGGCAAATCGGTGTACGCCAGCGTCTTGAATGAGGCCGGCAAGTTCGTCGACGACTGCATCGTCTATTGTCTGGCGCCGAACTCCTACCTCGTGGTGCACGGCACGGGCACCGCGAATGAAATGCTGGCCAAGAGTGCCCTGGGGCGCGCCGTCAGCCTGACCTTCGATGACGACATGCATGACATGTCACTGCAGGGGCCGGTCGCGGTGGATTTTCTGGAGCGTCATGTGCCGGGCATCCGTGAGCTGCGTTACTTCCACCATCTGCAGACCCAGCTGTTCGGCTACCACGTGATGATCTCGCGCACCGGCTACACCGGCGAGCGTGGCTACGAGATCTTCTGCAAGGCCAAGGACGCTCCCTCTCTGTGGGAACAGATTCTCGAAGATGGCGCCGACATGGGCATCAAGCCGTGCAGCTTCGGCACCCTTGACTGGCTGCGGGTCGAGAGCCACCTGCTGTTCTACCCGGCGGACAATTCCGAAACCTACCCGTATCCCGACCAGCCGGTGGGCGACACCCTGTGGGAGCTGGGCCTGGACTTCACCGTCTCCCCGGGCAAGACCGAATTCCGTGGCGCCAGCGAACACTTCGCGCTGCAGGGCAAGGAGCGCGTCAAGGTCTATGGCGTGCTGTTGGACTCGAAAGACGTCGCCCAGATCGGTGACAAGATCTACGCCGACGGCAAGTGTGTCGGTGTCATCACCCAAGGCATGTACTCGCGCCTGAGCGATCGCTCCATGGCACTGGCGCGTCTCGAACCCGGCTATGCCGAGCATGGCACCCCGCTGACCCTCAAGACCGGCACTGACGGAGAGACCAGCCTCTCGGCCATCAGCCATTCCCTGCCCTTCGATGACCCGGAAAAGGCCAAGCGACTGGCTCGCGGCTGAGCACACGCACCATGTCGGACACTGCAAGACCTGCAGTGATAACCGGGTGAAGTGTCAGGACGCATTGCGAACGCAAGACGCAAGAGGCCTCCTCGACGTGACGTCGAGGAGGCCTCTTGCCTCACACCCAGGCCAGGTGATTGAAAAGGACTCTCGAAAGGTACTCCCGCCCCCTTGGCAGACATCAAGGATGAGGGTTGACGGCAAAGTTGGTAATGTCACGCCATACCCCGCCCGCGAGCCGATGCGCCGCATGCCTCACAAGGACATGCAGTGTCCTCGCCGGCCATCCCCTTCCCATTGCCACCCTCTCCGCTACAGGAGTCATCATGCCGCGAAAATCCCCCGCTCCCTCCGAGAAGTCGGAACAGGACAGCTCCGACACTCTGCCCCGTGAACCAGCGACCGACCCCGCTGCGCAGTCAGAGAGGAAAGACACCATCACGGCGGCAGCTGACGAGACGCGTCTCGGACTTGAGCAGCACATCGCGCGCGCGCTCAAGCAGCAGCGTGTCTCGCAGGGCTACAAGATTTCCGACGTCTCGCGTATCGCCGGTGTCAGCCAGGGCATGATCAGCAAGGTGGAGAACGCCCAGGTGTCCACCAGTCTCGATACCCTCAACAAGCTGTGCAATGCCTTGAGTCTGCCGATCTCGAAGCTGTTCAGCGATTACGATGTCAATGGGCGTGGTGCCCAGCACATCAAGGCCGGGCAAGGCATGCAGGTGGTACGCACCGGCACGGAAGTCGGCCATGCCTATCAACTGTTGAGCTACAAGCAGGGCCCCAAGAAGCGCTACGAACCCTTCCTGATCACCATGGATGATGCCAGCGAAGTCTTCCCCAACTTCTGCCATGCCGGACATGAATTCATCTACCTGCTGTCAGGACATCTCACCTATCGCCACGGTGACAAGTTCTATGAGATGGGCCCCGGCGACAGCCTGGCCTTCGATGCCGGCGTTCCGCATGGCCCCGAGAAGTTGAACGAGGTCCCGATTCAGCTGCTGTCGATCATTCACTACGACGACAACGAATAGGTCATCCGCTTCACCGCGCCTGATGACCCCGACAGTCTCCCCGCCCCTGGATGGCCCACTTCCCCTGGTGCTGATTCATGACCGGCCCTCCTGGGTAGATGGCGCTTTCCGTGTCGGTGTCGCCTGGCGCAGGGCGTCCAGCTCGGTCAGATAACGCTCCAGCACCAGATTGGGCGCACGGCTCTTGCGCGTGATGGCGCTGTAATAGGTGACATAGGAGTTGGCCACCGGGCTGAGCGCCTGCATCTGGCCATCGCGCACCCAGCGCTCGGCATAGTGGGTGGGCAGATAGCCGAGATAACGCCCGGAGAGCACCAGAAAGGCGATGCCCTCGCGGTCGGTCGCCGAGGCGGATGCCCTGAGTGGCTCATGCAGCGCCTTGATCGTGGGCGTCTGCGCGTAGGCAGGCAGCACGGCATCATGCTGGCGTATTTCCTCCTGCCCCACCGGGCGTCCGCGCGCGCGAGTGTCGCCTTCCCGGGGCTCGCGAAACAGCACATGGCCCCGCGCGCAGTAAAGGCAGGAGGTTTCCTCGTAGAGCGAGCGATACTCGAGTCCCGGCAGCGTCTTGAGCGTCGGGATCACGCCGGTATGCAATCGCCCATCCAGTACGGCGCGCTCGATCTCATTGGGCGGGATCATGCGGATGTTGATCTTCACTTCCGGGCCGTGCTTCTTGAGCGCGCTCAGGGCGTGAGTGATGTGCATCTCCGGCATGGTGACCAGGTTGTCGGTGATGCCGATGTTCAGCTCGCCCTTGAGCCAGGCGTGCAGTCCGTTGATGCGCGTGCGAAAGCCTTCCGCCGCTGCCAGCATCTGCATCGCGGCTTCATGGACGTCTCTTCCCTCATTGGTGAGCGCGAAACCACTGCGACCCCGCTGGCAGAGCTTGAGGCCCAGCCGCGTCTCCAGGTCACTCATCGCCATGCTGATGGCGGAGCGACTGATGTTGAGCTCGATCTCGGCCGCCGAGAAGCCGCCGCACTCCACCACCTTGCGAAAGATGCGCAGCAAGCGCAGATCGGCATCGCCAAGCTGTCCTCTCATGCCGTCCTTGCGCATGGTCTGCCCTCCTGAGTTCCACGACATGGAAAGTTAAGTAAATGCTTTCCTGAAGATAAAGACAACGGCATTTATCTTATCAAAAGGGCTTTCTAATCTAGCCAGACAGGAGACGAGATCCAACAACAACAGCACTCTTCGGGAGACATCATGACCGCCTTCGACACATCCCCTTCCGCCCAGGCAGGATTGAGCAAGGAACAACTTGACGCCTACTGGATGCCCTACACGGCCAATCGGCAGTTCAAGCAGGACCCACGCATCATCACCAAGGCGCAGGGTGCCTACTTCACGGATTCTCGGGGACGCCAGATCTTCGATGGCCTGTCGGGTCTCTGGACCTGCGGTGCCGGCCATTGCCGCCCGGAGATCGCCGAAGCGGTCAGCGCACAGCTGCGCGAGCTGGATTACGCGCCATCCTTCCAGTACGGCCACCCCAAGGCCTTCGAGCTGGCACATCGCATCACGGGACTGATGCCCGAGGGGCTGGATCACGTCTTCTTCACCGGATCGGGTTCCGAAAGCGCCGATACCTCACTGAAGATCGCTCGCGCCTACTGGCGCAAGAAAGGCAAGCCGACCAAGACCAAGCTGATCGGTCGCAGCAAGGGTTATCACGGCGTCAACTTCGGGGGCTTCAGCGTCGGCGGCATCGGCGCCAACCGCACGCTCTATGGCCAGGGGGTCGATGCCGACCATCTACCGCATACCCTGCTCAAGGAAAATGTCTTCACCCCCGGCATGCCCCAGACCGGTGCCGAGCGCGCCGATGAGCTGCTGGAGCTGATCGCGCTGCATGATGCCTCCAACATCGCGGCCGTCATCGTCGAGCCGATGGCAGGCTCCGCCGGCGTGCTGCCGCCACCTGTGGGCTATCTCAAGCGACTGCGCGAGCTGTGTGACCAGCACGATATCCTGTTGATCTTCGATGAGGTCATCACCGGCTTCGGGCGCATGGGCGCCATGAGCGGCGCCGAGGAATTCGGTGTCACACCGGACATCCTCAATGTCGCCAAGCAGCTTACCAATGGCGCGGTGCCGATGGGTGCCGTGGTCGTCAAGGGCGATATCTACCAGACCTTCATGGACAACGGCGGCGCCGATTACATGATGGAGATTCCCCACGGCTACACCTACTCCGGTCACCCGGTGGCGTGTGCCGCGGCGCTGGCGGCCCTCGACGTGCTCGAGAATGACCAGCTCATCCCCCGTGTCCGTGAACTGAGCCCGGTGTTCGAGAAGAAGCTGCACGAGCTCAAGGGCACTCGCTATATCAGTGACATCCGCAACTACGGCCTGGCCGGTGCTCTGCAGGTCGAGGCCTATCCCGGCGAGCCGGCGCGGCGTCCCTACGAGATCGCCATGCATTGCTGGAAGGCCGGCTTCTATGTGCGTTACGGCGGCGACACCATCCAGCTGGGCCTGCCGTTCATCACCGAGCACGATGAACTGGATCGTCTGATCAATGCCCTGGGCGATGCCTTCGCCGCACAGGACTGACAATCACGTTCAAGACTGACAATCACGTTCGGACTGGCGATCGACGCCAGCCCCATCACTGCCCTTTTTCTTGCAAGTCATTTCATGGAGCCCACAACAATGAAAACGCTCGGTCACCTCATCAACGGCAACCTCGATCACAGCGAAGGCCGTACCCAGGACATCTTCAATCCCTCCACCGGTGAGGTCGGCGGTCAGGTGCGCCTGGCCAGCAAGGCGACCGTCGAGGAAGCCATCGCGGCCGCCGCCGCCGCCTTCCCGGAATGGCGCAACACGCCGCCGATCAAGCGCGCCCGAGTGATGTTCCGCTTCAAGCAGCTGCTGGAAGAGCACGCCGACGAGATCGCCCGCCTGATCGGCCAGGAACACGGCAAGATCTGTCACGATGCGCTGGGGGAACTCCAGCGCGGCATCGAGAATGTCGAATATGCCTGCAGCGCTCCGGAATTGCTCAAGGGTGAGCACAGCCGCAATACCGGTCCGGGGATCGACTCCTGGAGCGAATTCCAGCCACTGGGCGTCGTTGCCGGCATCACGCCGTTCAACTTCCCGGCCATGGTGCCGCTGTGGATGTACCCGATGGCGATCGCCTGCGGCAACACCTTCGTTCTCAAGCCCTCCGAGCGCGACCCGACCTCCACGCTGTTCATCGCCGAGCTGCTGATGGAGGCTGGCCTGCCGGCCGGCGTCATGAATGTCGTCAATGGCGACAAGGAAGCCGTCGATACGCTGCTGGATGACCCGCGCATCCAGGCGGTCAGCTTCGTGGGCTCCACGCCGATCGCCGAGTACATCTACAGCCGCGCCGCCGCCAACGGCAAGCGCTGTCAGGCCCTCGGTGGCGCCAAGAACCACGCCATCGTGATGCCGGACGCCGACATGGAATACGTGGCCAACTCACTGAATGGCGCCGCCTTCGGCTCCTCGGGTGAGCGCTGCATGGCGCTGTCCGTCGCGGTGGCCGTGGGCGATGACGCCGCCGACAAGCTGATCGCGCAGATGAAGCAGCAGATGGAAGGCCTCAAGGTCGGTATCTACAGCGACAAGGGCAATGATTTCGGCCCGCTGATCACCGCGGCGCATCGCGACAAGGTGGTGGGCTACATCGACAGCGCCGAGCAGCAAGGCGCGACGGTGGTGGTCGATGGCCGCAATCCGCAGGTCGAAGGCGGCGAGAACGGCTTCTTCGTCGGCGGCACTCTGATCGATGGCGTCACCCCGGAGATGACCTGCTATCAGGAAGAGATCTTCGGCCCGGTGCTGCTGGTCGTGCGCGCCGATTCGATGGAAGCCGCCATGCAGCTGATCAATGATCACGAATACGGCAACGGCACCTGCATCTATACCCGAGATGGCGAAGCCGCCCGCTACTTCAGTGATCACATCCAGGTCGGCATGGTCGGCATCAACGTGCCGCTGCCGGTGCCGGTCGCCTATCACAGCTTCGGTGGCTGGAAGCGCTCGCTGTTCGGCGATCTATCCGCCTACGGCCCGGACGCGGTGCGCTTCTATACTCGCCGCAAGACCATCACCCAGCGCTGGCCTTCCGCCGGTCTGCGTGAAGGCGCCCAGTTCGCCTTCCCGTCCTGATCGATCGCCTTCCCGGCCTGATCCCTCACGATCACGGATCATTGCCTGGTGACAACTGCGCCGGACAGCCCTGCTGTCCGGCGCTTTGGTGTGCGCATCACGCGAGATCATGCCGGCAGTCAGCCGCCGCCCCTTGCAGTGGCCAGAAACGACTCCACATAGTCAGGAGATCTCATCACGAGAATCCCTGCCACAACTGCGGTCAACACCGTCACAAGGAGCCAGGATGATCTGGGTAATCGCCACCGTTACCGCCAAGGAAGGTCACGTTCAGGATGTCTTCAATGAACTCTGCGCCGTCGCGCCCACCGTGCGAGAAGAAGATGGCTGCCACGCCTACCACCCGTGCCTGGACTCCGAGCGCGCCGCCGACAAGGACAACGACCCACGCCCCGACACCATCACCGTGGTAGAAGCCTGGGAATCCCATGATGCCCTGCAGGCCCACCGTGAGACGGAACATATGCAGCGCTTCCGCGACAATGCCGGAGACTGGATTGCCGATGGCGATATCCGCATCCTGAGCCCGGCGGGCTGAAGACGCCCCTCAGTGACGTGCTCTGCACTGAGAACATCATCTTGCCGCTCCCGTTCAGGGGGCGGTTTTTTTGACTCATCGGCCAGCAAGGTGGCGTACAACCGTCGAGACAGCCTTCCCTTTTTTCCTTGTTTTCCTCTCGCCCTCTCCTTGCACTCTTCTCGCCCTCTCTTCGTACTCCTCTCGCGCCCTCCTCGTCACCACGGTATTCATGAGAACTGGCCGAACGCTGAGCAATAATAGACAAACAACTTTTAAAACAATCACTTGCGTGAAATCATTGAATATCCATCAACATGAAACCCCACGATGAGGCAGAGAAAATCCCTCAATGATCCGAGAGGCATCACGAGAAAAAGAAGGGGAATTCACACAGTTCAATGACATTAAATGACAGACTTTGACGCCCTGAAACACCAAGAATTACACTTAATTTATATTGAATGAAGATTCAATAAAACGCCAGATACCTCTGGGCATGACGCCATCTTTATGGACCTGGAGTTCAGGCAATACCTGAGAGCGATCTGCTGGAATCTGTCAAGGGTGGACATGTCGCAAACCAGACACTAAGGTATGCAGCCTTCATTAACTCAATCTTAACGCTCACCGAAAGCACCAGGACTCGCGACCCACTGGATCACCAGTATTTTCGAAAGACTGTCGAAACCTCGACATTATCGATAAGAGAGGGAATCCATGACGCAGCATTACGCTGATGAGGGCAAGTGCATGCCACGACGCCCGCCACCCCGCACTTTCTTCCCTGGAAAGTGCTGACACCTCGTAGCTCGCAAGTGTGACAGGGTCTGCCTGTTCACCAGACGAAGACGCCTTGGACACGACAACCATCTCAAGGCAAGACGGCTCAGAACCTTCCTTTCATGACTCTCATCACCGCACTCCTGAACAGCTCGCTGCTCAGGTCAACAGGTGTTCTGTCATCCATTGGAGGCTCCGTACTTGAACAACGACTCTCTCTATCAATTCTCGACCATTACCGTTCTTCTCCTGCTGATCGCCTTCTATGGCGGTACCTACCTGATCACTCTCACCATTCGCAAGAAAAAGGAAGATGCTGACGAGTTCATGGTGTCCAACCACCGTGTCGGCTTCGGCATGGGCGCCGCCAGCATGACCGCCACCTGGATCTGGGCCGCCTCCTTCTATGCCGCTGCCACCTCCGGCTATACCTATGGCGTGTCAGGCCCGATCCACTATGGATTCTGGGGCGCGCTGATGATCCTGTTCATCTATCCCTTCGGCCGCCGCTTCCGCAAGCTGGCCCCCAACGCCCATACGCTGGGCGAGCTGATCCATGCACGCCACGGTTCGAGCAGCCAGCTGATTCTGGCCTTCTCCAACGTGCTGGGCAGCATCATCAGCCTGATGGTCAACTTCACGGCCGCCGGTGCGCTTGTCTCGGTGCTGTCGCCGCTGTCCTTCCAGACAGGCGTCATCCTGGCGGGGGTCGGGGTGCTCTGCTATACGCTCTGGTCGGGCTTCCGCGCCTCGGTATTGACGGATTTCGCCCAGCTGGTGGCACTGATGGCCATCGCCATCGTCATCATTCCGGCCGTGTTCTTTGCCATGGGTGGCCCTTCGGAGCTGGTGGAAGGGCTCAAGCATGTCACGCCGCAACAAGCCGACTTCTTCTCGACTGATGCCATCCTCAATCAGGGGGCGCCCTTCTTCGTGGCCGTGCTGGCGTATGCCATCGGCAATCAGACGATTTCCCAGCGCCTGTTCGCGGTCAATGAAGATCACATCAAGCCGACCTTCATCACGGCTACCGTCGGCTACGGTGCCATCGTGATCGGTCTGGGGATGATCGGTCTGATGGCGCTGACCCTCGGGGTCGAGCCGCTCAATGGCGACATGAACAACCTGATTCCGCAGATGGTGTCGGAGTACCTGCCGCCCTTCTTCATCGCTCTGTTCTTCATCCTGGTGATCGGCTCGCTGTCCTCCACCGCTGACTCCGATCTCTCGGCACTCTCGGCGATCATGATGGCAGACGTCTACGGCAAGAACATCGCCCGCGGCAAGGCCGACCCTCGCCGCATGTTGCTGGTCGGGCGTCTGACGATGATCATCGCCACCGTGCTGGGGATCGTCTTCGCCAGCTTCTCTTTGGATATTCTGGTGATGCTGGTCTTCGTCGGCGCACTCTGGGGCGCCATCGTCTTCCCGGTGATCGCCAGCTGCTTCTGGGATCGCATCACCAACCTGGCCTTCACCAGTTCCGTCCTGGTCGCCATGGTGGTGTTCTGCATGGCACGCTTCGAGTGGGTGCCGCTGGAGGGTATCAGTGGGCTGATCTTCGAGCTGCTCGCCAGCATCGGCGGCGGCGTCATCATCGGCCTGATGGTCTTCGGCTTCCTCGGTCGCATCGCCGGACTGGTCGCCGGCGTGCTGGCCATGCTGGCCATGGTCATCTTCGCGACCGGCGAACTGCGTGACTACACCGTGCTGCTGGCCTCGCTCACGGCCTACGGCACCAGCACCCTGGTCTGTGTGATCATGAGTCTCGCCAGCCGCCAGCCGCGCTTTGACTTCACCACCATCACCGACAAGGTCGGCCATTACGACGAGTCCCTGACCTGATCGGGATGCTTGCCACAAGCGCCCCGGCGGCCCTTGGCGTCGCCGGGGACTTTCCTACTGCACATTTCAGGAGACACACGCCCATGACATTCCTGTTTGCCACCTATGTCCTCATCTGGCCATTGCTGACCCTTGGCGTACTCGCCGTGATCTGCGGCGCCGTGGTACGTGACAGCCGTCGCGCTCGCAAGGAGCACCGCGAGCTGGTCTGATCGGTCCGCGCGCAGAAGACGAAACGCCCGCCTCGAGACTCTCGGGGTGGGCGTTTCGTCTTCAGGCAGGGCACTCCAGTTCGCTGCCCTCTGGTCGGAGTCACTCAGCGGCCAATCCGGTCAAGCATTCTCTCCATCGTCGCGACCACTTGACGGCACAGCGCATCATCGAGTGCGTCGGCGTGCGGCGGTGCGAAACGCTGGGCGTCGTTGTCGAAGTACTGACCATTGGCGCCGGCGAATTCCTCATCCAGTGCCGCACGTACCAGGATATCGGCACCGATGCCAAGATCCTTGCCCGGTACGCCGAAGCCTTCCTTGACCATCTTGCTGGCCAGCAGAGAGCCCGGGTTGACCGCGATCAGGATAGGCCCCTGACCTTCCCAGTCCTGGGCAAGCATGCGGGTCCACATGGTGATCGCGAGCTTGCTCTGGGCATAGGCCGCGTAGTGGTCGTTGAACGCGACCTCGCCGGTCAGGGCCTTCACGTCCACGGGGGATTGAGCCGCCGAGGACAGATTGACGACCCGCCCGGCCGGACGCAGTGCCGGCGCCAGTTTCTGGGTGAGCAGATAGGGGGCAAGGGTATTGACCACGAAGCGCAGGTCGAGACCGTCCGCCGTCACGACGCTGGGGGCCTGGAAGACACCGGCATTGTTGATCAGGACATCCAGACTGGCATTGGCCGCCAGCACGTCGCTTGCCAGTGAGTCGATGGCGACCAGGTCGGACAGGTCGGCCACGAAACCGGCGACACGCTCAGCCCCTGCCAGCGCCGCAAGTTCGGCGACGACACCATTGACCTTCTGCTCGCTACGCCCGTGGATCAGCACGCGATGGCCGCGCTCCAGCAGGGCCTTGGCCGTGACCAGGCCGATGCCATCGGTGGAACCGGTGATAAGAATGGTTTTCATGTGCTCTCTCCTTGATATGTCCCACGACGCTTGAGACGCGAACGACAGGGTGTGCCGTATGGACACACCCTGTCGTTTGTCTGTGCCAGCGCAGTGTCAGGATGATCCTGCCATGTGGCTTTCGGTCACGGAATCAGACCTCGACGATGACCTTACCGGTTGCCTGACCGCTGCCCAGACGCGCATGGGCCTGGCCCACTTCCGCGAGCGGGAAGACCTGATCATCGATGATCGGCTTGAGCGCGCCGGCATCGGCGATACGCGCCATGTCGGCCAGAATCTCGTGGTGCTCCTCACGACGGAAGTCATGCAGCATCGGGATCAGCATGAAGACGACATGCAGTGACAGGCCCTTGAAGTGCGCGGTGGTCAGATCGATGTCCATGAAGGACACGGTCGTCGAGACATGGCCATTGAGCGCGGCAGCCTCGAAGGAGGTCGGCAGGTTGGCGCCGCCGACAGAGTCGAACACGATGTCGAAGCCCTTGCCGTCGGTGAGCCTGGCCACATAGTCGGCGACCTGCTCATTACGGTAATTGATGGCACTGGCCCCCAGGCCTTCGACCAGCGTCTCGTGCTCATCACGACCGACGGTAGAGGCGACATCGGCACCGAAGTGACGGGCCAGCTGGATGGCGATGTGACCCACACCCCCCGCACCACCGTGAACCAGCACCTTCTGACCGGCCTGGATGTTGGCGCGCTTGAGACCTTCATAGGCCGTGATGCCGACCAGCGGCAGCGCCGCGGCTTCCACCATGCTCAGGGACTTCGGCTTGTGGGCGATCAGGCGAACATCGGCGGCGATGTACTCGGCCAGCGTACCGGGCAGGTCGGCCACGCCACCAGCACAGCCATAGACTTCATCCCCGATGGCGTAGCCTACGACGCCCTCGCCCACGGCTTCGACAGTACCGGCGAAGTCCATGCCCAGCAGCGCCGGCAGTGCCGGAGACAGCGGAAGCTCTGCGCCCATCTCGCGAATCATGGTGTCGACGGTATTGATGCTGGTGGCGGCGATACGCACCAGTACCTGACCTGCCGCCGCTTGGGGCTTGGCGATTTCCGCCGCTTCGAACACTTCGGGACCACCGAATGACGTCACCAGCATCGCTTTCATGAGTCTGACTCCTGCGTGAATGTTCATGCCATGGTAATTATCTTCGGCATGAACAATAAATGGCGAGTTGATACAATCAGTTTCTATATTTTGTTGAATATCAGTCCACAACACCATCGCCTCGGGGGGAGATGACATGAATCTTGAGCACCTGAAGCTGTTCGTCCGTCTCGCCGCCGTGAACAGCATCAGTCAGGCCGGCGAGGACCTGGGACTGTCGCCCGCCGTCGCCAGCTCTCACCTGCGCAAGCTCGAGGACAGTCTGGGGGTACGCCTGTTGCATCGCACCACGCGTCATGTGGCACTGAGCGAAGAAGGTCGCGCCTTTCTCCCCCACGCAGAAGAGGTGCTGGCCAGTGCCGAGGCGGCGCGGGCTGCCGTCGGTGCCGGCACCACCACCCCCACCGGCACCTTGCGCATCACGGCATCGGCCTCCTTCGGACGCATGCATCTGATCCCCGGGCTGGCCGGCTTTCTGGCACGCTACCCGGACCTCGAGCTGGATCTGCGCCTGACGGATACCATCGTCGATCTGGTGGAAGGCGGCTTCGACATCGCCATCCGCAACTCCGCTCTCAAGGATTCGAGTCTGATCGCGCGGCGCCTGGCCCCGGACAAGCGTATCCTGTGTGCTTCTCCGCAATACCTGCAGCGCCATGGCACTCCAACCCGCCCTGCGGAACTAAAACACCATGAATGCCTGACGCTGATCGGGATGGATCAATGGAGTTTCCAGCACGAGAATCGCGTCGAGGTGATACGCATCAAGGGCCGCATACGGACCGACAATGGCGAAGCGGTGCGCGATGCCTGCGCCGCGGGCCTGGGCATCACCCTCTCCTCGACCTGGAGTCTCTATCGTCATCTGGCGAGGGGCGAGCTGGTGGAAGTGCTGCCCGAGACACCGCTGGTCAACGAGACCGGTATCTGGGCGATCTATTCAAGCTCCCGACAACTGGCCCCCAAGATCCGGGCGTTTCTGGACTACTTCTCCGAGTACTTCGGTAGCCCGCCTTACTGGGACCTCCCCCAGTCCTGAGCCGAAGGCGCGACGATTTCGCTGAAGACGGGCCCGCACGTCATAGAAGATGAGCGGCGCGACTCAGGCGATCTTCCAGCGCTTGAGCATCGGCCTAGAGTCTCGCCAGCCGCCAGCCGCGCTTTGACTTCACCACCATCACCGACAAGGTCGGCCATTACGACGAGTCCCTGACCTGATCGGGATGCTTGCCACAAGCGCCCCGGCGGCTCTTGGCGTACTCGCCGTGATCTGCGGCGCCGTGGTACGTGACAGCCGTCGCGCTCGCAAGGAGCACCGCGAGCTGGTCTGATCGGTCCGCGCGCAGAAGCCGAAACGCCCGCCTCGAGACTCTCGGGGTGGGCCTTTCCGTGGCTGTCGGGTCAACCGGATCCGCTCAGGCCACCCGATGGGCAGATGTCATGACCAGCAGACTCAGCAGTCGGTGGGCGATGACGGTTGGCGCTCGCCAGGGACGAGCATATCATCGTCGCAACGCAGGATGACCGCGACACGAGGACGAACCACATGGACATGATGAGCAGCATGAAAGGACTCGCCGGCGGCGTTCTGATCGGTCTTTCGGCAGTGATGCTGATGGCCTTTCTGGGACGTATCGCCGGTATCAGTGGCATCACGCGGGGCGCGCTGCTGGAATCAGGCCCGGACCGCCGCTGGCGTATCGCCTTCGTGCTCGGGTTGATCAGCGGCCCGCTGCTCCTTGTGCTGTTCAATCTTGACTGGGGCAATGTGGCCGAGGGCACGGATGCGCTGATCGGCGATCCCGCCAGCGGGGTGCTGAGCATGATGTTCGCCGGCCTGCTGGTGGGCCTGGGAACAGGCATCGGCGGCGGCTGCACCAGTGGCCACGGCGTCTGCGGCATCGCGCGTCTCTCCCCGCGCTCGCTGGTGGCCACGGGGGTGTTCGTGGCCATCGCCATGCTGACGGTCTTCGTGACCCGACATCTGCTGGGAGAGTCACCATGAAAGCTGTCACCGGCTTCATTACCGGGCTGGTCTTCAGCCTCGGCCTGACACTCAGCGGCATGACCGACCCCGCGCGTGTCGTCGGATTTCTCGACGTGGCCGGAGACTGGGACCCCACGCTGATCTTCGTGCTTGGCGGGGCGGTCATCACCACCTTCATCGGTTATCGCCTCGCCTGGCGACGCAGCACTCCCCTGTTGGGTGAGCGATTCCAACTGCCTACACGCCGCGATATCGATGGTCGCCTGCTGCTCGGCGCGGCCCTGTTCGGTACCGGCTGGGGCCTGAGCGGATACTGCCCCGGGCCTGCGATCGTCTCCAGCAGCGCCATGAGTCTGCCTTTGGCGGGTTTTCTACTGACGATGCTACTGGGCTGGTGGCTGGCCACGCGCCTGACTCGCGCTCACTGATCCGAGCGCCACGCAAGAGAAAATCCTTGCATGAGAAACGCCCGCCGAATGGCGGGCGTTTCTCATGCAAGGCGAGTCACCACGACCACACGGCACCCTTTCTCTCACGGGACCTCATTGCGATGATCTCGCTGATCAACAGCCCCGTGGTTCGTGTGCTGGATGAAGTCACATCCACATGAAGCGTCGAAAAGCCAAAAAAAAGCCCGCCAATGGCGGGCAGGGAATGTCGGGACAGGACATTCAGGACAGGAAAGCGTTTGAGCAAGGGTTCTGCCATTGACGACGAGTGCGGTCTTGCGTTCGGGTCAAAACACTTGCTCAAGCGTTCTTCTCTCTCACGAGTTGTTCTCTGGAGCACTGACCATCAGGAGACAACGTGATGGTCAGTGGGTCCATTCAGCAACTGACAGAGGTAGGTCGATGGCATATCGGCGTCCTTGGCTGTCTTGCAGAGTCGGGGACTATTGCGTTGCCGCGAGCGGTTACGCGCTCTCGTTCAAGGCATGTTCGACGCGTGTGGCAGAGACACTCTTGCCGGCATCGTTGACGTAATCCGCCGAATCGCTTGCCAGTGCACGGGTGGTGCCCTGGATGCCGGCGTTGCTGATGGATGTCTGGACGCGGCTGGCAGCGACACTCATGCCGGTTTTCACGACATCATCATGGTGCAGTGTGGCTTGCTGAGTGACCGGCTGTGCCTGACCCATGATCACGCGATCACTGAGGGTGGCACGTACGCGGGCATCGGCTTCGCTGTCATTGGCAGAGACCACGCCAGTGGCGGCAACGGACAATGCGGCAATGGCGAATAGAGACTTGAGAGATTGCATGGGGGTTCTCCTATTGAAAAAGGTCATGTCAGTGCAGACACCTGGCCTGCAAGCGCCTGACGCAGACATCGGGCGTCTCAGACGTTGACGTCGCTCACGGCGTGACGAACACGGGTGCCGGCAACGCTATCGCCTGAATCATTGGCGACATCGAATTCCTGCAGGTGGATGGAGCGGTCATGGCCACGGATCTCGTCGTCACCGGAGGCAATCTGGAAACGGCCTGCCGAAGTGCTCATGCCGGTTTCCGCGAAGGTCGCCTGGCCTGTCGGTGCCTGCTGAGCGGCACCATGGATGACACTTTCACTGACGTTGTGCTGGACACGCTGGGCAGCCGGGCTGTCATCAGCCGCGAAGGTGGCGGTGCTCACGGTGGCGAGAGCGGCGGCGGCGATCAGGGTCTTGAGAGTGTTCATGATGATTTCCTCGATGAAGATGAAGTGATGATCAGACCTGGAAATGCAGGTCAGGGATGACGGTCAATCAGACGTTGCTGTCGCTCAGGGCGTGCTGAACGCGGGTAGCGGCGACA
>NZ_JARWKR010000007.1:0-227264 GCF_029846335.1 Cobetia sp. 3AK | reverse complement strand
TCTTTCACCGCTGGTAACGCCATGCGTCCCCGGCAGCGGATGCGTACTTTACGCATTCACCGGCCTGATTTCAAGGCCCTGTGGTTAAAAGATTCATCCACATGCCCTCCAGGACGACTCCCCTTCTGACCCCGTGACAAGACTGGCCACCTTGCAGCCGCCTCGGCGCGGCTGATCTTGTCAGGCGACACGCGCTTCGCGCTCTGAGGAATGTGCCATGGCCGCAGCCATCACGAGGTCTCGCCCCGCTGCCATCTCGCATACGCTGCCCACGATGATCAGGCAGGGTGTCGGCAGCGGGCGTTCTGCCAGACGAGCCACCATGTCACCCAGGGTGCCGTGCAAGGCCTGCTGCTCGGGGAGGCTCGCATTGGCCACCAGCATCATCGGCCAGTCTGACGGCAGACCATGGCGCTGCAGCTCATCACAGATGGTGTCGAGGCGATTCAGCCCCATATAGAAGAGCAACGTTTCATCCCGGCGTGCCAGCTGCTGCCATTCGGGCTGGTCATTCCGACTGCACAGCTGGGCGGTCACGAATCGCAGCCGCTGAGCATGAGCCCTGTCGGTGAGCGGCATGCCCAGCGAAGCTGCCGCACCGGCGGCCGCGGTGATGCCGGGAACGACATGACGGGTGATGCCAGCCTCATCAAGTGCCGCCAGCTCTTCTCCCATGCGACCGAAGATACCGGGATCCCCGCCCTTGAGCCTGACCACACGCATACCCTCCTTGGCCAGACGCACCATCAGCGCGCCGATCTCGTCCTGGGGTACGCTGTGATTGCCGCAGGCCTTGCCGACGTAATAGCGCTCACAGTGCATCGGGAGCTGAGCCAGAATCTCGTCACCGACCAGGCGATCATAGACCACGGCATCCGCTGCATTGAGCATTCTCCAGGCCTTGAGCGTCATCAGATCCGGATCCCCCGGGCCGGCTCCGACCAACGCGACCTGCCCCGGAAGAAGCCCGCCCCAGGCAGGCGTGATGGCCCCGGCATCAGCCCGTGATCGTGCCTGCCCGCCAATGGCACGCCACTCGCGACGCGACAGCAAGCCTTCCGTCAGCCGTGCCATGGAGATGCCGAGGGTTGCTGAATTGATGCTCGATGCCATCAGATCACGCCATTTCCAACGAATCAGTCCGCTCATCGGATCGCTCCTCTTCCACAAGACGTTTGAGTTCAGGCAGGCAGGAGCCACAGCGAGTGCCGCAGGCCAATCGCGCCCCCAATGCTTCCACGCAACGGTCACCCGACTGGATAGCCTGCCGAATCGTGAGTTCGCCGACCTGATGGCAGGCGCATACCATCGTCCCGACATCCGCCTGACCAGAGAGGCGTCCGGCGAGGAGACTGCGACGCTCAAGTGCAGAAAGCTGGTCAGAGGCGAAACATTCCCCCAGCCAGGCAATGTTGGGCTGTCGGTCGGAGCGTGCCGCGCCAGCGGTGACCTTCAACCACCAGATCAGCCGTCCCTCACGAAAACCTGCGGCACTGATGCCTCCCTGTGCCACATCCTGTGCCCAGAGCCCCGCCTGAACACTCAGATGCCTTTCACACCAGAGCGCCCAATCCGGCTGCCCTTCCCCTGCCAGCTGACAGCGCACCAATGTCGCCTGCGGGATGCGCGCCCAATAGCATCCCTCGAGCTCTGCCATCGCGCCTGCAAGATCTTCATGCCCACCCCATACGCCAGGGGCGATCAGCAAGGTGGCCTGCCATTCACAGGGCAGTGGCATGACATCGACCGCGCCATGCTTGGATTCCGGCTGACCGGAGAGAGGATCGACCAGGCCGGCCAGCAACGCCCCGGCACGCCCGTGACTGGCGAAGTGATCATTCCAGTGCATGGGGATGAACACCTCACCCTGACGCTGGCCATGACTGATACGCACACGCGCACGATAGTCGCCACGCACGCTCCCCTGCTCATCACGCCCTGCAAGCTGCGCCAGAGCCCCGTCTTGCAGGCCGCGAGCCGCGGCATCCTGCGGGTGAAGCTCCACGAAGGGTTCGGCGCGATGATTCATCAGGCGCGCGCTGCGCGCAGTCCGTGTCATGGTGTGCCACTGATCACGAATGCGACCGGTATTGAGGCGCAGCGGTGTCGCATCACTCAGCGCCTGATGCGGCAATTGCGGGGTCACGGGCACCAGCCGTGCGCGACCATTGGGCGTATTGAAGGTGGCATCCTCGAACAACCGCAATGTGCCGATGAGCTCCCCCTTCTCACCACGCCGTACCGGCCATTGAATCGGTCTGAGCGCGTCATAGCCCTCGCGATCCAGCTCGGCCAGCGGCGCGATGTTGAACAGCCGCCTGATCGAGGAAGCCGCCAGAGGCTTGCTGCCCGCCTTGTGACGTGGCGCGACGTTGCGGAAGCCGGACAACCTGGCGTGCTCACGGAAGATCGCGTGGGGCCCCGAGTAGCCAAATGCCGCCTGGTACCCCATGCGCTTGCCGACCTCCGCCAGCTGCCACCAGTCGTGACGTGCCTCGCCCGGCGGTGCGAGCAACCCACGCTGACGCGAGATGCAGCGCTCGGAATTGGTGACGGTGCCATCCTTCTCGCTCCAGCTGCTGGCCGGCAACACCACATCGGCATACGCCAGGGTGTCGCTGTCCGCCATGCACTCGGAGACGATCACCAGCGGACAGGCCGCCAGCGCCGCACGTACGCGCGTACTGTCCGGCAGACTGACCGCCGGATTGGTCGCCATGATCCATAGCGCCTGTATCTCTCCACGCTCGATCGCCGCGAACAGTTCGACCGCCTTGTGCCCCGGCCCCTGAGGGATATTCGGGGCGTTCCAGAATTCACCGACCAGCTCCCGCGCGCCCGGCGTCTCGTAGTCCATGTGTGCCGCCAGCTGATTGGCCAGCCCACCGACTTCCCGGCCGCCCATCGCGTTGGGCTGTCCGGTGATCGAGAACGGTCCCGCCCCCGGCAGCCCGAGCTTGCCCCCGGCCAGATGGCAATTGATGATCGCATTGCCCTTGTCGGTACCGCTGGTCGATTGGTTTACGCCCTGGGAGAACAGCGTCACCACATGCAACTGGGTCGCGAACCAGTAATAGAAAGTCTCGAGACGCTCCACATCGACATCACAGTCACGCGCGATTGCCGCCAGCGAGCAGTCTTCCCGCCTTGCCGCCTTGAGCGCCGCATCGAAGCCCTGGGTGTGCGCCTTCAGATAGAGGCGATCCAGGCGTCCGCGATCTGCCATGTAGGCCAGCAGACCATTGAAGAGACGCGCATCACTGCCGGGACGCAGGCCAAGATAGAGATCGGCGATCTCGCAGCTGTCGGTCACCCGGGGGTCGATCACCACGATTCGCAGCAACGGATTGTCGATACGCGCCTGCTTGAGCCGCTGAAACAGCACCGGATGGTTCCAGGCCAGATTGCTGCCGACCAGCACGACCAGCTCGGCACGCTCGAGGTCCTCGTAACTGCAGGGCACGGCGTCCGCTCCGAAGGCACGCTTGTGAGCCACGACGGCCGAGGCCATGCACAGTCGCGAATTGGTATCCAGATGAGGGGTACCGATGAAGCCCTTGAACAGCTTGTTGGCGACGTAATAGTCCTCGGTCAGCAGCTGCCCCGAGAGATAGGCGGCGATGCTTTCTCCGCCATGCGTCCTGCTCAGATCAGCAAAGCGTGCGGCGATCAGGTTCAGCGCCGTCTCCCAGCTCACCTCTCGCAATACCCCGGCCTCATCACGCACCTGCGGCATCGTCAGACGCCCATCGGCCGACAGCGTCTCGGCAAGCGCGGAGCCCTTGACGCAGAGCCGGCCATGGTTGGCCGGATGCGCGACATCACCACTCAACGACACGATGCGCACACTATCCTGGTCCTGCTCAAGCTCGACCGCCACACCACATCCGACACCGCAATACGGGCAGGTGGTGGTGGCACGACATCTAGCAGGTTGCGGGGCGTCTGGGGGATTCCTGACTTGCATCGACATCACTCCCTGGTGCATTGAGCACAGAACGTTGACCACGAAAAAGGCGCCTGACGACCGAGCACGAAGCGTGCGGTCATCAGGCGCCTTTGCCTGTTGCTGATATCTGTTCACTGACTAGGTATCTGACCCGGTTCGGGTCATCGCGCGGACTGACTGATCAAGCCGCCATTGGCCGGATGTAATGCCCGACGTCATTGCTGACGCGAACATGGATCCCTCAGTCATGTCTGCACATGAATGCGGTAAAAGAGGCAGATACCAGACCAACCCTTTCTCTTTCTCTTTGATAACAGCAACTTGCACAATTCAGCCTCACCAGTCTGTCGACAGGAGCCGCAAGACCCTGCCGCTCTCTCCGCCTTGTCGCACCAGCCCTGTGCATCCTTGAGACTTCCTGCACCATTCCCTCACGACAGGCGGCTCCCATGGCGCCTCAAGCCACTCGAAAACACCTGACCCTCGACATCGAAATACTCACAAACCAATGAAAGTTGGTGGTTTTTCCTCAGGCGGCACCAAATTCGCTGTATTCCTGACAGGTTGGGTCAATGACGACCCCGAATCGCAGGTCTCGCCGCGCATCCATGTGGATGCACGGCAGCCAACGGTCCGTCAGACCTGCCGCAGTCCCGAGTGACAGCCGTATCGTCGCGCAGCACTGCAACTCGCTATCCAATGCTTAGCCCTCATCTTCCAGGCAAAGGCGCCTGCTTGACGTCGTGAACTTCACGGCGGCAAGCAGGCGCTTTTTTTTTGCACTCGATATCCCATCGCAAGGAGGCAGCATGCATCCGTCATCTTCCACCGGCGACACGACCCCGTCCCTGATCATCATCGGTCATGGCATGGCGGCGCAGAAGCTGCTGGAGCAACTGGTCGCGCTGTCACCTGATCGCCAGCTCCCCTGGACAGTCACGGTGATCGGTGAAGAGCCTCACCTGCCCTACAACCGCATTCAGCTCTCCCCACTATTGGCGGGCGAGACGCAAGCCGATGACCTGATCAGCCAGCAGGCCGACTGGTTCTCGCTGCATGGCATCACACGGATCAGCGGTGATCCCGCCTGTCAGATCGACCGCGCCGCCCGCTGTGTCGAGACCGCCAGCGGTCGCCGCATTCCCTATCAGCGTCTGGTGATCGCCACGGGGTCACGCCCGGCGCTGCCACTGCCGCTCCCCGCTCACCTGCCTCAGGCACTGGATGCCAATGACTGGCCACCGGGACTGATGGGCTTTCGTGACCTCAGGGATGTCGAGCAGATGCAGGCCGCCTGTCGCACCGGAGCCGGTCACGACGGCAATGCCCTGGTGATCGGCGGCGGCCTGCTGGGGCTCGAGGCCGCCGAGGGCCTGCGCAAGGGTGGCCTTGAGGTGACGCTACTACAGCGCAGCGAGCGCCTGATGAACCGTCAGCTGGATGACGTGGCCGCTGGCTTGCTGGAGCAGGAGCTGAGCGAGCGCGGCCTCGAGATCATCACCGACGCGCATCTTGAGCAATGGCTCGAGACGCCGGCGGGCCGCATCACTGGCGTGCGTCTCAAGGATGGCCGTGAACTGCACGCCGGACTGACCATCGCCGCCACCGGCATTCGCCCCGAGATCGAGCTTGCGCGTGCTGCGGGGCTGGCCTGCCAGCGCGCCATCCAGGTCGATGGCCACCTGCTCACGAGCGATCCGCACATTCACGCGCTGGGCGAATGCTGTGAGGTGGAGGGCGAGACCTTCGGTCTGATCGAGCCCATCTGGGCACAGATCGAGGTGCTCGCACGCCATCTTCTTGAGCAAGCGACCCCTCCCTATCGCAATGCCCCCCTGGCGACGCGTCTCAAGGTCAGCGGTATCGACCTCTACAGCTGCGGCGAGCTGATGCCACATCCCACTGACGAGGTGCTGGTCTATCAGGACCACGCCCTGGGTGACTACCGCCGACTATTGCTGCGCGATGAGCGTCTGGTCGGCGTGGTGCTCTACGGCGATGTCAGTGCCGGCAACGCGCTGTTCGAAGCCCTCAAGGCAGGCACGCCACTGACAGCGATTCGTGACGACCTGCTGCTCATGCCCGCACAAGCGCTGGCACAACTGGACGAGACACCCTCTGGCCCACCGAATGACCCCGGCGGCAGAGCGACCCACCAGAACACTGCATCTCAACATCCTGATCGCGACACCACCCCTGACACCTTCGAGGAGGCCGCATGAAACACCTGATCATCATCGGCAATGGCATGGTAGGCCATCATTGCGTCGAGCAGCTGATCGCGCTGGGCGCCACCGCGCACTACCAGATTCATGTCTTCGGCGAAGAGCGCCACATCGCCTACGACCGCGTACATCTCTCGGAGTACTTCACCGGACGCGATGCCGAATCTCTCGCGCTCGGCAGCGTGGAGGATTACGCCAGCGCCGGTATCACGCTGCACCTCGACGAGTGCGTCACGGCGATCGATCGCGACGGCGGCCATGTCATCACTCCCCAAGGGCGCTATCCCTACGACAGCCTGGTGCTGGCCACCGGCTCCACGCCTTTCGTGCCGCCCATCCAGGGCCTTGGCGAGCCAGGCAGCGAGGCTGCCGCCAGCAATCGGCTGGTCTACCGCACCCTGGAAGACCTCGACCAGATACGCGCCGCTGCCGACGGCAAGACACGAGGCGTGGTGGTCGGTGGCGGCCTGCTGGGACTTGAGGCCGCCAACGCCCTCAAGTCACTCGGCCTGGAGGCGCATGTGGTCGAATTCGCGCCACGCCTGATGCCGGTGCAGCTGGATGAGGATGGCGGCCTGGCACTCAAGCAACACATCACTGCGCTGGGCGTGGGAGTGCACCTCAATCGCGCCACCACCGACATCGTGCCCGGCGAGGAATACCAGTGGCGGATGAATTTCTCCGACGGTGAGCATCTGGAAGCGGATCTGATCGTGTTTTCCGCCGGCATCCGTCCTCAGGATGCACTGGCACGCAGCGCCAGCCTCGAGATCGGCGAGCGCGGCGGCATCATCATCGATGACGAATGCCGCACCTCGGACCCGGAAATCTTCGCCATCGGCGAGTGCGCTCTGTGGCAATCGCGCATCTTCGGGCTGGTCGCGCCAGGCTATCAGATGGCCCGCGGCGTGGCGTCCCTGCTGGCCGCCAGCACAGGCGATGCCACAAGCGATGCGCAGGAGCGCTTCCGCTTCCAGGGCGCCGACATGTCCACCAAGCTCAAGCTGCTGGGGGTGGATGTCGGCTCCATCGGTGACGCCCACGGCAAGAGCGAAGGCGCGATCAGCTATCGTTACTGTGACGAGGCCGACGGCGTCTATCGACGCCTTGTCGTCTCGCAGGACCGCAAGCAGGTACTGGGCGCGGTGCTGATCGGTGACAACTCGCGCTACGACACCCTGCTGCAGTACGTCACCAATGGCATCGCGGCGCCCAAGGACCCAGCGGCACTCATCCTGCCGAATGCCAGTGGCGAGTCCATCACCCTGGGCGCGGATGCCCTGCCTGACAGCGCCACCCTGTGCTCCTGCCACAACGTTTCCAAGGGGGATGTGTGCAGCGCCATCGACGCCGGCAACAGCGATCTGGGCGCCATCAAGGCCTGCACCAAGGCCAGTACCGGCTGCGGGGGCTGTGCGGCGCTGCTCAAGAAGGTGGTGGATGCCGAGCTGGAAAGTCGTGGCGTCGAGGTCGATCGCTCGCTGTGCGAGCACTTCGCGCATACCCGTCAGGAGCTCTACTCGCTGGTGCGCGTCGAAGGCATCCAGACCTTCGCCGAGCTGATGGCCAGCCACGGTCGCCATCCCGATGCCCTGGGCTGCGAGGTCTGCAAGCCCGCAGTGGGCTCGATTCTGGCCTCGTGCTGGAATGCGCCGATCACCGAGGCCTCGCACATTCCGCTGCAGGACACCAATGACACCTTCATGGCCAACATGCAGAAGAACGGCACCTACTCCGTGGTGCCACGCATTCCCGGCGGCGAGATCACGCCGGACAAGCTGATCGCCATCGGCGAGATCGGCAAGCGCTACAACCTCTATACCAAGATCACCGGCGGGCAACGCATCGACCTCTTCGGCGCCCAGCTGCATGAACTGCCGGATATCTGGGGTGAATTGATCGCCGCCGGCTTCGAGACCGGCCACGCCTACGGCAAGTCCACCCGTACGGTGAAATCCTGCATCGGCAGCACCTGGTGTCGCTATGGCGTGCAGGACAGCATGGCGATGGCGCTGACGCTGGAAGACCGCTACAAGGGCCTGCGTTCACCGCACAAGCTCAAGTTCGCCGTCTCCGGCTGTACCCGCGAATGCGCCGAGGCCCAGAGCAAGGATGTCGGCGTGATCGCCACCGAGAACGGCTGGAACCTCTACGTCTGCGGCAACGGCGGCATGCGCCCGCGTCACGCGGAGCTGTTCGCGACCGATCTGGATGACGAGACACTGATCCGCACCATCGACCGCTTCCTGATGTTCTACATTCGCACCGCCGATCGCCTGCAGCGCACCTCTGTCTGGCGCGAGGGCCTCGAAGGCGGGCTCGACTATCTGAAGGAGGTGATTCTCGAGGACAGTCTGGGGCTTGGCGAGACCCTCGAGGAGCAGATGCAACAGGTGGTGGACCGCTACGAGTGCGAATGGGCCAATGCCCTCAAGAGTCCCGAGAAGCTCAAGCGCTTCCGCCACTACGTGAATGACCAGCGACCCGACCCGGCCGTGGTCAACATCATCGAGCGTGACCAGATACGCCCGGCAAGCCGCGGCGAGCTGATCACCAGTGACGGCGGCTCTCTCGATGAGGGAACGGACTCAGGCATCAGCCTGGCAACAGAACTGACGGCCAACCTGGCCACGGAGGTGCGCTCATGACATCGCCTGCACTCGCTTCCACACCGCTCTCCACAACGTGCCACACGGCACAGGACACGGCACCTGACACCTCAACCAAGGAGGAGTCGCCACTTCGCTGGGTGACACTCTGTCAGCGCGGGGACCTGGTGCCGGGCTCCGGGGTGGCCGCCTGGCTGGAACAGGCCGGCCAGGACTTCCAGATCGCGCTGTTCACGCTACCCTCCAGCGCGGACAGCGACGCCCTCACGCTGTTCGCCATCGACCATCATGATCCGGTATCCGGCGCCAACGTGATCGCCCGCGGTCTGCTGGGCGATCATGCCGGTGAGCCACTGGTGATCTCGCCGCTCTACAAGCAGCGCTATCGACTCAAGGATGGCCAATGCCTGGATGACGAGACGCTCTCGCTTCAGGTGTGGCCGGTTCGCCTCGAGGGGGATGCCGTGCAGATACAGTGCTAGCGGACAGGCCGATGCCTGAAAAGCACATAAGCTATTGATGACGTACGGATATGCTCGAAAAATGGCACATATTTGGTGCACAACCATGCTGCAACGCACCATGATCCGCCCGGCAATGCGCACGCCTCGACTCGCCTGACCGCCACCTGGCAGGCATCTGGCGAAGAGAAAACACTCAAGCTATTGATTTTGAATAACTTGCTAGAAAGCTGGCACCAGGTATGCAATCTATAAAGCGAGATGGCAAATGGCGGCTATCTCGCATGGCGTGCTCATTGCTGAGTCGAGGATCCGGGACCGGCGTATCCCCCTCGATATACAATGGCATTTAAGTCCACCCACTTGGGTGGACTTTTTTTATGCCTGAAGTCATCGGCAAGCCATTGATTTTCTTTGCTTAAGAGCAGTACGCGCCACCCGCACCTTCTTGCTGACCATGCTTCTCATCCCTACCCTCGCCGCTCATTTTTCTTCCCGCTGCTGACGACGCGCGATCCAGCGTTGGCATTCCCCGATGATGCCGCTGCGGAAGCTGAGCACGCAGACCACGAAGATGGCGCCCAGTATCACGCTGACCCAATCCCCCAGCGCGGACTGCGCCAGCTGATGCTGCAGCCCGATGACCAGCCCGGAACCCACCAGTGGTCCGAGCAGCGTGCCGACGCCGCCCAGCAATGTCATCAGGATCACCTCCCCCGACATGTGCCAGCTGGCATCGCCCAGCGAGGCGAGCTGGAACACCAGCGTCTTGGTCGCTCCCGCAAGGCCCGCCAGCCCCGCCGACAGCACGAAGGCGACCAGCTTGTAGGCATCGGTGTGATAGCCCAGCGAGATGGCACGCGGCTCGTTCTCGCGAATCGCCTTCAGCACCTGACCGAAGGGGGAATGCACCACACGGCGGATCAGGGCAAAGGCCGCCACGAAGATCGCGAACACGACGTAATAGAGCGTGTGGTTGTCCGCCAGATCGAACACGCCGAACAGCTCACCGCGCGGCACGCCATGCAGGCCATCTTCCCCATGGGTGAACGGCGCCTGGATGAAGAAGAAGAACATCATCTGGGCCAGGGCCAGCGTGATCATCGCGAAGTAGATGCCCTGTCGTCGGATGGCCAGCGCCCCGAACAGCGTACCCAGCACTACCGCGCCGAGCGTACCGGCCATGATGCCCAGTGCCGGACTCAGGCCCGGGTATTCCGCGAGCAAGAAGCCGGTGATATAGGCGCCCGTGGCCAGGAAGGCGGCGTGCCCGAAGGACAGCAGCCCCACGAAGCCGAGCAGCAGATTGAAGGCGCTCGCGAACAGCGCGAAGCACAGAATCTTCATCAGAAAGACGGGATAGGCGACCCAGGGCGCCAGCAACCCGAGCAGGAACAGCATGAGATACAGCACGCCCAGCGGGGTGATTCTGCGCGGCGCGCTGCCTGCACGCGCGGCCTGGTGGTCCTGTTGCAGTACGGCCATGTCAGGCCTCCTTTCCGAACAGCCCGGCGGGGCGAAGCATCAAGACCATCACCATCACCACGAAGATCACGGTATTGGCGGCCTCGGGATAGAACACCTTGGTCAGCCCCTCGATCAGCCCCATCGCGAGCCCGGTGAGGATGGCACCGAGAATCGAGCCCATTCCGCCGATGACCACCACCGCGAACACCACGATCAGCAAGCTCGAGCCCATGGTCGGCGAGACAGGATACAAGGGTGCGGCCAGCACGCCGGCGAAGGCGGCCAGCGCCACGCCGAGTCCGTAGGTCAGTGACACCATCAAGGGCACATTGATGCCGAAGGCCTGCACCAGCTCAGGATTCTCGGTTCCCGCGCGCAGATAGGCACCGAGACGCGTGCGCTCGATCAGGAACCAGACTCCGAAGCAGACCACCAGTGCCGCCACCAGCACCCAAGCGCGATAGGTGGGCAGGAACATGAAGCTCAGCTTGAAGCCGCCACTCAGCGCCTCGGGAATCGGGTAGCTCGACCCCGAGACACCGAACAGATTCACCAGCGTGCCCTCGAGGATCAGCGCCAGCCCGAAGGTCAGCAGCAGGCCATAGAGGTGATCAAGATGCTGGATGCGGCGCAGCAGGAAGCGCTCGACAACAATGCCCAGCGCACCCACCACCAGCGGCACCACGATCAGCGCCGTCCAGTAGTTGAGCCCCAGATATTGCGCTCCCAGCAGCGCCGCGAAGGCGCCCAGCATGTACTGGGCACCATGCGCGAAGTTGATGATGCGCAACAGACCGAAGATCACCGCCAGCCCAAGACTCAGCAATGCATAGAAGGCACCGTTGATCAGCCCCAGCATCAGCTGACCGAACAGCACCATCAGGGGTATTCCAAAAATCATGGTCATCCGCACATTCCTTTTCAGCGCCCATTCGCGTCAGCCGCTCGGCGCTGCCGATCATCTGACCGGCAGCGCCATGCCATACGTCTCAGCGACTCGACTGACGTTCGGCTTCAGCCCTTGACCAGCTCGCACTGGCTGTCCGCCAGCGGTCGGTAGGCCTCAGCGCCGGGAATAGTGCGGATCACGTCATAGACGTCCCACTCGCCTTGGGACTCGGCGGGCGTCTTGACCTTGACCAGGTACATGTCGTGCACCATGCGCCCATCGGCACGGATGGTGCCGTTGTTGGCGAACATGTCATTGACCGGCGTCTCGCCCATCTTCGCCCGTACGGTGGCGGTGTCATCACTGCCGGTGGCTGCCACCGCATTCAGGTAATGCAGGGTGCTTGAGTAGATGCCGGCCTGGACCATGGTCGGCATGCGCGCATTGCGCTCGTGATAGCGCTGGGACCAGGCACGCGTCTCGTCATTGAGGTCCCAGTACCAGCCGGTGGTGAGCTGCAGCCCCTGCGCGACCTCAAGCCCCAGCGCGTGCACGTCGTTGAGGAAGATCAACAGCCCGGCCAGCGACTGCCCCGACTGCACCACGCCGAACTGACTCGCCGTGGTCAACGCATTGACGGTGTCCGCCCCGGCGTTGGCCAGCCCGACGATCTTGGCGCCGGAACCCTGCGCCTGCAGGATGTAGGAGGAGAAATCACTGGTCGGGAACGGATGACGCACCTTGCCGACGATGCTCCCGCCGTTCTCGGTCACCACCTTTTCCACATCCCCTTCCAGGGCATGACCGAAGGCATAATCCGCAGTCAGCAGGAACCAGCTGTCGCCGCCTTCATCGACGATGGCCTTGGCCGTGCCATGCGCCAGCGGATAGGTGTCATACACCCAGTGGACATGATTGGGCGTGCAATGCTCATTGGTGATGCTGGAGGCCGCCGAGCCAGAGACGATTCCCAGCGTGTCCTGTTCGGCGAGAATCCGCGTCACCGCGATGCTCACCGATGAGGCCACCAGGCCTGCGACCATGTCGACATTCTGCTGATCGATCCAGCCGCGCACCGTATTGGCACCGACATCGGCGCTGTTGCGGTCATCGGCACTCAATACCTCGATCGGCATGCCGTTGACGCTGCCGCCGAAGTCCTCGACCGCCATCTTGAGCGCATCCAGGCCGCCCGGGCCTGCCAGGTCACGATAGGTACCCGACATGTCGGCCAGATAGCCGATCTTGATCACGCCGTCACTGATATCGGCCTGCGCGATTCCCGCCGACAGCAGTGACCCCATCATGAGCGCGGACAGCGGCCACAGGCGCCGGCGTGTGGCCGCCGTGATGCGGCGTGACAACGGTGATGCGACAGGAGTGGCGTTGGATGAAACGGTGGCGTGCATGACATCTCCAGACCGGTTTACCCGGCAATATTGTGATTGTTGTGGTGAGACGTACGGACTTCAGATTGGCGAATGCAACGGCGGTGCATGGCGGCAAGCCCGGTGCAGCTCACCCCGACCGGGAGTTCAGACCCCCAGTACCTTGTGCAGATATTCGTGGCGTGCCGGCAGCTCAGCGGCGGTGATCTCCTCAAGAATGGTGCCGTGCTCCATCAGGTAATGGCGGTCGGCCAGCGGTGCGGCAAAGCGGAAATTCTGCTCGACCAGCACGATGGTCATGCCGCGCGCCTTCAGCAGCATCAGCACCTCACCCAGCTTCTGATTGATGACCGGCGCGAGGCCCTCGGTGATCTCATCCAGCAACAGCAGGTCGGCCCCGGTTCTCAGGATGCGCGCCAGCGCCAGCATCTGCTGCTCGCCACCGGAGAGGCGCGTGCCCTGGCTGTTGCGCCGCTCATGCAGATTGGGAAACAGCGCGTAGAGCTCATCCAGCGACATGCCCTGATTCTGACCCTGACCCTGACGCTGGCTCTGACCCTGGCCATGCCCTGCGCCCTTGACTATCGGTGGCAACAGCAGGTTTTCCTCGACGCTCAGACTCGAGAAGATGCCACGCTCCTCGGGACAGTAGCCCACACCGAGATGGGCGATGTGATGCGGTGCCAGCTTCATGGTGTCGCGACCCTTGAGAAAGATCCCGCCACTGCGCCGCCCGACCATGTTCATGATCGCGCGCAGCGTGCTGCTGCGGCCGGCACCATTGCGACCCAGCAAGGTCACCAGCTCGCCGCGCCGCACCGTCATGTTGACGCCATGCAGCACATGGGACTCGCCATACCAGGCGTTCAGCTCGCGCAGGCAGAGCTGCTCTTGCGGCGTGGCGGAGTCACTCGCAGGGGCCTGACGCTTGGCCGGGCTTTCCAGAATCTCGGTCATGAAACTTCCTCGCGCTGATCCGCTGTGACATCGGTCACCTCGCTGCCCAGATACGCCTCGCGCACCTCGGGGTCGGCCGATACGCTGGCGTAGTCGCCTTCCGCCAGCACGCGTCCGCGCGCCAGCACACTGATGCGGTCACACAGACGACTGACCACGCTCAGGTTGTGCTCGACCATCAACACCGTGCGCCCACGTGCCGCGACGCGAATCAGCTCGACCACACGGTCTACATCCTCGGCGCCCATGCCCTGGGTCGGCTCATCCAGCAGCATCACCGTCGGCTCCAGTGCCAGCGTGGTGGCGAGCTCCAGCGCACGCTTGCGGCCATAGGGCAGACTGGCCGTCACTCGGTTGGCGTCCTCGCGCAGCCCCACCTCTTCCAGCAGATGCAACGCCTGCTCATTGAGGCTGTCGAGGCTGCGCTCGGACTTCCAGAAGTGAAACGAGGTGCCCTGTGAGCGCTGCAGTGCCACCCGCACATTCTCGAGTACCGTCATCTGCGCGAAGACTGCGGATATCTGGAAGGAACGCACCAGCCCGAGACGCGCGATCTCATGCGAGCGCATGCGGGTGATCGACTTGCCACGATAGAGAATCTCGCCACGGGTCGCGGGCAGGAACCGGGTCAGCAGGTTGAAGACCGTGGTCTTGCCTGCGCCATTCGGTCCGATGAGCGCATGGATGTGGCCTTCCTGAATCTGCAGATCGACATCATCGACGGCGGTGAAACCACGAAAATCCTTGCTCAGGCCACGTGTCTCGAGAATGGGCGCCGTGGCAGAGGCACCTCCACTGGCGCACGGTCCCTGAATGGGAGGTGATGGCATGTCGGGTCTCCGTCCCTGTCCGGCAAGCCGGCAGTGTCTGTGGCGACAAGGCTGAGTGAAGAGGCGCTGACGCCGCCCGACAGGGGCGTTGCACTCAGCGCAATTAACGTTAACGTAAACTAGAACACTGCCACTCACGCTGCCAGCCTCATCCCACGTCACTCGACCAATAGCCGATATATCAGTTTCTGCTTGATCATCGACAGGCGCGAAATATCGGGCATGGCGATGCCAGCGGCAGGTGATTGCCGCCAGGGCACGCGCAAGGGGACGATTCCTTGCCAGATATCAGGCGTCGGGTGGTGACGGTCGGTGAAAGAGACGCACAAAAAAGACGCCATCCCGGTCACGGAAATCCGTGCCGAGAGGCGTCAATGAGGGTTGCCGAGCACATGATCTCTGGCCGGAGACCATGCGTTAGCCTCCGAAGATGGCAAGACTTCAGAAGAGAAAAGAGAGCGTCGGAACAGGGAGCCGCATCAGCACTCGATGGCGTTGACGGCGAGCCCGCCCTTGGAGGTTTCCTTGTACTTGTCCTGCATGTCGCGGCCGGTGTCGCGCATGGTGCGGATCGCCTTGTCCAGCGAGACGAAATGATCCCCATCGCCACACATCGCCATCTGGGCGGCGTTGATCGCCTTGACCGAGGCAATCGCATTGCGCTCGATGCAGGGAATCTGCACCAGGCCGCCGATCGGGTCACAGGTCAGCCCCAGGTTGTGCTCGAGACCGATTTCCGCGGCGTTCTCGACCTGCTCCGGCGTCGCGCCCATCAGCTCGGCAAGGCCAGCCGCCGCCATCGCGCAGGCGGAACCCACCTCGCCCTGACAGCCGACTTCCGCCCCGGAGATGGACGCGTTCTTCTTGCACAGGATGCCCACCGAGGCCGCCGTGAGCAGGAAATCGACCACATCCTCCTCGCGCGCATCCTCCTGGAATTTCATGTAATAGCTGAGCACCGCCGGAATGATGCCCGCCGCGCCATTGGTCGGCGCGGTGACCATGCGACCACCAGCGGCATTCTCTTCATTGACCGCCAGCGCGAACAGGTTGACCCAATCCATCGCCGAGAAGGTCGAGGTGATGATCGACTTGCTGGACTCCACATCCAGAAGGCGCGCGTGCAGCCGCTTGGCACGCCGCTTGACGTTGAGCCCGCCGGGCAGAATGCCCTCATGGCTGAGGCCGTTGTCGATGCATTCGTTCATCACCTCCCAGATGCGCCACAGACCGCGACGCACCTGAGCTTCGCTGCGCAACGAGCACTCATTGGCCATCATCAGCTCACTGATGCGCATCTTGTGCATGCGACACAGCGCCAGCAGCTCATTGGCGGTATTGAACTCATAGGGAAGGCGCAGGGTTTCGTCTTCCAGCAACGGATCACGCGCCGCTTCCACCTCATCGACCACGAAGCCGCCGCCTACCGAGTAGTAGACATTGCGGTACAGCTCCTCACGGTAGCCATGCGCCACCAGACGCATGGCATTCGGGTGATAGGGCAAGGGCTCGTCGTGCCACTGCATGTCGCGCACCCACACGAAGGGCACCGCGATGCGGTTGTCGAGCAGCAGCGTCTGGGATTCCAGCAGCTCCTCGACGCAGGGCTCGATGATGGTCGGGTCGATGGTCTCGGGCAGCTCGCCCATCAACCCGAGGATGGCAGCCTTGTCGGTGCCATGCCCGACACCGGTCGCGGACAGCGAGCCATGCAGCTGCACCTCGATGCGCGCCACACGCTCGAGCAGATCCCTTGCGCGCAGCGTTTCCACGAATTGTGCGGCAGCGCGCATCGGGCCCACGGTATGCGAGCTGGACGGACCGACACCGACCTTGAAGAGATCAAATACGCTGATGGACATGACGACACCTCATCTCGAGTTCCCGCCGAGCCAGTGGCCGTGCGAGTGAATGACGCCATGATGAGGGAGGGGCACCACAGTCACAAACCATAAAAATTGCCCATGGCTTTAGTTTTACTAAACTATACGAGACAAAAACGGCGTAGACTGTGTCATAAGCGTCACCCCTGTTCAGTCAGCATCCATCTGTCGTTTCTTGCCAGCACGAGTTCCAGCATGCCCAAGCCCTCCGACTCGCCACTCGCCACGCCTCACCCCATCAGCCCACGCCATCTCAATGGCCAGACCCACGCCTGGCTTCAGGTATTCGCCTGTGCGGCGCGCCACGCTTCCTTCACGCGTGCCGCCGAGGAACTGCATGTCACCACGGGTGCAGTCAGCCAGCAGATCAAGCAGCTGGAGGAGCGGCTGGGCTTCAAGCTGTTTCTACGCCGTTCACGCGGGCTGGAACTGACGGGGGAAGGTGCGCGTCTGGCACGCGTGGTGGAGCAGTCCTACGGCGCAGTGGGGCTGGAGGTCAAGCGGCTGCGCAGCGGCCTGATGAGCGGCGTGCTGCGCCTGCGCTCGGTGCCGTCTTTCCTCTCGAAATGGCTGGCACCACGCCTGCCCCGCCTGCAGGCACGCTTCCCGGACATCGAGCTGCACGTACGTGCCGAGGACAGTGACTCACCCTTGCGCGAGGGGGATTTCGAGCTGGCGGTCGACCTCAACGATGGCCACTACCCCGGCATGCAGGTCACGGAGCTGATGGAAGAAGAGATCTTCCCCGTCTGCCACCCCGGCCTGATGCGCGGCCGCCCCCCACTGCGCAATGCTCAGGATCTCGCCTGGTACCCCCTCCTGCATGACGTCACTGCGTGGCGCGGCAGCCACGACCATGCCGAATGGGAATTCTACCTGGCGAGCATCGCCGCACCGGAGGTCAACGTTCAGCGTGGCTATACCTTCAATCGCAATCATCTCTCGATGGAAGCGGCCATCGCCGGCATGGGCGTCGCCATGGCAAGACGCACCCTGATCACCCATGAACTGAACAGCGGCATCCTGATTGCCCCGTTCGCGGAGCGCGTGCTGACCGGCAAGCGTTACGTCATCGTCCATCCCCACGGCACTCTGGACGATGGCCGTATCCAGGCCGTGCATGACTGGATCGTCGAAGAGGCCGAGCGCGACCGACTGAGACAGGGATGAGTGATTGATGACGCGACATCGATGCTCAAATGGCACCTCACAGTTTTCTTAAGGCAATATTAACCCGCCACCTTTGCATCGTTATAATGAGCAGGCAAACGACACCCTCACCCTGACAGGCAGTCCATGGACTGTCCGGAGAGTCCCTTGTCTCGCCTGACCTCACAGACACGACACCACCATACCGTCCCGCTGCCCATCAGCGCCGAACAGCCTCTTTATGGTCGCAAGCCGACCTCGCTGTTCATGCAGGCCTGCCTGCGCCTGGCCATCTATGCCCCCGTGGTGGCAGCGATGATGTCGCTGGTAATGCATGATGCCCATCACTTCGGCGATGTCGGCTTCAGCGAAGCCAGCTGGACGGAACACATGCAGAGCACCCTGCTGGCGCTGAGTGCCGCCACCATGTGGCTGGTACATTCACGCCTGCCGGATCTGCGCACCGTCAGCCTGCTGCTGTTCGGCCTGTTCGCAGCGTCATTGATCCGTGAACAGGACGCCATGCTCGATGGCATGCTCGGTGATGGCAGCTGGCAGATCCTGGTCAGCGTGGTCGCGATTCCGGTCATCATCGGCGTATGGCGCCATCGCACCCGCTTCGTGGCCGAGTTCGAACACTTCGGTCGCAGCTTCGCCTTCGGATTGTTTGGCGCCGGCTTCCTGGCCACCTATGTCTTCTCGCGCCTCTATGGTCGCTCGGAGTTCTGGGAAACCCTGATGGGCAGCGCCTACCTGCGCTCGGTCAAGAATGCTGCCGAGGAAGTCACCGAACTGTTCGGCTACACCTTGATGGCGATCGCCGTGGCCGAAATCGTGCTGCTGGCCATTCGCATGGGTCGCCAGCGCCGTGCCCGACTGCGCGAACTCGACGCCGCACTCTGACGCACATCGCTCCAGTCCCTCTCCAGCGCCGCTGGAACCCCGAGAATCCCGCACGTTCGTGATACCGAAGAAGCCGCTGCTCACCATGAGCCGCGGCTTTTTTTCGGCCCTTGCCCGGCACCATCCCTCCGTCCGGGGATGAGAATGCCTGGACATCAAATGAGAATGATTATATTTTACCAAGCAGTGGATACCCTACAACTATCACCACTGCTCAGGAAAGACACCGACAAGACCCCGACCGTGTCATGCCCTCACCTTCAAGGAGCCTCACATGCGCTGGTTCAACAGCTACCGCCTGCACGGTCATAGTCTTGCCCCCCGCCTCCCGCAGCACAGTCTGGTCATCAGCATGCGCTGGCCTGGACACTGGCCCCTGGCACCGGGTACCACCATCGTGGTGGAACACCCGACGCTGGGACGGCTGATCAAGCATGTAGATCGCATCGACCACCACGGCCGCCTCTGGCTGTACGGAGAGCACCCCGATGGCTTGAGCAGTGAGCAGATGGGCCCGGTGTCCCGCCAGTGCGTCAAGGGGCGCGTCATCTTCAGCGTGGCCGCGACCTCTTCCTCGCATCAGCTGGGGCATGGAGCCTGACGGAACCACCACTCAGCGCATCGCAAGACGATCATGTCCGCCTGCCATCCACGCCATTCACTCGCGTCCAGAAACGACAACGCCCGCCTCCCATTCGCATGGGAGGCGGGCGTTGTGCTGTCAGCGGGGCCAGCGGCTGAACCGTGGCCCCGAACGCTTCAGATCACTCTTCCATGAAGGAACGCAGTGACTCGGAGCGTGACGGGTGACGCAGCTTGCGCAGCGCTTTCGCTTCGATCTGACGGATACGCTCACGGGTGACATCGAACTGCTTGCCGACTTCCTCGAGGGTGTGGTCGGTGTTCATGTCGATACCGAAACGCATGCGCAGCACCTTGGCTTCACGTGCGGTCAGACCGGACAGGATGCCGCGGGTCGCTTCGATCAGACCTTCGCCGGTGGCGGAGTCGATCGGTGAGACCATGGTGCCGTCCTCGATGAAGTCACCCAGGTGCGAATCATCGTCGTCACCGATCGGCGTCTCCATGGAGATGGGCTCCTTGGCGATCTTGAGCACGCGACGCACCTTGTCTTCCGGCATCTCGAGGCGTTCACCCAGCTCTTCCGGCGTCGGCTCGCGACCCATTTCCTGCAGCATCTGACGCGAGACACGGTTCAGCTTGTTGATGGTCTCGATCATGTGCACCGGAATACGGATGGTGCGCGCCTGATCCGCGATGGAGCGCGTGATCGCCTGACGGATCCACCAGGTGGCGTAGGTCGAGAACTTGTAACCACGACGGTACTCGAACTTGTCCACGGCCTTCATCAGGCCGATGTTGCCTTCCTGGATGAGATCCAGGAACTGCAGGCCACGATTGGTGTACTTCTTGGCGATGGAGATGACCAGACGCAGGTTGGCCTCGACCATTTCCTTCTTGGCACGCCGCGCCTTGGCTTCACCGATCGACAGGCGACGATTGACTTCCTTGAGCTCGCTGACCGGCAGCTGGACCATGTCCTGCTCGAAGGCGATCTTGCGCTGGGCACGCAGCACGTCGGCACGGAACGGCTCGAGCTTGTCGGCGTACTTCTTGCTGCCGCCGATGAAGCTGTCGAACCAGTCCATGTCGGACTCGTGGCCCGGGAAGGCCTTGATGAAGCTCTTGCGAGGCACCTTGCCGCGCTTGACGAAGATCTGCAGGATGACCTTTTCCTGCTCGCGCACCTGCTCGACGGACACGCGAACCTGACCGACGAGGCGCTCGAAGTGCTTGGGCACCAGCTTGATCGGCGAGAACAGCTCGGCAAGACGCTCCTGCTCGGCCTTGGCCTCGGGAGAACCTGAACCGTACTTCTCGATGGCGGCCTTGGTCAGATCATTCTGCTCGCGAATCTGCTCGAAGCGCACGCGTGCAAGCTCAGGGTCCGGACCACCCTCGGAAGCGGAGTCGTCCTCGTCGTCGTCCTCGCCTTCAGACTCCTCGCCTTCCTCGACTTCCTCGACTTCCTCGACCTCGACTTCAGCGACACCCGGTACGCCTTCATCCGGATCGATGAAACCGGAGAACAGGTCGGACAGACGTCCGCCGTCCTCGCCGAGCGTGCCATCGTAGGCTTCGAGAATGGAGTCGACCGCTCCCGGCAGGAAGGCCAGAGACGACATGACCTCACGCGTGCCTTCCTCGATCCGCTTGGCGATCTTGATCTCGCCTTCACGGGTCAGGAGTTCGACGGTACCCATTTCACGCATGTACATGCGGACCGGGTCGGTCGTGCGTCCCACATCGCTTTCCACCGCGGCGAGAGCAGCGACGGCTTCTTCGGCGGCGGACTCGTCAGTGGAGGAATCAGACATCATCAAGGTATCGGCATCAGGCGCTTCTTCAGCGACCTTGATGCCCATATCGTTGATCATGCTGATGATGTCTTCCACCTGTTCTGGATCAGCGATATCCTCGGGCAGGTGATCGTTGACCTCGGCATAGGTCAGGTAACCCTGTTCCTTGCCGCGCGCGATCAACTCCTTGAGACGCGACTGCTGCTGCGCATTACCAGCCATAGAACCCCTAATCTCGACGAAGAAGAATGAAGCACCTGGACGCGACGCTGCTCAGCGAGTAAGCGCCGGTTAGGGACGAAGAGAGCATCAAGCGCACCAGTATAGCGTGCCATCGGGAGATGCTGCCAGCGGCGTATTTGCCGGACCATCCAGGTGTGTTAGCGTTATCGGTTACGTTGCGGCAGTCCGCATCGGGAACTACCCCATTAGATAGTGTGTGTGAGAGCGTCTTTCAAGGTCAGCCAACGCTTTTTCATCCGCGAGGACGGCCCATCTCCCACATGCGGTCACCGAAAGGCTCCGTGAGTTTCAGCGCCGCGTTGCCAGCTGCATCAGCAGGGCCATCAGCCGCTGCTTCTCCTCAGCCGACAGCTTCTCGCCCTGCTTTTCCTTGGCCAGCAAGGCCTGGTATTCCGCCTCGGGTGACGTGCGCGCCAGCTGATGCTGGCAATGCTCCACCAGCCCCTTCAGCTCCTCGCTGCGCACTTCACGCGGGATGAGCAACTCACGCGCGGCCAACTGCTCGAGGCGCGGCCCCTGAGCAGTGCCCAGAAAGTGCGCCAGCAGCACCTGAGGCGAACGATACTGGCCAGCCTTGAGCAATCTCACCACCTCGACCAGCAGACGGACATCCTCACTGTCTGCCGGCTCGCCGGCGCCTTCGATCCATTCATCGCTGGCCGGCAGCTCCGCCACCAGCTGCGGCTCATGCACCAGAAGGTGCAGCAGGCGCGTCAGCATGCTGACCGAGTGACGCGGTGACGTCTTGCGCGCCGCGCCATGCGAGGCAGCGGCCGGACGAGACCGCCCACCCGAGGCACCACCAGCCTCCGGGGGTGGCGCCCAGTCCTCCGGCTGCCAGCCCTCTGCATCCTGCTCACCGAAGCCGGCATCTGCCATCGCATCCAGCGATGACCAGTCGCCACCCTGCGGTTCATTCAGACTGCCACCTTCCAGGCGATTCCCCGCCGGAGCGGCGGAGTGCGACTGACGCAGCTGCTGATGCTGCCGGAGACGCGCCTGCTGGGCATCACGCGCCGCGGCACGCTCCACCAGCATGGCATCCAGCCGCTCACGCTCCAGACCACTGCGGCGCTCCAGCTCCTTGAGCAGCAGTGAACGCAGCACCCCCTCGGGCACCCGGGAGATCCATTCCAGTGCCTGGGTCACGAAGCGCTCCAGCTGCTCCATGCGCTTGAGGTCGCGCCCTTCCGCCGCCTGCTCGAACAGGAACTCGGAGAGCCCCGAGGCGCAGGTCACCCGCTTCTCGAAGGCTTCCTGCCCTTCACTGCGCACCAGCGAATCCGGGTCTTCACCCTCAGGCAGGAACAGGAAACGTGCCTGACGGCCATCGATCATGACGTCCAGCACCGTCTCCAGTGCCCGGCGCGCGGCCTGACGGCCAGCCTTGTCACCGTCGAAGCAGAACACCACTTCATCGACCAGCCGATAGAGGCGCTTGAGGTGTTCCTCACTGGTCGCGGTGCCCAGGGTGGCGCAGGCATTGCGAATGCCATACTGCGCCAGCGCCACGACGTCCATGTAGCCCTCGACGATCAGCATGCGCTCAAGCTTGCGATTCGCCTCGCGGGCCTCATACAGGCCGTAGAGCTCACGCCCCTTGTGGAAGACAGGCGTCTCGGGGGAATTCAGGTATTTGGGTTTTGCATCGCCCATCACGCGACCACCGAAGGCGATGGTGCGCCCCTTCCAGTTACGGATCGGGAACATCACGCGATCGCGGAAGCGGTCATAGCGCCGCCCACTCTCCTCGTGATGGATCAGCAGGCCGTACTCGATCTGCACCTCTTCGCTGACACCCAGCTTGCTCAGGTGGTGCTTGAGATGTTCCCAGCCCTGGGGCGCAAAGCCGATACCGAAATCGCGCATCACCTCACGCGACAGCCCACGCCCCTCAAGATACTCACGGGCGGGCTGTGCGGCAGGTTCCGTCAGGCGCTGGCGATAGAAGTCAGCCGCCGCCTCAAGCAGATTGACACCCTCTTCACGGGCCTGCTCGCGGCGCTGGCGCTCGCGACGTTCATGGGGGCTCTGATTGCCGCCTTCACGGGGCACCTCGAGCGCCAGACGCGAGGCGAGCTGCTCGACCGCTTCCGGAAACGGCAGACGATCGAATTCCATCAGAAACTTGAGGGCACTGCCGCTCGCCCCGCACCCGAAGCAGTGATAGAACTGCTTGTCCGGAATGACGTTGAACGAGGGAGAGTTTTCCTGATGGAAGGGGCACAGGCCGACATAGCTCTTGCCAGCCTTCTTCAACTGGACACGCTCACCTACCACCTCGACCACATCGGTACGGGCCAGCAGATCGTCTATGAAGCCTTGCGGGATGAGACCAGCCATGGTTCGCCAGAAGTCATGGAAAAACGGACTGACCCCAACGCAGTGAGTCGACCTCACGCCAACGGGCGATCACATCGACGACAGCGCTCGGGTCAGGCCATCCCTCGAGAAACAGCAACGTGTGCAGTGAACTGACACACGACTCGGGAACAAACGGATCACCAGAGACAAAAACAAGCGGCCACCGTGAGGCAGCCGCTTGGTGTCCTTCCAGAGAGCAGTGGATCACTCCCCAAAAGTACGGATCAGTAGAGACGCTCGAAACGCTTGCGCTCACGCTGAACCTTCTTGGCGTGGCGCTTTACAGCGGCCGCCTGCTGACGCTTGCGAACAGCGGTCGGCTTCTCGTAGTGCTCACGACGACGCACTTCGGAAAGAACACCGGCTTTTTCGCAGGAGCGCTTGAAACGGCGCAGGGCGACGTCGAACGGCTCGTTGTCACGTACTTTAACTGAAGGCATTAAACACTCACCTACCTTGAGATCATGAGTTCGGTTTGAACGCACATCCGGTGCAGCCACTCCTCAGGAGCCACCAGCCAGCGACGGTAAACCGCCACCTGCAGGTCGATCCAGCATCAATCAGTCGCCTGCGACACCACCGGTGAGGGTAGCCGTCGCTGGCTGGAATCATGATTCGGGGAGCTTTTGCGGGGTGGTCGGATGCACGACCCAGTCTTGCAGAGTGCCATATTCTAGACACCCGTCCCCGCCTTTGCAAACGCGGAAACCGGAAATCGTCTCTCGCATAACGCCAGCTGGCGCGACACCCGTGCTCACAGCCAGTAGAATATCGCGCATTCACGGCACCCTCGCCTCTCGGGCTCGCTCAGGCAGCCTCGCTGGCCGTGCCGCCCTCTACTTCTGATATTTCCTGAGAGTCAGCCATGCGTGTGCTCGGCATCGAGACTTCCTGCGACGAGACCGGCGTCGCCATCTACGACACGGACCAGGGCCTGCTTGCAGACGCCCTCTACAGCCAGATCGCCATGCACGCCGAATTCGGCGGTGTGGTGCCGGAGCTGGCCTCTCGCGATCATACCCGCAAGCTGCTGCCGTTGATCCAGCAGGTGATGGACGAGGCGAATCTGAAAGCCGCTGACATCGATGCCATCACCTATACCGCAGGCCCGGGGCTGGTGGGCGCCTTGATGGTCGGCGCCTCGACGGCCCATGGCCTGGCCAGAGCCTGGCAGATTCCGGTGCTCGGGGTGCATCACATGGAAGGCCACCTGCTGGCCCCGATGCTGGAAGACGACGCACCGGAATTCCCCTTCGTGGCGCTGCTGGTCTCCGGTGGTCACACACAGCTGGTGGCGGTACGCGGGCTGGGCGAGTACGAGCTGCTGGGCGAGTCCGTGGATGATGCCGCAGGCGAGGCCTTCGACAAGGCCGCCAAGATGCTGGAACTGCCCTACCCCGGCGGGCCGCAGGTTGCCAAGCTGGCCGAGCAGGGCGATCCGAAGCGCTACCGCTTTCCGCGCCCGATGACGGATCGCCCCGGACTGGATTTCAGCTTCTCGGGCCTCAAGACCCACACCATGGTCACCCTCAAGAAGGCAAAGGCCAGTGGCGAGCCGGACGCACAGCATCGCGCCGACATCGCGCGCGCCTTCGAGGAAGCCGTGGTCGACACCCTGGTCATCAAGTGCCGCCGCGCGCTGGATCAGACCGGCCTCAAGCGTCTGGTCGTGGCGGGCGGCGTCAGTGCCAATACCCGCCTGCGCGAGCGCCTGAGCCATGAACTGGCCAAGCGCAACGCCCGCGCCTACTATCCGCGCGGTCGCTTCTGTACCGACAATGGCGCCATGATCGCCTACGTGGGGGCACAACGACTGAACGCCGGTGAGCAGGACACTGGCCCGATGAAGGCCGTACCACGCTGGCCTCTCGATAGCCTGTCCGCGCCGCAGGGGCATCACGACTGATCACTGCCGCTCCCGGCGCGTCTCGGCGGCCGTGAAAAGGCGTAGCTGCGATGAAACGGCTACGATGAAAACGGTTCCGATGAAAACAGCAACGCCCTGCCGGGCTACCCGGCAGGGCGTTCGTGCTTCATGTGGCGCAGGTCATGGCTCGAGCGTCATTCAGCGACGTGATCAGACCGCGCAGAATGCCGCCTCATCACGGCGCGACGCCGGTGCGGGAGATCCTCCGGCAACGCCAGCTGAACTCCACCGGCCACAAGGGCTGCGACTCGGCATGCCCATGCTCGACGAATGACTGCCACAGGCTGGCATAGTCGACCCCACGCACCGGGTGGCGCTGCTCGGCGAAGGCTTCCGCCAGTGGCAGCAGCACGAAGGCATTGCGATCCACTTCCTCGCGCGGCAGCAGGACACCGTCGATCTCGCCGGTCAGCTCACCGACCGTCAGGATGTCGATATCCAGCGTACGCGGACTGAACTTGGGGCTGCCCTCGAGGCGTCCGTTGGCGAACTCGACCTGCTTGCACCAGGCTTGCAGCTCACCGACGCTCCAGTCACTGTGGAATCCCGCCACCAGATTGTAGAAATTGCGCCCGTCGACGAACCCCACCGGCTCGCTTTCGTAGACGGAAGACAGCGTGAGCTCCCCGAAGGTCGCCTCCAGGGCATCCAGGCAGACTCGCACGTGATGATCACGCTCGATGTTGCTGCCGATGGAGACAAGCACCAGACTCATGCGCTGACATCCACGAGCGTGCCACGCTCGATGCGCACGCCCACCGCTTGCGCCTCCGGGACCGCCCCCGGCTTGCGCACCGTCATCCTGAGCCAGGGAATCCCGAATTCTTCCCGCAGCAGCGCGGCGAGACGCTCCGCGAAGGTCTCCACCAGCTCGAACTGGCTGTCGTCTGCGTAGGTCTGGATACGAGCGCTGATGGCAGCATAATCAAGGGTATGCGTCAGATCATCCCCCGTCGCGGCAGGACGGATGTCCGTCGCCATCTCCAGATCGATCACCAGACGCTGGCGAATGGTACGCTCCCAGTCATAGACTCCTATCACGGTCTCAACTGCCAGAGCCTCGATCAGCACACGATCCATGGCGTTACCTCTATGCTTGTCGGATGAACCAGTAAAACGACGCCGCCAAAGGCCCCGCCATCATGCCCGAGATTCTACTGCACCCGGCCCCTGCTTGGCCAAACCGAGCCGCGCGATGCGCCTGTCCGCAAGCGACATGGCTGACGGCGCGCAGCGGGTCATGTGCGGGGGAGGCATGCTGAGCGACATCATCGGCTGGGTGGCCACGCTGGCACACTGGCAGCAGCTGAGCCTGCTGCTGGCACTGGCCTATGGGGGAGGGTCGGTTCTGGGAGCGGTGTGGATCTGCCAGCGCCTGGGCCTGACCGACCCGCGGCTGGCCGGCTCCTTCAATCCGGGCTTCTCGAATGTACTGCGACTGCACGGTGCCATGCCTGCCGCGCTGGTCCTGACCTTCGATGCCACCAAGGGCATGCCTGCCCTGTGGCTGGGTGGCGAGATCGCCCTGCCCGCCTGGGCGCTGGGACTGATCGGACTGGCGGTGCTGATCGGCCACAGCCTGCCGCTATGGCATCGCGGACATCGAGGCGGCAAGGCTGTCGCTGCCGCCTTCGGCGTGCTGTTGATGCTGGCGCCGGGCGTGGCCCTGAGCTGTGCCGCCCTGTGGATCGGACTGGCGTGGCGCCTGCGCACCGCCGCCATTGCCTCACTCGTCTCAGGGCTTGCCGCCCCGCTCTTCAGCCTGTGGCTGGCGCCGGAAATGAGCGGCGTGATACTCGTCTTCGCCAGTCTGATCGTGGTGCGTCACGCGCTCAATCTGCGCCGCCTGAGCGATGGCAGCGAACCGCGCCTGTAGACCCTCACTCCGCAGCCCGACCCTTGCCTCTGCGTGCATCGTCCTCTCAGTGAGCGTGGCCACAACCACAGTGCGGCGCATGGACCTCTGGCGTGGCTCGCCACTCACGCAACGCCTCGGCAATCGCCTGCTGACGCTGCTCGCCCATCGCCCGCCCGATCTCGGCACCCTTGAGCCCCTGAGCGACCAGGGATTGCGGCGAGACCGCCGTCGCGGCCTGCCAGGCGGCATTGCCCAGCCGCGCCAGCCCCTTGTCTTCCACTGCCAGCAAGGCCACCAGCACCGACTGACGCTCACCACGACGCCACGCATCGACGCCATCCAGCCAGACCTTGAGATCTTCCGCCTGCACGCCACCCTCTCGATGCGACGCATCATTCAGCTCTCGGCACAGACGCGCCTGCTGAGCCGCATCGCGCACGGCACTGGGCAGACGCAGCTCCTGCGCCAGGGTATCGATCTCCTCACGCGACAGGTGCTCCACCAGCCGTGCCATGCGCCAGCAGACCATCTCCGCCTCATCGACCAGCTGTCGCGGCAGGCGATCCAGCCGCTCCAGCGCTGACTCAAGCGCACGGGCCTCCCTCGCCAGTGCCGGCATCAGCACGCTCAGGGCACCCAGCTCATCCAGCAGCTGGAAGTAGGCCTCAGGACTGGCTTCCCCCAGCGCCTTCTCGGTTTCCTTCCAGACACGCTCAGCGACCAGATGCGAGACTTCGCCGCTCTCGACCATCCCCTGCATCAACGCGCGAGTCTCCTCGGCGACCGTGAAACCCAGCCCCTGATAACGTGCCAGGAAGCGTGCCACGCGCAGCACGCGTAGCGGGTCTTCACTGAAGGCGTCGGAGACGTGGCGCAACAGTCGTGCCTCGAGATCCGCAAGTCCGCCGTAGGGGTCCACCAGTTCGCCCTCGCCGGGCGGACTGTCCAGCGGCTCGGCCATGGCATTGATGGTCAGATCACGACGCACGAGATCCTCTTCCAGGGTCACGTCGGGGCTGGCATGCACGGTGAAGCCAACGTAGCCATGTCCGGACTTGCGCTCGGTGCGTGCCAGCGCATATTCCTCCTGCGTCTGCGGGTGCAGGAAGACCGGAAAGTCGCGCCCCACCGGGCGGAAACCACGCGCCTGCATGTCCTCGACCGTCGCGCCCACCACTACGAAATCGCACTCATGCCATGGCCAGCCCAGGCGCGCATCGCGCACGGCGCCCCCCACCCGATAGACCTCGAGCCCTTGCAGCAGGCGGTCCGATGACGCATCAAGTCGATGAGGGGCACTACGAGTCATGGGGACTCCTTGGCAGAAGGGAGATGAGACAATCAGGCAAAGGTGGGATCAGCTACCGCTTTCGACATCGTCGCCATGGGTGAGCTGATACTGGGTGAAACCGCCATCGAGAGAGTAGACCTTCTCGAAGCCCTGCCCGGCAAGCCAGGCCGCTGCCTGCTGACTGGAGTGCCCGTGATAGCACACCACTACCAGCGGTGTGTCGCGAGGTGTCTCTTCCAGGATCGCCCCCGCACTGGCGTTGTCCAGATGCCGGCTGCCGGGAATGCGCCCCTGGGTGAAGCTGAGCGGATCACGGATGTCCAGCAGCACGAAGGGTTGTTCGCCGTCGCGCCATTGCGCCAGTGACGCCAGATCAAGATGTTCGAAACTCATGGGAACTCCGCTGAAGATAGGGACAGGAAAATGGACGTGCGCCGCGCAGGGGAGGCGCCTTGCAGAGTCAGTCGCGCGATGTCACCGCCGGTTCGAACACGCGCTGCCCCGTCTCGAGATCGAGCGCTGTCAGCCCGCCACCCCATACACAGCCGGTATCCAGTGCCGCGACATCCTGGCGCGCCGCTGGAGTCTCGCCTTCCAGCGCCGCCCAATGGCCGAACAGCAGGCGCGGAGAGTCATCCCAGGCCCCCTCGGGACGCGGAAACTGGAACCAGGGACGATAGCCCTCGGGCGCGGAATCCAGCCCCTCCTTGGCCGCAAAGTCCATGCGACCCTCGCGGTCCACGAAACGCATGCGGGTGAAGACATTCACGATGCAACGCAGCCGCGCGATGCCGCTGAGATCCTCCCGCCAGAGATCGGGCGTGTCGCCATACATCTCGCCGAGAAACTCGCGATAGGCGTCCCCCGCCAGTGCAGCTTCCGCCTCGCGGGCCAGCGCTGCCGCCTGATTCAAGGTCCAGCCGGGCAGAACGCCGGCATGCGTCATCACCGTGCGCCGCGCATCGATGGTCTCTTCCACCATCAACGGCTGGCGACGCAGCCAGTCAAGCAGCTCGTCGCGATCCGGCGCGTCCAGAATGGGCTGAAGCGTATCGGAACGCTTGAGGCGCCCGAAGCCATGCGCGACCGCCAGCAGATGCAGATCATGGTTGCCCAGCACGATGCGCGCACTGTCCCCGAGAGCCTTGGCATGGCGCAGGCATTCAAGCGAGCCCGGCCCGCGATTGACCAGATCTCCGGCCAACCACATCACATCACGTCCGGGCGTGAACTCCAGACGCTGCAACAGGCGTTCGAACTCAACGTGACATCCCTGCAGATCGCCAATCGCCCACTGCGTCATGCTGCTCCCCCGGCCGCCTGGCGGCCTGCTACGTGAATGACTTGCTGATGATTTCGTTCAGGACGGCGACAGACCAATGGGCCATGTCCCGACCTGGCCCGAGACTCGGCAGGCATCAATGCACCTGATGCGGCCCGGCCAGACGAAATGGCGCGATGGCGACTTCGAAGGTGCGCGCATGGGTGGCATCGGAGAAGGTATAGGCCCCCTGCATCACGCCGACCGGCATGTCGAGGACGGCCCGCGAGGTATAGCGGAAGCTTTCCCCCGGGGCGATCAGCGGCTGCTTGCCGACCACCCCCTTGCCGCGGACTTCCTGCTCGTTGCCGCTTCCCTGGGTGATCTTCCAGTAACGCGCCAGCAGCTGGATCGTCTCGTCGCTGCCATTGTGCACCGTGATGGTGTAGCGGAACACGAAGCGGTTCTCGCTCGGACGACTCTCGTCGGCGCAGTACTCCGGTACGGCGTCGACATGAATGTCCGCCACGCCGCTCATGCGTCGTGATCGCTGTCAGTGGCGGCCTGCGAGGTCGTGACCTCACCGTGACCGACATTGCTGCGGGGGCGCTTGCGGGGCGCGCTGTCCGCCTGGCTGGCGGTCATGCCCTGGGCGCTCAGATGGTTGGTGATCATCACCAGCTCCGCGACCGTCAGCGTCTGCGGGCGACGCGAGGGATCAATGCCCAGCGCCGTCAGCTGTTCGGCATCGATACGCCCCTTGAAGTTGTTGCGCAGGGTCTTGCGACGCTGGGAGAAGGCTTCCCGCACGATGATGGCCAGCAGCTTCTCGTCAGTCGCCGGATGCGGCAGCTCGGCATGCGGCACCAGACGCACGATGGCCGAGTCCACCTTTGGCGCCGGGAAGAAGGCACTGGGCGGCACCAGGAAGAGGTTCTCGACCGCACAGTAATACTGGGTCATCACCGACAGACGGCCCCAGTCCGTACCACCCGGCTCAGCCGCCAGACGCTCGACCACTTCCTTCTGCAGCATGAAGTGCATGTCGGCAATCGCGCCACGCGCTTCCAGCAGGTGGAAGATCAGTGGCGTGGAGATGTTGTACGGCAGGTTGCCGACCACGCGCAGTGCCGGGCCATCGCCCACCAGCGCCGGAAAATCGAAGCGCAGGGCATCGCCCTCGTGGATGACGAAATCGGGATAGTTGAAGAACTGCACGCGCAGCCCGGGGATCAGGTCACGGTCCAGCTCGATGACCTCCAGCTTGCCCGCCGCTTCCAGCAACGGACCGGTCAGCGCCCCCTGCCCCGGACCGATCTCGACCAGCCGCTCCCCCTCTGCCGGACGAATGGCCCTGACGATACGGGAGATGACGCCAAGATCCTGCAGGAAGTTCTGGCCGAAACGCTTGCGCGCACGATGCGCCGGGAAATGTTGGGACATGGGACTGACTTTCCTCCGGGGAGCCCTGTGGACTCCCGACAACAAGACGCCATCCTTCACCTGTGGAATCGATGCAGAGGCATCGAGGGACATGGAAAGGACGGCGAGACCATCCTGGATGGTCGAATGACTGGGGTAGCGGCGACGCCTGCTTGAGGTGCGCGCTCGGCGTGCCGCATGGACGGCCACGCCAGATGATGGGGGATTATCTCAGGCTCGCGCGGCGGCTGCCATCTCGATGGCCACCTGCACGGCCTGCACGAGACTTCCGACATCGGCCCGACCCGTGCCCGCGAGATCCAGCGCGGTACCGTGATCGACCGAGGTACGCACGATGGGCAGGCCCAGCGTGATGTTGGCCGCCTGACCGAATCCGGCGTACTTGAGCACCGGCAGCCCCTGATCGTGATACATCGCCAGCACGGCATCCACGCCATCGAGATGACGTGGCGTGAACAGGGTATCTGCCGGCAGCGGCCCCGCCAGCTGCATGCCCGTGGCGCGCAGTGCCTCGAGCGTCGGTGAGATCACCTCGATCTCCTCGACGCCGAGATGCCCACCTTCGCCGGCATGGGGGTTGAGTCCGCACACCGCGATGCGCGGCGTCTCACGCCCGAAGTAGCGTTTGAGATCTTCCGCCAGGATAGTGAGCACTCGTGTCAGCCCCTGCGGCGTGATGGCGTCAGCCACCTCACGCAGCGGCAGATGGGTGGTGGCCAGCGCGACACGCAGTCCCGGGCAGGCCAGCATCATGACCACTTCCTCGACACCGCAGACGTCGCGCAGATACTCGGTATGCCCCGTGAAACCGGCGTGGCCGGCCTCGATCACGGCCGCCTTGGACAGCGGCGCCGTCACCATGGCACTGGCGTGTCCGGCCTGACAGGCGGCGATGGCCACGTCGAGCATCTGCAGGACATGATCACCGTTGCGCGCATCGATCACCCCCGGCTCACTGGGCACCGCCAGCGGCACCGGCCATACGGCCAGATGACCATTGCGGGCCGGTGGCAGGGGGTCGCCGGGGCTCAGCTCATGCAATTCAAGCGAAAGCCCCAGCAGCCGGGCACGACTGGCCAGCAGGTCGGGATCGGCGACCGCGACCAGCTGCGCCGGGAAGTCCTCGGCCTGAGCCGCCAGCATCACCAGCAGCTCGGGACCGATGCCCGCCGGCTCCCCGGCGGTCAGCGCGATCACCTCGGACGACATGGCGCGCTCACTGCTCATCAAGGCGGTTGTCGACATAGGCCTCGGCGCGGATCTGCTGCTGCCAGGCTTCCAGTTCGTCATTGAGCTTGCGCTGGAACAGGGTCTTGCGGACCTTGTCACGCTGGCTGGAATTGGTGACATCCTGCTGACGACGATTCTCGACCTCGATGATGTGATAACCGAAGCGCGTCTTGATGGGCTGGCTGACCTCCCCCACCTTCAGGGCGTTCATGGCAGTCTCGAAGGACGACACCGTCTGCCCCGGGCTGACCCACCCCAGCTCGCCACCCTTGAGAGAGCTGCCCTTGTCGTCGCTGAACTCCTGGGCCAGCGCGGCGAAGTCCTCGCCTCCCAGCACGCGACGGCGGATGGACTCGGCACGCTCAAGCGCCTGCTGATCACTCATGTTCGGGTTGGGCTGGATCAGGATGTGACGCGCCTGAGTCTGGGAAATCAATGACTTGCCTGCGCCACGCTTCTCGATCAGCTTGACCAGGTGATAGCCGCTGGCACTGCGCAACGGCTGGGACACCTCACCTGCCTGCATGTCCGGCACCACATCGGCGAATACGCTCGGCAGCTCACCGCCGGCGCGCCAGCCGAGATCCCCGCCACTCAGCGCCTGGCTGCCAGCGGATTCCGCCGCTGCCACCTGGGCGAAGTCCGTCCCATCGGCGATCTGCTGACGCAGACCATCGGCACGCTCGCGCGCCGCCTTGACCTGAGCCGGTGTCGGCTCCTGCGGCAGGGCGACCAGCAGGTGCGCCAGGTGATACTGGATATCACTGCCGACGTCCTGCTGATTGAGATACCGGTCGATCTCGCGATCGGAGATGCGCACCTTGCTGGCCACGCGACGCTGCTGGATCTGTTGCACCAGCAGTTCACGACGCACCTGATCACGCACATCGGCCAGCGACATGCCATCCTGCTCGAGCTTGTCGGCAAAGGCCTCCAGGCTCAGACCATTGTCCTTGGCGATTCCCCGCAGGGTGGCATTGAGCTGGGTGTCATCGATGCTCAGATTGGCCTGCTCCGCCATCTGCAGCTGAATCTGCTCATTGACCATGCGGTCGAGCACCTGGCGCTCCAGCACATTGCGCGGCGGCAGGTTGATACCGCGACTCTGCAGCTGTTGGCTGGCCTGGGAGACACGCCGCTCCATGTCGCTTTGCATGATGGCGTCCTTGTTGACCACGGCAACCACACGGTCGAGCAACTCGGCGGCACTCACCGGCAGGCTTGCCAGCGCGAATGCCAGCCCCAGCGGGGCAATCAGGGTCTTGCGCATCGGGTGTTCTCTCGACGTAAAAATGTTGATGGCGCCGCCTTGCAGCGGCGCCCTGTCGTCAGCGTGCGTGACGCATCCCGGGGGTCAGAAACCGGCGTTGCGATAGCCCGGCACCGCCTGCTCCAGATAGCTGTCCGCGCTCTGGCCGACGCCACCCAGTCCCTTGAACTCGAAGGTCAGGAAGATACCGTTCTTCTCTTCATCATCCGAGATGGTATTGGCGGTGTCGTTGTCATCCTGCCATTCCCGCCAGGTGACCTGGACGCCATAGCAGCAGTCGTTGTACTGGACACCCAGCACCTTCTCCAGCGAGCGGGAATTGGTGCTGTCGTACTGATAGCGGCCCAGCAGCGACCAGCTTGCGCTGACCGGCGTCGCGAACGAGAAATCCCACTCGTTGCGGGTATAGCCCAGCACGTCTTCATCGTCCTCATCATCGTAAGGCACGAACCCTTCGATCTCACGATTGAAGCCAAAGTTCAGTACCGTGCCCTGTTTGGCGCGATAACGCAGTGATGTCTGGGCGCTTTCGGTGACACCGCGATCGAAGTCCTGGAACACGGCCTGGGACGCGGTCCACTGGTCGTTGAGGACCACATCGGCCTGGAAGACCACCGGCGAGCGGTCACGCGTCGCCCGATAGTAATCGGAGTAGCTGTCGAAGTCGGAGCGCGACGTCTTGTCCGGATCCCCATCCATGTCGATGTTGCGGTCCGACAGGTAGCTGGACTGGCCAACGCCCAGCTTGAGGCGTTCACGACCGCTCTCGTCACTGATGAAGCGCGAGGAGACGCCGTAGGAGATCTTGTTGGTGTCGCCCACTCGGTCGCCACCGCTGAAGCGGTAGGGAGACCACAGCTGATTCCAGCTGAAGGCATCCTCGGAGGTGTCGAAGTCCGGGAAGTCGGACTGATCGACCTCAGGGACATAGGCGTAGTACAGACGCGGCTCCAGCGTCTGCTTGTAACCTTCGCCGAACCACTCGGTATCACGGTCGAAGATCAAGCCGCTGTCCAGTGACAGCACCGGAATGGTCGCCGAGGTACTGCTGTCACGATCGGTCTCGCGATCCCCGTAGTCCAGGTCGTAGCTCAGACTGATCAGCTGGGCACGCGGCTCGATGAAGCTCCAGCTCTGATCACTGCGCCAGCCCACGGCCGGCGCCAGACGCAGACGGGTGCCGTTGGCGGCTTCATCGTCGTCGATGTCCGTGTCGGTCTCGTCCACATCACGCCAGAAGTAGGTGGCGTTGGAATTCCATTCTTCATAGAAGCCGCTGGCCTGGCTCCAGCGCGCGTTGGCAGTCAGGCTCGGCAGGCGATAGAACGGCTTGTCCTCGTCATCCAGCGGAAAGTCCATCCGCTGATACCCCTGCGCCTTGAACTCGAGATCCCAGACGTCGCCACGGTAATTCAGTCGCGCGAGACGCTCGAGGCTGTCCGTCTCGGTCTCGCCGAAGTTGCGCCCGAAGTCATCGAAGTAATTGCCGTCGGATGCCGCGCCATACTTGAGCTGATAGGCCGTGCGCGCGTCATAGCGACCAGAGTGCTGGTAATTGATGTACCAGCGATCCTCGCCGATGAGATCCTCTTCATCGTCATCCGGATCACTGCCGCCATCGTCATCGGCCAACCAGGCGCCTTCCAGCGTGCCTTCGTCGCCACGCGGCAGCAGGTAACGGAACTCACCTTCCAGCATCTCACCACGCTCTGAAATGTAGCGAGGCGTGATGGTGGCATCGTAATTCGGGGCCAGGTTCAGATAGATGGGCTGGGCATAATCGAAGCCGCTGGAGCTGGTGTAGCTGAGCTGCGGCCACAGCAACCCGGTGTGGCGGCGGTCATCGACCGGGAAACGCACATAGGGCCAATAGAAGACCGGCACGCCGCCCATTTCCATGCGCGCGTGGGTCGCCTCCCCCCAACCGGACTCCCGGTCGATGGTGATATCGCTGCCGACCAGACGCCACAGGCTGTTGCCCGGCTCACAGGAGGTGAAGCTGGCATCCTTCAGGCGATAACGGCCATCTTCCAGACGCGCCAACTGCACCGCATCCCCCCGGATACGCTGCTTGTGGAAGACGTAGTGACCATTGTCGACGCTGGCCGCGTCGCTGTTGAGCGAGACGCGGGCATCATCTCCGCGCAGCAGCACGCCGGGCTGACGGTAGGTCACCGGGCCCTTGGCCGTCGCGGTGTCTCGCGCCTCGTTGACGCTGACCTCAGGCGATTCCAGCTGGGAATCACCCCGTCTGAGCACTACCTCGCCCATCAGGGTCGCGACGCCGTCATTGCCATAATTGGCCTTGTCGGCGGAGGTCGCGACCTGCTCGGGCGTGTCGCCCGCATCGATCCGGTAGGCCGGTGTCACGTAGCGACCGCTGCACAGCTGCCCCTGCGGCACCTCATCATAAGGCTGCCAGTCGAGCTGGCTTGCCGACAGCGGCTCCGGCGGGGCGGCTTGCGCCATCAGCGGCGCGCCGGCGGCCAGCGGGGCCAGCGTCCACAGGAGACGCAGCACCAGCGGCTTGAGCCGCCATGTCGCCGGCTGGCTGACGGGGAGACGCGTCGCCGTCGTGGAAGACGCAAGACGACGATGCGGCCGCCCGAGGGCGGACACCGGCTTGCCCGTGTGTATTGAATGGCTGCGCTGGGCCATGGCTGCTCTGTGTCCTTGGCTGGGGGAATCGGTATTATACAGGCCCAGCAACCGGCCTTCCTGCTTGCCGGTTCCGCCTGTCCTGTGGTCACCACACCCCAGCATGCGGGGCCGCGGCACAGGCGTCAACTGACAGCCGGCCCCCGTATCCGCCGACAGGAGCCCCGCCCCATGACATCCGACGCCCGCCGTCAGGCCCTCCACGCCTGGGCTGCCGCACGCCACGACCTCGCCCCCGACACCGTCCGCATGAGCGCGGTGGCCGACGACGCCAGCTTTCGTCGCTACTTCCGCCTGCATCTCGATGAGAGCGCCCCCGGCATGTCGCCCCGCATCCTGATGGATGCACCGCCGGAAAAGGAGGACAGCCATGGCTTCGTCGCCATCGCCCGCCAGTGGCGAGAGGCCGGCCTGCCCCTGCCCGAGGTCTTCGCCTTCGATGACGCCCGAGGCTTTCTGGAGCTTGAGGATCTCGGTGATACGCCATTGATGACGGCCCTGACCAGCACCGAACACGCCGACCACTACTATGGCGAGGCCATCGGCCTGCTCGAGCAGTTGCATGAACTGCCGCTGGCCGACCTGCCCGCCTATGACGATGCGCGCCTCAAGGCCGAGATGGACCTCTTCCCCGAATGGTGTCTGGAGCAGCTGCTCGACATGCCACATGACCGCCGCTACGCCGCCTGGGAAACGCTCTGCGGACAGCTGCTGACGGCCGCGCGCGCGCAACCTCTCGTCACCGTGCACCGCGACTTCCATGCCCAGAACCTGTTCCTGCATGCCGATGCCGGCCAGTCGCGGGAGGCACTATGGATCATCGATTTCCAGGATGCCGTCATCGGTCCCGAGAACTACGACCTGATCTCGCTGCTGCGTGACCGCCACTGGCGCTGGCCGGAGCCCGCCATGGCGCGCTGGATCGAACAGGCCCGCCTTGCCGCCCTGCCACGCTATGACGCCGCTGGCCTGCCGGCCCCCAGCCCGCTCGCGTATCGTCAGAGCGTCGAGCGCATGGGGGTGCAGCGCAATCTCAAGATTCTCGGCATCTTCGCGCGTCTGACCCTGCGCGACGCCAAGCCACGCTATCTGACGCTGATGCCACGCTTCCTCGGCCATCTGCGTGAAGGTCTGGCCTTCTGCCCCGAACTGATCTCCTTCACCCACTGGCTGGATGAGGTGCTGACCCCGGCGCTGTCACTGCGTCTGGCCTCCGAGTGCGAGGCACGAGGCCTGCGACTGGCCAATGGCGAGACGCCGGAGATCAACCTTGACGACTACGATGAGCTGGCTGCACTGGCCGATCGCGCGGCACGCCTGATGCGCAACGCCGAGGCACGTCAGACAGATGTCACGCAGGAGAAAGGCTGATGCGCGCGATGATTCTGGCCGCGGGCTTCGGGACTCGCATGCGTCCATTGACTGACCACACACCCAAGCCGCTGCTGAACGTCGCAGGACGCCCGCTGCTGGAGCATCACCTGCTCAGGCTGGAAGCCGCAGGCGTGGATGACATCGTCATCAACGTCGGCCATCTTGCGCAGAAGATCCTGGAGCATTTCGCCGCTGCTCGCTCTCCCTGCGGCTTGCTGCAGGCGCGCTGGCAGGGTCGCGGGCGCGAACTGACGCTGACGTTCTCCCATGAGACGACGCCACTGGAGACCGGTGGCGGCATCGCACGCGCACTGACACTGCCCGGCGCTTTGACGGCCGATGATACCGACGAGACACCCTTCCTGCTGATCAATGGTGATGTCTGGTGCGATGTGGATCTCGGGGCGCTGATGGCTCAGGCACTGGCCAGCCAGACTCAGTGCCTGCCGCCAAGGCCGTTGGCGGGCCTGGTACTGGTGGACAACCCGCCACACCATCCGAGCGGCGACTTCCTGCTGATGCAGGATGGCGAAGTGCGCGACGACCCCGTGAATGGAACGGACGAGCGCATGGACAACGCAGACCGCCTGACCTTCTCCGGCGTGTCATGGCTGTCCCCACGCCTGATCCGGCGCGCCCTGCACGAGACGCCGGCTCTGCGAGAGGGTGATGGCGTGTTCAAGCTGGCACCGCTGCTGCGCGATGCCATGCAGCGCGGGGAGGCACGCGGACTGCATCACCGTGGCGAATGGATCGACGTCGGAACGCCGGAAAGACTGGACGAGCTGGACAGGCTGCTCAGCGATCGCCCGGCACATCCAAAGGCATGAGCTCGCAGGCATAAGCTCAGCGCCGGACGTTCCTCCGGCCGCGGGCGCGGCAATGCTATTCTGTGCGCCTTCGTGCGGTCCCGCCTGCGCACCGGTGCACCTCACTGACTCATTGATTCACCGAAGGGAGAGAATTCGTCATGGCAATGAACACCAGCATCAAGTGGACCGATGGTCGCCAGTTCCTCGCGGAATCCGGCAGCGGCCACAGCGTCGTCATGGATGGCAATCCGGAAAATGGCGGACGCAACACCGGCCCGCGCCCGATGGAGATGCTGCTGATGGGGCTGGGCGGCTGCACCAGCTTTGACGTCATCCAGATTCTCGAGAAGGCCCGCCAACAGGTCACGGACTGCCGCGCAGACCTCACGGCCGAGCGCGCCGATGGCGTGCCCAGCGTCTTCACCAGCATTCACGTCAACTTCGTGGTCACGGGCTACAACCTCAAGGAAGCACAGGTAAAACGCGCCGTGGAGCTGTCCGCCGAAAAGTACTGCAGCGCGTCATTGATGCTCAGCGCCGGTGGCGTCGAGATCACGCACTCCTACGAAGTCATCGACAGCGCCGCCTGATCATCTCCCGGCACTCCCCCTCTGCCACCCGCCGCCATGAGCGATCTGACGGCGGGTGGCAGAGGGGGGCTCACGCCAGCGAGCGACGCTCGACGGGAATTGACGCTGGCGTGTCAGCCCTGCCTGTGCATAATACGCCCCTCAAACCGGTTGTCTTCCCGGTCGCTCCTCGGCCATCGGCCACGAAACGAGCGCCGCAGGACACCTTCTTCGGCCCGATGTTCACCCCTGGATGGCAACGCCACACGGGCGTGATAGAGGCATCGGATGTCATACCACCCTCCCATCTCAAGGAGGCCTGGACGTGAGCGATCAACTCCGCCTTCACGGGTTCAACAACCTCACCAGTTCGTTGAGCTTCAATATCTACGACATCTGCTACGCGCAGACCGAAGAACAGCGTACGGCGTATATCGATTATATCGATGAACTCTACAACGCCGAGCGTCTGACCCAGATACTCAAGGATGTCACCAACATCATTGGTGCCCACGTGCTGAACATCGCGCGTCAGGACTACGAGCCGCATGGTGCCAGCGTGACCATCCTGATCGCCGAGCATGAGCTGGAAGAGACGGACCCCGCCCAGACGGAGCCGGGTCCTGGCCCGCTGCCCGAGACGGTCGTCGGCCATCTGGACAAGTCACACGTCACGGTGCACACCTACCCTGAGTCCCACCCGGACAACGGCATCAGCACCTTCCGTCTGGATATCGATGTCTCGACCTGTGGCATGATCAGCCCGCTGAAGGCGCTGAACTACCTGATCCACAGTTTCGACTCCGACATCGTGACCATGGATTACCGCGTGCGCGGCTTCACCCGCGACGTGGATGGCAAGAAGCTGTTCATCGATCACGACATCACCTCGATCCAGGATTACCTGGCGGAAGACACCAAGTGTGCCTACCAGATGGTCGATGTGAACGTGTATCAGGAAAACATGTTCCACACCAAGATGCTGCTCAAGGACTTCGAGCTGGACAACTACCTCTTCGGCACCTCGCGTCGCGAGCTGACCTTCGAGGAAGCCACCAACATCGAAAGCCGTCTGCGTCGCGAAATGCTCGAGATCTTCTACTCGCGCAACTTCGACTGAGCCGGGCACGCCTCGAGGCATGCAAAAGCCCCTGACACCTTTGGGTGTCAGGGGCTTTTTTCTGGCCCGACCACGACTCAACGCTTTCCGTCAGGCCCGGGGTCCGTCTTGCGTTGCGGCGCAGTGGTGCCGGCCTCGTCCAGACGCCGGGCCATCTCGTCATTGACCTCACGCTGGAGCGCCTCACGGCGCTGTTCGCGCTCCGCCAGCGACTCCCCCTGCATCACCGCCACTTCATCAAGCCGGGTGCGCAATTCACGCACCTCGGTCGTCAGCTCGCTGATCTGGTGATAGAGCGCGCGGGTCATGTCGCGCTGGGCACGCGCCGCGCGCGCCTCCTGCTCACTGTCATCCTCGATGAAGATCGAACTGATGTAGGCCGCGAAGCTCCCGAACAGCCCCACGCCTCCCACCATCAACAGCACGGCCACGACCCGCCCCAGGGTGGTGATGGGATAATAGTCCCCATAGCCGACGGTGGTCACCGTCACGACGGCCCACCACAGCGCCTCCTCGGCAGTGTTGATGGGGCTGTCGGGGTTGGGAGTCTCCACCATCAGCATGGTGAGTGCGCCGAAGACCACCAGCAGCACCGTGGCAGTGGCCGCAGAGGCGAACACCCCCTCGGCGCGATTGCGGAACAGCAGCTTCCAGATCATCTCCATCGACTTGATGGCGCGCAGCACCCGCAGTATCTGCACCACGCGAAACAGCCTCGCCCCCTGGAAGAGGCCTGCCGGAATACAGGCCAGCAGGTCGATCCAGCCCCACTTCATGTACTCGCGCTTGCTCTTCGCACTGGCGAACCGCTTGCAGAAATCGACGAAGAAGAACAGGCAGACCACGTAGTCCATGTACTGCAGCAGTCGCTGGACCGGAGGCGACAGTTCGAAGATCAGATCCACGACCATCGCACCGATGACATACAGTGACAGCACCAGAATGAACAGCTGAAAGGGCGTGACGCGTTCCTGCATCCGAGGATCTCCGTAAATGGGGCTCAGGAAAGCCTACCCCATCCTCGACGCCCTGACAGTGTGAAGACACCGCTGTCGTGCTTGCGATGATTCATGCGACCGGAGCTTCATGCGTCCGGTAGTTCATGCGTCCGGTGGTTCATGCGTTAGCCTCATGCGCCCGCGCTCATGACGTCTTGTCGCGCGACTCGTCGTCACTCGGAGGCTGGAAGGTAGACTGCTCGCTGATGTCTTCCCCACTGATGCGATTCAGAAGCTTGCGCAACTTGTGACGCTGACGGCGTGATGACAGGCGATTGGAATCCCAGCGCTCCGGTACCAGCGCACATTCTCCATTGGCATCGTGCAGACGGAAGGCACGCTCGACGCCGATCGGGTGGTCCTCACTGCCATAGATGCCGATGATGCGCAGCGTCAGGCGCTGGAATTTCAGCTGCTCATTGCTGGGCCAGTGACCGTCGAGCGAGATGCCATTGCGGCGCGCCATGCGCTCGATGACTTCAGAGAACGTCCCGATATGCAGGAAGTCGCCCGAGCCCAGCGGCCCCTGACGCGTGGTATCGGAGATACGCCATTCACTGCTGCTGGAAGCCTCCTTCGCGGACTGCTCGCTGTCGCCATCCTGCTGATTGCCACTCTGCTCGTCACCTTCCTGATAGCTGCGTTCGAACTCGGTGACATCCATCAGCAGGCTGCCATGACTGGTATCCAGCCGGGCGATGATGTGCTCGATGAAGATCGATTCGGCACTCATGTTGCTGACGATGCACAGGCTGTCGATCCCCTTGGACTTGCCGCGATTGATCAGCACGCGCGGGCGCCGCTGGCGACGGAAGTTGTGATACAGCAGCTGTGCGTAGACCAGCCAGATGAAGAACGAGCCGATACTGGCAATCGCCGAGATGGTTTTCGAGTGATTCGCGATCCACTCCATCATGCTGACCTCCCCTGTCAACGTTGTCTGGTGCTCCCTTTCTTGGGGATGGCGACAGGGGATTGCGAGCATTGATATGGCGTTTAATCACGCCGTGCGAGTCATCGGGACAGGGAATGCCTGAGCCGGACACGAAATGTCTGAGTCAAGATCACTCCCCCAGCAAGGATTGCCAGATGGTGATGACACGCTCGCGGTGCATGGCGATGAGCGGCACCTGCTCGAGATTGATGAGGCTGCCACGCTTTTCCAGCGCGAGGCGGTGGCTGGTATTGCGATAGGCCAGATAGGCCTCGCGCAGCTCACTGGCCTGTTCACCCGGCAGGCGCCCACAGGCCTCCAGCGTCTCGAGCAGTCGCATGTTGTCACTCCATCTCAGAAGCTCAGGCTCCTGATGGCTCATCGACAACACGCAGTACTGGGCCAGAAACTCGATATCGACGATGCCTCCCGCATCCTGCTTGAGGTGGAACTGGCCTGCATCCCGGTCCTTGGCGGAACTCCCCAGGTGATCCCGCATCTTGTGGCGCATGGCGACGACTTCCTTGCCCAGGGCATCGGCCTCTCGGGCCTGCCCCAGCACCTCCCGACGTGTCTGCTCAAACGCCAGCGCCAGCGCCGGATCCCCCGCCACGGCACGTGCCCGCACCAGCGCCTGATGCTCCCAGGTCCAGGCCTGGGAAAGCTGGTAATCACGGAAGGAAGCCAGGCTCGAGACCAGCAGTCCGGAGTTGCCGGAAGGCCGCAGGCGCATGTCGACTTCGTAGAGGGCACCGGCCGGAGTCACCGCGGTCAGCAGATGAATGATGCGCTGACCCAGCCGGGTGAAGAACAGCGGGTTGTCGAGGGGGCGCGGGCCATCCGTCTGGCCCTTGCTGGCGGCATCGTGCAGGAAGACCAGATCCAGATCCGAGCCATAGCCCAGCTCAATGCCCCCCAGCTTGCCGTAGCCGACGATCACGAAGCAGCCGCTCAGACTGTCCCCGGTGATCGGCTGGCCATCCCGCCCCAGCGGAAAGCCGTGCTTGCGGGTCAGGGTCTTCCAGGCCATCGCCAGCACCTGCTCGAGGATCACCTCGGCGATGAAGGTCAGATAATCGCTCACCTTCATCAGCGGGCGCGCCCCCGCGATGTCGGAGGCCGCGACGTGCAGCACCTGGGCGTGCCGGAAGACGCGCAGCGCCTCGAGCAACGCCTCTTCATCATCTTCGGGGATGCGTGACAGCGCGATGCGCAGCTCATCGGCCAGACGCACCTTGTCGGCGGGCGAGTAGAGATTGTGCGGGTGCAGCAGCTCGTCCAGCAGCACCGGATAGCGCGCCAGCTGCTCGGCAATCCAGGGGCTCGCCGCACACAGGCGCATCAACTGCGTCAGTGCATCAGGATTCTCGCGCAGCAGCGCCAGGTAGGCCGTGCGACGCAACACGGCCTCGATCAGCGGCAGCACACGCTCCAGCACGCGACTGGCATCATGCTCGCCGGGCTTTTCCGGATCGCCCGCCGCCGAGCCCAGCGCCTGCAGCAGTGAGGGCATCAAGGCATCCAGACGATCAAAACCGATGCGCTGCATCCCCTGCACTGCCCGTGAGCGACGCAGGCTGTTCAGGCGCCGCAGACTCTCGTCGGGTGCCTCGAATCCGCTTTCGGCGAGCAGCTCCCGACCCTCTTCCACCGTCAGCTCATCACGCCACAGGGCACGCCACTCATCGAGTGCCTGCTGCCCTTCGGGCGGTTCGGTTTCCTCGTCTTCCGGCGCGGCGATCACGTTGTCGAAGTGCAGCCGGATGCGAGCGCGCACCTCTTCGAGTCGCTCGGTGAGCGCCTCCCAGTCCGGCAGCTGCATCGCCAGGGCGAGACGCTCGCGCCCCAGCGGGTCCAGCGGCAATGTCTGGGTCTGGCGGTCGGCCTGCGCCTGCAGGGCATGCTCAAGATCACGCAGGAAGACGTAATCCGGCACCAGCTCATCCACGACCGCCTGTGGCAGCAGGCCAAGCTCGGGCAGTCGCGCGAAGGCTGTCTTGAGTGAGGTGACCTGCAGTTCCGACTCGCGGCCACCGCGGATCAACTGGAAGGCCTGGGCGACGAATTCCACTTCGCGAATGCCACCGGACCCCAGCTTGATGTTGTCAGAGAGCCCGCGGCGCTTGACCTCGCGATTGATCATCCCCTTCATCTCGCGCAGGGATTCGATGGCGCCGAAGTCCAGATACTTGCGGTAGACGAAGGGTCGCAGATGCGCGATCAGTCGCTCGCCCGCGGTGATGCTGCCGGCCACTGGACGCGCCTTGAGCATCGCGTAGCGCTCCCATTCACGCCCCTGATCCTGATAGTAGCTGGCCAGCATCGAGAAGCTGCCCACCAGTGGGCCGCCGTCCCCCAGCGGCCGCAGGCGCATGTCGACGCGGAACACGAAGCCATCGGCGGTCATCGCATCCAGCGCCGCGATCAACTTCTGGCCCAGGCGCGTGAAATATTCCTGGTGATCCAGCGACTTGCGTCCGCCCGTCGTCTCGCCCTTGTCGGGGAAGGCGAAGATCAAGTCGATATCGGAGGACAGGTTGAGCTCTCCGGCCCCCAGCTTGCCCATGCCGAGCACCACCAACCGCTGCGGCTCTCCGAAGCGATCCGCTGCCGGGCGGCCATAGCGCGGTTCAAGAAAGGCCTCCAGCCATCCCAGCGCACCTTCAAGCGAGACCTCGGCCAGTCGCGAGACCGCGCCCGCCGTGTCCCACATGCCCGTGCCATTGAGATCACGCCAGATGATGCCCAGCATGCGCAGCTGGCGGAAACGCCGCAGCACCTGCTGCATCGCCTTTTCATCCTCGGCGGCCGACAGCCCCTCCGCCAGCCGTGCGCTCAATTCCCGTGGCGGCAAGGCGCGTTCAAGCTCGCCGCTCTCGATCAGTTCGGCCAGAAGTTCAGGGCGACGGCACAGGGTATCGAGAGCGAAGTCCGACAGCGTGACCAGACGGGCGAGCTCGAGACGTTGCTGTGCCCCCAGCGCCAGAAACGTCGCCACGGGCGAGCTGGCATCGCCGCGCATCTCGCTGAGACTCCGGGCCTGCATCAGGCTCTCGTTCAGACGCTCCCGTGCGGCGCCGGCAGCCTCCTCCAGTGTCTGGCGACTGTGCTCGGATTGCTGGCCGAGCAGCGCCTCCAGCGGCAGGAAGTCTGCCGGCAGCGGGAAAACCGCTGACGGACAGGAAGAGTGAGGTGATGAGGCGGGGGCGTTGTCGGGCATGGTCGTCTCCTTCGATCCGACCTTCAGCATAACGGAGGCAGAGGGGACATGACACGGCCATGCCCCACAGGCGATATGCCCTATCCGAACAGCTTGTCGTAGAGCAGCGTGCCCCAGGTCAGGCCCGCGAAGATCAGACCGAGCATCACCGCTGCCGAGCCCATGTCCTTGGCGCGCCCGGACAGTTCATGAAACTCCGGGCCGATGCGATCGATCGCGCACTCCACCGCGGAATTGAGCAGCTCGACCATCAACACGATCAGGATGGAGCCGACCAGCAGCAGCCACTCGATGTGCGATTCCCCGATCCACCAGGCGAACGGCAAGAGTAGCGCGCACAGGATCAATTCCTGGCGGAAGGCTTCTTCATTGCGCCAGGCCGCCTTGAGCCCCTTGAGAGAGTAACGCGCGGAGTGCTTGAGGTGGGTCAGGCCGGTATGCCGTGATTTCATCTTCGGGTCTCGTGCAGACGCAGCACGGTGGCTGCAGAGGCCGATCTTTCAATCGGACGATGACGTTTACCAGAAACACGTCTCGGGAAGAGCTGCCAGCACACCGGCTGGCGACCTCGCAGCGCTAGCTGCGCGGTTTTCACGACCAAAGGCTACCCGAGACCTCATCGCCGAGCATGCTCTAATACCGCCAGGCGCTCGATGACGGCGGCGATGATAGCAAAGCCCGCGATGTTGCGGCATTGCCGATACTGTCATCCAACAACAACAAGTCAACGCCCGGGAACTGCCATGCCTTCCTCATCTCACGACACACGCCAGACACTCGGTCACGGACTGGCGCGCAACTTCCTCGGCCAATCGCCGCGCTGGTACAAGCAGTTGATGTGCCTGTTCCTGATCACCAATCCGCTGCTGCTGTGGTTCAGCGGCCCTCAGGGTGGGGTGATCGTCGGCTGGCTGTTGCTGGGCGAATTCATCTTCACGCTGGCCATGGCGCTCAAGTGCTACCCGCTGCAACCCGGCGGCCTGCTGGCGATCGAGGCCGTCGCCATCGGCATGGCCTCCCCGGATGCCATCATGCAGGAGATGGAGCGCAATCTGCCGGTGATCCTGCTGTTGATGTTCATGGTGGCAGGCATCTACTTCATGAAGCCGTTGCTGCTCTATACCTTCACCAAGATCATTCTCGGCGTGCGCTCCAAGACCTGGCTGTCGCTGATGTTCTGTCTGGCCAGCGCCCTGCTGTCCGCCTTCCTGGATGCCTTGACCGTGACCGCGGTGATCATCGGTATCGCGGTGGGCTTCTACTCCGTCTATCACAAGGTGGCGTCAGGCAAGAATTTCGATACCCAGCATGATCACGCCAACGACATCAGTGTCGAGGCGATCCACAGCGAAGATCTCGAGGACTTCCGCGGCTTCCTGCGCTCGCTGTTGATGCATGGTGCCGTCGGTACCGCGCTGGGGGGCGTCAGCACCATGATCGGCGAGCCGCAGAATCTGGTGATCGCCAAGGCCGCCGAGTGGGATTTCCTGTCCTTCTTCCTGCAGATGGCCCCCGTCACCCTTCCCACCTTCTTCGCCGGACTTGCGCTGTGCGTGCTGCTGGAACGCGGCCGCTGGTTCGGCTATGGCCAACGCCTGCCTGCCAGCGTCCGCCGGATTCTCGAGGACTATGATCGCCATCAGGATGCGCGCCGCACCCCGCGCGAGCGCGCAGCGTTGATCGTGCAGGGGGTGGTGGCCATCCTGCTGGTCCTGTCACTGGCGCTGCATCTGGCCGAGGTCGGGCTGATCGGGCTGGCGGTGATCATCCTGTTGACCGCCGTCAACGGCATCACCGATGAGCATCAGATCGGACGCGCCTTCCAGGAAGCGCTGCCCTTCACGTCACTGCTGGTAGTGTTCTTCACCATCGTCGCCGTCATCCACGAGCAGCATCTGTTCCAGCCCTTCATCCAATGGGTGCTCAGTCTGCCGATGGAGGACCAGGCGGGGGCGCTGTTCCTCGCCAACGGACTGCTGTCCGCCATCTCGGACAATGTCTTCGTGGCGACGGTATACATCACTCAGGTAAAGAACGAGTACCTGGCGGGCAACATCAGTCGTGAGCATTTCCACGCGCTGGCGGTGGCGGTCAACACCGGCACCAACCTGCCAAGCGTGGCGACCCCCAATGGTCAGGCGGCGTTCCTGTTCCTGCTGACCTCGGCCATCGCCCCGCTGGTCCGGCTGTCCTACGGGCGCATGGTATGGATGGCGCTGCCCTATACCGTGCTGATGACCCTTGTCGGCCTGGCCACCGTGCGCAGCTTCATCTGATCAGCGGCCCCGGTTGCGTCAGTCTCATCCCAATGTCGAGGTCTCGGGACTTCCCCGCGGCGTCGCTTGCAGGCACTGTGAGACCGAGCGTCTCACGCCAGACGCCCTGACACCTTCACGCAGGAAGAGCGCCAACACCAACGCCAATCACGAGGAGACTGCCATGTCCCGCGCACTGATGCTGCACGACGAGACCCCACGCGCCCGAGTCGTCGAACTCTCCGATGATCAGCTACCCGACCTGCCTGTCACGGTGGCCATCGAGCGTTCCGGCCTCAATTACAAGGATGCGCTGGCCATCACCGGCCGTGGCAAGATCGTGCGCGAGCTGCCCTTCGTGCCGGGCATCGATTTCGCGGGTCGTGTCGAGGCCTCCGATTCGCCGGACTTCCAGCCAGGCGACGAGGTCATCCTGACCGGCTGGGGCGTGGGCGAGCGTCATTGGGGCGGACTGGCCGAGCGCATGCGCGTCAAGCCCGAGTGGCTGGTCAAGCGCCCCGCGAACCTGAGCGCCGAACAGGCCATGGCCTTCGGCACGGCGGGCCTGACTGCCATGCTGTGCGTGATGCGTCTCGAAGAGGCCGGCCTGACGCCCCAGCAAGGCCCGGTGATCGTCACCGGTGCCACTGGCGGGGTCGGCAGCTGGGCAGTGCAGATGCTGGCCGAGCAGGGCTTCGAGGTCCACGCGGTCAGCGGCAAGGCCGAGCAGCGTGAGTGGCTCGAGTCACTGGGCGCGAGCGAGGTCCATCTGCGCAGCGATTTCGAGGAGAAGGGCCGTCCGCTGGAGAAGAGCCGCTGGGCCGGTGCCGTGGATACCGCCGGTGGCCAGGTACTGGCCAACCTGCTGGCGCAGATGCATTACGATGGCAAGGTGGCGGCCGTGGGACTCGCGGCGGGCGCGGACCTGCCCACCAGCGTGATGCCATTCATCCTGCGCGGCGTCTCATTGCTCGGCGTCGACAGCGTGATGATCAATGCCGAGCGTCGCCAGCAGGTGTGGCAACGCCTGGCCGAGGTCTCCAGCGAGCTGCATGCGCGGATGCAGCTGGAGACGGTGGGACTGGATGACATCGCGGCACGTGCCGAGGCCATGATCGACGGCAACATCAGTGGCCGCGTACTGCTGGATCCCGCCCGCTGACATGCCAGCGCGCACCACGAATCGCAGCCGATCACGGAAAAAATGCGCCATTGCCTCGAAAATTGCGCCAAGTCATTGATTGTTGCGGTGCAATACGCCGTTTGAGGTTAGCCAAGGCGGCCTCACGACGCTATGCTCTAGGCATCTCGTTACGCCCTGTCGAGCGTCCCGAGTGCCCTCCCCTCAGCCATGCCGGGCGTGTGGAGGATCACCCCGCCTTCGGGCGGGGTTTTTTGTGCCTGTCACACAGGCCATGAAGACGAAAGCCCCCGCCAGCTGGCGGGGGCTTTCGTGTCATGCAGTCACGGCCGATGGATCAATTGCGCTCGATCATCGCGGTCAGGTCCTCCGCGACCGGATCCAGCACCTGCGGCCAGGAAAGATACGGTACGGCGGCACGCCCGTTGACCATCACGGCAAAGGCTCCCCAGCGGCCTGTCTGGGTGCGGAAGTAGCCCGAGATGGCGCGCACCGGCACAGGATTGTTGAGCGTTCCCGTCTTGACCATCACGTGGTTGCGGAAGGTCTCGCTGCCGCGCCGAATGAAGCGCATCGGACCATTGGCCGGTGCCTGAAGCCCAGCAACGAAAGTGGGGAACAGGGCCGGACGGTGGTACATGCTGTCGAGCAACGCGATCAGACCATTGACGCTGGTACGGTTCTGCGAGGTCAGACCACTACCTGAATACAGCGTCAGCGGACCGTGACCCGGGATCGCGCTGGCGAAGGTCTCAAGCTTGGCACCTCCCTGACGCAGCGTGGCCTGACTGCCACCGACCAGTGCCAATGTCAGCTGGTCGGCCATGAAGTTGTTGGAGTAGTTGAGCATCCGCGTCAACAGCTCCTGCATCGGCTTGCCCTCGACACTCCCCAGCTGTACCGCACTGGAAGGCGGTGCCGTGGTGGTGATGTCCACGCCGCCCGTGACCGCGATGCCGGCACGCGCCAGCATGTCGCGCATCAGCTCGCCGGTATACAGCGCCGGATTGGACACGGCACGGTAGATGCTGCGCGGCTGGCTGTCGGCGGCGATGGTGCCACTGACGACCAGCGTATCGCGCCCGTTGCTGGTGGTACGCCGCGCATTGAGGGCATTCTTTCCGCCGGCCGCGACGGTGGTGACCTGATTGTCGAAGATCTCGGTGGGCTGGGTCGTGTCACAGCTGGCAAGTCGCGCCGGCGCCTGACTGCCCGCCCCCGGCATCACCTTCACGCACCAGCTGGCATAGTTGCTGGCCGCGGACGACAGCAGCGCATCATAGGCGTTGCTCGAGCGACGCGAGGCATTGCAGCGATCGGTACTGATGCATGGCACCGGCCCGAAACGCCACTGACTGACCAGCAGGCGTCCCTCGATACGCCGGATGCCTCTGAAGCGCAGCTCTTCGGTCAGACGCCACAGTTCTTCACTGGTCAATGCCGGGTCACCACTGCCCTCGAGCACCAGATCGCCGGTCAACACGCCGTCATTGATCGAGCCCGTGCTGCGCAGACGTGTGGAGAAGCGATACTGCGGCCCGAAACGGTCCAGCGCCGCGCCGGCGATATAGAGCTTGGACAGCGAAGCCGGCGTCAGTTGCTGGTCGGGATTGACCGAGGCCAGCGTCTCGCCGGTGTCCAGCATGCGAGCCTGGGCACTGACGATGAAGCCCTTGTCAGCCAGGCGAGTGAGGTTGTCGAACCCGGCTGCCTGCGCCGGCCCGGTCGCCACCAGGGTAGCGCCGGCGGCGATGGCCAGTCCGCGCAGCGAGCGCGTGAAGCGCAGCGGCATTCCCGACACCGCGGGGTGTGCCGCTGCCTTGAACGGGCGAAGCAGCGAAGAGAGCAACGTGGGCAGCAACGCAGGTCGCGCAGAGGTTGGTGCAGTGCGAAGTAGAGGCATGAGGCATCCAGTGACGTCGTCGGTGAGCATCCATGTCACAGCCGGATTGGCGCCGTGATGCCTCTAGCTTAATGAGGAGTGGCGCTGGAAAACAGATGCAGGACGGCAACTCCCCCCACGATCATCGCCAGACCCAGGATCGCCGGCAGGTCCGGCATCTCGCGATAGACCACCGCGCCGAACAGGGTGACCAGCACGATCCCCAGTCCAGACCACACCGCATAGGTGACGCCCAGCGGCAGGTCCCGCAGCACCAGCGTCAGAAGATAGAAGGCGATGCCGTACCCCACCACCACGATCAGGCTGGGGCCGAGTCGCGAAAAGGACTCGGAGGCCTTGAGCGCACTGGTCGCGATGACCTCTGCCAGTATTGCCAGCGCCAGAAAGACATAACTCATCGACTCACCTCATGGAATGTGGTGACGGGTGCTTCCGCTCACGGGCAGCCTTGCGTGCCAGCAGGCGGGTCATGACCGCGTCGAACAGTGGATTGAAGATCATGGCCCAGACAAGGAAGAAGGCCACGAAACCAAGGTCCAGCAACAGTGCCTGCCATAGCCCGATCTCCAGCCAGGCCGCGACGAGGAAGACCGTCACCAGCACCAGTCCCAGCTCGAAGCCGAGTGCCTGGGTGATGCGCTGAAGCATATTGCGCTGGCGAGTCGGTACCCAGCGGTCGAACATCCAGTTCCAGACCGTACTCCAGATCACGGCCAGCGTGGACATCACCACGGCCAGGCTCCCCATGCTCGCCAGATCATGCCCCGTCAACATGGCGGACAGCGGGGCCACGATCAGAATGCCGCCCAGCTCCAGCAACCCAGCCTGTGCCAATCGCTCTTTGTTGGAACGCATCACCGAGACTCCTGCTCAGACTTCGCACATGATGCCGTGCGGCTGTGCGAGGTGGATATGTCAGGCATTCTAGAGGTCATGGAGATGGATAAAAGTTAGTATCCATCTAGTATTCAGATGGATCGAGGCGAGAGGCAAGGCAATGAACTGGACACTGGAACAGCTGACGACGCTGCGTTGCGTGGCGGAAACGGGGTCTTTCTCCGCCGCGGCACGTCGTCTGGGCCGTGCGCAGTCCGCCGTCAGCACCGCCATCGCCAATCTGGAGATGGACCTGGGCTGCGAGCTGTTCGATCGCACCCCGCGTACCCCCATCCTGACACCTGCAGGCAAGGCACTGCTGCACGAAGCCAATAGCGTGCTGGTGCAATGCCAACGCCTGGAGGCCCGTGCACGCACCCTCAGCGAGGGCCTGGAAGCCAGCCTGACTTTGGCGATCGATGAAGCGCTGGTGGAGATGCCACCCGTGATGGAAGTACTGGAAAAGATGGCGGTGCAGTATCCGACACTGACACTGAATCTGCTCAATGGGGCTCAGGATGAAGTGGCGCGCTGGGTGGAGCAGCACGAGGCCAACCTCGGCATCCTGTTCTGCCAGCCGCTCTGTGCCATGGCACTGGAGCGGGAGGCTCTGGGACGACTGGAGCAGGTGCTGATCGTCGCCCGCGACCATCCCCTGGCACAGCTCGAGAGCCCGACCCACAGCGATCTGGCGGATCACCGTCAATTGATGATCGGTCAGCGTCAGCAGCTGGGCCCCGGCCAGGAAGCTCCTCGTTCACAGCGTTTCTGGCAGCTCAACAGCTTCTATGCCATGGCGGAACTGACGACACGTGGCCTGGGCTGGGCACAGGTGCCACGTCACATCGCCCATTACCCGCCCTTCCAGAAGCGGCTGACGATACTGGACCTGAGTGCACTGGGCGCCACCGCCGATATCGATATCGAATTGATCTCGCGACGTGACAGCCCCCGCGGCCCTGCCGCCAGCTGGCTGCGCCAATCACTGCGCGACACCTTCCGTGACAGTCACGCCGCCATCGCCAACCAGAACCTGCCGCCGGCATGACACGCCTCACACCTGCAGGGGGTAACGCTCAGGCGTGTGCTCGAGCTGGCATTCAAGGCGCCACAGCGCCTGACCGGACTCATGATACTTGCGCTCGAAGTGGGTCAGATAATCGCCGTGCGGGACAAAGGCCTCTGCCGTCACCTCGACACCGGTGGCATGACCGATGGCCTGAGCGAATTCCAGTGCGTAGATCTGCCAGTTGGTGCGCAGCTCGAGCCGACCGCCCAATGCCATGATGATCGGAAATACCGGATGGCCTTGCCAGCGCATCTTGAGGTGACGCGCCTTGGGATAGGGATTGGGATACAGCAGGGTGTGATGAGCCGGCGCCCAGCCTGCCGCCAGTGCGAGACGCCAGAAATCAACGAGATCAGCACGTACCAGCAACGCGTTGTCCGGAAGCTCGCCGTGCTTGCGAGTGAGGCGGTCCTCGCTGCGATCGACCCCGATCACCGCATGATCCGGATGGGCCAGTGCCAGCAGGCGGGTCGAGCGCCCGACGCCACAGCCGCTGTCCAGCCACAAGGGCTTGTCCTGTTCCGCCAGCCAGCGTTGCGCCTGTTCAAACGCCTCACGCGTGTGCTCCGCGACTGGCTTGCGAAGCGGATGTGCCATCGCACGGCGTACGCGCCGCTCGATGTCCTCGTGGGGGCCGGTCTGGGGAGAGTCGATCTGACGGGAGTTGGCGTACATCGGAATTCCGGTGGCAGGCGAGCAGAAAATGGACGAGGGAATTCTAGCAGATTCCTCTTTCGGGAATCCGCCGCGCCCCGCTCGGTCTGGCGGCAATCGCCGGCAGGCAACGCACAAAAAAAGGCGCATGCCTCTCGGCACGCGCCTACACCAACTCTAGCGACTCAAACAGCCCCTGAAGCATCTCATCCGTCACGCCCATAATCAAACAAACGATTGATCTTTTTTCGTGACCCAGGACCTCGGTGGAATGGCCTACCCTGCAACGCAGGATATCGCACAGTGTTCGCAGCGAGTCCTCGCTAGCGCCGCAGCCTGAGAGCAGGGTGCATGACGCCTGTATTGAGGGGGTGTTATCATCGCGGCATCATTTGGACGAATGCCCGCAGAGGCGTCGCCCAGACCAACGACTCACAGCATTTTTCACGAGGAAAGCGGCTTGTCACACTTACCGGTGATCGTCGGCATGGGCGGAGTCAACGCCGCCGGCAGGACTTCGGGTCATCAAGCCTTCCGGCGCACGGTGCTCGAGACTCTGTCGGAGACGGACCGCCAGGAGACCCTGCTGGGCCTTGCATCGCTCATGAATCTCGCCCGCTGCGACGAGCAGGGTCAGTGGTTCGATGCCGAAGGCCAGCCCGCCGAGGCACAGGCACTCGCGGCTCGTCTGGAAGAGCAGGTACTGGCACATTCCCTGATTCGTCGCATCGAAGACGAACGCTTCAATGACGCCGGGATTCCCGCCAACCGCCAGTCACGCCTGACGTTGACCGAGGCCCTGAGCTTCACCCTGCGCAGCCGCCAGCTGCCGGAGCAGCCACCCGCCGCGTGGCAGATCCGCGAGCTGGACAATCGTCGCGTCGAAGTCACGGTGCCGGCAGGCGAATTCGATGTCCTGCTGCCGGACAACCGCAGGGCACTGGTCCGCGCCGCCGGTCAGCTGCCCAGCGGCTTCGCGCCGGAGCAGCTCTACCGCAGCGTGCATCACCCTCGCGGCCTGTCGATGACCATCTTCGGCGCCAGTGATTGCCTCGGCGACAGCGGACTTGACTGGGACTCGCTGCGCGACAGCCTCGACCCCGACGACATTGCCGTCTATGCCGGCAACTCGATCGGCCAGATGGACACTGAAGGCTGGGGCGGACTGATGAAGTCCTTCGTGGCCGGCGAGCGCGCCACCTCCAAGCAGATGCCGCTGGGCTATGCCCAGATGCCGGCCGACTTCCTGAATGCCTATGTGCTTGGCAATGTCGGGGGAGCCGGTGCCGCGATGGGTGCCTGCGCCAGTTTCCTCTACAACCTGAAGCTGGGCCTGAATGACATCCGCAGCGGACGCCGTCGCGTGGTGATGGTAGGCACGGCGGATGCGCCCATCACGCCGGAAGTCATTGAAGGGTTCCGCAGCATGGGAGCGCTGGCCGATGACGAGAGTCTCAAGGCCCTCGATGCGCTGGAAGTCCTCACTGACAGCGATTACCAGAAAGCCTGCCGTCCCTTTGCGCGCAACTGCGGTTTCACCATCGCCGAAGCGACCCAGTTCGTGATTCTGATGGCGGACGAGCTGGCGCTGGAGACCGGCGCTCGCATCCTGGGCAGTGTCCCGGATGTCTTCGTCAATGCGGATGGCTGGAAGCGGTCCATCTCGGCACCGGGCGTCGGCAATTACATCACGCTGAGCAAGGCGGTGGCGCTGGCGCGAGACATCGTCGGTGATGAAGGCGTACGCCAGCGCAGTTTCGTGCATGCGCACGCCACCTCCACACCGAAGAACCGCACGACCGAATCCCATGTGCTCAACGAAGTGGCGCGGGCCAACGGTATCGAAGCATGGCCTGTCGTGGCGGTGAAGACCTTCGTCGGCCACAGCCAGGGCAGCGCGGCGGGTGATCAGACGGTCTCGGCACTCGGCAGCATGACCACCGGCATTCTGCCGGGCATTCCGACGCTGGATGCCATCGCCGATGACGTCCATCACAGCCATCTCGACATCCGACGCGAAGCTCGCGAATTCTCGGCCGATGTCGCCTTCATCAATGCCAAGGGATTCGGTGGCAACAACGCCAGCGGCGTGGTGCTGTCGGCCGATGTCACGCTGAAGCTGCTGACAGCGCGACATGGTGACGACGCCCTGGCGGCCTGGCGTGAGCGCAGCGGCCTCTGTGAGCAGCGTCGGGCGGACTATCTGGACAAGGCGCAGCGCGGTGAATTCACGCCGACCTACCGCTTCGGCGAGGGTGTGCTGGAAGGGCCGGAGCTTGAGATCACTGATCGCGAGATCCGCATTCCGGGATACGCGAAAGCCGTCTCTCTCAAGGTCGACAACCCCTTCGGGTCACTCTAGCGACACCTCGTGAGCGACTGCCGTGAAGAGCGCTCCCCCAGCCTGCTGGCCACAGCAAGGCTGGGGGTTCTACACTCGGACTGGCCACCAGCTTTCGCTCGTTGCCCGCAGGCGTCTTGCACCAAGACCAGAGCGCAGGCTTCTCACCCTTCGTCGTCCATTGCAGCAAGGCCGTCCGCGATGGCCCGCTGACAGAGCACGAGTTCGTCATGCCCAAGAACATTGCCGTCTACCCCGGCACCTTCGATCCGATCACCAATGGCCATACCGACCTGATCGAGCGTGGAGCTCGCCTGTTCGACAAGGTCATCGTCGCGGTCGCCTACAGCCCGAGCAAGCAACCCGCCCTTCCACTGGAACTGCGCATCGAGCTTGCCCGACAGATTCTCTCGCATCTCGACAATGTCGAGGTCATCGGCTTCAGTTGTCTGCTGACGGAGCTGCTGGAACAGCAGAATGCGCGTATCATTCTGCGCGGCCTGCGCGCGGTATCCGACTTCGAGTACGAGCTGCAACTGGCCAACATGAACCGGGCACAGGCGCCGCACGTCGACAGCCTGTTCCTGACCCCGGAACTGCAGAACTCCTATATTTCATCGACCATCGTGCGCGAAATCTCGCGACACGGGGGTGATGTGTCGCGTCTGGTGCACCCGATAGTGGCCGAGGCTCTTGCCAGCCACTTCAATCCGCCCGGCGCCGACACCGCCACAAGCTGAGGACACCACCATGGCCCTGATCATCACTGATGAGTGCATCAACTGCGACGTCTGCGAGCCGGAATGTCCCAATGGCGCCATCTCGCCGGGTGAAGAGATCTATGTCATCGACCCGGACCTGTGCACCGAGTGCGTCGGCCACTTCGATGAGCCGCAATGCCAGCAGGTCTGCCCGGTTGACTGCATCCCGCTCGACCCGGCCAACAAGGAAAGCCAGGAAGAGTTGATGGAGAAGTATCAGATCATCACGGCAGCGCTGGGCAACTGACCTGCACCTGCCCGCCACCACGAGCGCCTGCCCCTGTCAGGCGCTCGTGGTGGCCTGGCACTCCTGGCAACGCCTGTAGAAGCCATGTCCTGACTCCCTCCTTGGCAGCGTTCCTCTCCCTCCTGTCCTGTCGCCTCTCCTTTCTCCTCCCGCTTGCTCGTCTCTCTTCTATTGTTTTCTCTCTTCTCTATTCTCTCTTTTCAACCTCTTCCATCCTGCGTGCTTCGCGATGTGCGATGACCGCACGAGTCTCAATGCCAACGGTCAGCCGCTGACACCGTGCAGGACGGCTCGGCTTGCGCGACTCACCGGGAGGCAGGCGCCTCGCACTTTCATCAGCGATAAAGAATATGATGGTTGATAGCGAGACGATCGGTTAATTTCTGTTAGTACACAGTAACAGAAGTATTCTATCCTGTAGGGATACAGTCACCGATCGCCCTTCACGCGCACGGAATGCACATGTCATCACGCCAACTGCCGTCAGCCCTGAAAATGCCAGCCTTAAAAGCCCATACTCCACTTCCCGCCTCGGGATTGGTCGGTCTGGCCGGAATGCTGGTCTTGATGGTGCTGCTGATCCTGCTGCCACGCCCCGATATCTTCACGTCAGTCGCGCAATACCTCATCCCGCATTCACTGCTTGAGATCGGTGCGGTACTGGTCGCCTCGATGGCGGCCATCTCCATCTTCCAGGGCCATCGCAGCACGGTCCCCGTCAGCTTCGTGGTGATGGGCTGTGCCTTTCTGCTCTCGGCCTTCTTCGACCTGATTCATATCTTCAGCTATGACGGCATGCCGAACTTCGTCAGTGAGGCGTCGGTACAGAAAGCCATCCACTTCTGGCTGGCGGGGCGGACGGCCTTCGTCGTGGCGCTGCTGGCACCCTGCCTGATCACCTCACGCCCGATGACGCGCCGCCGGCTGCCACTGGCGTTCGTCTTGACGCTTGTCATTGGCCTGCTGGTCAGCTGGGTAGGGCTCTATCATCTTGACTACCTCCCCGCGACCTTCATCCCCGGAAGCGGCCTGACGGCGTGGAAGATCGGTTACGAATGGGTACTGGCGATCGGATCCCTGATCGCCGCGATCCTGCTACTCAGCTCCCGACGTCTGCCCGAGGGCACCAACATCAGCTGGCTGGCCGTCGCCGCGCTTGCCACTGGCCTCTCGGAGCTCTGCTTCACCCTGTATGCCACTGCCCACGACGTCTTCAATCTCCTGGGGCACCTGTACAAGGTGGCCGCCTACGGCATGCTCTACCACGCCATCTATTCCTCACGCCTGGTCTACCCCTACCAGCGACTCAAGGACATGAGCAGTGCGCTGGCAGAAGCGGAACAGCGCTGGCAGTTCGCGCTGGAAGGTTCAGGCGCCGGTGTCTGGGACTGGAAGCAGGACAGCGATCAGGTCTTCTACTCTCCGCAGTGGAAAGCGACGCTGGGCTATGAAGAAGAGGACATTGGCAGCAGCTTCGACGAATGGAAATCGCGCATACACCCTGACGACATGCAGCGGACGCTGGAAGACCTCAAGCAACACTTCGAGGGGCACAGCGTCGAGTACCGCAACGAGCATCGCATGCTGACCCGCAGCGGCGAATGGAAGTGGATTCTGGATCAGGGAAGAGTCGTCGAACGCTCACCGGACGGTCGACCATTGCGCATGATCGGCACTCACAGCGATATCGACTGGATCAAGGAACAGCAGCAACGCCTGATCACCAGTCGGGCACGGCTGCGCTCCATCTACCATTCGGCCCCCGTGGGCATCATCGTGGCAGATTGCAGCGGCACCATCGTCGATGCCAACTCCGCCATGCACAACCTGCTGGGCAGAGGTGAAGCCGAGCTCTTCCAGCAGTCCCTCTGGGGGCTGTTCTCCCTCGAGGAAGTCAGTCGCCTGAAGCGTGCCTGGGGGCAGCTCCAGCGCGAGGGCGGCAACTTCCAGGACGAATACCACATGCAGACCGCGCGCGGGCATCTGTTCTGGGCGGAAGTCACCCTTACTCCGCTTGAAGGCGAGGATCGCACCCTGGTGCTGGTCAACAACATCGAGGACCGTCGCCGCGCCATCGAATTGCTGGAGGAGAACGCGACGCTCTACCAGGAAGTCTTCAGTACCGGCAACGCCATCAAGCTGCTGATCGATCCGGAACTGGCTGAAATCATCGATGCCAACCCGGTCGCCGCCGATTTCTACGGCTACAGCATCGGTGAGATGTGTGGGATGCCCCTGGGACGCATCAACGTGCTGGCAAGCCAGACGCTCTCGAAGCGCATCCGTTCGGTAGTCAACCGTACTGACAACCACTTTGAGGCCAGCCATCAGCTGGCCAACGGCGAACTGCGTGACGTCGAGATCTTCACAGGCCCGGTTGACCTCAATGGCCGCACCCTGCTGTTTTCGATCGTGCACGACATCACGGATCGCAAACGCGCGCAACGAGACCTCCAGATCGCCAATCTCAAGCTGTCGCGCCTCTCGGAGAGCCGCACCCAGATCCATCATCTTTCGGAACGCCTGTTGACCTGCTCACGACTGGACGAGATCGTCACCCAGCTCAATGTGCGCCTGCCCAGCCTGTTCGCCGGCTGCGAGGGCACGCTGCAACTGGCAGATCCGGCGGATCACCAGCAGAAGACACATATCCAGTGGGGGACGGCTCCCACGGAAGTCTGCGTACTCAATCACTCACTGAGCGTCGGGGATACGGTGATCGGCAACTTCACGCTGCAGATCCCCTCTGACAGCGAGAGTCAGGAGCACCTCCGCCCGCTGGCAGAGGACGTCTGTCAATTGATCATGCTGGCGCTGGCTGACCTGCAACTGAAACAGGGGCTGGCCCATGAGGCACGTCGGGACACACTCACTCGACTCTACAATCGCCGGCATCTGGATGAAGTGCTGCCACAGAAACTGGCAGAAGCCAGCATCGGCAACCCCCTTTCACTGGTAGTTCTGGATCTGGACAACTTCAAACAGGTCAACGATACCTACGGTCATGAGATGGGGGACCAGGTTCTGTCTCGCCTCGCCAGCATCATCCGCGAGTCGCTGCGCAGCTCGGATGAAGCCTGCCGTTATGGTGGGGAAGAGTTCGTCATTCTGATGCCGGGGGCCAGCGCTGCCGTGACACGCGCACGCGTCGAAGCCATCCTTGAAGCCTTCCGGGAAGAAAGTTTCGAGCATGACACCCTGGGACAGCTGACAGGGCTGAGCTTCTCCGCCGGCGTCGCCAATGCTCCCCACGACAGCCAATCGACCGACACGTTGTTCAGCATGGCCGACAACGCGCTCTATCAGGCCAAGCGCTCGGGCCGTCAACGCGTTCTGTGCTTCAACAATCTGCCCCCCACCGAAGACCGTCGAGTCACGTCCTCTCCCAGATGAGGCCTCGTGATATTGCAGCGCTCGAGTTCAGCCTCTTTCCGCTGACCCCGCACACGACACCGCCGGCCATGATGGCCGGCGGTGTCGTGTGCGGGGTCTTGTCACATTCCTGCATGGCTCTGGACAGGCGATGCTTCAAGTCGCCCCCCAGCGGGAGTCAGTCCCAGTCAACACGCGTCGTCTTGCAGCCAAGGCAGCGCGCGAAGGTTGCCTGCGCCGGTGTAGCCACCAGCACACGAGCAGTCTCATCGATATTCTGCCCCATGGCCGCGAACGGAGCCGAAACGACAAACAGCGCTGCCCCCACGACCGTCGTCGCCAACAGCAGAGGGCGCCCGACAAGCGCATCAGCCACCATCATGCCGGCACTCGGAGTATCATCCCCCTGCTCGCTGGGCAACTCGATGGCATAGGCGGGAGATGCCAGCATCAGTGTCATGCCCGCAGCCGCGATTCCGTTGCGCAGCCACATGCCCGACTGAAAAATCATGGATTTCATGCTCAGGTCCCTTGCGTATGGACGCTCCAAGCGTCCCTGTTATGAGTCTATACACTGGGGCAAGCACCACCAGCGCCTGACAAGCCGTGTCATCCATCTCACGTTCTCTAGATTAGCGCTCCGAAAGCCATACGCCCAGCTCTCTACCCTCATGCTGTGGTCAACGCCAACGGACTCACGCCGCGTCACCCGCGCTGCTCCTTTTACTGATTCAGCATCACCCACTACGGCAACGATCCCCAATGACCGATTCTTCACGACAAGCCGCCCCCTCTTCTCCATCGGCCGCTCGCACCGACCGCCATCTCTGGCAGCTCGCCTGGCCGATCATCCTTTCCAATATCTCGGTGCCGATGCTCGGACTGGTGGATACCGCCGTGGTCGGGCATCTGGAAGATGCGATCTATCTGGGTGCCGTCACGCTGGGCGCGGTGCTGTTCAGCTTCCTTTACTGGGGCTTCGGCTTCCTGCGCATGGGCACGACCGGCATGACGGCCCAGGCACATGGCCGTGGTGATCACGACCGGCTGCGAACGCTGCTCGGACAGGGCATTCTGCTGGCACTGGCCATCGGCATGCTGCTGATGCTGCTCGGCTCACCGCTCATTTCGCTGGGCCTGGGCTTGATGGAGGCCAGCGAGACCACTCGCGCACTGGCCCATGACTACGCCAGCATTCGCCTGTGGTCGGCACCCGCCGTACTGATCAATTACGTGATACTGGGCTGGTTTCTGGGCCTGGGGAATTCACAGGTGACGCTGGGTATCCTGGTGCTGACCAATGTGCTCAATATCGTGCTGGATCTCGCCTTCGTCCCAGGCCTGGGGATGACCAGTGATGGCGTGGCCCTGGCCAGCGTGATCGCGGATTACTGCGGGTTGGCGGCCGGCCTGTGGCTGGTGTCACGTCAACTCTCCCGCATGCCGGGTCACAGTGATCGCGCCGCCCTCTTGTCACTGTCCGCCTGGAGCGTACTGATCCGCGTCAATCAGCACCTCTTCGTGCGCACCCTGTGTCTATTGGGCGCCACGGCCTATTTCACGTCCCAGGGAGCCAGCTTCGGGGACGAGACTCTGGCGGCCAATGCCGTGCTGCTGCAATTCGTGATGATCACGTCCTACGGGCTCGATGGTTTCGCGCAGGCTGCTGAATCCGAGGTCGGCCGCGCCGTGGGACAGGGAGACTGGCAGCGCTTCACTCGCAGCGTCAGGGCGGCTACGCGCTTCTCGTTGGTCACTGCCGCCGCCGCAAGCCTGCTGCTATGGCTCCTTGGCCCGCAGATGATCGCCCTGCTGACGGACCTGCCCGAGGTACGACAACTGGCAATCACCTATCTGCCCTGGATGGTCGCCATGCCGTTGGTGGCCGTATGGAGCTACCTGCTGGACGGGATCTTCATCGGTGCCACGGCGACACGTGAAATGCGCAATACGCTGGTGGTCTCCCTGCTGGCATTCATCGGACTGTGGCCCCTGCTCGAGAGCTTCGGAAATCATGGCCTGTGGCTGGCGTTCCTGCTGTTTACCAGCGTTCGTTCTGTCGTGCTCGGCGGCTACTATCTGCATCATCGCCGTCACCACTGGCGCTGAACCCTATCGAGCAGAGCACGCCCTGTGTTGATCCAGCGATGAAGTGCTCGCCAGGCGCATCGGAGCCCTACCCCTCGACCATCGCGCGATACTCTACTGCTATCGGATAGACTAATGTGAGCATGCCAACCCAACTCCCATACCGATAAAAAGCCACAGGGAGCATCACATGCTGCAATCGCTATCCCGGCCAGCCGTCAAGCTGGTCGAGCGCTATCTACCTGACCCCTATATTTTCGTATTGCTGTTGACCGTCGTCGCGGCCGCAGCCGCCATGCTGATCGAGCAACGCTCCCCCGCCGAGGTAATGCGCTACTGGGGCGATGGCTTCTGGAATCTGCTGACCTTCTCCATGCAGATGCTGCTGGTATTGATCTCGGGGTTCATGCTCGCCAATACGCCGCCGGTGAAGAAGGGCCTGGCCAGCATCGCCTCGCTGGCCAGAACGCCTGGCAGTGCCATCATGCTGGTCACCTTCGTCTCGCTGATCGCCAGCTGGATCAACTGGGGCTTCGGTCTGGTGATCGGTGCATTATTCGCCAAGCAGCTGGCCAAGATGATCAAGGTGGATTACCGGCTGCTGATCGCCAGCGCCTACTCAGGTTTCGTGATCTGGCATGCGGGCATCTCGGGCTCGATTCCGCTGACCATCGCCACCGCGGGCCACTTCACCGAGGAGAGCATCGGCATCGTGCCCACCTCGGACACCATCTTTGCCTTCTTCAATATCGCCATCGTCGCGGCGCTGCTGATCATCATGCCGCTGGTCAATCGCGCCATGATGCCCTTCGAGAAGGAAAGCGTGTACGTGGATCCGGCCCTGCTGGAGGAAAAGCCCACCGAGATCAGCGACCAGCCTCGTCCCGCCGAGCGTCTCGAGAACTCACCGATCCTCGCCTGGGTCGTGGGGCTGTTCGGCCTCGCCTGGCTGGTGGATCACTTCGTGATTCGTGGCGGAGGCCTGAATCTCAACGTGATCAACTTCAGCTTCCTGTTCCTGGCCATCGTGCTGCATGGCACGCCGCGCAAGCTGCTGGACAGTCTGAACGAGGCCATCAAGGGCGGCGCCGGTATCGTCATCCAGTTCCCCTTCTATGCCGGCATCATGGCCATCATGGTGCAGTCCGGACTGGCGACTACCCTCTCCGAGGGATTCGTGTCGATCGCCAGCGCCGAGAGCCTGCCGTTCTGGTCCTTCATCAGTGCCGGTATCGTCAATCTGTTCGTACCTTCCGGTGGTGGGCAGTGGGCGGTTCAGGCACCGGTCATGATTCCTGCCGCCCAGGCATTGGGTGCCGACCTGCCACGCGTCGCGATGGCCGTCGCCTGGGGCGATGCCTGGACCAACATGCTGCAGCCTTTCTGGGCACTGCCTGTCCTGGCCATCGCGGGCCTGAAGGCCAAGGACATCATGGGGTTCTGTCTGGTGCAGCTGCTGGTGACCGGTATCATCATCTCACTGGGGCTGACCCTTCTATGAGAAGGTCGCCGTGACGAAATATCTCTGACGAGACGTTCGAACGCCACGACTCCCGGCCCCTCACAACGTCATGCCACCTGGCCCCCGGGGAGTGATTCCTCGGGGGCCAGGTCGTTCAGAGAGTGCTGATATGCCGCTCACAGGGTGCCAAGTGACGCCGAATCCCTCAGACTGTCAGGGACAAGAATCATCCCGCTCCGATACCCGTCCCCAGGGTCACTCGAGCCTTTCTGACCCTGACTCGCTCATCAAGGATTCCTGCATGAATGACACCCAGCCTGATCAGGCCACCCTCAATGACGCCCTCCCCGGTCAGCACCAGTTGATCATGACCGAGTTGATGACACCGGACATGGCCAACTTCAGCGGCAAGGTGCACGGTGGCGCCATTCTCAAGAAGCTGGATGAAGTCGCCTACGCCTGTGCCAGCCGCTACAGCGGCAGCTACGTCGTCACTCTGTCGGTGGACCAGGTGCGCTTCAAGCAGCCGATTCACGTCGGCGAGCTGGTGACCTTCCTGGCCTCCGTCAATCATGTCGGGCGCTCCTCGATGGAGATCGGCATCAAGGTCGTCGCCGAGTCCATCCAGGGTCGCCTGATTCGTCATACCAACAGCTGCTACCTGACCATGGTCGCGGTGGATCCGGACGGCAATCCGGTTCCGGTGCCGCCACTGAACCTGGAAACCCAGGAGCAGAAACTGCGCTTCCACAAGGCCGCGATTCGCAAGAAGCTGCGCAAGCAGGCCGAGGAAGAGGAAAAGCGCCAGGAATCGATGGAATTCTGAGACACCGATCTCGAAAGCCAGTGCAAGATGCGGAGTGCGAGGTAGTCGCCACGTGGCGATACTGGGCGGAACTCCGTCACAGCGAGACGAACGATGACTCCTTCACGAGCGGCACAAGACGCCATCTGGCAACGCCTGCTGGCTCGCCAGTCGATTGCCGGTGAGTCATTGCGCTATGGCGTGATCACCACCGGCATCTTCTGCCGTATCGGCTGTCCCTCACCGCCTCCACGGCGTGACAATGTCAGGTTCTTCCCTGACACCCGCGCCGCGCATGCAGCCGGGCTGCGCGCGTGCCGTCGCTGTCACCCAGAGACGGATTCATCCTCGGACAACCGCGATATCCCCGACATGCCACACTGGCTCATCGCCGTCTGTCGGCAACTGGAAGCCGCCGTCGCCGAGAGCCGGCCGACACCGTCACTGAGCCGTCTGGCCATCCTCACGGGCCTTGGCAGCTCTCACCTTCAGCGCCGCTTCAAGGCCTGGCTCGGCCTGTCGCCCAGCGACTATGCCAGCGGACTGCGCCAGCTGCGCTTTCATGATCTGCTCGAACAAGGGCGCGGTGTCACCGACGCCATCCTCACGGCAGGCTATCGCTCCACCAGCCGTGCCCATGCACGCGCCGGCGGCATGACACCCAGCGCTCGTTCGAAAGGAGGCAGTGGCGAGACACTATTGGCGATGCACTGGCCATGCAGTTTCGGTATGCCCGAGCATCACTGCTGGCTGAGCGCCGCGCTCAGTGAACGTGGAGTGGTGGCCATCCAGCTGACGGATAGCCGTGATGCTGGGCAGAGTGCTCTGGAAGCTCGTCTGCCAGAGGCTGACTGGCAACAGGTGACACCCGACGACGAGGCAGGGCAATCACTGCATGCAATGCTCGGTGCACGCCTGCTGGCACTCTGCGAGACTCCACAGACGAGCCAGACGCTCTTCATCGAGCTGCCGCTGGATGTCCGCGGTACCGCATTTCAGCTGCGTGTCTGGCAGCAACTGAATACCACCCTGAGCGGCGAGACCCTGACCTACCGGCAACTGGCCGAAGCTCTGGGGCGACCCACTGCCAGCCGCGCCGTCGCCAATGCCTGCGGTGCCAACCCCCTCGCCCTGCTGACGCCCTGCCACCGCGTGGTGCGGGGTGATGGTGGTCTCGGTGGCTATCGCTGGGGAGTGGAACTCAAGCAGGCAAGGCTGGCTCAGGAGGCCGAATCCTCCGACAGATCATGAGGCCCGCCAGCGCACAGCGGCTAGAGCGTCGTGCAACGCAACGGCGGCGGGGCATGCAGCACCTCACGGACGATCTCCAGGGCCCGCGTCAGGACCTCACGATTCTCGGCGGCACTCAGGCACAGCCGCAATGCCTGTGGTGGAGGTTCATTGCCGACACAGAAAGGCTCGGCACTGGTGACATGTACCCCGCGCCGAGCCAATGACTCGACCACAGCCTGGCTACGCTGTCCTTCGGGTAGCACCAGCCACAGATCGAACGATGAAGGCCGCGAAGAGAGCGTCCACTCCCCCAGCAGAGTACGTGCCAGTCGCTGGCGCGCCCGCATCTCCTCCACCTGCCAGTCCACCAGTTGTGTCGCATTGCCACTGGTCAGCCAGGCGCAGACCGTTTCCATCAACAGCGGTGCCACCATCCAGCTGTGACTGCGCAGCACCGCGCCAATCCGGGACAGCACTTCCACCGGGGCGCGCAATACGCCCAGACGCAGACCGCCAGCCAGCAGTTTGGAGGTACTGAAGACATACAGGGTGCGCTCAGGAGCCATCTGATAGAGCCGCGTGCCGCACTCCTCGTTGGGCAGATATTGCACCCCATCTTCCAGAATCCAGAAGTCATGATGGCGCGCGAGGGCGACCAGGGCCTCGCGCCGTGCATGAGACAACTGCGCCGCGCCCGGATTGTTCTGCTCGGCCATCACGTAGACCATCCTGGGCACCTGCTGGCGACACAGCCGCGCCAGAGCCTCGACATCCATGCCCTCCTCATCCAGCGGTACTCGCAGCAGCTTCAGGCCCCGCTCAGCACTCGCGGCGATCAGTCCGGGGTAGGTCAGCGCTCCCGTGACCACCGCCTCTCCGGGGGCCAGCAAGGCCGACAGCGCGAGAGTAATGCCATTCTGCCCTCCCTGCGTCAGCATCAGCTCCTCGGGGTCGACCGGCATGCCGAGCTCGCTCATCCAGCTCGCCAGCAATTGGCGATGACTGCCCACCCCGAATTCATTCTGGTATTCGACACTCCGCACCAATGCCTCGGGGGAGTGGCTGATCGCGGTCAGCGCCGCCGCCATCCCCTGCTGCCGCGCCGGATGCGGCGGTGGCAGGCTCATGGTGAGATCCATCACACCAGAGGATGCCGAAAGGGAGTCATCCGACTCCGCCGCGATCCCGAATGATGGCCTGGCATGCAAGGCATGTCCGAAGCGCCTGTCGGGCACAGGCCCCGCGCTGACCGGCGCATTGACGTAGGTTCCGCTCCCCACACGCGCCCTGACCAACCCATGTCGCTCGGCCTCGGCATAGCCGCGTGTCACGGTACCGATCGTCACGCCCAGCGCATCCGCAAGTCGGCGTTGCGGCGGCAGTCGCTCATCCTCCTTGAGCAGGCCTGAGGCGATATCGAGGCGGATGGCCTCCGCCAGCGCACGATAGCGCGGCAGGGTGGGATCAAGTGTCGGAGTCCACATTGTCATGGTGACAAAAAACCTGTTGACGGTAATTGTCATCAGATTATGCTCAAAACATGGCACCAACAAGCCATAAAATGCTGGAACGTGTCGACATCCATCACAATTGCACCCATACAATAATGCGGCATCACGCCAACGCCCCACACGCTGAAGGACACCCATGGAATCCCTCGCCTTTCTTGCCCCAGCCACGCTCTACATGCTGTCGATGACCCTGACACCGGGGCCCAACAACGTCATGCTGACGGCTTCCGGAGCCAATCATGGCTATTGGCGCACCCTGCCGCATATCTTCGGCATCATGATCGGCTGCCTGGTGCTGTTCATCGGCATCGCGCTGGGACTGGGACTGGTCTTCGAGCGCTACCCCATCGTGCAGACACTGCTCAAGGTGTTGGGGAGTGGCTATCTGCTCTATCTGGCCTGGAAGATTGCCATGGCCCCACCCCCCGACCTGTCGAGCCGACAGGATGCACGGCCGATGAGCTTTCTGGCAGCCGCGCTGTTCCAGTTCGCCAACCCCAAGGCCTGGGTCATGGGTATCGCGCTGATGGCGGGCTTTCTCCCGGAAGACGGGCCGGTGTGGCTCAACGCGATTCTGCTGGCGAGCTTCGCGGAACTGGTGGCGCTGCCCTGCATCTCCCTGTGGGCAGGCTTCGGCACCGCCATCGGGCGTCTGCTGAATACCGAGCGCGCCTGGAGGATCTTCAACCGCGTGATGGGGGCACTGACGGCCTCCTGCGTCATCTTCATCCTGGGCTGATCGTCGCTGGCCTGCGAGGGACGGCAGTACATCACGGATATCGAACACTGTTCGCATCACCACTGTTTTCCCTCGCGATGTTCGCTAGACTGTCAGGACGCTTTTTACACGCCCGCACAGGATGCTCCTCCATGCTGACGCTCTATGGTGATCGCCGCTCCGGTAACTGCTACAAGGTCGAGCTGCTGCTGCACCTTCTCGAACGCCATCACCATTACATCGAAGTCGACATTCTGGCCGGCGATACTCGCACGCCGGAATTCCTGACCCGCAACGTCAATGGCAAGATCCCGCTGCTGGAGCTGCATCGCGGTGAGACACTGTCAGAGTCCAACGCCATCCTGAACTACCTCGCCGATGGCAGCGATTATCTGCCGAGTGACCCCTTCCTGCGTGCCAAGGTGCTGCAGTGGCAGTTCTTCGAGCAATACAGCCATGAGCCCTACATCGCCACTGCCCGCTTCATCAATCGCTACCTCGGTTTGCCCGAGGAACGCCGTGACGAGTACGCCGCCAAGCAGGAGGGCGGCAAGCGTGCCCTGCGGGTGATGGAGCACCATCTCGCCGAACATGACTGGCTGGTAGGGGATCAGTTCACGATCGCCGACATTTCCCTTTATGCTTATACGCATGTCGCTGATGAAGGCGGTTTCGAGCTGGACGACTATCCCGCCGTGCGCGCCTGGCTCTCGCGTGTCGCGGCGCGCCCGGGCCATTTCGATATCCCGCGCGACTGATATCTTCTCCAGCTGGCAGCCCCAGCGACCACCGGCTCACCTTCCATGACAGGCTCGTCGATGCTACCCGTCACCTATCGCCCCATGACACCCGCCGACCACTCGGCCTTCATGCACATGATGGAGGCCACCCCGGGGGTGGTGATCCGCAAGGCAGATGAGTATGCCGCCGTCGAGCGCTATCTGATCCGCAACCCCGGCATGAGCCACTTGGCCCTCTCCGGCGTGCGGCTGGTGGGATGTGCCATGTCCGGGCATGATGGCAAGCGCGGCTACCTGCAACATGTGATGACGGCCCCGGACATGCGAGGCCAGGGGATCGCGAGAACATTGGTCGAGCGCTGCCTGGACGCCCTGGCACAGGAAGGCATCGACAAGGTGCACCTGGATACCCTGCATGACAATCATGAGGCCCACCGCTTCTGGGAGCGTCTGGGCTGGGCGAATCGCAATGCCGAGATCGTGCGCTTCTCGCGCCTGCTGGTGGACGACCCCAACGCCTGACCTCTCTCGCTGATTTCCCGCAACCCTCGCTGAGCAAGGAGCTCTGACGTGCAATTTCTCGAAAATGACGACCTCGGCAAGTTGATCCTGCGCCTGACTCTGGGACTGCTGTTGCTGTTCCACGGCCTCTCGAAACTGCTCGGTGATGGCGGCACGCTGAGCTGGATCGCCGGCGAGCTGGAGAAGATGGGGATTCCAGGCGTGGTGGCCTATGGGGTCTACATCGGCGAGATCATTGCGCCCATCATGCTCATCCTCGGCGTGCACGCCCGCATCGCCGGCCTGATCGTCGTCGCCAACATGCTGTTCGCCATTGCGGTGGCTCACATGGGGCAGCTGCTGAGCCTGTCATCGTCCGGTGGCTGGGCATTGGAACTGCAAGGCTTCTTCCTCGCCAGCGCACTGGCCGTCGTCTTTCTCGGCAGTGGCCGCTTCGCGGTGCAGGAGGACTGATGGCCGACGTCGTCACTGCCAGCACCTATTGCGAGAATGCTCCCCAGCACCCGATTCATGGTCCCTATCATGATCACGAATACGGCTTCCCGGTCAGCGATGACCGGGTACTGTTCGAGCGTTTCGTGCTGGAGATCAACCAGGCCGGCCTTTCCTGGCTGACGGTACTCAAGAAGCGCGAGGCCTTTCGCGAGGCCTACGAGAATTACGATATCGCGCGTATCGCCGCCTATGGAGATGAAGAGCGCGCGCGCCTGTTGAGCGATGCCGGCATCATCCGCAACCGCCTCAAGGTCAATGCCGTGATCCACAACGCGGGCGTGGTACTGCAGATGAAGGACTCGCACGGCAGCTTTCTCCAGTGGCTGGATGCCCATCATCCGCAACCCTTGTCCGCCTGGGTCAAGCTGTTCAAGAAGACCTTCCGCTTCACTGGTCCCGAGATCGTCAACGAGCTGCTGATGAGCTGCGGCTATCTGCCGGGCTGTCATCGTGACGACTGTCCGGTTCAGGCTCGCGTGCTGGACGCCGGCCCGCGCTGGGCCGAGCCGGGTGCCCTGGAGGCGATCCATGCGGATGCCTGACACCAGCTCGTCCTCTTCACTCCCCCTTCCCTCTCGCAGGTAGCCCGCCGATGGACTCCCTTACCCAGATCTGCCTCGGAGCCGCCGTGGGCGGTGCCGTCATGGCGCCCGCCATCCGACACTTGCCCGTCGAAAGACGCGGCGCTGCCATCCGTCATGCATTGCTCGGTGGAGCGGCACTCGGCACCCTGCCCGATCTCGACGTGATGATCGATTACGGCGACGCCGTCGCCAATTACACCCATCATCGCGGCTTCAGCCATTCCCTGCCGGTGCTGGGGCTGCTGGGCATTCTGCTCGGCTGGCTGCTCGCCCGTCTTCCACGCCTGGCACCATTGGGGCGTGGCCGCCTGATCGCCTACTGCCTGCTGTGCCTGGTCACGCACCCGCTGCTGGATGCCTTCACCACCTATGGCACCCAGCTGCTGTGGCCATGGCCAAGCCGACCGGTGAGCCTGGCCAGCATCTTCATCATCGACCCGCTCTACACCCTGCCGCTGCTGATCACCGGCCTGTGGGTCGCCATACGCGGTCACGCGGGACGATTGCTGGCCACTGGCCTGATGCTCTCGAGCCTCTATCTTGGCTGGGGGCTGGCCGCCAAGAGCTGGGTGGAACATCGCATGGCGCCGGTATTGGCCAGTCAGGGGTTCACGGACGCCCCACGCATGGTGCAGCCCACGCCCTTCAACAGCCTGCTATGGCGGGTCAGCGTGGTCACGCCGCTGGCGGATCACGAGTGGATGGTCGGTGTCTTCGATTCCGACGAGCAATTGATGGCACTGGCGCGACGGGATTTCCCGCGCCAGCCAGCGCTGGATGCCGAGGTCGGGAAGCTTGAGGATGGACAGCGTCTGCGCTGGTTCGCCGCGCCCTACCTGCGGGCGAGCCGCGAGCGGACATCAGAGGGTGAGACGCTGCTGGCGGTGACCGATACCCGCCTGGGCTCGCCCGGCTATCACCCCTTCCGTTTCGCGCTGGCCCGCCAGACCAGCACACGTGAATGGCATTCTCTGGACGACAGCCAGCGACTGCCCAGTCAGCGTGTCGATCGCGCTGCCTTGCTGAGCCTCTGGCAAGCCATCCATGACCCGGCATCCCGCATGCAGCCAAGCCAGCGCACCGTCTCTGCCACGCCCTCCAGCCCCTCGGCCGAGACAAGATAAAGCGCCGCTGATGAAGGCCCGAGAGACGACAACGCCCGCCATGGAAGCCATGGCGGGCGTTGTCGTCTCAGTACTGCAAAGACGATCAACCGAGGTACTTGATCATCACCCCCGCGGCTACCGCCGAGCCGATCACGCCGGCCACGTTCGGCCCCATGGCATGCATCAGCAGGAAGTTGTGCGGGTTGTACTCGAGCCCGACCTTGTTGGAGACACGTGCCGCCATCGGCACCGCCGAGACACCCGCCGAACCGATCAACGGATTGATGGGAGTCTTGGAGATCTTGTTCATCAGCTTGGCCATCAGTACCCCGCAGGCCGTGCCGATACCGAAGGCGACCACGCCGAGGGCCAGAATGCCCAGCGTCTCCACCGCCAGAAACTTGTCGGCCTGCAGCTTGGAGCCCACCGACAGTCCCAGGAAGATGGTAGTGATGTTGATCAGCGCGTTCTGGGCGGTATCCGACAGACGCTCCACCACACCGCACTCGCGCATCAGGTTACCGAAGCAGAACATGCCCAGCAGCGGTGCGGCGTCCGGCAGCAGCATCGCCACCATGATCAACAGCACCAGCGGGAACAGGATCTTCTCGGTCTTGGAGACCGGACGCAGCTGCGTCATCACCAGGCTGCGTTCCTTGGCGGTGGTCAGCGCGCGCATGATCGGCGGCTGGATCATCGGCACCAGTGCCATGTAGGAGTAGGACGCCACGGCGATCGCCCCCAGCAGCTCCGGTGCCAGCAGACTGGCGACGTAGATGGAGGTCGGGCCGTCCGCACCGCCGATGATGCCGATGGCCGCCGATTGCTGCAGGCTGAAGTCCATCAGCCCCATCGAGGTCAACGCCACCGCGCCCAGCAGCGTCGCGAAGATGCCGAACTGCGCCGCCGCCCCGAGGAACAGGGTCTTGGGGTTGGCCAGCAACGGACCGAAATCCGTCATCGCCCCAACGCCCATGAAGATCACCAACGGCGCGATGCCGGAAGCGATCGCCACGCTGTAGAAGCTGTACAGCATGCCGTTGGAGAAGCCACCATCCAGCGCCATGTTGCTGGCCTGCTGCTTGAGCACTGCGGGAATCTCGCCATGCAGTGCCTGCTCCACCGCGTGGCGCGCCTCATCCAGCGGCAGGCTGGCGATGTTGACGTTGAGCAGATTGGCCATCGAAGCCAGCAGCTCCGGCTTGCCGAGATGCGCCGCCTGCTCGGCAGCAGACAGCGCCAGTCCGGCTTCCGGAATGTTGGCCAGAATGCCACCGAAGCCGATCGGCACCAGCAGCAGGGGTTCGAAGTTCTTGCGGATCGCCAGATAAAGCAGGCCAAGGCCGATGACGATCATCGCCAGCTGGCCGAAGCTCATGTTGTAGAGCCCCGAGCCGTGCCAGAGGTTGAGTATCTTGTCCATGTCGTGTCGCCTTGCAGAGGAGCATCACCGACCGGCCCGTCGTGCATGCCGACGGGCCGGACACACCGGCTCAGAGGGTGATCAGAACGTCGCCGACACTGACACTGTCGCCTTCCTTGACCTTCACCGCGGAGACGGTACCGGCCTGGTGGGCACGGATCTCGGTCTCCATCTTCATGGCCTCGAGAATGATCACGACATCTCCTTCCACCACGCTGTCACCGACGGCGACATTGACCTTGAAGATGTTGCCCGCCAACGGCGCATTCACCGGCTCACCGGAGGCGGCCTGGGCGGCAGGTGCCGCGGCTGCCGGAGCCGATGCCGCAGGCTCGCTGGCCTGCACCTGGGTGATGTCTCCGCCTTCGGCGACCTCGACGACATACTGCTTGCCGTTGACGTTCAGGGTGTAGGTCTGCGGGCCGCTCGACGCGCCTTGAGCACTGACGGCCGGAGCACTAGAGACCGGCGCTGCGGCGGCCTTGGATGCCTTGTCATCGACAGCCTGCGGGGCGGGCTCGAAGGCATCCGGGTTGCCACGGTTGCGCAGGAACTTGAGGCCGATCTGCGGGAAGAGCGCGTAGGTCAGCACGTCATCGGTCTCGCGTTCGCCGCTCTCCAGCGCGATACCTTCCTCCTTGGCCTTGCCCTTGAGCTCCTCACGCAGACGCTCCATCTCCGGCGTCAGGTTGTCTGCCGGGCGGCAGGTGATCGGCTCGGCGCCTTCCAGCACGCGGGACTGAAGTTCGCTGTCGAAGGGTGCCGGCGCCGCGCCATATTCACCCTTGAGCAACGCCTGCACTTCCTTGGAGATCGACTTGTAGCGCTCACCCATCATCACGTTCATCACCGACTGGGTGCCGACGATCTGTGAGGTCGGGGTCACCAGCGGGATATAGCCCAGGTCCTTGCGTACGCGTGGTATCTCGGCGAGCACGTCATCCAGCTTGTCACCGGCGCCCTGCTCCTTGAGCTGGCCTTCCATGTTGGTGAGCATGCCACCCGGCACCTGGGCGACCAGAATGCGCGAGTCGATACCGCGCAGACTGCCCTCGAATGCCGCGTATTTCTTGCGCACTTCGCGGAAGTAGGCCGCGATATCCTCGAGCTTCTCGAGGTCCAGTCCGGTATCGCGCTCGGTGCCTGCCAGCATCGCGACGACCGATTCGGTCGGGCTGTGGCCGTAGGTCATCGACATCGAGGAGATGGAGGTGTCGACGTTGTCGATGCCCGCCTCGATGGCCTTGAGAGCCGTGGCGGTGGAAAGCCCGGTGGTGGCATGGCACTGCATGTGGATCGGGATCGACAGGCTCGCCTTGAGGCGCGAGACCAGCTCGAAGGCGGTATACGGCGTCAGCAGGCCCGCCATGTCCTTGATCGCCAGCGACTGGGCCCCCATGGACTCGATCTTCTGCGCCAGCTCCACCCACATCTCCAGCGTGTGCACGGGGCTCACGGTGTAGGAGATGGTGCCCTGGGCATGCTTGCCCTGATCCAGCACTGCCTTGAGCGGACGCTCGAGGTTGCGCGGGTCATTCATCGCGTCGAAGACACGGAAGACATCGACACCGCTGGTCGCGGCACGCTTGACGAAGGCATCCACCACGTCATCGGCGTAATGACGATAGCCGAGCAGGTTCTGGGCGCGCAGCAGCATCTGCTGCTGAGTCTTGGGCATCGCTTCCTTCAAGGCACGTATGCGCGCCCAGGGGTCTTCGCCCAGGTAGCGAATGCAGGCGTCGAAGGTCGCGCCGCCCCAGCTCTCCAGCGACCAGAAGCCGATGTCGTCCAGCTTGGCGGCGATCGGCAGCATGTCATCGAGGCGCATGCGCGTGGCCAGCAATGACTGATGCGCGTCGCGCAGTACCACATCCGTGATGCCCAGCGGTTGCTTGTCCATGAGTGATCCCTTGTTCTTTATAATGTGGATATCGAGTTCTGCCGTGGCGGCAGGCTTGCCTTTCACTGCGCCTGCCACACAGAATATTGCACTCGAGAGGTGGTCTCCCCACCGGACGGCTCATGATAGAATCGCCGCTTTCTCGCTGCGGTGTCGCTCCGGCGCTCCGAGAGTACCAGCAGCACCGACGACTTCCGCGAGATCTCAGTGCTTGTGATGATCCTGGCGAAAGCGGTGAATCGCCGCCGCCATGACAGCCGTCAGTTCGCTGTCATCCTCTGCTGCAGGTGCCGCCGAGACAGGCGCGCGCGTCGTGCGCGGTGCAGCCGGTAGCGGCGCGGGCGCAAAACGGTCCACCAGCTTGGCCATCGCCATCATGGCGACTACCAGCAGACTTAGAAACACGAACACGAACCCCATCCCGAACACCATCAGGTTCAAGCCTTCACCGAGCAGATCATTCTCTTGCATGCCAGTGTCCTCGAGTCATTCTCGTCATCGCGCCAATCAGGGTGCGGCATGAGCGATGATTGCCCATGCCTTCGATGATGCTCGACACGTCCAAGCGTTCACGCCGTTGCGTCGCTGGCCACTGTCGACACCCCATGCAGCGGCATTCAGTGCTTGTTGATCGCTTTAAAGTGCCTGATTCCACGGCAATTGCAATGACACCATCGTTGACCCCACAAGCCCTCGCGCGGGCTGGCCGCATCGGCATCGCGCCGATGGAAGGCGTGATTGATGACATCACGCGCGAATGTCTCACCGGCCTTGGCGGCTATGACTGGTGTGTGACGGAATTCGTGCGCGTGACGCATGTCAAGCTACCGCCTCGCGTCTTCAAGCGTATCTGCCCGGAGCTGCTGGAAGCCTCCCCGACACGGACGGCACGCACACGACACGACACACCGGTCGCATTGCAGCTGTTGGGTGCTGACCCCGAGGCGCTGGGCATCAACGCTCGCGTCGCGGCACGCCTGGGGGCACCCAGCGTCGACATCAACTTCGGCTGCCCGGCCAAGACCGTCAACCGTCACGACGGAGGCGCAGCCCTGCTGCGCTCGCCGGACCGCGTCTTTCGTGCGGTGGAGGGCGTGCGCGATGCCCTCAAGGGCACCGGGGTACCCGTCACGGCCAAGATTCGCCTCGGCTTCAACGACCGTCGCCTGGCACTGGCATGCGCTCAGGCAGCCCAGGCCGGGGGCGCCACGCAGCTGGTCGTGCATGGGCGCACCAAACAGGAAGGCTATCGTCCGCCAGCGCACTGGGAATGGATCGGCAAGATCACGTCCGAGCTCTCCATTCCGGTCGTTGCCAATGGGGACATCTGGGACATGCCCTGCTACTGGCGGGCTCGCACACTGTCCGGCTGTCGCGATGTGATGCTGGGGCGTGCCGCCCTGGCCGACCCCTTCCTCGCGGCGCGCATCAAGCACTGGCAGATGACCGGGGAGTTGCTGCCCGAGACGGACTGGACACAGCGTGCACAGGTGCTGCTCTCCCACGCCGAACGCTGCGCTCATCTGCCTGACAAGGTGATGGTGCCGCTGCTCAAGCAGTGGATGAACATGATGCGCCAGAGCGGCAACGAGGAAGCGGAACGTCGCTTCCAGGCCATCAAGCGCCACAAGGGGCGCGCCGAATTCTTCACCGGTCTGGTTGCAGGTACCTCGCTGGCATTGGCGCCGAGTCTGTTGACATCGGTGACCCGCATGCCGGAATCCGCCGACTTGCCCGCCCTCGCCTGATCCGTCCGAAACAAAAAAAGGCGCCCCTCGCGAAAAGGGCGCCCTAGCGATCGTCCGCCCGAAGGCGTGACATCACAGTCAAGGAAAACGGGGAACTGTCAGACATGACATGAAGGCAAGGATCGAGGCCATGCCGGCTGAGACCGAAGATGCCTGACTTTTCTTCAGACGAAGAAAAACCCGCTTCAGTGAAGCGGGTTTTTCAATTGGCGCGCCCTGGAGGATTCGAACCTCCGACCGCCTGATTCGTAGTCAGGTACTCTATCCAGCTGAGCTAAGGGCGCATAAACCTTGAAATCTGTGGCCTGAGCATTTCAAATGTCTTCAGGACTTGACTTGCGAGTATTGTGTCTTTCCAACACCGTCTTGCATTGCAGTGGCGCGCCCTGGAGGATTCGAACCTCCGACCGCCTGATTCGTAGTCAGGTACTCTATCCAGCTGAGCTAAGGGCGCATCTTACTGCATTTGTACCTAATGGCGGAGAGAGAGGGATTCGAACCCTCGATAGGGCTATAAACCCTATACTCCCTTAGCAGGGGAGCGCCTTCAGCCACTCGGCCACCTCTCCTCATCAGGTACGGCGCATATCTTACTCATTTGATTGGGCTTTGTCTAGCCCCTGTGTCGATTTTTTGGCTTCGATGCAGAACATCTCATCACCATTCGACAACAGGCTCGAGGCTGCGCGCCCCCAAGCAATCTCCCCGCATGAACCAGAACATGACGATGGCTAGCCTGTCGTCGCGTCTCGTTCGAGGGAGCGGGAATAATACCCAAGAAGAAGTCGTCTGTCTCCCCCTTTCCAGGAAAAAAGTGAATTTTTTCCTTATGGAACACTGACTTGACGCTCAGCCGCCCATTCAGCTCTGTCTGATGCCTCCGACGCATGCATCTGAGCCTGAACGGATCGAGTCACTCAGGCCGCCAGGACCGGGCAACGCCCAGACCGCACAGACCATATCCCAGAAACACGAACGCCAACCAGGTGGACAGCGTGGTTGGCGTTCGTGTGGTGCTCTCGAGAGTATCCGGAGCCATCTGGTGGGCATGACATGCCATCAGGCGATGGCATCACCGTTGTCTTCCTTCTCGCGCTGGATACGCTGATAGATCTCTTCACGATGGACGGCGACGTCCTTGGGTGCGTTGACACCGATTCGCACCTGATTTCCCTTCACACCGAGCACGGTGACGGTGATGTCATCACCAATCATCAGCGTTTCACCTACTCTACGGGTCAGGATGAGCATGACTGATCTCCTTGTCAGTAATTCATACAGCCGGGACGGCAACAGGATTCGAAGTCAGCGACCGGCAGGGACGAGCCGGCCACCGAGGTGCATGAGGCCTGGAGATTATGCGTCATGCATGCTCCGACGGCCAACACCACCCCTTCATATCAACTGAATGACTCGTTGAATGAAAGCACCCGACACACCGGCTCTCCCCCAGAAGGTGCGATCGCCAATGTATCGGGTGCATGAGGCAGGGCCCCTGGCGCTCCTTGCCGGGCCTCACTTCCATGCAGTGCAGTCCCTGGCGGAAGGACGAGCCACCCACGGGTGGCAAGTCACTTCATCTGAGCACCATTGTGCTGATCATTCAATGCAAATCAGGCAGTCTCGTCGCTGACGGCTTCCGCATCCAGGCCGAAGGCGGTGTGCAGTGCACGCACGGCCAGCTCCATGAACTTCTCGTCGATCAGAACGGAGATCTTGATCTCGGACGTGGACACCATGCGGATGTTGATGCCCTCTTCCGCCAGCACGCGGAACATCTTGGAGGCGACACCGGCATGGGAACGCATGCCGACACCGACCAGCGAGACCTTGGCGATATTGTCATCGCCTCTGAGCTCCCCACCGCCGACGGACGGAATGACCGTCTCGTTGAGGATGCGTTGGGTCGCCTTGAAGTCGCTCTTGGCCACCGTGAAGGAGAAGTCGGTCGTATTGCCGTCCGGGGAGACGTTCTGGACGATCATGTCGATCTCGATGTTGGAATCGGCGATCGGGCCCAGAATCTTGGAGGCGACACCCGGAATGTCCGGCGTGTTGAGCAGGGTCAGCTTGGCTTCGTTGACATTGAAGGCAATGCCGGAGATCAGCGGTTCTTCCATGTTGTCTTCTTCCTCAGCGACGATCAGGGTACCCGGGCCATCCTCGAAGGAAGACAGCACACGCAGGGGAACATTGTACTTGCCGGCGAATTCCACCGAACGGATCTGCAGGATCTTGGAGCCAAGGCTCGCCATTTCCAGCATTTCCTCGACGGTCACCGTTTCCAGACGACGTGCCTTGGAGCACACACGTGGATCAGTGGTGTAGACACCATCGACATCGGTATAGATCTGACACTCGTCCGCCTTGAGGGCTGCCGCCAGGGCGACGCCGGTGGTGTCCGAGCCACCGCGCCCCAGTGTCGTGATATTGCCTTCATCATCGACCCCCTGGAAGCCAGCGACCACCACGACCTTGCCAGCATCGAGGTCTTCGCGCAGGTCATCGGTGTCGATGCGCTGGATACGCGCCTTGGTGTGCGCGCTATCGGTACGAATGCCTACCTGAGCGCCGGTATAGGAGGTCGCGTCGACACCGATCTTCTGCAGTGCCATGGCCAGCAGGGAGATGGTCACCTGCTCACCGGTAGAGACCAGCATGTCCATTTCGCGCGGCGTCGGGTCATCGTTGATCTCGCTGGCGAGACCGATCAGTCGGTTCGTCTCGCCACTCATGGCTGAGACGACCACGACAACCTGATGGCCTTCGTCGCGGAATCGCTTGACCTTCTCGGCGACGGCCTTGATCCGCTCCACCGAGCCGACCGAAGTGCCTCCGAACTTCTGAACGTATAGCGCCATGTGCGTTTCCGTTATCCGTGTCCGTTTGCGTTGTCCCCACATGAGACTCATGCGGGCCCAAAAAGAGGCCGGGTCTCCTCACGAGAAGCCCGGCCTTCATCTTGTCTTCTTACCCCAGCTGGGCGTCTACCCAGGCTGGCACGCCGGCCAGTGCCCCGGGAAGCGATGCGGCATCACTGCCACCGGCCTGCGCCATGTCAGCACGACCACCGCCCTTGCCACCGACCTGCTCAGCCACGTGACGCACCAGATCACCCGCCTTGATGCGCGAGGTCAGATCATCGGTGACGCCCGCAATCAGGCTGACCTTGTCACCATCCGCGACGCCAAGCACCAGAATGCCGGAACCCAGCTTGGATTTCAGGTCATCCATCAGGCCACGCAACTCCTTGCCGGAGACGCCTTCGACCTGCTTGGCCAGCACCTTGAGCCCCTGGACATCCGCGATGTCGCTCAGCATGTCACTGGCAGAGGCGGACGCCAGCTTGGCCTTCAGACGCTCAAGCTCCTTCTCGAGACCGCGGTTGCGCTCAAGCAGACTGGTGACACGCTCCTCGACCTGCTCCGGCTTGGCCTTGAGGCGCTCGCCCAGACGAGTCAGGGTCGCTTCCTGCGCCAGCAGGAAATCACGTGCCGCACGGCCAGTGATGGCTTCGATACGGCGCACGCCGGAGGCGATGCCAGTCTCGGCGATGATGTGCATCTGACCGATGTCACCACTGCGCCTGACGTGAGTCCCGCCACACAGCTCGATGGAGAAGGCATTCTGACCGATGGTCAGCACGCGGACCTGCTCACCATACTTGGCATCGAAGAGTGCCGCCGCGCCGCGCGCCTTGGCTTCATCGAGAGTCATGAACTCGATGGTGGTCTCGGCGTTGGCGAGAATCTGCACATTGACGATGCGCTCGACCTCGGAGAGCTGTTCTGCGGTCATCGCCTCAAAGTGACTGAAGTCGAAGCGCAGGCGCTCGGCCGTCACCAGCGAGCCCTTCTGCTGGACGTGCTCACCCAGCACCTGGCGCAGCGCTTCATGCAGCAGGTGCGTGGCGGAGTGGTTGCGCACGGAGGCAGCACGCAGGTCTGCATCGACCTGCGGACGCACCGCGTCGCCCACCGCGAGCGAACCTTCGATCAGCACACCGTGATGCAGATGATGTCCGGCCTGCTTCTGGGTATCGCTGACCTGGAAACGGCCGCCCTCCAGATGCAGATAACCGGTATCGCCCGCCTGACCACCGGACTCGCCATAGAACGGCGTGGTATCGAGTACCACGATGCCCTTGGTATCGGCCTCGAGACGCTCGAGCGCATTGCCTTCGCTGTCGAACAGCGCGGTGACGGTCGCCTCACCCTCGAGGTGATCATAGCCGGTGAATTGCGTCTCGCCTTCCAGCGTCAGGTTGGCGGAATAGTCGCCCCCGAAATTGCTGGCAGCACGTGCACGCTCACGCTGAGCTTCCAGCGCGGCCTCGAAACCGGCCTCATCGAGGATCAGTTCGCGCTCGCGGCAGATGTCGGCGGTCAGGTCGTAGGGGAAGCCGTAGGTATCGTAGAGCTTGAAGATGGTTTCGCCGTCGAGGGTATTGCCATCCAGCTCGGCGATGGCCTCCTCGAGCAGCTTCATGCCGTGCTCCAGCGTACGCGCGAACTGCTCCTCTTCCTTGAGCAGCACACGCTCGATCTGCTCACGCGCAGAGCGCAGTTCCGGATAGGCATCGCCCATCTCGGCATCCAGCGCCGCGACCAGCTTGTAGAAGAAGCTGCCGCGCGCGCCCAGCTTGTGACCATGACGCACGGCACGGCGAATGATGCGGCGCAGCACGTAGCCACGCCCTTCGTTGGACGGCAGCACGCCATCGGCGATCAGGAAGGCACACGAACGGATGTGATCCGCCACCACGCGCAGCGAGGGAGTGGTGATGTTGTCGTGACCGATGATCTCGGCCGCCGCCGCCAGCAGATTCTGGAACAGGTCGATCTCGTAGTTGGAGTGCACGCCCTGCATCACGGCCGCGACGCGCTCCAGCCCCATGCCGGTATCGATGGACGGCTTAGGCAGCGGGTTCAGCGTGCCTTCGGCATCACGATCGAACTGCATGAAGACCAGGTTCCAGATCTCGATGTAGCGGTCGCCATCTTCGTCCGGGCTGCCCGGCGGGCCACCGGCGACGTCTTCACCGTGATCATAGAAGATCTCGGAAGACGGGCCACAGGGGCCGGTGTCGCCCATCTGCCAGAAGTTGTCCTCGTCGAGACGCGAGAAGCGGTTCTGATCGATGCCGACCTCGTTGAACCAGATGTCACGGGCTTCGTCATCACTGACGTGCACGGTGACCCACAGCTTCTCCTTCGGCAGGCCCAGCTCTTCGGTCAGGAACTTCCAGGCGAACTGGATGGCTTCGCGCTTGAAGTAGTCACCGAAGCTGAAGTTGCCCAGCATCTCGAAGAAAGTGTGGTGACGTGCGGTGTAACCGACGTTGTCCAGGTCATTGTGCTTGCCGCCGGCGCGCACGCAGCGCTGTGCGGAGGTGGCACGGCTGTAGCCACGCGGATCACGGCCCAGGAAGACATCCTTGAAGGGCACCATGCCGGCGTTGGTGAACAGCAGGGTCGGGTCGTTGTTCGGCACCAGAGAACTGGTGGGAACGATGGTATGCCCCTGCTTCTCGAAATAGGTCAGGAAGGCGTTTCTGATTTCTGCGCTTTTCATAGAGGTTCCGTAGCGATGTGCGTAAAGACGCTCCGGGGGTCTTCTTCTGCATGACTTCCGCATGGTTTTTGCATGTTCATCCATGTGGGAATGCATGGAGGTGCAATGAAAAGCATGAAAGAAGGCGCCTGCCCCGTGCCGTCGCAAGACGACCTAGTATAACGCCTGTTCGCGCAAGCTAAAGGGGGGGAAATGGCTTGAGTGACCGGTTTGCGCGTTCCGAGCCATTGCCTGGGCAATGGCTGGCCTCACGCCTCGTCTTCCGTCCAGGCGGACTCCATGGCGTAGCGCAACTGCTCGTAGTCGAAGCCGCGCTGGAGCAGGAAGCGCTCTCGGCGCGCACGCTCCTTGTGACCCTCGCCCGCTGAGGAAAAGCGCCTTGCCAACGTCTCGCGCGCCAGCTCGAAGAAGTCCACCGCATCAACATGTCCGAAGGCATCAGGCACCGGATCACAGGCAGCACGCATCACGGCACCTGACGTCTCGTTGTCGATGCCACGCTGGCGCAACTCCTGCTGGATACGCCTGGGGCCCTGCCCCCTCAGCACCCGTGTCCGCAGGAAGCTGGCGGCGAAGCGCTCATCGGATTGCAGGCCTTCCTCGACCAGACGCTCCAGCACTTCCTCGATCAGCAGCTCGACCTCATCACGACTCAAGCGCGTCTCGGCGCCCTCCTCGCCACTCGCGGACTGCTCCGCCAGCGCATCATCGCTGACGGTCTGCAGGTAGTCGCGCTCCTTGAGATAGTCGTGCAGCTCGCGACGGCTGTGCTCGCGGCGTGCCAGACGTGCGATGGCGTCATTGCGGGCACGCCGTTGCGGCGTCATCGCGCCGACATCGAGGGGCTGATAGTCTGGCCCGGCGGTCTCTCTTTCCTGATCGTGCATGTTGGCGCTCCTTTCTGGAGGGGCACCCGAGATGGCGAAATCCCCGGTGCAAAACGCACAGCGCCCGCCACCGAAAACGGGGCGGGCGCTGCAGATCACTGAAAGGCGCTGAAATCAGCGCTCAATGAACACGTTCTCGAGCAGGTCTCAATCGAGATCCAGATCATCTTCATTTTCGGCGACCACTTCTTCCTTGGCCTCTTCCTTGGTTTCCGGAGAAGCCAGCAGCTGGGCGCGAATCTGGCTCTCGATCTCTTCCATGATCGCGGGGTTGTCCTCCAGATACTGGGCGGAGTTGGCCTTGCCCTGACCGATCTTGCTGCCCTGGTAGCTGTACCAGGCACCTGCCTTGCCGACCAGACCACACTGCACGCCCAGATCAATGACCTCACCGGCGTGGTAGATGCCCTTGCCGTAGAGAATCTGGAACTCGGCCTGGCGGAACGGCGGCGCGACCTTGTTCTTCACGACCTTGACGCGAGTCTCGTTACCGGTGACTTCATCGCCGGACTTCACGGAGCCGGTACGACGGATGTCGAGACGGACACTCGAGTAGAACTTCAGCGCGTTACCACCGGTGGTGGTTTCCGGGCTACCGAACATCACCCCGATCTTCATGCGGATCTGGTTGATGAACACTACCATGCAGTTGGCATTCTTGATGTGGCCCGTCACCTTGCGCAGCGCCTGGGACATCAGACGCGCCTGCAGGCCGACGTGGGAGTCACCCATCTCACCCTCGATCTCGGCACGCGGCGTCAGGGCTGCCACGGAATCGACGATGATGACGTCGACACCACCGGAACGCACCAGCATGTCGACGATCTCGAGTGCCTGCTCACCGGTATCCGGCTGGGAGACCAGCATCTCGTCCAGATTGACGCCCAGCTTCTCGGCGTAGGACGGATCCAGCGCGTGCTCGGCATCGATGAAGGCACACACCTTGCCCTGCTTCTGGGCCTGGGCGATGACCGAGAGCGTCAGTGTCGTCTTGCCCGAGGATTCCGGACCGTAGATCTCGACCACTCGACCGAAAGGCAGGCCACCGATGCCGAGCGCGATATCCAGGCCCAGAGACCCGGTGGATACCGACGGGATGGCCACACGCGGGGCATCGCCCATGCGCATGACGGCGCCCTTGCCGAACTGGCGCTCGATCTGGGACAGCGCCGCGTTCAGCGCCTTGGTACGATTGTCGTCCTGTGCCATGTGGCCTCCTGTCGAACGGCGGCGCCGCATGGGCAACCACCTGAAATAGGAAATTCTCAAGCTTCGGGTGATGCAGAGACTGTCAGCCTAGCGGCTGGGCTGTCATGGCAAAACCCTGTATACATGGACAGTATGATGCCGCATGTTTCATCGTTCTGCCAGTCCGGTGATGCGCTTTTTCAGGCAGCAGTCTCAACGCAGAGGGTTGCATGCGTCTCGAGCCTCACCAGTTCAGCCCTGCCAGGCTTCCACGCATTCGATCAAGCCTTGCAATGCCACCCTCACGGCGGCGTCGCGCACGGCCTGGCGGTCTCCCGGAAAGTGGAAACACCGCGCCTGCTGTCGCGCCTCACTGCCCCATGCCAGCCACACCGTCCCCACGGGCTTTTCTTCACTGCCGCCTCCCGGACCCGCCACACCACTGATTGCCACCCCCAATTCGGCACCGCTGTCACGACACGCTCCCTTGACCATCTCGCGCACGACGGCCTCGGAGACTGCCCCGAAGTCCGCGAGCGATGCTTCGCTGACGCCGAGCAGACGCCGCTTGGCAGCATTCGAGTACGTCACATAGCCCGCCTCGAAATAGCCGGAGCTACCGGAAATCGCCGTGATCGCGGCACTCACGCCACCCCCGGTGCATGACTCTGCAGCAGTGATCTGGACTCCGCGCGCCAATGCCAGCGCCTGCAGCTGCTCGGCCAGTGCATTCGCATCCGGTGCCTCGGACGTCGTATCCGTCAATCGGGCCATGAACGAACTCCTTTCTAGAAGTGGTCTGAGGAAAAGGGAAGCGAGCAGGAGGCATCACAGGCATTGGAGCCGGCCGCGCCAGTCCGTAGAATATCGCGCATCCCGCATGCCGTGTTCTCGCATGTGCGTCTTTTTCCCATTGCAGTGCAGTCAAGGAAGTCCATGGCCATGGCCAAGAACAGCGCGCCCCAGATGACGCCGATGATGGCGCAGTACATGAAGATCAAACGCGAGCACCCCGGTGTGCTGCTGTTCTATCGCATGGGCGACTTCTATGAGCTGTTCCATGAGGACGCCAAGCGAGCCGCGCAATTGCTCGATATCACCCTGACGGCACGTGGCAGCTCCGGCGGCTCCCCCATTCCCATGGCAGGGGTGCCTTATCACAGCGCCGAGGGTTACCTGGCACGCCTGGTGAAAATGGGCGAATCCGTGGCCATCTGCGAGCAGATCGGCGACCCCGCGACCACCAAGGGTCCCGTCGAGCGCAAGGTGGTGCGCATCGTCACACCGGGCACCCTGCATGACGAGGCGCTTCTGGATGCCAGCCGTGACAATCTGCTGGTGGCGCTGCATCGAGACGGTGAGACCTGGGGCCTGGCGGCACTGGAGCTTTCCTCAGGACGCTTCAGCGTACTGGAAGTCAATGGCGATGAAGAACTGCTGGCCGAGATCCAGCGTCTGTCACCCGCCGAGCTGATGGTCGGCGAGAGTCGTGAACTGCCAAGCAGTCTTGCCTCACGCCCGGGCCTGACCCGTCAGAGCGACTGGCATTTCGACCATGAGACCGCGTTGCGCCTGCTGTGCGATCAGTTCGGCGTTCAGGACCTCAATGGTTTCGGTTGCAGTCATCTGACCTGCGCGGTCACCGCTGCTGGTGCCCTGCTCGACTACGCGCGTGACACGCAGCGCACCGGTCTGCCCCACGTGACGGCGCTGGCCGTGGAGAGTCGCGACGATTCGGTCGTGATCGATGCCGCCAGCCGTCGCAACCTCGAGATCGACACCAACCTGGGCGGCAGCAGCGACAACACGCTGGCCAGTGTGCTGGACGTGACTGCCACCGCGATGGGCTCACGCCTGCTCAAGCGCTGGCTCAACCGCCCGCTGCGCGATCAGACCCAGATCGGCCAGCGCCAGGCGGCAGTGCAGCGCTTGATGGAGGGCGACTACCCATTCGAACTGCAAGGCCTGCTCAAGCGGATCGGCGATGTGGAGCGCATCCTGGCGCGTGTTGCACTGCGCAGCGCCCGCCCGCGGGACATGGCGCGCCTGCGTGATGGCCTCAATACACTGCCAGAGCTGCGTGCCGTGCTCGCCAGCGTCGAGAAAGGCAGTGCCATCGATGACCTGCGCGATGGCATCCGCCTGTTCCCCGCCCTCTCGGCCATGCTCAGCGAAGCGCTGATCGAGAATCCGCCGGTCGTGCTGCGCGATGGCGGGGTGATCGCCGATGGCTACGACGATGAGCTGGACGAGTATCGCGGCCTCTCCGAGAACGCCGGTCAGTATCTGGTGGCCCTCGAGACCCGTGAGCGTGAGCGCACCGGCATCAGCAACCTCAAGGTCGGCTACAACCGCGTGCATGGTTACTTCATCGAGCTGCCGCGCTCCCAGTCAGCGGAAGCTCCGCCGGAATACATCCGCCGCCAGACGCTCAAGAATGCCGAGCGCTTCATCATCCCGGAACTCAAGGAATTCGAGGACAAGGCGCTGTCGGCCAAGTCCAAGTCGCTGGCCCGCGAGAAGCTGCTGTATGAGCACCTTCTGGATGACCTGAATACCGAACTGGATGGCCTGCAGCAGACGGCACGCGCCCTGGCGTCACTGGATGTGCTCACCGCCTTTGCTGATCGCGCCGCCGCACTGGACTTCGTCCGCCCGCAGCTCAGCGACACGCCGGGAATCGACATCGAAGGCGGCCGCCACCCTGTGGTGGAACATGTCAGCGACCACCCCTTCGTGCCCAACGACGTGCGCTTTGACGATGCGCGCCGCATGCTGGTGATCACCGGCCCCAACATGGGCGGTAAATCCACCTACATGCGTCAGACCGCGCTGATCGCACTGCTCGCGCATACCGGCAGCTTCGTACCCGCCGCTCGCGCCTGCATCGGCCCGCTGGATCGCATCTTCACGCGTATCGGCTCCTCGGATGACCTGGCCGGTGGCCGCTCGACCTTCATGGTCGAGATGACCGAGACTGCCAGCATCCTGCACAACGCCACCGACGAGAGTCTGGTGCTGATGGATGAGATCGGTCGCGGCACCTCGACCTTCGATGGCCTGTCATTGGCCTGGGCAAGCGCCGAGCACCTGGCCCGCACGCGCGCCTTCACGCTGTTCGCGACCCATTATTTCGAGATGACGGCACTCCCCGAGCACGTCGATGGCGTGGCCAACGTTCACCTGACCGCCGCAGAGCATGACGATGGCATCGTCTTCATGCACCGTGTCGAGGAGGGGCCGGCAAGCCAGAGTTATGGCCTGCAGGTTGCCCAGCTGGCCGGGGTCCCGCAGAACGTCATCCTGCGTGCACGTGAGAAATTGACCAGTCTCGAGCAGCAGGAGGTCGATCGTCCGCAGGTTGCCCGTGAAGATGCACTCGGCCAGCCAGTACCGCAGCAGAATGATCTCTTCGCGGCACCGCCTCACCCGATCGTCGAAGCCTTGACCCAGCTGGACCCGGATGACCTGAGCCCCAAGCGGGCACTGGAACTCATCTATGAATGGCGCAAGATCCAGTAAGCGGCGGAGTGAGTCGACTGACAAGTCGCATGACACCATGCGCCTGCCGACACTCGACAGTGCGCGATGGGCATAGCACCATTCCAAAACGATCCGCCCACGCTGATTGCGAGGGCGGCAGAGCGCCACTAGAATAACGCCTTATAACACTCGCGCCGCTTATAACCTGAAACTCAAGATGCCGCTCAGACGGCACAGAGTGGCGCTGGACCACGACCTACGAGAGACGCCGACCCGCGTCAGGAGACCCAGATGGCATTCATCGTCACCGAGAACTGCATCCGCTGCAAATACACTGACTGCGTGGAGGTCTGCCCGGTCGATTGCTTCTATGAAGGCCCCAACTTCCTGGTCATCAACCCGGACGAGTGCATCGACTGCGCTCTGTGCGAGCCGGAGTGTCCCGCGGAAGCCATCTTCTCCGAGGACGAAGTGCCGGAGAATCAGAAGGAATTCATCGAGCTGAATGCCGATCTGGCCGAAGTGTGGCCGAACATCAGCGAGAAGAAGGACGCCATGGAAGACGCCGAGAAGTGGGATGGTGTCGAAGGCAAGCTCGAATACCTGGAGCAGTAAATGCCCTGCCCGACCTGACCGGGCAAGCACCAGGTTCTCATCAAGACGGCAGCCACTCCCTCAGGGGTGGCTGCCGTCTTCGTCTTGAGCGCTCATGGTCAGCCAGCCCGGCGGGTGGGGCCGAAAAAAAGGCACAAAAAAGGGCAACCCCGAAAGGTCGCCCGCTCCAAGCGTGTCCCTGTCGATCCGTCCTGGATCGTGTTCCTGGGTGCTGTCCCTGCCCGTCATGGCATCCTGCCATTCAGAGCGCACCGTCACGCATGGGGCATTGTGGCACTGCTTGCGCAGCTGTCCCACCACAATGCCCGTTTCTGCTTATTGCCTGCCCTGCTGTCCTGCTCATGCAACTGCATCGCAGATGCATTGCCCGGCATCCTGCCCGTGCCGCTCCTGACCTGCCTCAGCTGACAGTCTCATGATGTTCCGTGATCTGACATCCTTGCCTCGGCATCCTGCCGTCGAGATTCTGCCGCTGATTGCCTCGTCTGCCTGACACGGATGATGTCCCGTCATCCGTCACTCCTGTGAAGGCGAGCTTCCTGACTGCATATCGGGTCGAGACCCATCAACCATCCCTGTCGTGATTGCGCGTCCGCTGCCAATGACGATACCGTCACTCTGGATCTTCCTGATCCGGTACTTCCTGTACCTGGCCATTCATCCGTGGTCCCTGGCCAATTCCTGCCCGCTCCTCGGACAAGATGCCATGCAGTGCAGCTGCTTCCGTCATCCTTGACGGTTCCTGTTCGCTGAACATCCTGTTCAGACGAGTCGGGCATCCTGCCCGACGTACTCCCTGGAAGATCATCAAGAGCATCCTGCTCAAGGGTGCGGTGTCCCGCCGCATCCCGCTTCCATGACGCTATTCTGGTCAGCAAGCCGTCATCAGGCAACTAGCCAAACCGCTCAGACGCATCGAGACAAACAAGGAAGCTTTTAGATAAAACTGTTGTAAAACAGTAATCTATAGAAAAACATACGATTGAACACGTATCCGGAGTGCAGCAGTTATCCTCTATGTCCTGCATATCTTGTAGGAAAAGGCTTACATGAACTGACTGCAGAGATGGGGAAAGTCCACGTACTTGAGACGCAACCTGCGCGGACAGCACGTGTAACGCACGACGGGGCCGTACCCGAAGGTGCGACCCCGTCATGTGGAAGCGTTGTGGATGCCGACGACCAAGACGGCATCCACAAGCCTGTCGCCTGCTTACTGGCCCTTGATCTCTTTCAGGCCATTGTAGGCGACATCGCCCAGCTGCTGCTCGATCACCAGCAGGCGGTTGTACTTGGCGACACGGTCAGAGCGGCACAGAGAACCGGTCTTGATCTGCCCGGCACAGGTACCCACGGCGAGGTCGGCGATGGTGGTGTCTTCGGTCTCGCCACTGCGGTGGGAGATGACCGCAGTGAAGCCAGCGGCCTGCGCCATCTTGATCGCATCCAGGGTCTCGGACAGTGAACCGATCTGGTTGAACTTGATCAGGATGGAGTTGCCGATGCCTTCATCGATACCACGGCTCAGGATGCGCGTGTTGGTGACGAACAGGTCATCACCGACCAGCTGCACCTTGTCGCCGAGCTTGTCGGTCAGCAGTTTCCAGCCTTCCCAGTCAGACTCGTCCATGCCGTCTTCGATGGACACGATGGGGTATTCGTCCGCCAGCTCGGCCAGGTAGTCGACGAAACCACGTGCATCGAAGCTCTTGCCTTCACCAGACAGATTGTACTGGCCATCCTTGTAGAACTCGGAGGAGGCACAATCCAGCGCCAGGGTCACGTCAGTGCCCAGCGTGTAGCCCGCATCGCTGACCGCCTGCTTGATGACCGCCAGCGCTTCGGCATTGGAGGCAAGGTTCGGTGCGAAACCACCTTCGTCGCCCACGGAAGTGCTCAGATCGCGGCCCTGCAGGACCTTCTTGAGCGCGTGGAAGATCTCGGCGCCGGTGCGCAGCGCTTCACGGAAGGTCGGCGCGCCGACCGGCTGGACCATGAACTCCTGGATGTCGACATTGTTGTCGGCATGCTCGCCGCCATTGATGATGTTCATCATCGGCACCGGCATGGAGTACTTGCCCGGCTGACCGTAGAGCTCGGCGATGTGAGCGTAGAGCTCGATGCCCTTGGCTTGGGCAGCTGCCTTGGCAGCGGCCAGGGAGACCGCGAGGATCGCATTGGCACCCAGAGATTCCTTGTTCTCGGTGCCATCCAGCGCCAGCATGGCGTCATCCAGCGCACGCTGGTCCAGTGCATCCATGCCCACGAGACGCTCGCGGATCGGGCCATTGACGGCTTCGACTGCCTTCAGCACACCCTTGCCCAGATAACGGCTCTTGTCGCCATCACGCAATTCCAGCGCTTCGCGCGAACCGGTGGAGGCACCGGAAGGCGCGCAGGCGCTGGCACGTTGTCCACCTTCCAGCACGACCTCGGCCTGTACGGTCGGGTTACCACGGGAATCGAGCACCTCAAGGGCGCGGATTTCGACGATATTGGCCATCTTGTGTCGTCCTCTACACGGGGGATTGAAACACCACGACGGGCATCTTGCCCATAGCGCAAAAAGGCCGCTCACAGGGTAGTGAACGGCCAGTAGTCATGTTCAGCGAATATCCAGCGGCGCAAAGCCCTTCACCAGCGAATCCAGCGATTGCAGCTGGCGCAGGAAGGGTTCGAGCTGATCCAGCGGCAATGCACAGGGGCCGTCACACTTGGCATTGTCCGGGTCCGGATGTGCCTCGAGGAACAGGCCTGCCAGCCCCAGCGCCACGCCGGAACGAGCCAGATCAAAGACCTGCTCACGACGACCACCGGCAGAATCGGCCCGCCCACCCGGGCGTTGCAGCGAGTGGGTGACATCGAACAGCACCGGCAGCCCCGTATCCTTCATCTCGGCCATGCCGAGCATGTCGACCACCAGATTGTTGTAGCCGAAGCTGGAGCCGCGCTCGCACAGCAGAATCCGGTCATTGCCCGCTTCACCGCACTTGGCGACGATATGGCGCATTTCGTGCGGGGCCAGGAACTGCGGCTTCTTGACGTTGATGACGGCACCGGTGCGCGCCATGGCCACGACCAGATCCGTCTGGCGCGCCAGGAAGGCGGGCAGCTGGATGACATCGGCCACTTCGGCCACGGCAGCTGCCTGATGAGGCTCGTGGACGTCAGTGATGATCGGCACGCCAAAGCGCGACTTGATCTCGGCGAGGATCTCGAGCCCCTTCTCCATCCCCGGCCCGCGATAGGAGTGCATGGAGCTGCGATTGGCCTTGTCGAAGCTGGCCTTGAAGACGTACGGCATGCCGAGGCGCGATGTCACCTCGACATATTGCTCGGCGACCTCCAGTGCCAGCTCACGCGATTCCAGCACGTTCATGCCACCGAAAAGCGTCATCGGCCGATCATTGGCGACTTGCAGGCCTGCAAATTCGATCACGCGTTGTTCGTTGCTCATCACTGCACCGTCCATCAAAAACGTTGCCCACCGGCGGCTCAGCCGCGATGCCCTTGCCTGCCGGACATTCTTGATGAGCCGCCGCGGAAAAGACCCACGGGCGCCACTCTGGCGTGACGCCCGGCGATCACCCTATCACTCGCCGCGAGTCCGCGCCGCCTTGTGATTGAGCGCCGCATTCACGAAGCCGGAGAACAGCGGGTGGCCATCACGCGGGGTGGAGGTGAACTCCGGGTGGAACTGACACGCGACGAACCACGGGTGGTCCGGCAGCTCGACCATCTCGACCAGCGAGTTGTCGACGCTGCGGCCCGAGAAGATCAGACCGGCTTCTTCCAGCGCCGGCACGAACTGGTCGTTGACCTCATAGCGGTGGCGGTGACGCTCGACGATCTCATCGCTGCCATAGGCCTGATGCGCCTTGGAGCCGTTGAGCAGACGACAGGCCTGACCGCCCAGACGCATGGTGCCGCCCAGGTCGGATGCCGCGTCACGAGTCTCGATCTTGCCTTCCGGCGTCAGCCATTCAGTGATCAGACCGACCACCGGGTGCTGGGTGTCGTGAGTGAACTCGGTGGAGTTCGCATCAGTCCAGCCGGCCACGTTGCGGGCAAACTCGATGACCGCGACCTGCATGCCCAGACAGATACCCAGATACGGCACCTTGTTCTCACGTGCGAAGCGTGCGGTGGCGATCTTGCCTTCCACACCCCGCTCGCCGAAACCGCCCGGCACCAGAACCGCGTCCTTGCCGATCAGACGATCGGTACCGTTGCGCTCGATCTCTTCGGAATCGATGAAGTCGACGTTGACCTTCACACGTCCCTGGATACCGGCATGAATCAGTGCCTCGTTCAGGGACTTGTAGGCGTCCAGCAGCTCCATGTACTTGCCGACCATCGCGATGTTGATGGTCTTGAGCGGGTTGAGCTTGGCATCCAGTACCGACACCCACTCGGACATGTCAGCCTCTTTGGCCTCCAGGCGCAGCTTGTCGCAGACAATCTCATCGAGACCGGCTTCATGCAACATCAGCGGAATACGATAGATGGTGTCGGCATCCTGCAGCGACACGACAGCACGTTCCTCGACATTGGTGAACAGCGAGATCTTGCGACGCTCGCTTTCCTCGATCTCGACTTCGCTGCGGCAGATCAGGATATCCGGCTGGATACCGATGGAGCGCAGCTCCTTGACGCTGTGCTGGGTCGGCTTGGTCTTGGTCTCACCAGCCGTCTTGATGTACGGCACCAGCGTGAGGTGCATGAAGATGGCACGCTCGCTACCCAGCTGGGCGCGCAACTGACGGATCGACTCCAGGAATGGCAGGGACTCGATGTCACCGACGGTGCCACCGATCTCGACCAGCGCGACGTCATAGCCTTCACCGCCAGCGATCACGCGACGCTTGATCTCGTCGGTGATGTGCGGGATGACCTGAACCGTTCCACCCAGGTAGTCGCCGCGGCGCTCCTTGCGCAGCACGTGCTCATAGACACGGCCGGTGGTGAAGTTGTTGCCCTGGGTCATGCGCGAGCGGATGAAACGCTCGTAGTGACCGAGGTCCAGATCGGTTTCCGCGCCATCTTCAGTGACAAAGACTTCGCCGTGCTGGAACGGGCTCATGGTGCCCGGATCGACGTTGATGTACGGATCCAGCTTGAGAATGGTGACCTTGAGGCCACGGGCCTCGAGAATAGCCGCCAGCGAAGCGGATGCGATGCCCTTGCCAAGCGAGGACACAACGCCGCCCGTCACGAAGATAAATCGTGTCATGGAAACCTGCCGAAAACGTGAGCTGTAGGAGAGATCCGGGGGAACGGATCAGGATGGGTCGCCAGTCTAGCGGAAAGGCTGCTCCGGCTCAATTTGATTGCCACTCCATCCATCCTTGGTGACGCCGCCACGGGCACCCGCCCAACGTATCAGGCCCGCCATGGCGGGCCTGATACGTGATACTGCGATCTCCTTACACTTCCAGGAAATCGAGAATCCCTTCTGCGGCCCGGCGACCTTCATCAATGGCGGTCACCACCAGATCGGAACCGCGCACCATGTCACCACCGGCGAACACCTTGGGATTGGTGGTCTGGAAGGCGAGTCGCTCGGCACTGGTCGCGATGCGCCCACGCTCATCGACCCCGATATCGAAATCGGTGAACCACGGTGCAGGACTGGCCTGGAAGCCGAAGGCGACGATGACGGCATCCGCCGGCAGGATCTCTTCGGAACCCGGCACCACTTCCGGGCGCTGGCGCCCGTTGGCGTCCGGTTCACCCATGCGGGTACGCACGACCTTGACGCCCTCGACCTTGCCCTCACCGACCACCGCCACCGGCTGGCGATTGAACAGGAAGTCGACGCCTTCCTCACGAGCATTGGTCACCTCACGACGCGAGCCCGGCATGTTGGCCTCGTCGCGACGGTAGGCACAGGTCACGGTATCGGCGCCCTGACGGATGGAGGTGCGGTTGCAGTCCATCGCGGTATCACCACCGCCGAGCACCACGACCTTCTTGCCTTCCATCGAGACATAATCGGCCGGGTCCTTCTCGAAGCCCAGGCAGTGATTGACGTTGGCGATCAGGAAGTCGAGCGCCTTGTGAACTCCCGGAAGATCCTCGCCCGGGAAACCGCCGCTCATGGCGTTGTAGGTGCCCATTCCCAGGAAGACGGCATCGTATTCCTCGAGCAGGGCATCGAAGCCGATGTCACGACCGACCTCGACATTGAGACGGAACTCCATGCCCATCTCTTCGAAGATCTCGCGGCGGCGCGTCATCACGCCCTTCTCGAGCTTGAACTCCGGGATACCGAAGGTCAGCAGCCCACCGATCTCCGGGTGACGATCATAGATCACCGGACGCACACCGTTGCGCACCAGGATATCGGCGGCTCCCAGACCCGCCGGGCCGGCACCGATGATGGCGACGCGCTTGTCCGTCCAGCTGACCTTGGACATGTCGGGACGCCAGCCCATCGCGAAGGCGGTGTCGGTGATGTACTTCTCGACAGAACCGATGGTGACGGCACCGAAGCCATCATTCAGGGTGCAGTCGCCTTCACAGAGACGATCCTGCGGGCAGACGCGCCCACAGACTTCGGGCAGCGAGTTGGTCTGGTGCGAAAGCTCCGCAGCCTCGAGGATGTTGCCCTCGGAGACCAGCTTCAGCCAGTTGGGGATATAGTTGTGTACCGGACACTTCCACTCGCAGTAGGGGTTGCCGCAACCCAGGCAGCGATGCGCCTGACTGGCCGCTTCCACCGGCTTGAACTCGGCGTATATCTCGTTGAACTCGCGGGCACGCACGCGAGCATCTTTCTTCTGCGGGTCCTGACGACCCACATCGATGAACTGGAAGTCGTTGGCGAGCTGATTGGCCATGATGAATCCTCTCTCAAAATCCGGGCACCGTCGCGGTGCGGGCCCTCACCCGGGGCTTGCCAGGGTGAGGGATGCGGTCACTCCGGCTGACGCCGGGACTGATCGAGCAATCCCCCCAGGCTTGCCGCCTTGGGCTTGACCAACCAGAAGTGACGCACGAAGTCAGGGAAATCACGCAGGATGTTGCGACCGCGCTCGGAGCCGGTCTCGGCCACGTATTCCTCGATCACTTCGCGCAGATGGCGACGATAGGCCTCCATGGCTTCGGTATTGATACGGTGGATTTCCACCAGCTCGTGGTTGTACTTGTCGACGAAGTCTCGACTCTCGTCCAGTACATAGGCGAAGCCGCCGGTCATGCCTGCACCGAAGTTGACGCCGGTTTCGCCCAGCACGCAGACCAGCCCGCCGGTCATGTACTCACAGCAGTGATCGCCCGCCCCTTCGATGACGGCATGCGCACCGGAGTTGCGCACCGCGAAGCGCTCGCCGGCAGTTCCCGCGGCGTACAACTTGCCGCCGGTCGCCCCATACAGGCAGGTGTTGCCGATGATGGCCGTCTTGTGGCTCTCGAAGCGCGAGCCGCGCGGCGGCACGATGGTCAGCTTGCCGCCATTCATGCCCTTGCCGACGTAATCGTTGGCATCGCCTTCCAGATGCATCTCGAGGCCATGCGCATTCCAGACCCCGAAGCTCTGCCCTGCCACGCCGGTCAGGCTGACCTTGAGCGGCGAGCCCGCCAGTCCTGCCTCGCCATACCGCTTGGCGATCTCACCGGAGACGCGCGCCCCGATGGAGCGATCGCAGTTGGTGACATGGAAGCTGAACTCGCCACCGCTGCGGCTGTCGATCGCGGACTCCATCGCCGCCAGCATCTCGAGGTTCTTGGCGCCGGGGTCATGCGGCTCGTTGCGGCTGACCTGGCAGAACTGCGGCGCGTCCTTGGGCACGAAGTCATTGCCCAGCAACGGCGTGAGGTCGAGACGACGCTGCGCGTTGGTCTCGCCTTCCAGCACTTCGAGCAGATCGGTACGACCGATCAGGTCGGTGATCTGGCGCACGCCCAGCAGCGCCATCAGCTCGCGCACCTCTTCAGCGATGAAGCGGAAGTAGTGCTTGACCATCTCGACGGTGCCGCGGAAATGCTCATCACGCAGCGCCTGGTGCTGGGTCGCGACACCGGTGGCACAGTTGTTCAGGTGACAGATACGCAGGTACTTGCAGCCCAGCGCCACCATCGGTGCCGTCCCGAAGCCGAAGCTCTCGGCCCCCAGAATCGCCGCCTTGACCACATCCAGACCGGTCTTGAGACCGCCATCCGTCTGCAGACGAATCTTGTGACGCAACTGATTGATGCGCAGCGCCTGGTGCACCTCGGGCAGCCCCAGCTCCCACGGGGAACCGGCATGCTTGATCGAGGTGATCGGGCTGGCCGCGGTACCACCGTCGTAGCCGGAGACGGTGATCAGGTCGGCATAGGCCTTGGCGACACCGGTGGCGATGGTGCCGATACCGGGCTCGGAGACCAGCTTGACCGAGACCTGCGCTGACGGATTGACCTGTTTCAGGTCAAAGATCAGCTGTGCCAGATCCTCGATGGAATAGATGTCATGGTGCGGCGGCGGCGAGATCAGTGTCACCCCCGGCACGGCGTAGCGCAGACGTGCGATCAGGTCGTTGACCTTGCCGCCCGGCAGCTGACCGCCCTCACCGGGCTTGGCGCCCTGTGCGACCTTGATCTGCAGTACCTCGGCATTGACCAGGTACGCCGGCGTGACACCGAAACGCCCGGACGCGATCTGCTTGATCTTGGAGGAGCGCACGGTGCCGTAGCGTGCCGGGTCTTCACCGCCCTCACCGGAGTTGGAGCGCCCGCCGGCCTCGTTCATGGCCTGCGCCAGCGCCTCATGTGCCTCGGGAGACAGCGCGCCGAGAGACATGCCGGCGCTGTCGAAGCGCGGCAGCAGTGATTCGACGGACTCGACTTCCTCAAGCGGCAGCGGCTCGGCCACGGGCTTGAGGCTCAACAGATCGCGAATGGTCGCGACCGGACGCTCGTTGACCAGGCGCGCGAATTCCTTCCACTTGCCGTAGTCCCCCTGCTGGACGGCCTGCTGCAGCTTCATCACCACGTCAGGGTTGTAGGCGTGGTACTCACCACCGTGCACGTACTTGACCAGACCGCCCTGCTTGATGCGCTTGCGCGGCAGCCAGGCTTCACGCGCCAGCAGCTCCTGCTGGAACTGCAGCTCGGCGAAGCCGGCGCCTTCGATGCGCGAGGCCATGCCGGTGAAGCACATGTCCATGACTTCACTGTTGAGCCCTACGGCCTCGAACAGCTGCGAGCCACGGTAGGAGCCGATGTGCGAGATGCCCATCTTGGACAGGATCTTGTAGAGGCCCTTCTGCATGCCCTTGCGATAATTCTCGCGGGCATCGGCCGGGTTGCCGGACAGCTCGCCGGTGCGATGCATGTCGGCCATCACCTGATAGGCAAGGTAGGGGTAGACCGCCGTGGCGCCCACCCCGAACAGCACTGCCATCTGGTGTGCATCACGCGCATAGCCGGTCTCGATGACCAGATTGACGCGCGGACGCAGTGCCAGTGCTCCGAGGTGATGGTGAATGGCACCGGTCGCCAGCGCCGCGTGAATCGGCAATTGTCCCTTGGCGAGCCCGCAGTCGCTGAGCACCAGGATCACCTTGCCATTGCGCGCCGCTTCCTCGGCCTGCTGACAGATGCCCTGAAGCGCCTGCTTCAGAGAGTCCTGACTCGGGTCATAGTGCAGCTTGAGCGTCTGGGAGGTGAACGCCGGGTCCTCATGATTGACCAGCGCATTGAACTTGCGCGGTGACAGCACCGGCGTGGTCAGGATCAGACGATGCGCGTGTTCCGGCGTCGCGTCGAAGATGTTGAGCTCGGCGCCACAGCAGGTCTCCAGCGACATCACGATCGCTTCCCGCAGCGGATCGATCGGCGGATTGGTGACCTGGGCGAACTTCTGACGGAAATAGTCGGTCAGTACGCGGTTCTGGCGCGACAGCACGGCCATCGGGGTGTCATCCCCCATGGAGCCGACCGCCTCCTGACCGCTCTCGGCCAGCGGGCGCAGCAGCTGATCACGCTCTTCAAAGCTGACCTGGAACATCTTCTGATAGACGTCCAGCGTGTCCGCTTCCATCGGCTGGAAACGCGCCAGCTCGGTCAGCGCGGACTCGAGGTAATTGGCATTTTCACGCAACCAGCGCTTGTAGGGATGGGCCCCCTTGAGGCGCTCGCTGACCTGATCGGTGTGCAGCACTTCACCGGTCTCGGTATCGACACCCAGCACCTGCCCCGGCCCGACACGCCCCTTGGCGACGACATCTTCCGGCTTGTAATCGTAGGTACCGATCTCGGAGGCCAGCGTGATGAAGCCATTGCGGGTGATGACCCAACGCGCCGGACGCAGACCGTTGCGGTCCAGCATGCACACGGCGTGGCGACCGTCGGTGAGCACGATGCCCGCCGGACCATCCCAGGCTTCCATGTGCATGGAATTGTATTCGTAGAAGGCCCGCAGGTCGGAATCCATCTGCTCGACGTTCTGCCAGGCCGGCGGCACCATCATGCGGATGGCGCGATAGATATCCATGCCACCGGTCAGCAGCACTTCCAGCATGTTGTCCATGCTGGAGGAATCGGAGCCGACCGTGTTGACGATCTCGTCCAGCTCGGCGATCTCGGGCAGCTGCTCGGAGACGAAGTTCTCCTTGCGCGCGTTTGCCCAGCCACGGTTGGCCTCGATGGTGTTGATCTCGCCGTTGTGGGCGAGGAAGCGGAACGGCTGGGCCAGCGGCCAGCGCGGCGCGGTGTTGGTCGAGAAGCGCTGGTGGAAGACACAGATCGCGGTCTCGAGGCGCGGGTCGCCCAGGTCCTTGTAGAAGCGCGGAAGGTCTTCCGGCATCACCAGACCCTTGAAGGAGATGACCTTGCCGGACAGCGAGCAGACGTAGAAGTCCTCTTCGCCCTTCAGCGCCTGCTCGGCGTATCTGCGCGCCATGAACAGGTCGACATTGAAGGCGATATCGGTACGTTCACTGGAAGCTGCAACGAAGACCTGACGAATGCGCGGCAGGCAGTCGCGGGCCATCGGGCCGCACACGCTGTCATCCACCGGCATGTCACGCCAGCCGAGCACCTCGAGGTTGCGTGCCGTCAGAGCGGACTCGAAAGCATCACGCGCGGCCTGTTCACGCGCGTCATCATTCGGCAGGAAGAGCGTACCGACGGCATAGCGCTCGCCCAGCTCGAGCCCGAGCGTCTCTCGGGCGATCTGGCGCATGAAGCCATCCGGCATCTTGAGCAGCAGGCCGCAGCCATCACCGGTCTTGCCGTCGGCAGCGATACCACCGCGGTGAGTCATGCACGTCAGGGATTCAATGGCAGTCTGCAGCAGCTCATGGCTTGCCTGCCCTTCCATATGGGCGATCAAGCCGAAGCCGCAGTTGTCGCGGAACTCTCCCGGTTGGTGGAGACCTTTATTCATGGGCGTGCCTCACGGAGAAATCATGTGTCCAGATGCTTTTCAACAAGCATTTTCGAGGTTATAGTTATCGGTTATCTTTATTTTTATGCCTGCCGATAGTGGCGCCATCAGTGTCGCAACACGACGCCAGATTTCCCTCGAGCATATCCCCGCGCTTCCCCACCGCGCAATTCTCCACAGGTCGCCCATCGGGCAAAAAAACCTGACAAAACCGAAGGTTAGAGACACCTCATTCCAAAAAACCCTGTAGGCTCAAGCGCTTAGCGGGTAGACATGCCTCGCGGGTTTCGCCTTGCAACTTTAGTCTTGGATGAATAAAAAACAGCGTTTTTATTCAATTCTCCCCATACCGATTACGCATACGGCATACCAATTCAGGAATCACGCCCCGCTAATGCACTTGTCCTGCACACTCACCGGCACACCCGACCCGTACATAGGACATGCGCCCTGGGCACGTCCACCTGAAGTGCCCACTGACGCTCGACAAAAAGAAAAGCCGCCACCCTGAGGTGACGGCTTTTCTTCTGCAGCAGATTCCGTGCACCAGCCAACGCCTGGTCGAGGGATCAGTGGCTGCTGCGCGGCCAGTGCTCCAGCATGTCCGCCAGCAGGCCGGCAGGCGCCTCTTCGGTAATCACCGCACGCCCGATACGCTCGAGCAGGATCAGACGCAGACGGCCATCGACATTCTTCTTGTCCAGCTGCATGTGACGCAGGAAGTCCTCGACCCCCATGTCCTCCGGCGCTTGCAGCGGCAGACCGGCCTTGCCGATCACCTTGGCGATACGCTCGACATCGGCACTCGACAGCCACCCCATGCGCGCCGAAAGTTCAGCGGCCATCAGCATGCCGGTGCCGACGGCTTCACCGTGCAGCCAGACGCCATAGCCCTGGTCCGTCTCGATGGCATGCCCGAAGGTGTGGCCGAGGTTGAGCAGTGCGCGCACGCCCTGCTCGGTCTCGTCCTGCGCCACGACATCCGCCTTGATCGCACAACTGCGGCGGATGGCCTCTCCGAGCAAGGTTTCATCCAGCGCCATCAAGGCCTGCATGTTGTCTTCCAGCCAGCTCAGGAAGCTTTCATCCCACAGCAGGCCATACTTGATGACCTCGGCCATGCCCGCCGACAGCTCACGCTGCGGCAATGTCCTGAGGCTTGAGGTATCGATCAACACCAGTCTCGGCTGCCAGAAGGCACCCAGCATGTTCTTGCCGCGCGGATGATTGACGCCGGTCTTGCCACCCACCGAGGAATCCACCTGCGACAGCAGCGTGGTCGGCACCTGGATGAAGGCCGCCCCCCGCTGATAACAGGCGGCGGCAAAACCGGTCATGTCGCCGATGACTCCCCCACCGAGGGCGATCAAGGTGCAACGACGATTGAAGCCGGCCTCGAGCAGAGCATCCCAGATCAGACCGATACTGGCCATGTGCTTGGTCTGTTCGCCATCCTCGAGAATCACCTCTCGAATATCCAGACCATCGCCAAGTGATGCCTTGAGCGCCTCCAGATACAGTGGCGCCACCACGGTGTTGGTGACGATCATCACCTGACGACCGGCGAGATGCTCACGAATGAGGTCTCCTCGCGCCGTCAGGCCCGGGCCGATGTGAATGGGGTAACTACGCTCGCCAAGTGCGACATCGAGACGATGAGCGGGAGCCAGGGACATGATGATTCTCCTTGCGGCGAAACGAATGACGGCGCCTGAATGTAAGCGAGAGCCAGACTCCCCAGGGGAGTCTAGCCATGCACGTGGAGCGGGTCTGACAATGCCTTGAGCCGGCGCCGGATCTCGTTGGTGACCGCACGCGGGCTGCGTCGATCGGTACGCACGATGATATCCGCGGTGTCGCGATAGAGAGGGTCTCGCAGCTCGAAGAGACGCTTGAGCACCCGCCCCGGGTCATCCTGCTGGAGCAGAGGACGATTGCGGTCACGTCCGGCACGCTTGAGCTGCTGCTCGACCGGAGCATAGAGATAGACCACCGTGCCGCGCTCTCGCAGCACACGCCGGTTGGCTTCGGCCATGATGGCACCACCACCGGTGGCCATCACGACATCGGACAGCGAGGTCAGCTCGTCAATCACGGCCTGCTCGCGCCCGCGAAAGCCCGCCTCGCCCTCGACATCGAAGATCCAGGGGATGCTGGCACCGCAGCGATCTTCGATCACGTGGTCGCTATCGCAAAATTCACGATGCAAGTCGGCCGCCAGCAGGCGGCCGATAGTGCTCTTGCCGGCCCCCATGGGGCCGACAAGGAATACGTTGGGAATCACATGCATCAGCGCACCGCCAGGCCGTCCTCGATGATCTTCGGGGTAATGAATACCAGCAATTCTACCTTCTCGTTGGACTCTTCGGTATAGCGGAAGAGATTCCCGATCACCGGCAGATCCCCCAGGAAAGGTGTCTTGAAGACGCTGCGTATCTGTTCGGAGGTTAGAATACCGCCCAGCACCACCGTCTCGCCATCATTGACCAGCACCTGAGTCTCGATTTCATTGGTATCGATGGCCGGCTCGCCATTGAAGCTGTCATCGGACACATCGTCATTGTTGATCAACAGATCCATGATGATGCGGTTGTCAGGCGTGATCTGCGGCGTGACCTCCAGCGCCAGCACCGCCTCCTTGAACTCGATGTTGGTCGCGCCGCTGGAGGTCGCCTCCTCGTAGGGAATTTCCTGACCCTGCTTGATGACGGCCTTCTTCTGGTTGGCGGTGATGATCTTGGGCTGGGAGATGGTCTGGCTCTTGCCTTCGCTTTCCAGCGCCGAAAGCTCCAGATCCAGCAGGATGTCGCCGGACAGGTAACCGAAGCTGAAGGTGCTGCCCGGATCACTGTCGTCACCCAGATTGACGCTCAGGCCACCGTCACTGGTCGTGCCGGTCGACGCACCTTCCAGGCCGAACTTGCCGTTGCTGCTGTTGGAAAGCCCCCAGTTGACACCGATTTCACTCGACACGCTGCTGCGCGCGATCACGATGCGCGCCTCGATCTGGACCTGACGCACCGGAATGTCGAGATACTCGAGGGTACCGCGAATGGACTCCAGAGTGTCGCGCGTGTCCTGGATCAACATGGTGTTGGTACGCTCATCCACCATGACACGACCGCGCTCGGAGAGCAGGCCGATACCGCCTTCACCGCGCAGCAATGCCGCCAGGTCCGCCGCCTTGGCATAACGCACCTGAATGTACTCCGTCGTCAGGGGCGCCAGCTCCTTGACCTGCTGATTGGCTTCCAGCTCCTTGCGCTCAAGTGCCGCCAGCTCTTCCGCCGGCGCGACCATCAGCACGTTGCCCATGCGGCGACTGGCCAGGCCATTCGACTTGAGCACCAGGTCCAGCGCCTGATCCCAGGGCACTTCCTTGAGGTTCAGGGTCACGTTGCCGGTGACGTTGTCACTGGCCACCAGATTGAGCCCAGTGAAGTCCGCGATGATCTGCAGCACCGAGCGCACTTCGATATTCTGGAAGTTCAGCGAGATCTTCTTGCCGGTGTACGGGAACTTGTCCTTGATCCGCTCCGCCTGCTCTTCCCGTGTCAGCGGCTTGACCTCAAGCACCAGCTCGTTGCCGGCCTGGGTGGCCAACTGGGTATAGTAACCATTGGCATCCACCACCAGGCGCACACCATCACGAGTACGCTGCGGATCGATCCTCGAGACCGGAGTCGCGAAATCACCGACATCCAGCACCTGATTCAGCTCTGGCGGCAGGGCGACACCCTTGAGATCGATATAGATCTTGCGGCCACGCTCGGTCACGCGAGACTCGACATTGGCGCGATTGAAGTTGACCACGACACGCCCTTCCCCCTCACTGCCCCGACGGAAATCGATACCACTGACGGAAGGCTCCGCCGCGACTTCCAGTCCGCCACCCTGCTGCTGCGGCTGCGCGGACTGGCCTGACGCGGCGGCGGCCACCGGACCGCCCTGCTCACCGACGATGACATAGAGGCTATTGCCTTCGGTACGCGTCACATAGGGACGGGTCTGGCTGAGCTTCATGACCAGGCGCGTACGCGAGCCGGCCTCCAGCGCCACCAGCTCCTCGACCCCATTGAGGCCGAGCTCGAAGCGGCGCTTGTCCAGCTGACTGCTGGTATCCATGAGATCGATGGTGATACGCGGCGGTGTCTCGATCCGGTATCCCTTGACCTCAGGCACCCCGCCGGCGAAATCGAGCTTGAGCTCCATCCGATCGCCACCCAGCGAAGTGAATTCCAGATCCTGCAGCGTGGAGGCCGCCTGCGCCACACTCGCCATCAGGCTGCCGAAAGCCGCCAACCCCAGCAGACTCATTCGTTGCAATCGCGTCATGTTCCCTTGTCCCCTGTCTCGCTGCGGCTCCGCCCAGCCATTGAAGCTGATCGCGCCTTATTCTTGTCGAAGCATTATGGTGTCGGTCATCGACCGCTCATCTTCCGTGACGATTCTGCAGACAGCGCCGCCAGCACGCGCTAACCGCTGGCATCTGCCGGTTGAGTCAATGCCATGGCGCGGGTTCGTTCGATCCAACCGCCCTGACCGTTGGGCACGATTTCCACCAGGTCCAGCTGAGTATCACCGATGCGAATGATGCGGCCGAAATTGCTCCCCATGTGTCCGCCGACACTCACACGCTGCACCTCCTGCTCCGGCGTCAAGATCAACGCCGAGCGACTGCCGTCCACATCCAGGGTCCCCACCATGCTGAGCTGCTCCATCGGCCAGGCCTCAAGAGGCTCGCGGGGGCGATCCAGATCCGGCCGCACGCCATTATCCACCATGGCGAGCTCCTCCTCCGGCTCCGGCAGTCGCGACTGGAAAGGACTGCGAGCATCTGCCATGTCGTACGTCACGGGATGATACTCGGGCTGAGGCGGCAGGTCCTTGACCTGCCCCGTCGGCCGCCCTCTGAGCGACTCGAGCTCGCTCTCCAGCGCAGGCAGCTGCGGATCACCACAACCGGCCAGCAGTGTCAGCAACATCGCACCACCCAGCACGACATGCTTGCGACGTGTCGTCAGACTCATCATTTACCTCCCGATGGCAACGGTGCGCCTTGGCGGTAGTTGTAAGTCTTGGCCAGCAGCGACAACTCCAGGTCTTCACCCTGCGAGACCGGTGTCAGCACGAAGTCATGCAACGTCACGATACGCGAAAGCCCGGCGACCCCTGACACGAAGGCGGCAATGCGGTGGTAATCGCCGCGCACCTTGATATCGAAGGGCTGTTCGACGTAGAAATCGCGATTCTGGGCCGGCTTGAGGCGAATGTATTCCACCTCCAGCTGATTGTTGATGGCCGTCTCGCTGATGTCATCGAGTAGAGCCGGCACTTCGGCATCGGTCGGGAGCATCTCGAGCAGCTGTTCCATGCGCGTCTCCAGCTCGGCCATCTGCTCACGCATCACGGGCAGATTGGCCGCCTTGAAGGCCTTGGTCTCGAACTGGCTCAGCAGCTGACGCTCCTTGGCCTGCAGGCGCTCAAGATCCTCGGCCTTGGGCGCCGCAAGGAACCAGTGGGACGCCCAGAACAGGGCACCAAAGACGATCAGCACCAATACCACCTGCAAGGTGACGGGCCAGATACCCGCCTCCTTGAGGTCGAGATCCTGGAAGTCCGTCGACTTGAGACGACGCACTTCGGCATTGAGGAAACTCATTTCCGACCTCCCTGCCTGGCGGCCTTCGTATCGGCAGCACTGGTAGCGACAGCCGTCGGTGTCTCGGGAATCATGATATTGAAGCTGCGACGATCATCGTCGCTGCTCTGTACGTCGGACAGTGTCGGCGTACCGAAGACATCCGATGCCGCAAGCGTGCGCATCAGACCGGACACCTGACGCGTATTCTCCGCGATGCCGTTGGCCTTGATCTGACGTCCGCTGCGACTGATGCTCTGGTACCAGGCACCCTCGACCAGCGTCGCAACGAGCTGATTGAAGACACGTACCGTTTCCGGGCGCGAGAACTGCAGACTGCGAATCAGCTCGATCTGCGCCAGCATCTGGTCACGCCGACTCTCGATATCCTCGACTTCCTTGATATCGCGATTCAGTCGCGCCATTTCCTTCTCGATGAAGGCATGCCGCTGCTTCTGCGCCTCGAGCTGGCTCTGGTAATACTCGCTCATGCCAAACCCGGCTCCCACCCCCACCACGGCGGCCAGTGCCAGAATGCCGAAGAAGCGCTTGCTGCGCTTCTCGCGACGCTCCTCACGCCACGACAGCAGATTGATCTCGATGGTCATGAGCGCTTCCTCATCGCAAGCCCGCAAGCCGTCAACATCGCAGGGGCATCACCGGCCAGCGCCTGGATGTCGACTCGAGGGTTGACGCTCATGTGCGTAAAGGGATTGGCCATGATCACTTCCAGTCCGGTGTGCCCTGCCAGCGACTCACGTAATCCGGGAATGGCGGCGGTCCCTCCTCCCAGCAGAATGCGCTGGACCTCACGACGCTTGCCGGCGGTGTAATAGAGCTGCAGGGAGCGCGCGATCTGCTGCACGAGCGTGTCACGGAACGGATCCAGCACTTCACTGTCATAGGTGTCCGGCAGACCACCGCGCTTCTTGGCCAGACCCGCTTCGTCATTGGAAAGATCGAAACGGTTCATGATCTCGTCGGTCAGCTGACGCCCCCCGAACACGGCATCCCGGCTGTAGACGATGCGACCATTCTGGATGACATGAAAAGCCGTCATGGTGGCACCGATATCGACGACCGCGACGCACTCTTCATTGTCGTAGGTAGGGGGGAGCTGATGGCGCAATTCACCGAAGGCACGCTCCAGCGAAAAGGTCTCGACATCGACCGCTGACGGCTCAAGGCCGGCCTGCTCGAGCGCGGAGGTGAGCTGATCGACATCCAGGCTGCGACAGGCCACCAGCAGCAGATCCTGCTGATCAGGATTGCGGGCATTGACCCCCAGATGCTGGAAGTCGAACGCCACGTCATTGAGCGGGAAGGGAAAATGCTTCTCGGATTCGAGCGCGATGCGCTGCTCGATCTCGTCATCGGCCAGATTGGTCGGAAAGCTCAACGTCTTGGTGATGGCGGCACTGGCCGGCACCGCCACGACGGCTCGTCGCGAGCGCGGCTGGGCCTGCTCGACCGCGCGCTTGATCGCCAGCACGACTTCATCCATGTCGCGGATGCGCCGCTCGACGACTGCGCCTTCCTTCAAGGGGCGCACCGCGTAGCTATCGATCTGGTATCGATTTCCGTGTCTGGACAGCTCCAGGAGCTTGACGGTCGCCGATGTGATATCGACGCCAATCAGTCCCTTGCCGGCGGATTTGAGTCCCAGCAATTGGCATTCCCCTGCTCTGATGACGACCCCGTCTGACTGGCGGGCCGCCGCTTCCCGTGCGGCACCGCCGCGGCACCCTCTTCTGCTGAGAGGTTACATTATGTTTCGCAGAATAACACAACAGACGCGCAAGACAGGGTTCAACGCTGGCCGCATCTGGACCCGCTACTTATAATGCCCCAGCAATGGAATTGCCAATCCCCCCGCAGCCACCCGCCTTTCATTACCCACGGACCCTGTCTTGCCCATGAAGCTATTGAGACGACTACTTTCGCCAGTGTTCTGGCTGCTGCTGTCACTGTGTGCTGCGGGATTGCTGGCCATCGTCGGCGCCTCCCTGTATTTCGCACCTGGCCTGCCCGATGTTCATCAATTGCAGGATACCAAGCTGCAGACGCCGCTGCGTATCTACACCCGTGACGGCAAGCTGATCGGCGAATACGGTGACCAGCGCCGCATCCCGGTCACCTTCGACGAGATCCCCGAGACGTTTGTGGATGCCCTGCTCGCGGCCGAGGACAGCAATTTCTTCTCGCACCCGGGCATCGACCCCAAGGGCCTCGCGCGTGCCGCCGTCCAGCTGGCTTCCAGCGGCAGCATCCAATCGGGCGGCAGCACCATCACCATGCAGGTCGCGCGCAACTACCTGCTGACGCTGGATCAGACGTTCACGCGCAAGATTCGCGAAATCCTGCTGTCACTGCAGATGGAGCAGATCCTCTCCAAGCAGGAGATCCTCGAGCTCTACGTCAACAAGATCTTCCTGGGCCATCGCGCCTACGGGATCGCGGCTGCGGCACGCACCTACTATGACAAGTCTCTCGATGAACTGACCCTGGCTGAGCAGGCCATGCTGGCAGGCCTGCCCAAGGCCCCCTCCAGCTTCAACCCGCTCACCAACCCTCAGCGCGCCCTGATCCGTCGCAACTGGATCCTGCTGCGCATGAAGGAACTGGGCTACATCGAGCCTCAGGCCTATGACGAGGCCGTCAAGGCACCGATCACCGCGGCACGCCATTACACGCGGCCGGAAGTCGAGGCGCCCTACGTCGCAGAGATGGCCAGAAGCTTCGCGGTCGATCGTTTCGGTGACAAGGCATATACCGACAATGTGCGTATCACCACGACGCTGGACAGCAAGCTGCAGCCGCAGGCTCGCGATGCCTTGATCAAGGGCCTGATCGACTATGACACCCGCCATGGCTGGCGTGGCGTGGAGGAATCCGGTATCGCGGCGTCACTGGCGGAAGCTCAGGACCAGACCGATCAGGCCGGCCTCGAAGAAGAGATCTCTCGCTCTCCCGAAGTGCTGGAAACGGCCAGACAGGCCGCCCAGAAGAGCGAGAAGCGCATCGAGGGCATCGACCGCGATGTCTCCAACTGGCTGAAAGTGCTGGATCGCACGCCGGACTATGGCCCGCTCGAAGCCGCCATCGTGGTGGAAAATGATGGCAAGCAGATGAAGGTCCTGCTGGCAGACGCCAGCCTGGCCACGATTGGCTGGGACGGCCTGAAATGGGCTCGCGAGTACAAGAGCTCCCGCTGGCGCGGTGGTGTACCCGGCTCTGCCGCCGAGATCGCCAAGGTCGGCGATCTGGTGCGCGTCATCAAGGAAGATGATGGCTATCGCCTGGGTCAGCTGCCGGATGCCCAGTCGGCCATCGTTTCACTGGACCCGGAAAGTGGCGCCATCCTCGCACTCCAGGGCGGCTTCAGCTATTCCGCCAGCAAGTTCAATCGAGCGATTCAGGCACGTCGTCAGGCCGGCTCCATCTTCAAGCCATTCATCTACCTCTCGGGGCTCGAGCAGGGCGGCATGTCACCGGCGACCATCATCAACAATGCTCCGGTGGTCATGCAGGATGGCAACAAGGTATGGCGCCCGGAGAACGCCGGCGGCAAGTTCACTGGTCCGACCCGGATCCGCGTTGGTCTCTATCGCTCCCTGAACCTGGTGTCCGTGCGACTGCTGCAGACCGTCGGTCTCGAGAAGACGCTCGACTTCCTCGTCAAGGTGGGCTTCAAGCGCGAAGAGCTGCCCAACGGTCTGTCACTGGCACTGGGCAGCGCCTCACTGACACCGCTGGAAATGGCCCGCGCCTACGCCGTACTCTCGAACGGCGGCTTCCGTGTCGAACCCTGGTACATCGACACCGTCACGCGCGGTGACGACGAGACCGACTACGAAGCTCATCCGGCCGTCGCCTGCGCCAACTGCACGCCGGGCATGGTGACCGTCAATCGTGATGGCCGTCAGTATCCGCTGGCCGAGCGCATCGCCTCGCCGGAATCCATGTACCTGATCCGTGACATGATGGAAGACGTCATCAAGCGCGGCACCGGCCGTGGGGCCCTGACGCTTGGTCGCGATGACCTGGCCGGCAAGACAGGGACCACCAATGACCAGCGTGATGCCTGGTTCTCCGGCTTCAACAGCAAGCTGGTCGCGACCGTCTGGGTCGGCAAGGACTCCAATGACACCCTCGCCGAGTACGGTGCCCAGGCCGCGCTGCCCATCTGGGTCGACTACATGCGTGGCGCCCTCAAGGGCATGCCATCCGCCAGGATGGAGCGCCCCGATGACATCGTGAGCGCGACCATCGACCCGGAGTCCGGCAAGCGCCTGCACAGTGGTCAATCCGGCGGCGTCAGCGAGCTGTTCCGCAAGGACAATCTGCCGCCCTACAAGGAACGCACCATCCGCAAGGAGCTGGAGCAACAGAGCGGCTCAGAAGGTACTGGAACTTTCGAGGCCATCTTCTGATCTGAAGCAGGTCACCTGCGCCCGTCCACACCGCGCGCAGGGAGGTGAAAGAAGAGCGGCCCATGGTCGCTCTTCTTTCATCCATCTGGCCTCGCTGTCCTTCAATGCCCCCTTTCACCATGCCCGGAGTCTGCATGCTTCACCCATTGCCCACACTGCGCATGACCCTGCTGCTGTGTCTGGCCCTGAGCCCGCTTCGCGAGGCCAGTGCCGATGATGACCTCTTCTACGCTCCCCCCGCCGCCAGCGAGGATTCCGAGCCATTCAGCGGTCAGGCCGAGCTGGGCTTTACCAAGCTCTCCGGCAACTCGAACAGCGAAACCTTGCTGGGCAAGGCCCGCCTGTCCTGGCACCTCAAGCCCTGGACCCATACCTTCCGCATGGAAGCCAAGCATGTGTCCAGCAGCGGCGAGACCACCACCGAGCAGTACCTGATCGGTCAGCGTGAGCGCTATGACCTGGGGCGTGATCGCTATGCCTTCGGGCTGCTGCGCTGGGAGAAGGAGCGCTTCTCCGGCTATGACGATCAAGTCACCTCCATCGGGGGGTACGGGATTCGCCTGCTGTCAGGCCCTGAGCACAACCTCTCTGTCGAGGCGGGCCCGGGCTATCGCTACGACAATATCACCGAGGGGGATCACGAGAACTATCTCCTCGGCTACACGGCCATGGATTATCGTTGGCAGCTGTCTGATACCTCGAATTTCGAGCAGCAGTTCTCGGTGGAAGGTACCCGGGACAACATCATCAGCCGCAGCTATACCGCACTGACCGTCTCCATCAACTCCAGCCTGGCCTTGAAGCTCTCCCACGAGATCAAGAACAACACCAGCCCGCCGGATGACACGGACGCCAAGACCGACACCACCACCGCCGCCTCGATTCTCTACAGCTTCTAGTGCGCCACTGAAAGTTGTTGGACAGACAGCAAAAAGCCCTCGCCGGACATCTCCGACGAGGGCTTTTTTTCAGCACCCCGCAAGCGGGGCCCGATGACGCTTAGCCGTAGACCTGATCCGCATTGGTCAGCGGGTAATGCGCCGGATAGGGCTTGCGCGCAACACCGGAATCGATGGCGGCTTGCGCCACGGCAGCCGGCAGACGCTCGAGCAGACGCGCATCCATCGGCGTCGGGATGATATACCCCGGACCGAATTCGAGGCTGTCGATCTCGTAGGCATCCAGCACGTCCTGGCTGACCGGCTCGCGAGCAAGGTCCTTCAGCGCGTGAACGGCCGCCAGCTTCATCTCTTCATTGATGCGTGTGGCTCGCACGTCCAGCGCACCGCGGAAGATGAACGGGAAGCCCAGCACGTTGTTGACCTGGTTCGGGTAATCGGAGCGACCTGTCGCCATGATGACGTCCGGACGCGCTTCGCGAGCGGTATCCGGATGGATTTCCGGATCCGGGTTGGAGCACGCGAACACGATCGGCGTGTCAGCCATCTTCTTGAGCTGCTCGGCCTTCAAGAGGTTGGGGCCGGACAGGCCGACGAAGACATCCGCACCTTCGATGACATCATCCAGCGTACGCAGCTCGGTCTCGGTGGCGAACATCGCCTTGTACTGATTCAGGTCATCACGGCCGCTGTGGATCACGCCCTTGCGATCGAGCATGAAGATGTTCTCGACCTTGGCACCACTGGAGACCAGCAGCTTCATGCAGGCAATCGCGGCAGCACCGGCGCCCAGGCAGACGATACGCGCGTCTTCCAGGGACTTGCCGGCGATATCGAGTGCGTTGAGCATGCCGGCAGCGGTGACGATGGCCGTGCCGTGCTGGTCATCATGGAAGACCGGGATGTTGCACTGTTCGATCAACGCCTGCTCGACTTCGAAGCACTCCGGTGCCTTGATGTCTTCCAGGTTGATGCCACCGTAGGTGGTGTGGATGCGACGCACGGTATCGATGAAGGCCTGCGGGCTTTCCGCATCGATCTCGACGTCGACGGAGTTGATGCCAGCGAAGCGCTTGAACAGCACGCCCTTGCCTTCCATGACCGGCTTGGAAGCCAGCGGCCCGAGATTGCCCAGCCCCAGGATGGCGGTGCCATCGGAGATGACGGCGACCAGGTTGCCCTTGCCGGTATACAGGTAGGCATTTTCCGGATCGGCAGCAATCTCGCGGCACGGCTCGGCTACACCCGGGCTGTAGGCCAGCGCGAGGTCCTTGGCAGTTTCTGTCGGCTTGGTCAGCTCGATGGACAGCTTTCCGGGAATCGGTTCGGCGTGATATTGCAGTGCTGCTTTCTTCATGGCATCAGACATGCGTGTCATCCGGTATTTTAGCGGGGGTTGGCTGTGACCAGAATATAGAAAAACCCCCTCGCGAACAACCAACGCAACTTGTTGTTATGAAAGGAATTAATACGGATGTTTAAAAACTGTTTTAGCCATTCGTCTAACGTTATGGATGCCCCACTCAGTCATAAACCTTTCCTTATCACTGACGGGTCGGCGTGGCGTTTCGCCCCGCGTATCTCATGAAAATCCGTGCAATGACTGCGCGCATCCGGCGCCGGAAATGGAAATGCCTCCTGCGCAGAGGGGTGATGCGTTGGTGGCGCTGGAATAGTGCCAGCTCGGCACCAATCCCCTCACCTGCATCGAATGACAGACACAAAAAAACCCGCTCGCAAGCGGGTTTTTTCGTTGATGGCGCTGCGCGATGCACAGCGCCATGCAAGCGACAAGCAGCTGAAGGTATCAGCGCTTGATGGCAGCACCGAAACGCTTGTTGAAGCGCTCGACGCGGCCACCGGTGGTAGCCTGCTTCTGCTTGCCGGTGTAGAACGGGTGGCACTCGGAGCACACGTCCAGCGCGAAGGTCTGCTTGGAAGTGGAACCGATTTCGTGCTGCGCGCCGCAGGAGCAGGTTGCGGTCTGGCGCTGGTAGTCCGGATGGATACCCTGTTTCATGGTGTGTAACCTCAGGTCGCTGTGCACCGCCACCTGATCGATTGCCAGGCACCGTACACGGGTTTTGGATGTAACCGGTCATTCCGCCGACTCCGACGGAAGGCGACGCATTTTACCAGCCATCTGCGACAAGACCAAACTTTGTGACGTTTATTGCCGGCAACACTCTGTAGACTGCGTGGCGTTTTCCTCTCGTCTTCTCATTCTCTCTTCCTCGGATGCCTTGCGTGCCTGACACCAGCGACAAGACTGCGACTCACCTGCCCGGACGTGTACTGGGCATCGCGATTCCCGGCCCCCTGCGCGACCTGTTTGACTATCTGCCAGCACGCCAGCCACCTCGCCATGGCTGGCAGGTCGGTCTGCGCGTGCGCGTCGAGTTCGGCCGTCGCCAGCTGGTCGGGGTGATCGCGGAGCTGCGCAGCGACTCAGCCTTTCCCATCGAGAAGCTCAAGCCCGTCAGCGAGGTGATCGACGAAGCGCCATTGCCGGCCGACTGGCTGTGGATATGTCAGTTCACCGCACGCTATTACCAGCACTCGCTCGGCGACACCTTCGCGCAGGCAATGCCATCGCTGCTGCGCCAGGGACGTGCCCTCGAGGCACGCACCCGTGAGCGCTGGTCACTCACCGACAAGGGGCGTATCACGGAGCCGGCCAGCCTCGGCCGCGCGACCCGCCAGATCGCACTGCTCGAGCTGCTCGCTCAGCACCGTCATGGCCTGGTACACAGCGCGATCACCGCCCAGGGCTTCACCCGCCAGCAGCTGGAAACCCTGCGCAGTCGTGGCTTCATCGAATCACGTGAAGAGCCTGTCACCGGCGCCACCCCGGAGCAGGCCAGCAAGGGCGTGCTGGCCGAGCCCAGCCTGGCACTCAATGACGAGCAGGGCCGCGCGCTCTCGCGCCTGCATGAAGGCCTGAGTCGCTTCTCCCCCACGCTGCTGGAGGGCGTGACCGGCTCCGGCAAGACCGAGGTCTACCTGCAACTGATCGAGGCGGTGCTGGATCGCGGCGGCCAGGCACTGGTGCTGGTGCCCGAGATCGGCCTGACGCCCCAGACGCTGGAGCGCTTCCGCAGACGTTTCCGCGTCCCTCAGGTGATGCTGCATTCCGGCGTCAGCGATGGCGAGCGCCTCGATGGCTTCGAGGCGGCACGCAGCGGCCGCGCGCGCATCGTGATCGGCACCCGCTCCGCCATCTTCACGCCGATGGCAAAGCTCGGGGTGATCATCGTCGACGAGGAGCACGATGGCTCCTTCAAGCAGCAGGATGGCCTGCGCTATCACGCCCGGGATCTGGCGCTGGTACGTGGCAAGCAGGAAGGCATCCCGGTGGTGCTCGGCAGCGCCACGCCGTCTCTGGAAAGCCTGCGCCATGCCCGCGAAGGGCGCTTCACTCACCTGCATCTGCATCAGCGTGCCGGGCGCAGCCAACCGGCACGCCTGCACCCGATCGACCTGCGCGGCCGCATGACGCTGGGCGGACTCTCCACCCAGAGTCTGGACGCCATCGAGAAGCGCCTCGCCCAGGGCGATCAGGTGCTGGTATTCATCAATCGGCGCGGCTTCGCCCCGACGCTGACCTGCCATGCCTGCGGCTGGATCGCCGAATGTGACAACTGCGACGCACGCATGACCCTGCATCGCCATCCCCCGCAGCTGACCTGCCATCACTGCGAACGCACCCGCCCGCTGCCGGATGCCTGTCCGGCCTGTGGCAGCGGCGATGTTCGTCCGCAAGGCGCGGGCACCGAGCGCACCGAAGAGCTGCTCGGCGAGAAATTCCCCGACGTGCCGGTGCTGCGCATCGACCGCGACAGTACCCAACGCAAGGACGCCATGAGTGAAGCGCTGGCAGTGATCCGCCGTGGCGAACCCTGCCTGCTGGTCGGCACCCAGATGCTGGCCAAGGGCCACCACTTCCCCCACGTCACGCTGGTGGTGGTGGTCAATGCCGACAGCGGACTCTACGCCGCCGACTTCCGTGCGCTGGAGCAATCCGCCCAGCTGCTGGTGCAGGTCGCGGGGCGTGCCGGACGCGCCGAGCGCCCCGGTGAGGTGCTGATCCAGACCCGCCACCCGGAAGACCCCAATCTGCTGACACTGATCCAGGCCGGCTATCCACAACTGGCCGGCGAGCTGCTGGAGGAGCGCCGCATCGCGCAGTTGCCGCCGTTCAGCCATCTGGCCTTGCTGCGCGCCGAAGCCACCGATCAGCAGCAGGTCGAGCAGTGGCTGTTGAAGGTAGGAAGCGCCCTGCGTCAGCACATCGACAGCGCCGACCTCAAGGTGGACTGCCTCGGCCCGGTACCGGCACCGATGGAGCGCCGCCAGAATCGCTATCACGCCCAATTGCTGTTGCGCGCGGCGAAACGCGGCCCGCTGCATGAAGCCGCCGCCTGGCTGGTGACGCTCTGCGAGCAGGATCGTGACGCGCGCCGCCTGCGCTGGTCACTGGATGTCGATCCCATCGGCATGGCCTGAGTCTGCCAGGGGGACTCAGGCAGGTGTCGCCAGCTCCGATACTGAACTGACCACTATCCCGCCAGGACACGGATTGCGCCGTGATTGATCACGACGGTTTATGCAAGCCGCAGGATCGGTGATAATGCCCGCCATCGTGCAGCGACATCCGCACTCCCCCATTGCCCGCAGGCCTGATGCCTGCAACCGCCTGCCCCAGAGCACGCGGTGCGACCTGAGCCGTGAAGAGACCGATATTCCATGAAAGAGACGATCATCGAACTGCTGGGCCAGGCCCTGGATTCCCTCAAGGCCGACGGCACCCTGCCCGCCGACGCCAGCCCGCAGATCAAGGTCGACCCGACCAAGGACAAGACCCACGGCGACTACGCCAGCAACCTGGCGATGATGACGTCCAAGGCTGCCGGCATGAAGCCGCGTGAGCTGGCCGAGAAGCTGGTCGCCGCCCTGCCGGCCTCCGACGCGGTCTCCAAGGTCGAGATCGCCGGCCCCGGCTTCCTGAACTTCTTCGCCGAGACCGGGGCGGTGGCCGACATCGTGCGCCGCGTCTTCAGCGAAGGCGACCGCTTCGGGCACAGCGACGTGGGCGCCGGTGAGAAGGTCCAGGTCGAGTTCGTCTCCGCCAATCCGACCGGGCCGCTGCATGTCGGTCACGGGCGTGGCGCTGCGGTCGGTGACGTGCTGTGCCGCCTGCTGGCCGCCACCGGCCACGACGTCACGCGCGAGTTCTACTACAACGACGCCGGCGCCCAGATCAACAATCTGGCGCTCTCCGTTCAGGCACGCGCCAAGGGCCTGGGCCCGGATGACGCCAGCTGGCCGGCTGATGGCTATCGCGGTGACTACATCCGCGAACTGGCCGCCTCCTACATGGCCGGCGATACCGTCGAAGCCGATGGCAAGCAGGTCACGGGCGCCGCGGAACCTGACGATCTCGACGCCATCCGCGTCTTCGCCGTCGCCTACCTGCGCCATGAACAGGATCTGGACCTCAAGGCCTTCGGCGTCGAATTCGATGTCTACTTCCTCGAATCCTCGCTCTACCGTGACGGCAAGGTCGAAGACACCGTCAAGCGCCTGGTCGACAACGGCTATACCTACGAAGACGATGGCGCCATGTGGCTGCGCACCACCGACTTCGGGGATGACAAGGACCGCGTGATGCGCAAGCGTGACGGCGGTTACACCTATTTTCTGCCGGACGTCGCCTACCACCTGGACAAATGGCAGCGCGGTTTCACCCAGGTCATCAATGAACAGGGTGCCGACCACCACTCCACCGTGACTCGCGTGCGTGCGGGCCTGCAGGCCCTCAAGGCCGGCATCCCGGAAGGCTGGCCGGACTACGTGCTGCACCAGATGGTCACCGTGATGCGCTCCGGTGAGGAAGTGAAGCTCTCCAAGCGTGCCGGCAGCTACGTGACCCTGCGTGACCTGATCGAGGAAGTCGGCCGCGACGCGACCCGCTACTTCCTGGCGGCGCGACGTGCCGACTCCCAGCTGACCTTCGACATCGACCTGGCCCGCTCCCAGTCCAACGACAACCCGGTCTACTACATCCAGTATGCCCACGCCCGCGTGCACAGCGTGCTGCGCAAGGCCAGCCGTGAAGACAAGGCCTTCGATGAATCTCTGGCCATGGCGCAACTGTCCTTGCTGACCAGCGATCAGGAAAAGGCCGTGATGAATCGCATGGCCCAGTTCCCGGACGTCGTCACCCACGCCGCCAAGGTGCGGGAACCGCAGCAGGTCGCTCAGTATCTGCAGGACCTCTCCTCTGACTTCCACACCTGCTACAACGCGGTGAAGGTGATGGTCGAGGACGACGCGACCCGCAACGCGCGCCTGGCGCTGGGTCTGGCGACCGCTCAGGTCATCCGCAACGGCCTGGCCCTGCTGGGTGTCAGCGCTCCCGAGGAGATGTAAGCCATGGCTGCTCGCCGCCCCGCCAGCAAGAAGCCCGCTTCCCGTCAGGGAGCCAGCCCCCGCCGGCAGCCCGCCGCCAGTCAGAGCCGCGGCTTCCCGGGGTGGCTGTGGGGGATCGTCGGTCTGGTCGCCGGCTTCGTGCTGGCTCAGTATTTCCAGCAACAGGCGCCGCGTCTGCCGGTGGCTGCCATCGTGCCCAAGGCCAACACTCAGCAGAATGGTCAGCAGGCCGCACAACAGGGTAGCCAGCAGGACAAGGCATCGCAGAAGGACACTCCCGAAGAGAGCGGCGGCAGCATGCCGACCTTCGAGTTCTACACCCTGTTGCCGGAAACCGAGGTGATCGCCCCCAAGGTGGATGAGTACAAGTCCACTCCGCGTCCGGGCAGCGCCGAGAGCACCAAGAAGTCCGAGGCTTCGCTGACCAACTACATGCTGCAGGCGGCCTCCTTCCGCGAGATGTCCGATGCCAGGAAGCTGGCCGGCAAGCTCAAGGATCTCGGCCTGCTGGCCAAGGTCAGTGACGTCAATGCTTCTGGCGGTACCGTCTGGCACCGCGTTCAGGTCGGCCCGTACAAGGACACCCGCGAGCTCAACCGCGCACAGGATCTGATGAACACCCAGGGCATCGAGCCTCTGCTGATCAAGCTGCAATGACCTCGGCATGACGCCACAGGTCAACGGGCCCGCTCACAAGTTGAGCGGGCCCGTTGCGTAAAGGGTGCCAGCCCTCTGCACAACGGGCGTCAACGCTGAGTCGCCGATGACTTGAAACCCGCATCAGCGCCCCCATTTACAGCATTCCGGTGAGATATCAGACCGCGATCCGCCACGGTGGCGGTGACACGTCGCGGCAAGCAGTGGCAATTGCCAGACTGACGACCACCACCCGTTTTACGCGACGAGGCCCTGGCCTCGTCTGCCCCGAAATGCCATGCCCGGCCCCGTTCACCTTATTCCAATCGCCGGCATGCTCTCTCAGGAGTTATCCATGACCACGATCGTCTCCGTGCGTCGCAACGGCCAGGTCGCCCTGGCTGGTGACGGCCAGGTATCCCTTGGCAACACTGTCATGAAAGGCAACGCCGCCAAGGTGCGTCGCCTGTATCGCAATCAGGTGCTGGCCGGCTTCGCTGGCGGTACCGCCGATGCCTTCACGCTGTTCGAACGCTTCGAAGCGCAGCTCGAGAAGTATCAGGGCCAGCTGGTGAAATCCGCCGTGGAACTGGCCAAGGAGTGGCGCTCCGACCGCGCCCTGCGCAAGCTGGAAGCCATGCTGGTGGTGGCCGACAAGCATGCCTCGCTGATCATCACCGGCAACGGTGACGTGGTCGAGCCCGAACACGGCGTGCTGGCCATCGGCTCCGGCGGCAACTTCGCCGAAGCTGCCGCCCGCGCCCTGATCGAGAACACCGAGCTGTCCGCCCGCGAGATCACCGAGAAGTCCATCTCCATCGCGGCCGACATCTGCGTCTTCACCAACCACAATGCCATCATCGAGGAGCTGTCCTGAGATGTCCCAGATGACCCCGAAGGAAATCGTCAACGCCCTCGATCAGCACATCGTCGGTCAGCCGGAAGCCAAGCGTGCCGTGGCCGTGGCCATGCGCAATCGCTGGCGTCGCATGCAGCTCAACGATGATCTGCGCCCGGAAGTCACCCCGAAGAACATCCTGATGATCGGCCCGACCGGTGTCGGCAAGACCGAGATCGCCCGTCGCCTGGCCAAGCTGGCCGGCGCGCCCTTCCTGAAGATCGAGGCGACCAAGTTCACCGAGGTCGGCTACGTCGGACGTGACGTGGAATCGATCATCCGTGACCTGGTCGAGGTCGCCATGAAGCTGGTGCGTGAAGAGGCCATGAAGGAAGTGCGCGACAAGGCCGAGGATGCCGCCGAGGATCGCATCCTCGATGCGCTGCTGCCGCGCGCCCGTGGCGAGGAATATGATGCGGCGGCCAACAACAGCAGCACGCGTCAGATGTTCCGCAAGAAGCTGCGCGAAGGTCAGCTGGATGACAAGGAAATCGACATCGAGCTGAGCCCGGCCAGCCAGAGCCTGGATTTCGCCACCCCGCCGGGGATGGAAGAGATGACCAGTCAGCTGCAGTCCATGTTCTCCAGCATGGGCAAGCAGCAGAAGGAAAGCCGTCGCATCAGCGTCAAGGAAGCCCTCAAGCTGGTTCACGAGGAAGAAGCGGCCAGAATGGTCAGCGATGAAGACCTCAAGAGCCGTGCCATCGAGGCCGTCGAACAGAACGGTATCGTCTTCCTCGACGAGATCGACAAGGTCGCCAAGCGTGGCGAGTCCGGCAGTGGTGGCGACGTGTCCCGTGAAGGCGTGCAGCGCGATCTGCTGCCGCTGATCGAGGGCTCCACCGTCTCCACCAAGCACGGCATGGTCAAGACGGACCACATCCTGTTCATCGCTTCCGGCGCCTTCCACCTGTCCAAGCCCTCGGACATGATTCCGGAGCTGCAGGGCCGTCTGCCGATCCGCGTCGAGCTCAATGCCCTGACCCCGGACGACTTCAAGCGCATCCTGACCGAGCCGTCCGCGGCATTGATCCGTCAGTACAAGGCGCTGCTGGCCACCGAAGGCGTCGAGCTGAGCTTCGCGGATGACGCCATCGAGCGTATCGCCCAGATCGCCTATCAGGTCAACGAAGGCACCGAGAACATCGGCGCGCGTCGTCTGCATACCGTGATGGAACGCCTGCTGGAAGAGATTTCCTACGAAGGTGCCGATCAGGCGGGTGAGCTCAAGGTCGATGCCGCCTATGTCGATGCTCGCCTGGGCGACCTGGCGTGTGACGAAGACCTGTCGCGCTACATTCTCTGACGTCTGGCGTCAGCGCCTGACCCGCGAGAAGCCCTCATGGCGGCAATCGCCACCTTGAGAGATGCCACTGACGCCCGATCCGGCTTGGCCCGGTTCGGGCGTCAGTGCATCATGCGACATAGATACGTCGACGCGCCCGAGATGTCGCTCGACGCCCCTGTTCCTTCGGTCGCCTTACAGCGTGGTGTCATGCTGGACGGCGGGCTGACACGAGGATGCCCTGATGAGCCACGACACACCTGAAGACCACGCTGCCGAGCAGGACGAACCCCGCAGCCAGCAGCGCGACTACCGACTCAATGAGCGCCATGCCCGTGACGCCGACGAGGCCCCGGTCCCCACGCGCGTGCACTACCACAAGTCGGAGCGTGAACTGGAACTGGGCTATGCGGATGGCCAGACATTCCGCCTCAGCACCGAATTCCTGCGCGTGATGTCCCCCTCCGCGGAAGTGCGCGGTCACGGTGTCGGCCAGGAAACGCTGCAGGTCGGCATGCGCCACGTCGGTCTGGCCAACATCACCCAGAGCGGTCGCTACGCGCTGAAGCTGCATTTCGATGATGGCCACGACAGCGGCCTCTACACCTGGGAATACCTGTGGGAACTGGCCAACCGCCGCGATGCCATGTGGGCCTACTACCTGCGCCAGCTGGAAGAGGCCGGTGCCTCGCGTGAGCCGCTGGGCATTCCGCTCAATCAGCTGTAAGCCACTGATGCCAATGGGGCGCGGCAAGATGTCCGACTCGACGTCTTGTCAAAAGACAGCCCGCTGGCCAGCGGTTACAATCGAGCCACTGCGAAAGCTCACCATATTGCGCTGACGTCCCCCATGGGTGGCGTCACAACAGGGGAAGTCATGGACAAGCGTACGACTCACTTCGGTTATCAGGAAGTTGCCGTGGACGAGAAGGCAGGCCGCGTCGCGGATGTCTTCCACAGTGTCGCCGCCAAGTACGACGTGATGAATGACCTGATGTCCTTCGGCATCCACCGTCTGTGGAAGCGCATTACCCTGGAGCGTGCCGGTGCCCGGCCGGGCCAGACGGTGCTGGACATTGCCGGTGGCACCGGGGATCTGACGCTGAAGTTCTCGCGCCTGGTCGGCCCGAAGGGTCGCGTGGTGCTCGCCGACATCAACGCCTCGATGCTCAACGTCGGGCGTGACAAGCTGCTCGACCGCGGTGTGGGTGGCAATGTCGAGTATGTGCAGGCCAATGCCGAGGCGCTGCCCTTCCCTGACAACACCTTCGACATCATCACCATCGCCTTCGGGCTGCGCAACGTCACCGACCAGGCCAAGGCCCTGCGCTCCATGCAGCGCATCCTCAAGCCCGGAGGCCGTCTGCTGGTGCTGGAGTTCTCCAAGCCGGTCAATCCGCTGCTCTCCACCGCCTACGATCAGTACAGCTTCCGCCTGCTGCCAAAGATGGGCGAGATGGTCGCTGGCGACGCCGATTCCTACCGCTATCTGGCCGAATCCATTCGCATGCACCCCGACCAGAAGACCCTGGCCGGCATGATGGAAGAGGCAGGTCTCGAGCGTGTCGAGTTCACCAATCTCACCGGTGGCATCGTCGCGCTGCACCGTGGTATCAAGCTTTGAGGCTGTCATGGCATTGCTGACCCCCCTGCTGGTGGCGACGGTGGAACGCACGCTCAACCGCCTGCTCGCCCGTGACCCCGCCTCCGCCATGCGCCTGAATGCGCTTGCCGGCAGACGCCTGCTGCTGCGCCTGGAGCGCCCCGCCTTCGACCTGCTGGTGCACTTCGACCTGCAGGGGCTGCATCTGCTGCGCCTGCCCGAGGCCAACGAGAGCGACGGCGACGTGGTGGTGGAGCTGGACATGGAAACTGCCGCGGCACTGCTGTCCGGTGAGCCCATCGAGCGCTTGATGTTCGAGGGCCGCCTGGCCGTGCGTGGCCGTCTGCACCTGCTGGAAAGCGCACGGGATCTGGTGATGGATCTCGATCTCGACTGGGAAGGGGCCTTGAGCGAATGGTTCGGCGAGACCCCCGGTCATAGTCTGGCCACCGGCCTGCGCAGCCTCGGTCGCTTCGGGCTGACCAGCCGTCGTGAGCTGGAGCTGGATCTGCGCGAGTATCTGACCGAGGAAGCACGCTGGCTGCCCGGCCATGCCCAGCTGCAGGTCGCGCGGGACGAGCTGACCGAGCTGACCCAGTGCCTGGATCGCACCGAGGCACGCCTGGCGCGCCTGCGACGCCATCTGGAGGCCGTCACCACGCCACAGTCCGCTGATCGGGAGTGCCAGCCGTCGTGAGACTCTATCGCCTGCTGAGCATCCTGTGGGTCATCGCCCGCTATCGACTGGATGATCTGATCCCGCTGTCTCGCGTACCTGCGCTGCTGCGGCCGCTGGTCAAGCTCTCACCGCTGCGCCTGCTGCCTGTCGGCAAGCGCTCGCGTGGTGAGCGCCTGCGGCTGGCACTCGAAGCGCTGGGCCCGATCTTCATCAAGTTCGGCCAGATGCTCTCGACTCGTCGTGACCTGCTGCCACCGGACGTCGCCGATGAGCTCAAGCGCCTGCAGGACCAGGTGCCGCCCTTCGAGAACGAGGTGGCGCGCGAACTGGTCGAGCAGGAGCTGGGCATGCCGGTCGAGGAAGCCTTCGCCGAATTTGAGGCGCAACCGCTGGCCTCGGCTTCCATCGCCCAGGTCCATGCGGCACGCCTGCACGATGGTGCCGACGTGGTGGTCAAGGTGATCCGCCCGCGCATCGAAGAGGTGATGCGCAAGGATATCGGCCTGCTGTATCTGCTCGCGCGTCTGCTGATGAAGCTCTCGCCGGAAGCACGGCGTCTGCGCCCCGTGGAAGTGGTCTCCGACTACGAGGCCACGCTGTTCGATGAGCTGGACATGCACAAGGAGGCCGCCAACACCTCCCAGCTCAAGCGCAACTTCCTCGATTCGCCCCTGCTCTACGTGCCGACCATCCACTGGCCGCTGACGCGGCGCCGGGTAATGGTGCAGGAGCGCATCCGCGGCATCCCGGTCGCCGACATCGACGAGCTGGAAGCCCAGGGCACCGACTTGAAGAAGCTGGCCGAGCGCGGCGTGGAGATCTTCTTCACCCAGGTGTTCCGCGACAACTTCTTCCACGCCGACATGCACCCCGGCAACATCTTCGTCTCGCGAGAGAACGCCCATGACCCGCAGTTCATCGCCATCGACTGCGGTATCGTCGGCAGCCTGACCCGCGAGGACCAGGACTATCTGGCGCGCAATCTGCTGGCCTTCTTCCGTCAGGATTACTACGAGGTCGCGGCGCTGCACATCGAGTCCGGCTGGGTCGGGGAAGGCACGCGCGCCAACGAGTTCGCCGCGGCCATCCGGGCCGTCTGCGAGCCGATTCTCGAGAAGCCGCTCAAGGACATCAGCTTCGGCCAGGTGCTGCTGGGCCTGTTCCAGACCGCGCGCCGCTTCAACATGGAAGTCCAGCCGCAGCTGGTCCTGCTGCAGAAGACGCTACTCAACATCGAGGGCCTCGGCCGTCAGCTGTATCCGGATCTCGACCTGTGGGCTACCGCCCGCCCCTATCTGGAGCGCTGGATGAAGGAGCGCGCCGGCCCCAAGGCGTTCTGGGCCGAGATGGTCAAACAGGCTCCGGAGCTGTCACATCAGCTGCCGCAGCTGCCGGTGATGGCCTTCCAGGCCATGCAGCGCATCGACGATGAACACCGCGCTCGACAGCGTCAGACCGAGGCACTCGCCACGCTGCGCGATCGTGTCAATCATGCGTCCAGCACCGGCTGGCGCTTGCGCGCAGGTGGACTGCTGATCGCCGTGGCCTTCGGCTGGCAACCGCTGATCGCCTGGGCCGAGACGCAGCCGATGATGGTGCTGGTCGGCGCGGGCCTGGGCATCGTGCTGTTGCTGTGGCGCTAGCCGCGCCCCTGCTTCGCTCGCGGCGCTGACCGAAACTTGCCGCCCCTCGGGGCGCAGTGCAATATGATTGTCATGTAACCCTTGCATCCTGAGTCGCCGGGCCTTGCCTCGCGGCGGTGCTCGATGAGGCAGGAGCCTCGGGCTGGACTCGCTGCCTTCGCTCGGGCCCGGTTGTCCGGCTGGCCGCGACGCTCATGCAACGGTTCTCATGCAAGATACGGTTTTCATGCCAGACCCCATGCTTTCAGGAATGATGATTCATGAGTGATATTCTCAACCGCCTGTCAGACGTACTGGCAGAGCGGCGCGACGCTGATCCGACGTCCTCCTATGTCGCGAGCCTGCATCACAAGGGCCTCAACAAGGTATTGGAGAAGATTGGCGAAGAGGCCACGGAAACGGTACTGGCCGCCAAGGATTTCACTCAGGACGACGTGGACTCCCACCGTGCAGTGATCGGTGAGACCGCCGACCTGTGGTTCCACTCGCTGGTGATGCTTTCTCACCTCGGGCTGGACCATCAGGACGTGCTGGATGAGCTGGCGCGACGCTTCGGCGTCTCCGGCCATGATGAAAAGGCCGCTCGCGGTCAGTGATGATCAAGCAGACGACTTGCAGCGCAAGCCGATTTCCCTGGCAGTGGTGCTCTCACCCTGCAAGACTCAAGGCCTCGTGACCTAGTCCCATCGGCCAAAATGGAGAACTTCCCATGTTAGGTGGCATCAGTATCTGGCAGCTCCTCATCGTGCTCGGCATCATCATCCTGATCTTCGGCACCAAGAAGCTCCGCAACGTCGGATCAGACCTCGGTGGCGCGGTCAAAGGCTTCAAGGGCGCCATGAAGGAAGAGGAAAAGGCCCCCGAAGACACGGCTCCTCAGCAGAAGGTCTCCCACGGTGAATCCCGCGGCGATACCATCGATGTCGAGGCCGAGCGCCGCGATACCGCTGACAAGCGCTCGTAAGCCGCATGTTCGACATCGGCTTTTTTGAACTGGCACTGATCTCGCTACTGGCATTGATCGTGCTCGGCCCGGAGCGTCTGCCCCGGGCGGCGCGTACGGCGGGATTGTGGCTGGGGCGCATCAAGCGCAGCGTCTCGGGGATCCAGCAGGAAATCAGCGCCCAGCTGGAAGCCGAAGAACTGCGTCAGACGCTCAATGAGCAGAAGAAGCAGCTCGACGAGACCCTGGCACATGCCCGCAATGAGGCGCGTGAGGTGGAAACCACCATCACGCGTTCCTCGCCCGCGTCACAGGAGGATGCCAACGCCTCGCCTGCCGCCGACAGTGCTCGCTCGACCACGGAGACGACCTCAGGCGAGCAAGAGACCTCCGCCACCCCCACCAGTGAGTCACGGGAGCCGCGTTCCTGATGAGTGATCCGCATGACCCGCAGCCCTCCGCCTCCGGCGAGGCTGCCCACGCCCCGCTCATCGAGCATCTGATCGAACTGCGCTCCCGCCTGCTGCGTGCGACTGTCGTGGTCCTCGTGGTATTCGCGGCGCTGTATGGCTTCTCCAATCAGATCTATCTGTATGTGGCCGAGCCGCTGATGGCCCTGCTGCCTCCCGGCTCTCAGATGATCGCCACCGAGGTGGCCTCGCCCTTCCTGGCCCCCTTCAAGCTGACACTGGTGGTGGCGCTGTTCCTGGCGATTCCGGCGGTGCTCTATCAGGCCTGGGCCTTCATCGCGCCGGGACTCTACGAGAACGAGAAGGCGTTGGCGTTGCCGCTGCTGGCCTCCAGCATCCTGCTGTTCTATGCGGGCGCGGCGTTTGCCTACTATGTCGTCTTCCCGCTGCTGTTCCAGTTCTTCACCACCACGGGCCCCGAGAACGTGGCGATCATGACGGACATCAATCAGTACCTGAATTTTGTCCTCAAGCTGTTCTTCGCCTTCGGTGTGGCCTTCGAGATTCCCATCGCCACCTTCCTGCTGATCTGGACGGGGGCCACGTCCGTGGAGGTGCTGAGCAAGAAACGCCCCTACATCGTGATCGCCTGCTTCGTGGTCGGCATGCTGCTGACACCGCCTGACGTCATCTCGCAGTCATTGCTGGCGATTCCGATGTGGCTGCTGTTCGAGGTCGGGATTCTCGCCGCACGCGCCTTCAAGCGCCGCCGTCCGGCGAGCGATGATGAGGCCTCGCAGCAGGCCCCCTGACGCGAAGACTCGAGCAGACAGCGCCTGAACGATGACGCGCAAGAATCATGACGCAGGAAACGACGAAGCCCCCGCCAATGGCGAGGGCTTCGTCGTTTCCTGCTGGGTGCCGTGCGACCGTGTCAATCCTGTTGACTGGCCTTGGCCTGGTCTTCCTCGATCCAGCCGTTCAGACGCTCCACCAGCTTGAAGATGCCTTCGGCAGCCTCGGAGATGCGCTCTGCCTGCATGTAGGCTGGCGTCGTGATCACGCGATTGGCGGCATCAATCACGATATCCGTCACCTCACAGCTCTTGTGCAGACCGCCCTGGGCACTGATGGCGCCGGAGACTTCAGGGTCCGTGCCGATGGTGACCGAGATCCCCTCGCCCAGCAGCTTCGGCACCATCACCGGCGCGATGCACATCACGCCGATCGGCTTGCCGGCCGCATGGAAGGGCTGCACCACCTCGCGCAGACCATCCACCAGCGTCAGATCCGCGCCCTTGACGGCAAAGTTGCTGAGATTCTTGGCGGCACCGAAGCCACCGGGCAGAATCAGCGCGTCGAAGTCCTCGGCGGACAGCTCCGGCAACGGACGCACCTTGCCACGCGCCAGGCGAGCCGACTCGGTCAGCACATTGCGTGTCTCGTCCATTTCCTCGCCGGTGGCGTGGTTGAGCACATGATGTTGATCGATGTCCGGAGCGAAGCACTCGTAGCGGATGCCCAGCTGATCAAGCCGAAGCATGGTCAGGGTCGTTTCGTAGATCTCGGAGCCATCATAGACACCGCAACCGGATAGGATCAGGGCTACCTGCTTGGTCATGTGTTACTCCATTGACGGTGAACTGCTCGGCGGCTGCCGACAGGTCAGAAGTGACAGATTCGTACAGGAATCCGCTACAGGCAAGCACCATGTGAAGAGGTACCGGCTGGAAAGGACAGATGATGCCGGCGGCCTGCAGCACCTGGGTATTCGTCACTCCGATGCCCCAAGACTATGGGCGGCATGACCACATCTCAAGGGCGCCCCTCGCGGTTCGGCGGGCAGGATGACAGTGCACACGACGCGACACCCTGCCCCATGCCGCGCCCCTGTTCCGACCTGCATGCACTGATATACTCGAAAGCATCGTGCCGACAGCTTGCTCGGCCAATCCCATCTCCTTCGGTCGTATGGGCGCCGTCTGACCTGTAATATCATTGAAATATTATAGACCTAGACTTCCAGCGTCCCTCACGGAACCGGAGCCTTAGATCCGGAGAGCCTCTCTTGAGTCAACGTACCCCACGCCAGTTTCCTGCGATTCGCATGCGCCGCATGCGCAAGGATGATTTCTCTCGCCGCCTGATGCGTGAGAACCAGCTGACGGCCGATGATCTGATCCTGCCGGTCTTCGTGCTGGAAGGTTCGCAGCGTCGTGAAGCCGTGACCAGCATGCCCGGGGTCGAGCGCCTGTCCATCGACCTGCTGGTCGAGGAATGCCGTGAGGTCCATGCGCTGGGCGTGCCGGCCATCGCGCTGTTCCCGGTGATCGATGCCGAGGCCAAGAGCCTGCTGGCCGAGGAGTCCTACAACGCCAATGGCCTGGTGCAGCGCGCGGTGCGTGCCCTCAAGGAAGCCATCCCGACGCTGGGCGTGATCACCGATGTGGCGCTGGATCCCTACACCGTGCATGGCCAGGACGGCATCCTCGATGATGACGGCTACGTGCTCAACGACCGCACCGTGGACACCCTGATCAAGCAGGCACTGTCACACGCGGAAGCGGGCGCCGATGTCGTGGCCCCTTCTGACATGATGGACGGCCGCATCGGCTCCATCCGTGCCATGCTGGAACAGGAAGGCCTGATCAATACCCGCATCATGGCCTATTCGGCCAAGTACGCCTCCAACTACTACGGCCCGTTCCGTGATGCGGTGGGCTCGAGCGGCAATCTGGGCAAGGCCGACAAGCAGACCTACCAGATGGATCCGGCCAACAGCGACGAAGCGCTGCATGAAGTGGCCATGGATCTCGCCGAGGGCGCCGACATGGTGATGGTCAAGCCGGGCATGCCCTACCTGGATGTGGTGTCCCGCGTGAAGCGTGAACTGGAAGTGCCGACCTTCGCCTACCAGGTCAGCGGCGAGTACGCCATGCACATGGCCGCCTTCCAGAACGGCTGGCTGGATGCCGACAAGGTCATTCTCGAATCATTGATGTGCTTCAAGCGTGCGGGTGCCGACGGCATTCTCACCTATTTTGCCCGCCGGGCCGCGGAACTGCTGGCGGAGAAGAATCGCCTTTGACTACCCCGGCGACCGTGTCTGACCGGGGTCATGGAGTTGATGATGGAACAGACCCACAAGAACGCCATAGATGACGCGTCAGACACCTCGCTGGACACCGCTCCCCAACCGCATCAGGACGCTGCCGCCCCGGCGGCGTCCCGGGGGAAAGAGGGCGACATGGAGCTGGTCACCGACGAGCCGCCAGCCCTTGAACCTCCGCCCCTGCGCGTCAATCGCACGCGCAAGGGCATTCACGCCAAGGTCACGCCCTCCCCCGAAGCCGACCTGGCCGACCCCGCCCTGTATTTCAATCGTGAGCTGTCGAATCTGCAGTTCAACATCCGGGTACTGGAGCAGGCGCAGGACACTTCGCATCCGCTGCTCAACCGGCTGATGTTCCTGCTGATCTTCACGTCCAACATGGACGAGTTCTTCGAGATCCGCGTGGCGGGTCTCAAGCATCAGATCGCCTTCGACCGCACCGAGCCCGGCCCGGATGGCATGCTGCCCGGCAAGGTGCTCGACGAGATCTCGCGCATCACCCACGAGCAAGTGGAGCGCCAGTACCGCATCCTCAACGAAGAACTGATTCCGGCGCTTGAAGAGCAACACATCCGCTTCCGTCGCCGCAATCAGTGGAACGACGCCCAGAAAGCCTGGGTTCGCGAATACTTCGAGGAAGAGATTCAGCCGGTCATCAGCCCGATCGGGCTTGATCCATCACATCCCTTCCCGCGCCTGGTCAACAAGAGCCTCAACTTCATCGTCGAGCTGGAAGGCAAGGACGCCTTCGGGCGCGAGGGCGGCCTGGCCATTCTTCCGGCTCCGCGCTCGCTGCCGCGCTTGATTCGCGTGCCGGAAGCGCTCGCAGAGAGCGGCTATACCGAGTACGTCTTCCTGTCCTCGATGATTCATGCCCATGCCCAGGAACTGTTCCCGGGGATGAAGATCAAGGGCTGCTACCAGTTCCGGCTGACGCGCAACGCCGACCTCTCGGTGGATGCCGAGGATGTCTCGGATCTGGCCTCGGCGCTGCGCGGCGAGCTGCTGGCGCGGCGTTACGGCGATGGCGTGCGCCTGGAAGTGGCGGACAACTGTCCGGAGGCGCTCTACACCTTCCTGCTCAAGCAGTTCGAGCTGGAGAAGCGAGACCTGTACCAGGTGAAGGGACCGGTCAATCTCAATCGCCTGATGGAAGTCATCGGCGACGTGGGCCGCGAGGACCTGCTCTACGCACCGTTCACTCCCGGCACGCCCAAGGCACTCAAGAGTGACAACAGCCTGTTCGATGCCATTCGCCGCGAGGACATCCTGCTGCATCACCCCTTCCAGTCGTTCTCGCCGGTCGAGAGTCTGCTGGCCGAGGCAGCGCGCGACCCGAACGTGCTGGCCATCAAGCAGACGCTCTATCGCACCGGAGCCGATTCCAACATCGTCTCCTCGCTGGTGGAAGCTGCACGCCAGGGCAAGGAGATCACCGTGGTGATCGAGCTGCGTGCCCGCTTCGATGAAGCCGACAACCTGCAGCTGGCCTCCCGCCTTCAGGAGGCAGGCGCCATCGTCATCTACGGGGTGATGGCCTACAAGACCCACGCCAAGATGCTGCACATCGTGCGGCGAGAAAATGGCGAACTGCGCCACTATGCGCACCTCGGCACCGGCAACTACCACGCCAAGACGGCGCGCCTGTACACCGATTACAGCCTGCTGACGTCCAACGAGACCTTGTGCGAGGACGTGCACAAGGTCTTCCAGCAGCTGACCGGCATGGGCAAGCAACGCAATATCGAGAAGTTGCTGCATGCCCCCTTCACACTGCATGAGCGACTGGTGGAGATGATCGACCGGGAAGCGCGCAACGCCGAGAAGGGCAAGCGCGCCCACATCATCATCAAGTGCAACTCACTGACCGAACCCAAGCTGATCCGCGCGCTGTATCGCGCCTCACGCGCGGGCGTGCAGTGCGATCTGATCATCCGCGGGGTCTGCTGTCTGCGCCCGGGCGTTCCGGGCATCTCCGACAATATCCGCGTCCGCTCTGTGATCGGTCGCTTCCTGGAACATACTCGCACCTTCCACTTCCACAATGCCGGCCAGCCGGAGACCTGGTGTTCCAGCGCGGACTTCATGGAGCGCAACATGTTCCATCGCGTCGAGACCTGCTTCCCGTTGCTCGACAAGAAGCTGGCGCAGCGCATCCGCAAGGACCTGGACACCTATCTGGTCGACAACTGCCAGAGCTGGCGCCTGGAAAGCGATGGTCACTACACCCAGCTGGATGCCGGCGATGCAGAGCCGATCAGCGTGCAGGAAACCCTGCTGTTCGCCTACGCTGCCAAGGCCTGATCGCGCCCCGCTCGGGCCCGCCTCATCCGGCGCAGTCCAGATCACCTGACTCTCGGCCCTCACGCTTGCGTGGGGGCCGTCTTCGTTGAGCAGACAAGCCTTGTCCCAGCCCTCCTGTCCCGATCCTTCTGCCCCACTCTTTCCTTCTGCGCTCCCCCTTCTACCTTCGCCTGATTGCCGACATCAGCCGCCCATGACGCCTGCCCCCCAACCAGACAATGAAAAGGCCCCCGCATCCTGGATGCGGGGGCCTGGCAGCTGACGATCGGATCAAGCGCTCAACGGATCAGACGCCGATCTGACCACCATCTTCACGCTGGATGACGACGGTCGCGGCGCGCGGGCGCACACTGCCGTCAGTTTCGGCAGTCGCATCCACACTCTGCGGCCAGTTGCCGGGATGCTGGATATTGACGAACAACGCCGTCCTGTCAGGTGTCGCGAAGATGCCGGTCACTTCACAGCCGTTCGGGCCAACCGCGAAGCGCTTGAGCTGTGCCTGGTTATCGGCACCGATCACGGCAGCATCCCCTTCGGCCTGCTGAAGCGCGGCCGGCACGACCGCCAGTAGCTGGTCATTGGTGGCGTCCGCCACACCGGCGTAGCCGTTGTCCGTCTGGATCCACAGGATACCCTGCTCGTCCTCACGTTCGTCGAAGTAGAGGCCATCCGGACTGGCGAATTCATTCATCTCGGTCAGGCCGGACAGGTTGTCGGCGTCACTGGCCGCCGCGCCGAACACGAAGATCTCCCAATCGAAGGCGGTGTGATCCCCTGCCTCACGCCAGCGGATGATCTGTCCTGCCTCGTTGCCACCGCGCGGGTTGGCGGCATTGGTCGGCGCCGTCTTGTAACCGACTCCCGGCTCCTCGATGGCCTTGCCGTCATTGGTGAAGGCAGCCGCGGTACCCTCTTCGGTGCGCTTGGAGTTGTTGGTCAGTGTCATGTAGACCTCACCGGAAGCCGGGTCGACGGCACCCCACTCCGGGCGGTCCATCGGCGTGGCGCCCATCAGATCCGCCGCGTCCGCGGTATGGATGATGACGCCGGCCAGATCATCGGCCGCCAGGCCCAGCGCAGCGGCAAGCGTCCGGCCATCCCTGGTCACGGCGTCCGGCGTCAGCTTCAGCCACTTGCCAGTACCGTCGGCGGAGAACTGGGCAACATACAACGTGCCCTTGTCCAGATACTTGTCACCGATCGTCAGGCGATTCTTGTCGGCTCCCGGCACGTGCGCATCGGCGGCCTCCCATCTGGCATCGGAGACGAACTTGTAGATGTATTCGTTGCGCGAGTCATGGCCTGAATAGAACACCACCGGCTCGCCTTCGACCAGCTTGCCCGGCCAGCAGCCTTCATGGCGGAAACGTCCCAGCGCGGTGCGCTTGACGGCCTTCTCACCGGTGTAGGGGTCGATCTCGACGATGTAGCCGAAGGTACGTGGCTCATTGCGATAATCCTTGTCGGCACTGTCCGCCGTCGGCGTATTGTCGAAGCGCGCGAATTCGCCATCGACTTCGCTGGCATCTCCCGCGGCGGTTTCCCAGCCGTAGCGGCCACGCTCGGTCTCGATGCCGATGCGATCATCATCGCTCTGACGATCACTGCGCTTGACGAAGTACCCCGGCCAGTTCTCCTCACAGGTCAGGTAGGTGCCCCAGGGGGTATAGCCGTTGGCGCAGTTGTTGTTGGTACCACGCGTGCGCGTGCCATCCGGAGAGAAGGCAGTCTTGACGTAATCACTGCCTGCCACCGGGCCACTCAACACCATCTCGCTGGCGCTGGTATAGCGACGGTTGTAGCCGGAGTTGCTCACCACATCCCACTTGCCGCCGGCATCCTTCTTGACTTCGACGACGGTCACGCCGTGGGCATTGATCTCGGTACGCACTTCATCGGCCGGGCGCTTGCCGGACTCCGCATTGGTCGCGCCGCCCTTGGGCGCCCACAGGGCATCCTGATCGATGTACTCATTGTTCATCACCAGCAGGAAATTGCTGGAGGCGGTGTCTTCGCTCAGCGCGAAGTTGTGCATGCCGTCGTGATGCATGCCGATGCTGTTGAGCTGGGCCTCCGGCGTCATCGCCAGCGATTCACTCCACTGCGGTGCCTTGTCGTTGAGCGGAGTGCCCCACGGTGCCAGGACATGGGCGGTATACCCTGCAGGTACCACGAAGGCATCCGTGCGAGAGCCCTTGATGGACTCGAAGGCCAGCGCCAGCGGTGTCTTCGCCGGAGTCCCTGTGGTCTTGCCGCTGTCGGCATTGGCCGCACCGCTCAGGCCCGCCAGCCCGAAGCCGCCCAGCATGCTGGCAGCCGCCATGCCCAGACCACCCTGCAACACGCGACGACGGGAAAGGTGCTTGTCGATGATGGAAGAGAATGTCTCGTTGTGACTGGCATTCAGTAGGCGATGATCTTCAATTTCCTTGCTCATGCTGCTTCCCCGTAGTCAGGTTGCGGGTTGTTCTTTTCAGGCCTGGCCCCTGTGGGGCCGCCAAGGGCAACAAGAGTGATACGCGAACCAAATGACAGTCGTATGACGCGAACGATACGCCTCATGCAAACGACAGCGCCCGACGGTCGCATGACCATCGGGCGCGGGGAATTCACAAGCGCGAGACCTGCTCCGTCAGCCGTGAGGAAAGAGGGCTTCACCAGCAGGGTGGTGTCTGGGTCAGGCGTCTCGCAGACGCTCTGCCGCCAGACTCAGCAGATGCTCCGTCGTCTCCCACCCGAGACAGGCATCGGTCACGGAAACGCCATGGCGCAGCTGCGAGAGCTTGTCCGCTGCCGGCAATGCCTGCTTGCCCTCGTTGAGATGGCTTTCCAGCATCACGCCGATCAAGGCGTCATCACCGGCCAGACGCTGGGAGAGCACATCCAGCATCACTTCGCTCTGACGACGGTGGTCCTTGCGCGAGTTGGCATGACTGCAGTCGACCATCAGTCGCGGTGTCAGACCGGCCCCTTCCAGCTCTCGCCGGCAGGCGGCCACCGAGTCTGCATCGTAGTTGGGCTGACCATGGCCGCCCCGCAGCACCACATGGGTGTGGGGATTGCCCGCGGTCTCGATCAGCGCCGGGCGCCCGCTGTCATCCATGCCGAAGTGGCGATGCCCGTGAGCTGCCGCACCGATCGCCTGCACGGCGACCTCGACCCCACCATCGGTTCCATTCTTGAAGCCTACGGCGCAGCCAAGGCCGGAGGCCATCTCGCGGTGGATCTGTGACTCGGTGGTGCGTGCCCCGATGGCCGCCCAGCCGAGCAGGTCTTCCAGGTAGGCGGCGGTCAGCGGCTGCAGCAGCTCGGTCGCGACCGGCAGGCCCAGCTGGTTGATCTCGCGCATCAGCTCGCGCGCCTGACGCAGGCCGCTGGCCATGTCATCACTGCCATCCAGATGCGGATCATAGGCCAGCCCCTTCCAGCCCACCGTCGTGCGCGGCTTCTCGACATAGACACGCATCACCAGCTTGAGGCGATCACGGACCTGCGGTTCGATCACCGCAAGGCGCTGGGCGTATTCACGCGCGGCCTTGAGATCATGGATGGAACACGGGCCGACCACCACCAGCAGACGATCATCCTCCCCGGCAAGAATCGCGTTGATCTCAGCGCGGTGCTGGCGAATCTGGCCGGCCAGGTCAGCATCCACCGGCAGCTGCGCGCGCAATTCGCTGGCGCTGGGCAGGGCTTCACGGCTGATGCGTCCGGGAGTGGTCGGTGTCTGGGCGGCATCGAAGCGGGTCACGGGGGTAGTCTCGGCGGTCATGGTGTCGACAGTGGTATCGGCTGTGTGCGGGTCATTCGTCAACACGCGTTCAAGGCTGGCGTTCATGGTCTTCTCTCCTGTGACGAAGCTTCGGCTTCATCACGCAATATTCACTCTGACAGACAGGGACTTCGCGAATCGTCACCCCGATGTTGCTCGCCCTGCCCCGCGGTGACAGCGGAAAGAGGCAGGACGCCGCTAAATCGCCAGCGCCAATAACCATGCACGACCCGAGCGGAAGCGAAAGAGAAGCGGGTAGTCGGGATCGTGGTACGCATGGTCATTCCTCCAGTCATTCATGCTGCAATCATCGTTGGCACGTTAGGGTGGCACGCCTCTCTCGTCATGAGAGATTGCCGGGCCCAAACGCAAGAACCCCCGGTCGTGGCTGCGACCGGGGGTTCTTCAAGGTGGTGGCAGCCCGTACGAGACAGGCACGCCGTAACCTCAGGCGCGCCCCTGTGTAAACCAATACCAATAGCCAGCCGCACACGCAGCCGACGCCAGCTGACCCGAAGGGCAGGCAGCGGCAGTGCGAAGGCGGGAGCTTGAGGATTGATTCATGGGTCGGGCCGGTGTCCAGTGATGACGATGAAGCGTCGATGACTCTATCCTTGCACTACAAAACGTCGCACGCAAGCGTGATCGGGCAACAAACCGTTGCCTGCACGTATAAAGAAGGACTATCAGCCCGGAGTGGCATCAGTATAATCTTTGGTTGTCGAACGACATGATCGGCAACGCGCATTCGTCCAGCGGTGCCTGACACCGCGCCCACAGCTTGGAATGCATGCATGCAGGATTCCCGAAATGATGCACTGATAGAGTATCTGTCGGGATGTGCCCGGCAGGATGCCAAGGCACTGGATCGACTTTATCGTGCAACCAGTGCGCATCTATACGCTCAGTTGCTGCGTATCTTGAGACATGAGGCATCCGCGCAGGATTGTCTTCAGCAGGTCTACATCCGGGTATGGGCCGCCGCCGGCCAGTATGACGCCGGCCGCGCCCGCCCGATGACCTGGCTCGGCACCATGACCCGCAACATCGCCATCGACTGGATACGTCGACAGCGACCCAGCGAGCACGACAGCGACGAATTGATCGCTGCCATGCCCGGTCGAAGTGATATCGAGGCAGATGTCGACCTGGCCCAGCACAGTGGTGAACTCCACCAGTGTCTGGCCGAGCTGAATGACGATCAACGCCGCGCCCTGGAACTGGCCTACTTCGAAGGCCTCACCCACCAGGATCTGGCCAACCAACTGGACCAGCCCTTGGGCACCGTCAAGAGCTGGGTCCGACGTGGACTCGAGAGGTTAAAGACATGCATGAGTCATTTGATCTGAGCGATCCCGAACTGCGCGAAACCGCAGCGGGCGAGTACGCGCTCGGAACCCTGACACGCAGTGAGCGCGCCGCTTTCGAGTCGCTGCTCTCCGTGAGTCACGATCTGCAGCGCGATGTGGAGCGCTGGCGCGAACACCTGAACGTGTTCAATGAACAGCTGCCCCCTGTCGCGCCGCCCGCCGATGTCTGGCAAGGCATCGCCGAGGCGACGGGCACCGCCCGGCAGCCGTGGTGGCGTCGCCTGGGCCTGTGGCAAGGCATGACGGCCACGGCGTTCAGCCTCGCACTCGCCGTCAGCCTGACCTTCAGTCTGGGTCAGAACGAGAGCATGGAGAGCGACTACGTGTTCGTGGTCAGCAACCCTGACAGCAGCCCCGGCTGGATCGTCAATGCCTCCCACTCGGGTGAGATGATGGTCCAGGCCGTCAGCCCCAACGCCCCGGCCCCCGGCAAGGTCTGCGAGCTGTGGCTGATGGCCAAGGATGGCAAGGAGCCGATGTCACTGGGCATCCTGCCGCACTCCGGCACCATGAAGGTGGAGGTGCCGAAGGAATATCTGGCCGCCTTCCCCGACAGCGATCTGGTGATCACGCTGGAAAATCCGGGCGGCGCTCCCTCCGGTCAGAACATGGGCCCAACGCTCAAGAAAGGCCAGTTCACCGCCGTCGAAGGCCGCCACATTCTGTAGGCACTGCCTGCAAGCACTGACGGCAAACGCTGCGTCACCACACGACGTCGCATCAACGAAAAGCCCCCGCTTCTCAGCGGGGGCTTTTTTCATGCTGCTCTGCCGGGCCTCGATCCCTGGAGGCTACCCGGACACCGGCAGGAAGCACCCGTCACGTGAGATGACGTCCGCCATCCACCGGCAGTGTCGTGCCCGTGACATAGGGACTGTCCAGCAGATAACGCAGCGCCTGCCAGATCACCCCTGGGCCCGGCACACTCTGCATCGCAGACTTGGCCCGCGCACGCTCGGCGTAATCATCGTCGTCGTCCGGGCGCAGCATGATCAGTGCCGGTGCGATGGTGTTGACCTGGATACGAGGGGCGAACAGCGCCGCGAACGACAAGGTCAGATTCTCGAGCCCCGCCTTGCTGGCCGCGTAGGCCGCATGCTTGCGCGAGCCTTTCTGGACCACGAAATCACTCATGTGGACGATGTCGGCCTGAGTCTCGATACCTGCCTCCAGCAGATCACGCAGCGCCAGATTGATCAGATACGGCGCCTGCATGTGGACGCGAAACAGATGCTCGAACATCTCGCCGCGCTCCTCCGCCCCACCATCCGGCGCCCAGTCGCTGGCATTGTGCACGATGGCCCTCAGCGTCGGCGTCATCTCACGAATCGTCGCGATGAAGGCCTGGATGCCCGCCTCACTGGAGAAATCCGCCTGGACGGTGCGGATACCCAACGCCCGCAGGGCATCGAGCTCTTCGCGCTCACGTCGGTAACTGATGATGACGGGATGGCCATCATCCACCAGACGTTCGGCGCAGTAGCGCCCCAGTCGCTGGGCGCCACCGGTGATCAGGATGGGGGACTGACTCATTCACTCGACTCCTTCAGGCAACGTCAGGCAGCTTCAGCCGGATACCAGCGCCGGATCCAGCAGCGGCTCGCGTGGTGCATAACTGAAGACATCGGAGCTCAGCGCGCCGGCCTCGACCCCCAGCGGCGTCAGCGCATCGACACAGGCATAGACCATGCCGGGCGAGCCCGACAGATAGACGCGCTTGCCTGCCATGCTCTCCGCATGCGCTCGCAGCGCATCATCGATACGACCGATATGGCCATTGAAGCTTGCCTCGACCCCAGCCGCTTCCAGTGCCTGATGGTGGGCATCACCCGCCTCAGGCGCTTCTTCCAGTACCGGCACGTAGCGGAAATTGGGCTGACTGGCGGCCCAGTGGAGCGCGGCGCTTTCCAGATACAAATCCCGACGCTCACGCGCGGCCCACCACAGTTCGATGGGCTGATTGAGGCCGTGTGCAAACGCTGCCTGCAACATGGCATGCATCTGCGAGAATCCGGTACCGGCACAGATCAGCACGATGGGACTGGGGTCGTCGAGATCGAGCACGCATTCGCCATTCGGCAGGCGCAACTCCAGCTGATTGGCCGCGACCAGCAGGCTGCGCAGACGCGCCGAGTTGCTGCGCTCCGGCCAGTGCTGGATATGCAGCTCAAGCACGCCATCTCCCTTGGCAGCGTTGGCGATGGAGAACGGTACCCAGGTGGTGTCGTCGAGCTTCATCTCGAGATACTGGCCCGGCGCATGCGCCAAGGCCTCGGGACGTGCGGCAAAGCGCACACGAAACACGTCCGGGGTCAGGTCTTCCACACTCTCGACATGACAGGTCAGGGTCCGCGCCGTCATCGTATCCTCTTGTTGTCTGAAGCCTGCCGCGACGCCTGGCGCCGAGGCAGGGTAAATGCATGAGTGGTGATGGTCAGGTGAGACTCAATCCAGAATGCCCAGACTGTCCCAGCGCTCATCGACCCGCGAGACGATCTCGTCGCTCATCACGATGGGCTCGCCCCATTCGCGGTCGGTCTCGCCGGGCCACTTGTTGGTGGCATCCATGCCCATCTTGGAGCCGAGCCCCGCCGTTGGCGAGGCGAAATCGAGATAGTCGATCGGCGTATTGTCGACCAGAACGGTATCACGGCTCGGGTCCATCCGCGTGGTGATGGCCCAGATGACATCTTCCCACTTGCGGGCATCGACATCATCATCCAGCACGATCACGAACTTGGTATACATGAACTGGCGCAGGAAGCTCCAGACTCCCATCATCACGCGCTTGGCGTGGCCGGGGTACTGCTTCTTCATCGTCACCACCGCCATGCGGTAGGAGCATCCCTCCGGCGGCAGATAGAAGTCGACGATCTCCGGGAACTGCTTGCGCAGAATCGGCACGAAGACCTCATTGAGGGCCAGACCGAGAATCGCCGGCTCATCCGGTGGACGCCCGGTATAGGTCGAGTGATAGATCGGATCGCGACGATGGGTGATGCGCTCGATGGTGAAGACGGGGAAGCTCTCGACCTCGTTGTAATAGCCGGTGTGATCGCCGTAGGGGCCTTCCGGTGCCATGTCATCCGGATACAGGTAGCCCTCGAGGATGATCTCGGCGCTGGCCGGCACCTCGAGCTCCGACAGGCCACATTTGACCAGCTCGGTGCGCGAGCCGCGCAGCAGCCCCGCGAAGGCGTACTCTGACAGCGTATCCGGCACCGGAGTGACAGCGCCCAGAATCGTCGCCGGGTCAGCCCCCAGCGCCACGGCGACCGGGAAGGGCTCACCCGGATGGGCCTTCTGCCACTCACGGAAATCCAGAGCCCCGCCACGGTGCGCCAGCCAGCGCATGATCAGCCGATTCTTGCCAAGCTTCTGCTGACGGTAGATGCCGAGGTTCTGACGCTCCTTGTGCGGCCCGCGGGTAATCACCAGCGGCCAGGTCACCAGCGGCGCGGCGTCTCCGGGCCAGCAGTGCTGAATCGGAATCATGTCGAGATCGACATCATCCCCTTCCAGCACGACTTCCTGACAGGGCGCACGCTTGACCCGCTTGGGGCCCATGCTCATCACCTGCTTGAAGATCGGCAGCTTGTCCCAGGCATCACGGAAGCCTCTGGGCGGCTCCGGCTCCTTGAGGAAGGCGAGCAGCTCGCCGACTTCGCGCAGTGCCTCGACCGACTCCTGCCCCATGCCCAGCGCCACACGACGCGGCGTGCCGAACAGATTGCCCAGCACCGGCATGCTGTGGCCCTTGACGTTCTCGAACAGCAACGCCGGACCACCCGCCTTCAGGGTGCGATCGCAGATCTCGGTCATCTCCAGGTAAGGGTCCACCTCGGCACGAATGCGCTTGAGTTCGCCCTTCTCTTCCAGCGCCGCGATGAAATCGCGCAAGTCTCGATACTGCATGGGAGTTTCCGGTCGGCTTGATCAGGTTCCGAGCATACCATTGCCAGCCGATAGTCGGCAGGCCGACAACGCAAGACGCCCATCTCCTGATCAGGAGATGGGCGTCTCGGGAAGTGCGGATTCCCCACGTGATTCCGTCATTGAACGGAATCACGTGGGGGAATCCATGGCATTGCCTCGTCAACTCAGGACATCGGCTCAGCGGCGCTTCATGGCCTCGAAGAACTCGAGGTTGGTCTTGGTATCTTTCAGGCGGTCGATCAGGAATTCGGTCGCGGCCACGTCTTCCATCGGATTGAGCAGCTTGCGCAGGATCCACATGCGCTGCATTTCATCTTCAGACGCGATCAGGTCTTCACGACGCGTACCGGAACGACGGATGTTGAGTGCCGGGAAGACACGACGCTCGGCCAGCTTGCGATCGAGGTGCGCTTCCATGTTACCGGTGCCCTTGAACTCCTCGAAGATGACTTCGTCCATCTTGGAACCGGTGTCGACCAACGCCGTGGCGAGGATGGTCAGACTGCCGCCTTCCTCGATGTTGCGCGCGGCACCGAAGAAGCGCTTCGGCTTCTCGAGGGCATGCGCATCGACACCACCGGTCAACACCTTGCCGGAAGACGGCACCACGGTGTTGTAGGCACGCGCCAGACGCGTGATGGAATCGAGCAGGATGACGACATCCTTCTTGTGCTCCACCAGACGCTTGGCCTTCTCGATCACCATCTCGGCGACCTGGACGTGACGGGCCGGCGGCTCATCGAAGGTGGAGGCCACGACTTCGCCGCGCACGGTGCGCGACATTTCGGTGACTTCCTCGGGACGCTCATCGATCAGCAGCACGATGAGGTGACATTCGGGGTTGTTGCGAGTGATGGAGGCGGCGATGTTCTGCAGCATCATCGTCTTGCCCGCCTTGGGCGGTGACACGATCAGACCACGCTGTCCCTTGCCGATCGGGGCCGTGAGATCCAGGATGCGCGAGGTGATGTCCTCGGTGGAACCGTTGCCGATTTCCATCAGCAGACGCGATTGCGGGAACAGCGGCGTCAGGTTCTCGAACAGGATCTTGTGCTTGGCGTTCTCGGGACGGTCAAAGTTGATCTGATTGACCTTGAGCAGCGCGAAGTAACGTTCCCCTTCCTTCGGCGGACGAATCTTGCCGGAAATGGTATCGCCCTTGCGCAGATTGAAGCGGCGAATCTGGGACGGGGAAACGTAGATGTCGTCGGGGCCAGCAAGGTAGGAAGAATCCGCACTGCGCAGGAAGCCGAAGCCGTCCTGCAGGATTTCCAGCACACCATCACCATAGATATCCTCGCCGCTTTTCGCGTGCTTCTTGAGGATGGCGAAGATGATGTCCTGCTTGCGCGAACGTGCCAGGTTGTCGATCCCCATGGTCTGGGCGAGTTCCAGCAGTTCCGGGACGGTATTTTGCTTGAGTTGGGTAAGATTCATCGGCTTGTTTGAACGTAGCTCGTGTCAGCAGGGCTGAAGATAAGAAGGGAATCGAGAAGACGAGCAGGAGGCAGAGACTGACACTGTACTGTGTGAGTGCAGGCTGATCTCGACAGCATTCCCGGGGGCAAGCGCCTGAGTGGAAAGAATACAGGTGCCAAAGGTTCAGGAAAGATCACTCACCACGGCCGTACAACGGATTCGGCAACGGAGTGTCGAGCGACTGCAGCCCGTCCGCAAGGACATGGGGCGTCGTGCTTCCTGACGTAAAAGTCTTCTCGATATGGAATCTAGCGGTATGAATCGCCTGGTGGCTGACCTGTGAATAGAAGGACAGAATTACCAGAGGGCTGGCTGACAACTGGGGGACCGTGGGACGGTCGACATGACGCAATCAGAGAGCGTGTAATCAGGCGAACGCCTCGATGGTAGTCAAGCTTCACCTCGAACGCAAGTCCCGTGCTCAGAGGCCATGCCAGCGCAGCCCGGGGGACTGGGCCGCCGCTCAACTGACGGCGTCATCCCCCATCACAGGTTGGCATCCAGGAAGGCGGCCAATTGCGCACGAGGCATCGCCCCGACCTTGCTGGCCTCGACATTTCCGGACAGGAACAGCATCAGGGTCGGCACGCCACGAACGCCGAAACGGGACGCCAGTTCAGGGGCCTCATCGACATCGACCTTGACGATCTTCAACCGCCCTTCATATTCCTCCGCCAGCGACTCGAGTGTCGGGGCCACCGTCTTGCACGGCCCACACCAGGAGGCCCAGAAATCCACCAGTACCGGCTGCTCGCTCTCCAACACCACGGATTCAAAGTCTCTTTCTGAAATCGGTGCCACACGTTCGCTCATCGCGACGTTATCTCCCAGGCCACATCGGCCTTGCTGATCTTCCTGCAGGTAAATGATGATGCTTCAGCGTGACGACGATGACGGCAAGCCCCGCGACGAGCGGTGTCACGCGAGCGCCTTGCACGAGAGGCATCGCTCTCTGGCGCTTCGCACGACTGTCATGTCGCACCAGTAGACTACCACGCCCTGTCTCTGACATGCCCCACTCTCGACCGATCCTGCCGACGACATGCCATGAGGTTTGACACCTCACACAAGTCGCCGCAACCTTGATCCAGACTGACATTGCATTCTTTACCGTGATACTCCGCAGCGTGGACGGCTTGGCACATGGCGCCCTGCCCTCGAGGACAGCGCATGTAGCAGCGCCCGTTCGCGCAAGGCCTGCCAGCAGGACCTGCCACAAGGACCATGCATTTGAGTGATTCAGCCTCCTCTCTACCTGACAGCTCCCCCGCTGCCACGGACACCAGTGACGATGCACCACTGTTGAAGCTGGCCGCCATCGATCTCGGCTCCAACAGTTTCCATCTGCTGCTGGCCAATCATCAGGCCGGACAATTGCAGGTCGTGGCCAAGCAGGGCGAGAAGATCCAGCTGGCAGCTGGCCTGGATGAAGACGGCATGCTCAGTGAAGATGCCATGGAGCGTGCGCTCAACTGCCTCGCACAGTTCGCGCCCTTCCTGGATGGCATCGAGGCGGAGCATCTGCGCATCGTCGGCACCAACGCGCTGCGTGCCGCGCACAACAGCCAGACATTGATCGATCGCGCCGAGGAATTGCTGGGGCATCCCATCGAGATCATCGCCGGCCGTGAAGAAGCGCGCCTGATCTATCTGGGGGCCGCCCATGCCCTGGCCGATGTGCATGGCAAGCGTCTGATCATCGACATCGGCGGCGGCTCGACGGAATTCATCATCGGTGAACAGTTCGAGCCGCTGTTGCTGGAAAGTCTGCACATGGGCTGCGTGGCCTATACCAAGACATTCTTCTCTGACGGCGAGATCAGCGAGAAACGCATGCGCCGTGCCGAACTGGCCGCTCGCTCGGAGCTGGCCAGCATACAGCGCAGCTATCGCGAGCTGGGCTGGGACGACCCCGTCGGCTCCTCCGGCACCATCAAGGCAGCCGCCAGCGTGATGGAAGCCCATGGCTGGGCAGCACACGGCCTGGTGACTCGCGAGGGACTCCATCGGCTGCGCACCGCTCTCTTGGGATTCAAGCGTCTCGACAAGGTCAGCCTGCCAGGCCTGAAAAGTGACCGCGCCAGCGTCTTCCCGGCCGGGGTCGCGATCCTGTGCGGTATCTTCGAAGCCCTGGAACTCGAGCAGATCCGCTACTCCGATGGCGCGTTGCGCGAAGGCGTGCTGTTTGATCTGATCGGTCGCAATACGGCGGAAGACTCGCGCATCGCGGCCATCGATCTGCTGCGCCGTCGCTATGGCATCGACACCCGCCATGCGGCCAACGTGCGCGATACCGCGCTGGCGCTGTTCGACCAGGTCGCGGATACGTGGTCACTGGGGGCAACCTCCCGCCAGATGCTGGCCTGGGGGGCCGAACTGCATGAAGTCGGGCTGGCCATCTCGCATAGCCAGTTCCATCGTCATGGCGCCTACCTGATCGAGCATTCCGACCTGCAGGGGTTCTCGCGACCGGAGCAGAAGGCGCTCGCCTTCCTGGTACGCGCCCATCGTCGCAAGTTCGCCAGCCGGGAGCTTGCCAATCTGCCGCTGACGCTCCAGCCACGCCTCGCCCGTCTGGCGCGCCTGCTGCGCATCGCCGTGATGCTCAATCATTCACGCCCTGAACAGCCTGTCCTCGGCACGCAATTGAGCGCCAAGGGCGACGAATTGCGACTGAGCCTGGCAGAAGAATATCGGGATCACAGTCTGATCTGTGATGACCTGACCCAGGAAAGCAGTCTGCAGAAGGCCTCCGACATGACGCTCACCCTCGAAGACGTCGACTGAGAACGGACGCCGCCCTGGCCTCGTGCTGTCCCGCCACTACGCCCAGGGCCCCGTGAGACTCTCTGTCGAGACTGACTCCCGGGGCCGACTTCTGAGGCCCACAGTCAGCCACTCGGCTTTGCTCGCAACCACCACCCGCACGCGGGATGCCATAGCGCCACGATGGCTTGATCGCGGGCACGTCGCGCTACCCGCAGCTGGTGGCGCTGCCAGGGCGGGATGTCGGCTTCCTGCAGCAGGCGCTTGAGGTCCCGCCGGCCCCTGTCAGCCAGACGCATGACATCACCCGGCTGACGCCGACCGATCACGACTTCGTCCTCCTGCGCGGCCAATGCCTGCCAGCTCTGTCTCGCCCGATCATCCAGTTCACGCCGTTGGCAGTCACTGACCCCATCACCAAGACCATTCCTTGTAACGGTATCACTCGCCTGCCACCACAGCTGACCGCGCCAGAGGCGCACCACCAGACTTGAGACCGGACTGTGCCAGCGCACCTCCGCCACCGAGTCCGGCGGCGTGACGATCCACTGCTGCAGACTGGCCAGGCGCCCGCGCGGCGGCACCGGCCAGCCGCGTGATTGGCACAGGTGGCGCAGGACCAGACGCTGACGTGGCTCACTCAACTCGCCCAGACGTGCCAGCGACAGCTGCACCTCTTGCTCTTGCTCTTGCTCCTGCCCTTGCTCCAGCTCCTGCCCCGGCGTGACGCGCTCCGCGCCTGACAGCCGTACCTTCGCCAGCAGCTCGGCCGCCAGCTCATCCAGCAATGACTGCTCTTCCTGGAGCTGCTGCGCCGAGCGCGCAAGGCTGCCCGCAGCCTGTGGCCAACGCCCTTCGAGTGCCGGCAGCACCGTGTGACGCAGATAATTGCGATCGAAACGCTGACTGAGATTGCTGGGGTCCTCGCACCAGTCTCGTGAGACACACAGCCCCTGCTGACTCGCCAGAGTCTCGAGATCACGGCGAGAGACATCCAGCAGCGGGCGTACCAGTCGTGCACGCGCATGGGGGGGCAGATCTCGCCCAGTGGACAAGTTGCCCACGGTCAGCGCCCGCTCAGGCGGCATGGCCGCCAGCCCGCGCCCGCCACTGCCGCGCAGCGCGTTGAGCAACAGTGTCTCGGCCTGATCATCCTGATGCTGCGCCAGCCACAGGCTATCGCCCGCCGCCAGACAAGCCGTCAGTGCCGCCAGCCGCGCCTCACGTGCGGCAGCCTCCACGCCTCGCGACTTGAATGCCGCCTCATCCAGCGCCAGATGGCGCACACTCAACGGCAGCCCCAACCGCGAGGCCAGCCTGCGCGCCAGACGCTCGAAATCATCATTGGCCGCCTGCAGGCCATGGTGCACATGCACCAGGCGCAGTCGCCGTGGGCACTCCTGCGCCGCTCGCGCCGCCAGCCTCGCCAGCATCACCGAATCCAGTCCGCCCGAGAGTGCGATCCATACCGTGTGCCGTGAATCCGTTGCTGCCAACGCCGCACGGACGGCAACGAGTGCGCGCGATTCCGCCATCTCGCCAAGAGACTGCGGAGACGAGGACATCGAGTCCAGTGAAGAAGACAGAGACATGCCGGGCTCCCGTCGCGAAAGCAGATGGATGAAGTGAGCGGAGAAAAAGCGGCCCTGAACGCAAGGACGCCCCCGGAAGATTCCGGAGGCGTCCTGGTCACTCAGGCGTGAACTGCATGCGCATCAAGCGTGATGTGCAGAGATCATGCCGGTGCGCCGTAGCTCATCAGGCGCTGGTAACGACGCTCCAGCAGGGCGTCGGTATCCAGCGCGCCAAGACGCTCCAGGCCTTCACCCAGCGCGGCCTTGATGCTGTCGGCAGCAGCTTGCGGATTGCGGTGCGCGCCACCCAGCGGCTCCTTGATCAAGTTGTCGACGAAGCCCAGCTCCTTGAGGCGCGAGGCCGTGATGCCCATGGCATCAGCGGCATCGGCGGCACGCTCTGCGCTCTTCCACAGGATGGAGGCACACCCTTCCGGCGAGATCACCGAGTAGGTGGAGTACTGCAGCATGTTGAGCTCGTCACACACGCCGATGGCCAGTGCACCACCGGAACCGCCCTCACCAATGACGGTGGAGATGATCGGGGTCTTGAGACGCGACATCACTGCCAGATTGTAGGCGATGGCCTCGGACTGACCGCGCTCCTCGGCACCGATGCCCGGATAGGCACCCGGGGTGTCGATGAAGGTCAGGATCGGCATCTTGAAGCGCTCGGCCATCTCCATCAGACGGCAGGCCTTGCGGTAGCCTTCCGGACGCGGCATGCCGAAGTTGCGACGCACCTTTTCCTTCACGTCACGGCCTTTCTGGTGACCGATCACCATCACCGGCTTGTCGTCGAGACGCGCGATGCCACCGACCAGGGCTTCATCGTCCGCGTAGTGACGGTCGCCGTGCAGCTCATCGAAATCCGTGAACAGGTTCTCGAGGTAGTCGAGGGTATACGGACGCTGCGGATGACGCGCCAGCTGAGATACCTGCCAGGCACCGAGGTCCTTGAAGATGGACTCGGTGAGCTTGGTGCTCTTGTCCTGCAGACGAGCGATCTCGTCAGACAGGTTGACCTGGGAGTCGTTACCGACCAGACGGAGTTCCTCGATCTTGGCCTGCAGCTCGGCGATCGGCTGTTCAAAGTCCAGATAATTGGGATTCATAAGGCGTTTCGTTCGTCGTCTCGGGCAGCCAGGAAAGCGAGTCGGCCGGGTCACTCCCCCTGAGCAAGCGCTCAGGCGATCTGTGGCTCACGGCGGTCACAGTCGGCATGGAATTGGGTACGGAAAAGATAGGGGGGCATTATCGCACCCTGTTCGACAGGTGCAAACCTTGCCCGCCCGTTCGGCGCGGGATTGCCTCTCCCCCACGCCCTTCACCACCTCGTTTCACTTGCATCATCAAGGGGAAGGGATGGCGTCCCTCCCCCTTGATCAACAATCACTCACGGTACTTGAGTCGCACGCCGCGCTGGCCTTCCACCTCACCCAGCTGGATCAGCAGTTCATCGCTGGGGGCGACGCGCCATTGCTCACCAAGCTCCAGCCAGGCCTCCGCGGCGGCATTGCGATAGCGTAGCCGCATCGGCAGGCCTTCGCTGGCCAGGTGCGGCGTCAACAGCGTGGATAGCTGCTGGGTGAAGCGTCCGCCGATATCCTCGGCGGCGATGCTCATCTCGACGGCCTCACCGAAGCGCGCCCGCGCATCGATGATCGGCGTGACATCCTTGCCACGCAGGCGCAGGCCGCCGGAATAATCATCCTGACTGACCTCCCCCTCGACGATCACCACGCTGTCAGGTACCAGCTTGTTGCGTACCTGGTCGTAGAGTTCGCCGAACATCGAGGCCTCGATGCGTCCGGTGCGATCATCCAGGGTCACGAAGGCCATGGTATCGCCACGCTTGGACTTCATGGTGCGCATGGCGATCACCAGCCCGGCGATGCGCTGCGGCTCCCGCGACGGCTTCAGGTCGCTGATGCGCGCATTGATGAAGCGCTTGAGCTCACCTTCGTATTCATCGATGGGATGGCCGGTCAGATAGAGCCCCAAGGTGTCCTTCTCGCCGGTGAGGCGCTCCTTGTCGGTCCACTCACGCGCCTTGCGATAGCCGGCGTAGACATCCGTTTCCGGCTCGCTGAAGGCATCGCCGAACATGTCGGTGATGCCGACATCGTTGTTGGCATGATTCTGGGAGGCGGCCTTGAGCGCATCCTCCACCGCCAGCATCAGCACCGCACGGGACGGGCCGATGTTGTCCAGCGCCCCGGAGCGGATCAACGCCTCCAGGGTGCGCTTGTTGATCTTCTTGGCATCGATGCGCTTGCAGAAGTCGAAGATGTCGCTGAACGGCCCACCCTCGGCACGTGCGCTGACGATCGCCTCGATCGGGCCCTCGCCCACGCCACGGATCGCGCCCAGCCCGTAGACGACGCGCCCTTCGAGGTCGACGGTGAACTTGTAGCCACCGATGTTGACGTCCGGTGGCGTGACCGTCAGGCCGATATGGCGGCATTCCTCGATCAGCGGTACCACCTTCTCGATGGTCTGCATCTCGGTCGAGATCACCGCGGCCATGAACGGCCCCGGATAGTGCGCCTTCAGCCAGCCCGTCTGGTAGGAGACGAGGCCATAGGCCGCCGAGTGGGACTTGTTGAAGCCGTAACCGGCGAACTTTTCCACCAGGTCGAAGATGTTGCCCGCCAGGTCCTTGTCGATGCCCTTCTCGGCACACCCTTCCATGAAGCCGGCACGCTGCTTGGCCATCTCTTCCGGCTTCTTCTTGCCCATCGCGCGGCGCAGCATGTCGGCTTGGCCCAGCGTGTAGCCGGCCAGCACCTGCGCGATCTGCATGACCTGCTCCTGGTACAGGATGATGCCGTAGGTCGGCTCCAGTACCGGCTTGAGCAGCTCATGCTGATAATCCGGGTGTGGATAAGACACTTCTGAGCGACCGTGCTTGCGGTTGATGAAGTCATCCACCATGCCGGACTGCAGCGGGCCCGGACGGAACAGGGCCACCAGGGCGATCATGTCTTCCAGGCAGTCAGGCTTGAGCTTCTTGATCAGCTCCTTCATGCCGCGGGATTCCAGCTGGAAGACCGCCGTCGTCTCCGCCTTCTGCAGCATGTCGAAGGTCTTGGCGTCGTCCAGCGGAATGTCATCGATCTCCAGCGGCGGCAGCCCTTCACGCTCACGGACCTTGTCGACCATCTCGGTCGCCCAGTCGATGATGGTCAGGGTACGCAGCCCCAGGAAGTCGAACTTGACCAGCCCGGCTTCCTCGACATCGTTCTTGTCGAACTGCACCACCAGACCGCTGCCATCCTCTTCACACAGCAGCGGCGAGAAATCGGTCAGCTTGGTGGGAGCGATCACCACGCCCCCGGCGTGCTTGCCGGTACCGCGGGTGGTGCCCTCGAGCTTGAGCGCCATCTCCCAGATTTCCTGGGCCTCTTCATCGTTCTCGATGAATTCCTTGAGCTGAGGCTCCTGCTCGATGGCCTTCTCCAGCGTCATGCCGACTTCAAAGGGAATCAGCTTGGAGAGCTTGTCGCCCAGCGAGTAGGGACGCCCCTGGGCACGCGCCACGTCACGCACCACCGCCTTGGCGGCCATGGTGCCGAAGGTGACGATCTGCGAGACCGCATTGCGCCCGTAGCGCTCGGCCACGTAATCGATGACGCGATCGCGCTTCTCCATGCAGAAGTCGACGTCGAAGTCGGGCATGGAGACACGTTCCGGGTTCAGGAAGCGCTCGAACAGCAGGTCGTATTCCAGCGGATCCAGATCGGTGATCTTCTGGGCATAGGCCACCAGTGAGCCGGCACCGGAACCACGCCCCGGGCCGACCGGCACGCCGTTGTCCTTGCCCCACTGGATGAAGTCCATGACGATCAGGAAGTACCCGGGGAAGCCCATCTGCAGGATGATGTCGAGCTCGAAGTCCAGGCGGGAACGATAGCGCTGTTCGGTGTCAGCCCAGGCTTCGCTGTCGCGGGGATGCCTGTCGCGCGGATAGAGCTTCTCGAGGCGTTCCGTCAGGCCATCATGGGAAACCTTGCGGAAGAACTCATCCATCGTCATGCCTTCCGGCACCGGGAACTCGGGCAGGAAGTAGGTCCCCAGCTGAACCGTCACGGAACAGCGCGCCGCGATCAGCACGCTGTTCTCGAGCGCTTCGGGAATGTCGGCGAACAGCTCGTGCATTTCCTCGGCGGTCTTCAGGTACTGCTCATCGCTGTAGCGGGTCTCGCGGCGCGGGTCATCCAGCGCCTTGCCTTCCCCGATGGCCACGCGCGTCTCGTGGGCCCAGTAGTCCTCACGCTTGAGGAAGCGCACGTCATTGGTGGCGACCACCGGAGTATCGGTCGCCTCAGCCAACGCCACCGACAGGTGCAGGCACTCTTCCTCGTACTGGCGCTGGGTACGGGTCAGCTCCAGATAGAAGCGATCCCCGAAGACCGCCTTCCATTCGCTCAGCAGGGTCCGTGCGGTGTCTTCGTGATCCGAGAGCAGATGACGCCCGATCTCGCCCTCGCGACCCCCGGACAGCACGATCAGCCCCTCGGCCTGCTCGAAGATCCACTGCTTCTCGAGATAGGCACGCCCCTGCTTCTGGCCGTCGGTCCAACCGCGCGAGATCAGCTCGGTCAGATGGCGATAGCCGATGTCATTCATCGCCAGCAGCGTGATGCGGTAGGGACGCGTGACGTCCTGCGGATTGGTCATCCACAGATCGGAACCGATGATCGGCTTGATCCCGGCCCCTCGGGCATTGGAGTAGAACTTGACCAGCCCGAACAGGTTGGCCTCGTCGGTGACCGCGACAGCCGGCTGGCCTGCCGTGGCGGTCGCCTTGATCAGCGGCTTGACGCCGGGCAGACCATCGACGAGAGAGAACTCGGTGTGAACGCGCAGGTGAACAAAGGGCGTGGTCATGGAATCGGCTCGTGAAGTCTGCGTGACGGTAAAGGATTCAGTCGCGGCGGGTGACGATGGCCGCGCTGACGCTGCCGGCGCCTCGGACGCTGAAGGCGGGGACTCCGCTGCCAAGGATAGCGCGTCGGAGGAATCGTCTGAAGGCGCCTCGCCTGTCAGGACGACCTCGACTGACGGGGATGCCGTGGTCTCACTGGCATCAGTCAGACCACGGCTGGCGGCTTTTTTTCAGCGGGAGACTGGCTCGGCTCACTCGTCGCCAGGGCCGCTTCCTGCTCTGACGGCCCCGACGATCGCTCTGACGGCCCCGACGATTGCTCTGATGACTCGACAGCCTTGTCCGGCTCAGCGGCTGGCTCAACCGGGGCCGGCAGCGCGATCAATGCATCTTCCGGCACGGCCTGCGGCACATGCCCGGCCATGTAAAGCCGCTTGACCGGCCCGAAGCTCTTGCGATGCAGGGTAAGGATGCCATGCGTCTCGATGGCAGCCTGATGCTCGCGGGTCGGGTAGCCCTTGTGACGCGCGAAACCGTAGGCGGGGAAGCAGGCATCCAGCGCTGCCATCTGGGCATCGCGGTATACCTTGGCCAGTATGGAAGCCGCGCCGATGGCGGCGTGGCGCAGGTCGCCCTTCACCACTGCCATGCCGGGAATCTCGTGCCCCGGCAAGCGGTTGCCATCCACCAGCAGATATTCCGGGCGTACGCCCAGGGCATCGACAGCACGCCGCATCGCCAGGTGCGTGGCCTGATAGATGTTCAGCTCATCGATCTCTTCACTGGTAGCCTCGGCGATCGCCCAGGCCCAGGCACGCGCACGAATCTGCTCGTACAGTGCCAGGCGCTTCTTCTCGCTGAGTTTCTTGGAGTCGGTGATGCCCTCGATGGGGTCATTCGGGTCAAGAATCACCGCTGCCGCCACCACGGGCCCGACCAGCGGTCCACGCCCGACCTCATCGATACCTGCCAGCAGCTCCCCGTGATAGGGGATCACCAGCGCCGGAAAATCATCGGCGGGTTTGCGCTTGCGGCTGGCGGGCAGAGTGGCGGGTCGATCGGCAGAGTCGGTCATGGTATCTCGGGGCGTCAGACAACCGACAGACCACTGTTGCGGCCTGCCGATCAGGGGGTATCAGTCAGTAAAGGCATCACGGGCGATCGTGATCAGCGCCCCGCCAGCTCACCGATGGCAATGGCGGCCGCGGCGCTGGCATCACAGGTCAACTCACGATGCATGGCGACGAAGCGCTCACGCAGCTCACGCTGGCGACAGACATCGCCGGCGGCACGCGACAGCAAGGGAGCGAGGCTTTCCTCGATGGACTCCGGCGTGGCTGCGTCCTGGATCAGCTCCGGCACCAATGTCTCGCGGGCAATCAGGTTGGGTAGCGAAATCCAATCGGTCTTGACCATGTGCCGTGCGATGCGGTGGGTCATCGGCGCCATGCGATAGGCCACCACCATCGGACGATGACACAGCAGACATTCGAGCGCTGCCGTACCGGAGGCCAGCAGCACGGCATCGGCGGCAGTCATCGCTTCACGCGACTGGCCATCGATGAGGTGAATGCGACTGCGATCCAGCGCCTCGCGCCCCTGCATCAGTGACTCAAGCTCGCTACGCCGCAGCGACGTGGCGGCCGGAATCACCACTTCAAGCGCAGGGTAACGCTGGCAAAGGCGTTCAATGGCGGCCAGGAAGGTCTCGCCGAGGAAACGGATCTCGTTGCCACGGGATCCCGGCAACACCGCCAGCAACTGCACGTCGGGGGCAATCCCCAGCTGCAGGCGAACAGCATCGCGATCATCCTCGAGCGGCAACTCATCCGCCAGCGGATGGCCGACGAAGGTCACCGGCACCTGATGTTCGCGATAGAAGGCCGCCTCGAAGGGCAGGAAGGTCAGCATGCGATCGACGGCACGGCGGATGGTCTTCACCCTGCCCTGACGCCAGGCCCAGACGGAGGGACTGACATAGTGCGCCGTAGTGATGCCCCGCTTGCGCAGGCGCAGCTCGAGCCCCAGATTGAAGTCGGGAGCATCGATACCGATCATCACGTCAGGCTGCCACTCAAGCGCGTCGCGCAACAGATGGCGACGCACCTTGATCAACTCCGGCAGATGCTTGAGCACCTCGACCAGCCCCATGATGGAGAGAGTTTCCAGCGGATAGAGGCTGTCGAAGCCTTCGGCCTGCATGCGCGGCCCCCCGATGCCACGAAACTCGACATCGGGATGACGCGCCTTGAGCGCGCGCATCAAGCTGGCACCGAGGATGTCACCGGAGAGCTCTCCGGCTACCAGGTAGATGCGCATGCTCAGCGTGTCAGGCCACGAGTGGACGCCTTGAGCGAGGCGATGAAGACATCGCGCTCGGCGAGAGGCGGCTCACCTTCCAGCTTCTCGAGTGCCTGCGCCAGTGTCAGCCCCTGACGGAAGACCGTCTTGTAGGCCGCGTTCAGGGCGGAGATGGTCTCGCGACTGAAACCACGGCGCTTGAGGCCGACGCTGTTGAGGCCATGCGCCTCGGCAGGGTGCCCATTGACCATCACGAAGGCCGCGATGTCCTTGGTGATGATGGAGCCACCGCCCGCCATGGCGTGCTCGCCGACATGACAGAACTGGTGCACCGCCGACAATCCGCCAAGAATGACGTGATTGCCCAGATGGACATGCCCCCCCAGCGTCGCCTGATTGGCCATGATGCAGTCATCCCCGATGATGCAATCATGGCCCACGTGCGAGTAGGCCATGAACAGGTTGCGACTGCCGATGCGTGTCAGGCTGGCATCCTGGACGGTACCCCGGTGCAGGGTCACACCCTCGCGAATGACGTTGTCATCCCCGATCTCCAGGCGTGTCGGCTCACCGGCGTACTTCTTGTCCTGGCAATCCTCACCGACCGAGGCGAACTGGAAGATGCGGTTACGCTCACCGATGACCGTCGTACCCTTGATGACGACGTGCGGCCCCACCACCGTGCCAGCGCCGATCTCGACGTCGGCACCGATCACGCAAAACGGACCGACCTCGACATCGTCGGCCAGGCGGGCGCCGGGATCGACAATGGCAGTAGGATGTATCAAGCGACCTTCCTCTCGGCACAGATGATTTCGGCTTCACAGACCACGTCACCGTCGACCTTGGCCTGACAGGCGAACTTCCAGATACCACGCTTCTCGCGCAGCACGCGGGCGCTGATCTCGAGCTGGTCGCCCGGCATGACCGGACGCTTGAAGCGCACGTTGTCACTGCCCACGAGGTAATAGATGTAACCATCGGCAGGACGCTTGTCGACCGTCTTGAAACCCAGAATACCTGCCGCCTGAGCCATGGCCTCAACGATCAGCACACCCGGCATGATCGGGTGTCCCGGGAAGTGGCCATTGAAGAACGGCTCATTGATGCTCACATTCTTGCGCGCGACGATGAACTCGCCAAGGGACAGTTCCATGACCCGATCGATCAGCAGGAAAGGATAGCGGTGCGGGAGATACTCACGGATCTCGTTGACGTCCATAACCATTGGCTTGCAACCTCTGAAATAACGAAATGCCTGCCGCACTCGGGCAGGCATGTAATGACGGTCCGGACCGCCGTTCTGGCAATGGCGCGCATTATAGCGTCCTTGCGCGCGACTGGCAGCCGCTCATTGCCCAGAGTCGCCGGGCTGACGAGATGACCTGCCTGGACAGGCGCTCGGCACAAGGCACAAAACCAGCGACCACTGCCTCATGGACAACGCCTGCTGGCACCTGCCGCGGTGCCAGAGCAGCGCTACCTGTCCTTCAAGTCCTTCTCGACCTGGTTCAGACGTCGTGCGAGCTGATCCAGCTGCTTGAAACGCACGGCATTGCGGCGCCACAGGCCATTGTCCATCGCCCCGGTACCCGACGAGTACACGCCCGGCTTGGTGATGGAATTGGTCACCAGACTCATGCCGGTGACCTGCACGCCATCACAGATTTCCAGATGCCCGGCAAGCCCCACGCCACCGCCCATCAGACAGTAGCGACCCACCTTGGTGGAACCGGCGATGCCGACACAGCCGGCCAGCGCCGAGTGATCTCCGATCTGCACGTTGTGCGCGATCTGGACCTGGGAGTCGATCTTGACGTCATTGCCGATGATGGTGTCGCCGAGTGCTCCTCGGTCAATGCTGGTGCAGCTGCCGACCTCGACATCATCACCGATCATCACGCCACCCAGCTGGGCGATCTTGTGCCAGCCCTTGCCGTCGTGGGCGAAACCGAAGCCGTCGGCACCGATCACGCAGCCACTGTGCAGGACTGCCCGCGCCCCGATGACCACCCCGTGATAGAGCGTGACATTGGGATGCAGCAGACACCCTTCGCCCAGCACGCTGTCAGCGCCAATGACGCACCCGGCCTGGAGACGGGAGCCATCCCCGATACTGACACCGGGGCCGACCACCACCTGCGGGCCGATCTCGACATTCGCGCCCAGCGTGGCCGTCTCATCGACGACCGCACTGGGATGCACGCTGGCCTGCGGTGCCTGTGCCATGGGATCGAACAACCGTGACAGCTCGGCATAGGCCAGGTAAGGATTGTCCAGCACCAGCGCATGGCTCTTGCACTCGTCGAGATGACTCTCGTGCAGCAGCACCGCCGTGGCCTGAGAGTCCGCGAGATACTTGAGGTAGGCGCGATTGGCGAGGAAGGCGATATCGCCTGGCGCCGCGTCCACCAGCGTCGACAGACCAGAGACCCGAACGTTCGGGTCGCCAACGAGTCGAGCACCCAGCCGCTGAGCCAGATCCTCGAGAGTGTAGGAGAATTGTTGCTTTTTCATGCTGTCTCTAGGCGTCGGGCGCCGCTGGCTCGCATTCGCGTAGGCATGCTCAATGCTGGCATCGCGCGCCGTGACGCGCGACGACATCAGTTGAGCGAGTTGAAGACCTGGGTGACCTCATCGGTCAGGTCGAGACCATCCTTGCTGTAGACCGTGGCACTGCGGTCCACCAGCAGCTCGACACCGTGCTTGTCGACGACCTGCTGAATGGCCTTGTCCAGCTTGGGCTTGGATTGCTTGAGGAATGCCTGCTCGGCCTGCTGCTGCTGCTGCTGGACCTGGCCGCGCAGCTGCTGGAACTGCCCGCCCTTCTGGCGCAGTTGCTGCTGCAGTGACTGGCGCTCGGAATCCGACATCACCGCACCATCCTTCTGCAGCTTGTTCTGCATGGTCTCAAGCTCCTTGGCCAGCGCCTTGGCCTGATCCTGCTTGCCAGCCAGCTGATTCTTGAGCTGATTCATGGAGCGCTGGGCAGCATCGGAGCTCAACAGCGCCTGGCGCCAGTCCATGACCGCCACTTCCGTGGCCTGGGCCATCATCGGGGTCGCAAAGGCTGCGAGGCCGCCTGCCAGACACAGTGCGCGGGTCAATTTACGCATCATAAAACTCCTTGTAGGCCTGTTGTTCGGTGACCGACGCCAGAACAGGAACGGCGGCGCCGGCAGCGGGGACATGACGCCACATCGGTTGCCCACCGGTGTGGCGTCATGTCCGCCTTAGAAGGTCTGGCCCAGTGAGAACTGGAAGATCTCGGTGTCGTCGTCGTCATCGTCACCAATGGGCTGCGCGACACTGAAGGTCAGCGGGCCAACCGGCGTGATCCATGACAGGCCGATACCGGCACTGTAATTCAGATCGCCGAGGTCCACGCCACTCTCGCAGGAACTGGAATAGCTGGAGCCGACATCGTAGCAGGACGTCAGATAGGTATTCCCCGCATCCACGAAGAACGACGGCTGGACGCTGCGCTTGTCCTTGACGAAGGGCATCGGGAAGATCAGATCGATCCCGCCCTCGACCAGAATGTTGCCGCCCAGGGTATCGTCATCACCGTCATCGACCTCGGTGGATGCCTGACCCAGGGTGTTGGAGCTGTAACCACGCACGCTGCCCAGACCACCCGCATAGAAGTTCTTGAAGAACGGGTAGGTATCGCCGGAGAACGAATTGGCATAGCCAAGTTCGGTCCGGAACTTGAGCGACCAGTCATCATGCAGTTCGAACAGCTTCTGCCCCTTGTAGCGGAACTTGTAATAGTCCGCATCGGAGCCGGGCACTGCCACTTCCAGTGACAGCAGCTGCGAGCTGCCCGCCGTGGGCAGGATGCCGCGGTTGAGATTGTTGCGCGACCAGCTGGCGGTCAGCTTGTAGAGGTTGAAATCCTCGCCCTCATCACTGATGTACTGCGTGACCTCGGCGGGGCTGTCATCGAAGTCCTTGACGCGCACGAACTCGTAACCGGCACCGAAATTCAGGCGCGACAGTTCGTTGATCGGGTAACCGAAGTTGATGCCACCGCCGAAGCTGTCGGTCGCGTAGCTGGCGACATCGTCATCATCGTCGTAATCCACCTTGCGGTAGAACAGGTTGTAGCCACGCGAGATGCCATCCAGTGTCCAGTACGGGTCGGTATAGCCGAAGCTGACATTGGTGTAGTCATCGGACTTCTGGGCATTGATGTTGACTTCGTTGCCGGTGCCCAGGAAGTTCTTCTGCGACAGCCCCACCCCGTAGATGACCCCGTCACCCTGAGAGAAGCCGACCGACGCCGAGATCGAGCCCGACGGCTGTTCCTCGACGTTGTAGTTGACGTCCAGCTGATCCGGCTCGCCGGCGACCGGACGCGTGTCCACATCGACCTGCTTGAAGAAGCCGAGACGCTCGAGCTTCTGCTTGGATTGCTTGATCTTGTCCGTCGAGGCAGGCGCACCCTCGAGCTGGGTCATCTCACGACGCAGCACCTCGTCCGCCGTCGTGGTATTGCCCTTGAAGTTGATGCGACGCACGTAGGCGCGCTTGCCGGGGTCGACCGCAAAGGTCAGATCCACCGTCTCGCTCTCTTCATTGACCTCAGGCACGGCGTTGACCTTGGCGAAGGCGAAGCCGTCGGCTCCCAATGCCTGACGCAGGGCCTCGCTGGAAGCCGTCACATCACGCTGGGAATAAAGGGCATCCGGAGCGAGCTTGACCAGATCACGCGCCCGCTCTTCCTTCATCTTGATGTCGCCGGCGAAACCGATCTCACCGATCTTGTACGGCTTGCCTTCGTCGACATTGATGGTGACGAAGATCTCGGACTTGTCCGGCGAGATGGACACCTGGGTCGAGCGCACCTGGAAGTTCACGTAACCACGATCCAGATACCAGGACTTGAGCGTCTCGATGTCCCCGGTCAGCTTCTCGCGCGAGTATTCGTCGTCGGAGAACCAGCCGAAGAACCAGCTCGGGCGGTCTTCCAGCTCGAGCTGTTCACGCAGGGTCTCGTCATCGAAGGCGGAGTTGCCGACGATGTTGATCTGGTGGATCTTGGCGACCGCACCTTCCTTGACGTCGATATTGACCTGAACACGGTTGCGCTCGAGGGTTTCCACCGAGGTCTCGATGCGAGCGCTGTAGCGGCCCTGCGCCTGGTAGACGCGCTCCAGCTCACGCTGCATCTCTTCCAGGGTGGAGCGCTGCAACACCTGACCTTCGGCCAGCCCGGCTTCCTTGAGGCCCTTGCGCAGGTCCTCGTCGGGAATCTGCGAGTTGCCGTCGATCTCGATCTTGGAGATCGTCGGGCGCTCGACCACGTCGATGATCAACACATCGCCATCACGCTTGAGGCGGATATCATCAAACAGGCCAGTGTCGAACAGCTGGCGCGCCGCGGAGGACAGATCATCATCCTCGACGGTCTGATCAGCGGAGACGGGGAAGGCGTTGAACACGGTGCCCGCAGACACGCGCTGAAGGCCTTCTACCCGGATGTCGGATACTTTGAAAGACGCGGCCAAGGCGCCTTGACTGGCCCCGAGCAGCGCAGCTGCCAATCCAATGGTCTTGAGTTTCATGCAGTCGCTTCGCTTCTCTGGATTCCGCCCGCTTGGATAAACAGGCACCTTATACACAACCCCTGGCTACTGACAAGACAGCACCCCTGGGGGTCGGCAATCGGGGCCGAAGTCGTGTGGGCATGATGACGGGAGTTGGCCATGTTGGCCAGCCCGTGCAATGAATTGACCCTCATGAGGGGCGACAGTTCAGCTCTGGTTCATCTTGCAGGAAACGCGAGGCAATCCTGAGGCACCCCGTCTTCGCCATCCTGGTGGTTACCACAGACGCATGAGGTCGAAATAGATCGCCATGAACATCAACGACCCGACCAGCGCCATGCCGATCCTGAGCCCGGCATTCTGCACCTTCTCGGACAGTGGCTTGCCGCGCACCGCCTCGACCAGATAGAACAGCAGATGCCCGCCATCCAGCACCGGAATCGGCAGCAGATTCAATACCCCGAGACTGATGGACAGATACGCCATGAAGCCCAGGAAGGCTTCAAGCCCGGAGCGAGCCGTATCACCGGCGATCCGCGCGATGGTGATCGGTCCGGACAGATTGGAGGGCGCGATCAGGCCCACCAGCATCTTGCGGATGGAGTCCAGCGTCAGCACCGTCATCTCGCCGGTCTTGCTCACCGCCTGCCCTACGGCAGCCAGGGGCCCATAGCTGAGCTCACGCTGATACTCTTCCGGCCAGCTGACATTCTCGACACCGGCGCCGACCTGCCCCACGACACGCCCGTCATCGAGCGCATTGCTCGCGGGCGTCAGTGACAGCGTCTCTTCCTTGCCATCACGCGCCACCAGCACGGACAGCGTCTCGCCCGGCGCACCGCGCACACGCTCGACGAAGTCGATCCAGTCCACCACCAGCACGCCATCAATGCTGACGATACGGTCTCCCGCCTTCAAGCCGGCAGCCTGCGCCGCACCGTCCTCCAGCACTCGCCCCAGCACCGCCGGCAGCTGGGGCCGCCAGGCGGTGATGCCCAGCGTGACCAGCGGACGCGGCGGATCCTGATCCACCAGGAAGCGCTCGACATCCAGTGTCTGTTCACGCGAGGCACTGGTGCCCGGAGCACGGGTGGTGATCGTCAGCTGGTCGTCCCCTATCGCGCCGATGAGGCGCAGATTGATCGCCTCCCAGCTTTGTGTCGGCTGATCATTGATGGCGACGATTTCCGCATCGGGCGTCAGCCCGGCACGCCCTGCAGGAGAGTCCGGCGCCACCGCTCCGACCATCGGCACCACGGTCGTGGTACCGGCGACGAACAGCGCCCAGTACGCCAGAATCGCCAGCAGGAAATTGGCCAGCGGCCCTGCCGAGACGACGGCGATGCGCTTCCAGACGGACTTGGTATTGAAGGCCAGATGGCGCTCCGACGGGTCGACTGGCCCCTCGCGCTCATCCAGCATCTTGACGTAGCCGCCCAATGGAATGGCCGCGACACCGTATTCCGTGCCGTGGCGGTCCGTCCACGACCAGAACGGCTTGCCGAAACCGATGGAGAAGCGCAGCACCTTGATGCCGCAACGACGCGCGACCCAGAAATGACCGTACTCATGGATGGTGATCAACACCCCCAGCACGACGATCACGGCAAGAATATTCTGGATCACACCCATCACGCGCTCCTGGAAATTGGTGCCCGAGATGGGCAGCCTGCCCTGTCACGCCCACAAGGAAAGTGACAAGACAGTGCAAGATAGGATTTCAGGGCCCGACGAGGGCCAGTTGGGCGGCTGCCAACTCACGTGCCGCGGCATCTTCGGACAGGATCACCTCGAGACCATCCACCGCCAGGGGCGGGCGAGCCTGCATGACGGCTTCCACCACCACCGGGATACGATCGAAGGCCAGGCGGCCCTCGAGAAAGGCTGCCACTGCCACCTCATTGGCGGCATTCATCACTGCAGGCCAGGTACCGCCTGCCGCGATGGCTTCACGCGCCAGACGCAGACACGGGAAGCGCGTCTCATCAGCGGCACGGAAGTCGAGTCGCGCCACCTGGAAAAGATCCAGCGGCTCGACGCCGGCATCGATGCGCTCCGGCCAGGCCAGCGCGTAGGCGATGGGCGTGCGCATGTCGGGATTGCCCATCTGGGCCAGCACCGAACCATCACTGTAAGCCGCCATCGAGTGAATGACACTCTGGGGATGCACGACGACCTGGATGTCGTTGGGCCCACAGGCGAACAGCCAGCAGGCCTCGATCAGTTCCAGCCCCTTGTTCATCAGGGTGGCACTGTCGACGGAGATCTTGCGCCCCATCGACCAGTTGGGATGCGCGCAGGCCTCGGCCGGCGTCACCGTCGCCAGGCGCTCGGCAGGCCACTCGGCCTCGTCACGGAACGGGCCACCCGAGGCAGTCAACAGCAGCTTCTCGACCCCGATGGGGGCCAGCCCATCGCGATGCTCGGGCGGCAGGCACTGGAAGATGGCGTTGTGCTCGGAATCGATGGGCAGCAGCGTCGCACCGTGCTGCTTCACCGCATCCATGAACAACTGGCCGGCACACACCAGCGCCTCCTTGTTGGCCAGCAGGACGCGCTTTCCCGCACGCACCGCAGCCAGAGTCGGCAGCAGCCCGGCAGCACCCACGATGGCCGCCATCACGCTGTCGACCTCGGGGGCCTCGCTGATGTCCACCAGCGCCTGCTCACCGTGACGTACCTCGATGGGCGTGCCCTGGTAGCTCTCGACGCCCTCGAGCGCCTCACCGAGCCACAGCGCCGCCTCGGCGGAGGCGATCACCGCCACCTGAGGTCGATGGACCAGGCACAGCTCCAGCAATGCCTCATGGCGCGTGGCGGCACTCAATGCATGCACCACATAACGCTCCGGATGGCGCGAGATCACATCCAGCGTGCTGGAGCCGATGGAGCCGGTGGCCCCCAGAATCGTGATGCGCTGCACCGGCGCATTGGAGGACATGTCACCCGCCATCACGCACCACCTCCCAGCACCCAGGGCAACAGTAGCGCAAACAACGGCACGGCCGCCGTCAGACTATCGATGCGGTCCATGATGCCGCCGTGCCCCGGCAACAGCTGACTGGAGTCCTTCATCTCACGCTCGCGCTTGAACATGCTTTCCAGCAGGTCTCCCAGCACCGAGACGCCAGTGACGCCCAGCGTGACCACCAGCAGCGGCAGCCAGTCGGCCTGCCCTGCCAGCGCATAGCCGGTGGCCAGCAATCCGGTGGCGACCAGCCCGCCGTAGACACCTTCCCAGGACTTGCCCGGACTGACACGTGGCGCCAGCTTGCGCTTGCCGAATCGCTTGCCGGAGAAATAGGCGCCGATATCCGCCGCCCACACCATCAGCAGCACGTACAGCAGCCACTCGCCACCGCTGGTCTTGAGCTGGAGAAAGCCGAACCAGGTCGGCAACAGTGCCAGGACCCCGACACCCAGTCGCATGCCGGTGGCATGCCATTCCTGACGCTTTTCGGGGTAATGCATCACCCAGCGCAGATTGACGGCCCATGCCAGCGCCGCCAGATAGAGCGGCCAGCGAGCCTGGGAGGCATCCGCCCACCACACCAGCAGCATCGCCAGCGCCATGCAGGCAGGAAACAGCAGACGCGCCGCGCCGGCACGCACGCCGGCAAGATTGGCCCACTCCCAGGCGGCCAGTGCCACCACGCCCCCGGTCATGACCGCAAAGGCGGCACCGTCGAGGCCAAACAGCCCCCACAGCGCCAGCGGGGCGAGAATGAGCGCGGTGATGATTCGTTGTTTGAGCACTAGAGCCCCTCGGCGTCGAGTTGTTCGCTGGTCATGCCGTAGCGCCGTTGACGCTGGGCATAGGCATCGAGCGCCTCATCGAAGGCCGCCGAGTCGAAATCAGGCCACAGCACCGGCGAGAAGTAGAACTCGGCGTAGGCCAGCTGCCAGAGCAGGAAGTTGGAGATACGCTGCTCGCCACTGGTGCGAATGCACAGATCCACTTCCGGGAGCGAACTCAGACAGACCTCGGCCCCGAGGCGGGACTCGTCGATATCCGCGGCCTTGAGCTCGCCTCGCTCGACCTGCGTCGCCAGACGTCGGGCAGCCTCGGCAATGTCCCAGCGGCCACCGTAGTTGGCGCAGATGACCACATGCATGCCGCGATTGTCGCGCGTCATCTCTTCGGCACTGCGGATATGTTTCTGGATGGAGCTTGAGAAGCGGCTGCGCTCCCCGATCACGGAGAGGCGTATGTCGTGTCGATGAAGCTTCTTGACCTCACGCTTGAGCGCCATGAGGAACAGCTCCATCAGCGCACTGACCTCATTGGCCGGACGCTTCCAGTTCTCGCTGGAGAAAGCAAACAGGGTCAGTACCTCGACGCCCTGCTCGGCAGCGCGACGGATGGTACTGCGGACGGTCTCGGCACCGGCACGATGGCCACGGATACCAGCCCAGCCGCGGGATTTCGCCCAGCGGTTGTTGCCGTCCATGATGATCGCCACATGGCGTGGCGTGGAGAGGGAATTCGGTGACGTCATGGGGTCTCGCTACGAGCACCGGATGCCGCCGACAGGGTGCCGGCGGCAGACCCGATCAGACCTGCATCAGGTCAGTTTCCTTGTGCTCCAGAGCACTGTCGACTTCCGCCACATACTTGTCGGTCAGCTTCTGGATCTCGTCTTCTCCGCGACGTGCATCGTCTTCGGAGATGTCCTTGTCCTTGAGCAGGCTCTTGATGTCGCCATTGGCGTCACGACGCACATTGCGAAGCGCCACGCGGGCGTTTTCCGCTTCTGCACGCGCCTGCTTGGTGTAACCACGACGCGTCTCTTCCGTCAGCATCGGCATCGGCACGCGAATCACGTCACCGGCGGTGGACGGGTTGAGACCCAGGTCAGAAGTCATGATGGCCTTCTCGACCTTCGGCACCATGGGCTTTTCCCACGGCACGACAGTCAGGGTGCGCGCATCTTCGGTGGTGATGTTGGCCACCTGATTCAGCGGCACCTGGCTACCGTAGTAGTCGACCGTCACGGCATCGAGAATGCTCGGATGCGCACGACCGGTACGAATCTTGCTGAAGGCGGCACCGAGGGACTCGATGGTCTTCTTCATGCGTGCTTCGACGTCTTTCTTGATATCGTTGATCACAATCTTACCCTCTATCAATCAGCGTGCCTTCCTTGCCACCCACCACCAGGTTGAGCAGCGCGCCTACCTTGTTCATGTTGAACACCCGTACCGGCATGTCATGGTCACGCACCAGGCAGATGGCGGTCAAATCCATCACGCCGAGCTTCTGCTCCAGCGCGTCGTCATAACTGAGGCTCTCGTACTTCACGGCATCCGGGAACTTGACCGGGTCCTTGTCGTAGACACCATCCACCTTGGTCGCCTTGATGACGGCATCGGCATCGATCTCGATGCCACGCAGACAGGCGGCGGAATCCGTGGTGAAGAACGGGTTGCCGGTGCCGGCGGAGAAGATGACGACGTCACCCGAGGTCAGATAACGGATCGCGGTACGGCGGTCGTAATGTTCTACCACGCCACTCATCGGGATGGCAGACATGACGCGAGAGCGGATGTTGGAACGCTCCAGTGCATCACGCAGCGCCAGACCGTTCATGACGGTGGCCAGCATGCCCATGTGGTCGCCGGTCACGCGTTCCATGCCGGCTTCCTGCAGGGCCGCACCACGGAACAGGTTACCGCCGCCGATCACGATGCCGACCTGGACACCGATGCCCACCAGCTGACCGATTTCCAGCGCCATGCGATCCAGCACCTTGGGGTCGATGCCGAACTCGCCATCGCCCATCAGGGCCTCACCGGAAAGCTTGAGCAGTATGCGCTTGTACTTGGCATTGCGTTCAGCGGAAATGGTGGCCATGCGAATTTCTCCTGATACTGACATACGGGGACGGGGCGGCCCGAAGGCGGGGGCCAGATACACGATGGCGTGCGACTAAGCGCACGCCATCGTGAGAAGCGAAAACAGTCAGCCCTTACGCGCGGCTGGCCTGCTCACGGACTTCAGCTGCGAAGTCCACTTCTTCCTTCTCGATACCTTCACCGACTTCCATGCGCACGAAGGATACCACTTCACCGCCGGCAGCCTTGACGAACTCGGCGACGGTCTGGTTCGGGTCCTTGACGAACGGCTGTTCGGTCAGGCTGTTTTCAGCCAGGTACTTCTTCAGACGGCCCTGGGACATCTTCTCGGCGATTTCCGCCGGCTTGCCAGCCATGTCCGGCTGAGCAAGGATGATGGCCTTCTCGGCGTCCATCTGTTCCTGCGGCATGTCTGCCGGACGTGCACAGACCGGGTTCACGGCTGCGACGTGCATGGAAACGTCCTTGGCCGCGTCAGCGGTGCCGCCCTGCAGCAGGGTCAGAGCCGCGATGCGACCGCCGTGGACGTAACCACCGACGACACCACCGGCCGGCGCTTCGACCAGCTCGGCGCGACGCACGGAGATGTTCTCACCGATCTTCTGAACCAGCTGACCACGAGTGTCTTCCAGCTCGCCTTCCATCAGGGAAGCGATATCGGTGTTCTTGGTCTCGAACACGCGGTCGGCGATCAGCTTGGTGAAGGCCTGGAAGTTGTCATCGCGAGCGACGAAGTCGGTCTCGGAGTTGACTTCGACCATCACGCCATAGCTGGCATCGTCGGCGACCTTGATGACGATGGCGCCTTCAGCGGCCACACGGCCAGCTTTCTTGGCGGCCTTCAGGCCGGAGTTCTTGCGCAGGTTCTCGATCGCGAGCTCGATGTCGCCACCGGCTTCGGTAAGAGCCTTCTTGCATTCCATCATGCCGAGCGCAGTACGCTCACGCAGTTCCTTGACCATAGATGCGCTGATAGCTGCCATGGGATGAAACCTCTGTCGTGTCGACGTCTTTGAATACGGGAATTCGGTCACGACCGCTTGAGCGGTCGCAAATGAGGGGGCCGTGGCCCCCTCATTGCCTGACCTGACTGCCGCTTGGCTAGGCCATGCCGCACTTAGTGTAGCGCAGCGTGTGTGACAGTCAGATCAAGCCGCCAGGATCACTCTGCTGCGTCTTCTTCAGCCGCAGTTTCGACGAACTCACCGGCCAGCTCTTCTTCCTTGTTCTTGCCACAGGCGCCTGCAATTGCCTGGACATAGATCTGGATGGCACGGATGGAGTCATCGTTACCCGGGATGACGTAGTCCACGCCGTCCGGGTTGGAGTTGGTATCGACGACGCCGATGACCGGGATGCCCAGCTTGTTGGCTTCGTTGATCGCGATGCGCTCGTGGTCAACGTCGATCACGAACATGGCGTCCGGCAGGCCGCCCATTTCCTTGATACCGCCGATGGAACGCTCGAGCTTGTCCTGCTCACGAGTGGCCATCAGGACTTCTTTCTTGGTCAGCTTCGCGAAGGTACCGTCTTCATGCATCTGCTCGATTTCGCGCAGGCGCTTGATGGACTGACGGATGGTCTTGAAGTTGGTCAGCATGCCGCCCAACCAGCGATGGTTGACGTACGGCTGGCCAGCCTTGCGAGCTTCTTCCTTGATGATCTTGCCGGCAGCGCGCTTGGTGCCCACGAACATGATCTTGTTGCCATTGGCAGCCATCTTCTCGACCACTGACACGGCTTCGTTCAGCGCCGGCAGGGTGTGCTCGAGGTTGATGATGTGGATCTTGTTGCGAGCGCCGAAGATGAACTTGGACATCTTCGGGTTCCAGTACTTGGTCTGGTGACCGAAGTGTGCGCCTGCCTTGAGCAGATCGCGCATGTTGACTTGCGCCATGTGAATATCTCCTGGATATCGGGTTGGGCCTCCACGTCCCCCATGGATCCGACCGCTTGCGCGGCACCCGGGACCATGTGACGGAACGTGTGTGGATTGGGGTTATGTACGTCAGTCCTTTCAATGTCGCCTCGGCCAGATGCCCGGAGGTGGCCGATCGAGGAGAATTTGCAGGAAAGCGCGCGGCTTTATACCATAGCTCGACCACGATATGAAGTCGCGACTGCCCGACACGGCACGCGATGCGTCGCGCCATTCCCCCGCCACGCGCGGCCTGGCGGCGTTTCATCCCTCTTATCTCCTGCCTCGAGTCCTCATGAACATTCCCATCAAGACAGCTGAAGAAATCGACAAGATGCGCGTCGCCGGCCGTCTGGCGGCTGAAGTGCTGGAGCTGCTCGACGAGCACGTCCGTCCCGGTGTCACCACGGGCGAGCTCAATCGCATCGCTCACCATCACATCACCGAGGTTCAGGGCTGCATTCCGGCACCGCTCAACTACCACGGCTTCCCGAAATCGATCTGCACCTCGATCAATCACGTTGTCTGTCACGGCATCCCCGATGACAACAAGAAGCTCAAGAAGGGTGACATCCTCAACATCGACATCACCGTGATCAAGGACGGCTATCACGGCGACACCTCGAAGATGTACATCGTCGGGGAACCGACCATCCAGGCGGAGCGCCTGTGCCGCATCACCCAGGAATGTCTCTACAAGGGCATCGAGCTGGTACGCCCGGGCGTACGTCTTTCCGAGATCGGTCGCGCCATCCAGAAGCATGCCGAAGCGGCAGGTTACAGCGTCGTGCGTGACTTCTGCGGCCACGGTATCGGTGCCGGCTTCCATGAGGACCCGCAGGTGCTGCACTATGACGGCTACGAAGCCCGTGCCGACGCCGAGCTCCTGGAAGGCATGTGCCTGACCATCGAGCCGATGGTCAATGTCGGTGGTTACAAGGTGAAGGTACTCAAGGACGACTGGACAGCCGTGACCAAGGACAAGAGCCTGTCCGCGCAGTGGGAGCACACCCTGCTGGTCACCGCCACCGGCGTCGAGGTGCTGACACGTCGCACGGAAGAGGACCTCTCCTTCCTCGAGGGTTGATCACGATGCTCCTGCACCACTACCACTTCGTCGAGCGTGAAGCGCTCTACGATGCCGTCACCTTCGACGGCGAGCTGGCCACGACGAAGACGCCCATCCCGCTGTTCAAGCGGGCTCTGGCACAGGTACAGGAGCGTCTCGAGGCCCGCTTCAAGGCGGGTGCCGACATCCGCGACCTCATCCATGGCCGTGCCCGCGCCATCGATCGCCTGCTGGCCATCGCCTGGCAACGCCAGGCCTGGCCGGATGATGGCATCGCCCTGCTCGCCGTGGGCGGCTATGGCCGTGGTGAGCTGCACCCGCACTCCGACATCGACCTGCTGCTGTTGCTGGAGCAGGACGATGACATGCCCTACCGTGAGGCGCTATCCGCCTTCATCACCTTCCTGTGGGACATCGGGCTCGAGATCGGCCAGTCGGTGCGCTCGCTGAGTGACTGCGAACGTGAGGCCCGTGCCGACGTCACCGTGATCACCAACCTGTTGGAATCCCGTGTCATCGCCGGCCCGCAGCGGCTGCGCGAGGCCATGCGCGAGCGCCTGGGTACCGACCGTCTGTGGCCGGCCGAGGCCTTCTTCGAGGCCAAGTGGCAGGAGCAGATCGCTCGCCACCACAAGTTCGCCAATACCGAATATCACCTCGAGCCCAACATCAAGTCATCCCCCGGTGGCCTGCGCGATATCCAGATGATCGGCTGGGTCGCCAAGCGTCACTTCGGGGTCGAGCGCTACGACAACCTCGTCGAGCTGGGCTTCATGAATGACGCCGAGCTGCGCATCCTAAGCCAGGGGCAGGCCTTCCTGTGGCAGGTGCGCTTCGCGCTGCACATGCTGGCCGGGCGCGCCGAGGACCGGCTGCTGTTCGACCACCAGCGCACCATCGCCGAGCTGTTCGGCTTCCAGGACACGCCCGAGCACCTGGCGGTCGAGCAGTTCATGAAGCGCTACTATCGCCACGTCACCGCCCTGGCGGGCCTCAACGACATGCTGCTGCAGCACTTCGATGAGGCCATCCTGCGCCATGACGAGCCGGTCAACATCGTGCCGCTCAATCCGCGCTTCGAGATCCGCAGCGGCTACATCAGCCTGCGCGAGGAAGGCGTGTTCCGCCGCCGCCCCGCCGCGCTGCTGGAGCTGTTCCTGCTCATGGCCCAGCACCCCGAGATCGAGGGCGTGCGCGCCGACACCATCCGCGCACTGCGTGACCATCGTCACCAGATCGATGACGCCTTCCGTGACGACGTCCGTCACCAGAGCCTGTTCATGGAGCTGATGCGCTCCGGCGGCAACGTGCCACGCGTCCTCAAGCGCATGGCGCGCTACGGCATCCTCGGCAAGTACCTGCCGGCCTTCGGTCGTGCCGTCGGCCTGATGCAGCATGACCTGTTCCACGTCTACACCGTCGATGCCCACACCCTGCGCCTGCTCAAGGTCGCCCAGGAATTCCGCGCCCCTGACGCGGAAGAGGAATTCCCCGTCGCCGCCGCCTTGATCCGTGAACTGCCCAAGCTGGAATTGCTGTGGATCGCGGGGCTCTATCATGACATCGGCAAGGGACGCGGCGGCGATCACTCCGAGATCGGCGCACTGGAAATCGAGGACTTCGCCCGCCGTCACGATCTCAGTCAGCGCGACACTCGCACCCTGAGCTGGCTGGTGCGTCACCATCTGCTGATGTCGATGACCGCGCAGAAGCAGGACATCGCCGACCCCGAGATCATCACGCGCTTCGCCGAGATCGTCGGCGACGAGACGCATCTCGACTACCTCTACGTGCTGACGGTGGCCGACATCAATGCCACCAACCCCTCGCTGTGGAATGGCTGGCGAGCGGCGCTGCTGCGTCAGCTGCACATGGAGACGCGCCGGGCGCTGCGACGGGGCCTGGAGCATCCGCCGGAACGCCACGAATGGATCGCCGAGACCCGCGAGGAAGCCCTGTCACTGCTGGCCGGCATGGGCACCTCACGCAGCGACGCCGAAGCGCTGTGGGCCAGCCTCGGTGACGACTACTTCGTACGCTACGCGCCCAGCGAGGTGGCCTGGCACACCCAGGGCATCCTGGCACGTCAGGCATCGCCCCAGCTGGACGAGCATGGCGAACCTCTGCCGCTGGTGCTGACCAGTGCACCCACCGAAGAGATGACCGAAGGCGGCACCAAGGTCTTCATCCATACCCGCTCGGTGGACAACCTGTTTGCCGCCACGGCGGCGGCACTGGAGCAGCTGGGGCTCTCGATCCACGATGCACGCATCGCCACCTCGAGCCACAACTGGACGCTCAACACCTTCATCCTGCTCGACGATGACGGTGAGCCGATCCGCGACGCCGCACGTCTCGCCGACATCCGCACCCATCTGGTCGAAGAGCTGGATGACCCGGATGACTACTCGGTGATCGTCAATCGCCATACGCCGCGTCAGCTCAAGCATTTCCGCATCGCGCCACGCATCACGCTCAGCCAGGACTACACCAATGGCCGCAGCGTGCTGGAAGTGATCGCCTCTGACCGCCCGGGTCTGCTGGCGCGCATCGGCCGCGTGTTCATGGAGCACGAGATCGCCATCGATGCCGCCAAGATCGTCACCCTGGGCGAGCGCGTCGAGGATATCTTCTTCATCACTGACCGCGCCGGTGAGCCGATCACCGACCCAGAGCGCCAGACGCGCCTGCGTGACGCCCTGACCGAAGTGCTCCAGGTCGGCGAGCGCGGCTGACGCGTCGCGCAGGCATGAACAGCGAGAGGCCGCCGGCACCCCACGATTGAGGGGACCGGCCGCCTTCCCTATAATCGCGAGTCGACCTGCATGGCGGTCCGGCGGACTCGCGGACGCCTTCCTTCCTGCTCGGCCGGCAACGGCCATCACCCATGGAACGTGCATGAACCCGGATCTCGACCAGCTCAAGCCCTACCCGTTTGAAACCCTGGCCAAGCTGCGCGAGGGCGTCGTCCCCAACCCCGCTCTGGACCCGATTGCGCTGACCATCGGCGAGCCGCGTCACGCGCCGCCCGAGTTCGTGCTCGACACCCTGCGCGAGCACATCATGGGCGTGGCCAAGTATCCCGCCACCGGCGGCCTGCCGGAATTGCGCTCCGCGATCGCCAGCTGGCTGGAGAAGCGCTTCTCGCTCAACGCCACGCCGGATATCGACCAGCAGGTCCTGCCGGTCACCGGCACCCGCGAGGCACTGTTCGCCTTCATCCAGGCCTCGCTGGACAGCACGCGTCCGGCACGCGTACTGGTGCCGAACCCCTTCTATCAGATCTACGAAGGCGCGACGCTGCTGGCCGGCGGCGAGGTCACCTACCTGCCCTGCCCTGCCGAGAACGGCTTCCGCCCCGACTACGCCGCGGTGCCGGCCGAGGTATGGCGTGACACCCAGATCGTCTTCGTCTGCTCGCCGGGCAACCCCACTGGCGCGGTGACGCCGCTGGCCGACTTCCAGCAGCTGATTCGCCTCGCTGACGAGCACGACTTCCTGATCGCCTCCGACGAGTGCTATTCGGAGCTTTACCTCGACGAAGCCACACCGCCGCCGGGCCTGCTGCAAGCCTGTGCCGCCATGGGTCGTGATGACTACGCGCGCTGCGTGGTCTTCCACTCGCTGTCCAAGCGCTCCAACCTGCCGGGCCTGCGCTCCGGCTTCGTGGCCGGCGATGGCGAGGTGATCCGTCGCTTCCGTCACTACCGCACCTATCACGGCTGCGCGATGCCGCTGCACCACCAGCACGCCTCCATCGCCGCCTGGAATGATGAAGCCCACGTGCTGGCCAATCGCGACGCCTACCGCGAGAAGTTTGCCGCCGTGACCGAGATCCTCGCGCCGGTGATGGACTTCCCGACCCCGGAAGCCAGCTTCTATCTCTACCCGGCCGTGCCGGGCGGGGATGACGCCGCCTTCACCCGCGAGCTGCTGCGTGAAGAGGCCGTCGGCGTGCTGCCGGCAAGCTACATGGCGCGTGAGGTGGACGGCGTGAATCCGGGCGCCGGACGCATTCGTCTGGCGCTGGTGGCCGAACTGGAACAGACCGTCGAAGCCGCCCGGCGCCTGCGTCGCTTCGTCAAACGCCTGCGCTGAGCGCCAGACCCGCACGGGCTGACAACAGCCCAATACTGGATGACAGCCCCGCCCGGCGGGGTGGACTGGCTAAAGGAGACCGCCATGCACGTGCTCTACGGCATCAAGACCTGCGATACCTGCCGCAAGGCGCGCCGCGCCCTCGATGGCCGGGGCGTGCCCTACCGCTGGCATGACCTGCGTGAGGATGGCCTCTCCGCCAGCCTGCTGGAATCCTGGCTGGAGCAGACCGCCTGGAGCAGCCTGCTCAACAAGCGCAGCACCAGCTGGCGCAACCTGAGCGATGAACAACGTGACAGCCTCGATGCCAACTCGGCACGCGCACTGATGCTGGAGCACCCGACCCTGATCAAGCGCCCTATCCTTGAACGCCATCCGGCCGAGGACGAGGTGGATCTGGTGATCGGCTATGACAAGGCGGTCTACGAACCGCAGGACTGAGTTACCTCTTACACCACTGGACACCCCGGAGATTGACACGATGTTGAGCCTTGCCCTCGGAATCGGCACCCAGAACACCACCGGCGACTGGCTGGAAGTCTACTATCCTGCCCCGCTGTTCAAGCCGACCGCTGCCGTTGCTGACGCCGCTCGCAAGGCACTGGACGCACCGGCCGGCACCACTGCCACCAGCTTCCTGCCGGAGCACTGTGCCGCCCTGGCAAGCGCCCTGCGCGACGCCGGCGACAGCGCCCAGGCCGAACTGGCCGAAAGCCTGGCCAGCTCCCAGCGCCCGCTGGTCGCGATGTTCCTCGAGGAAGACGCCGCCCCGCAGAGCGTGCCGGAGGTCTACCTCAAGCTGCACCTGCTGTCTCACCGCATGGTGCGTCCGCACGGCATCGATCTGACCGGCATGTTCGGTCTGCTCAAGAATGTCGCCTGGACCAGCGAAGGCGCCATCGACATCGAGGAGCTGCCGGCGCGTCGCCTCAAGGCCCGCCTGGAAGGTCGCACCCTATCCGTGGACTGCGTCGACAAGTTTCCGAAGATGACCGACTACGTGGTGCCGACCGGCATTCGTATCGCCGACACCGCGCGTGTGCGTCTGGGCGCCTACCTGGGCGAAGGCACCACCGTGATGCACGAAGGCTTCTGCAACTTCAATGCCGGCACCGAAGGCCCGGGCATGATCGAAGGCCGCATCTCCGCGGGCGTCTTCGTCGGCAAGGGCTCTGATCTGGGCGGCGGTTGCTCCACCATGGGCACCCTGTCCGGTGGCGGCAACATCGTCATCAAGGTCGGCGAAGGCTGCCTGATCGGCGCCAATGCCGGTATCGGCATCCCGCTGGGCGATCGCTGCACCGTGGAAGCTGGCCTCTACATCACCGCCGGCACCAAGGTCATGGTCTTCGACAACGAAGGCCAGGAAGTCGAGACGGTCGCGGCCCGTGAGCTGGCGAGCCAGGACGACCTGCTGCTGCGTCGCAACTCCGTCACCGGCCGTGTCGAGTGCCGCACAAACAAGAGCGCCATCGCGCTCAACGATGCCCTGCACGCCCACAACTGAGGCGCGTGACGATGGCCTGTCAGGGGCTGCACCTCTGGCAGGCCGTCGTGGCATTTCCCGGCTCGGGCAGCAGTGTCCGAGCCGGCGTGAAGACACTTCGTCTCTCCCCCGAATTTCGCGCTGTCGCTCCTCGCGATGACGCCTGCAGCGATGGCCCATGATGACTGATTCACACGCACCGCTTCCGCCACGCCCCGCCGATCTGTCTCCGACGCTGGAGCTGGCCTTCGATCTCATCTCACGCCCCTCGGTCACGCCGGATGATCTGGACTGCCAGACCCTGATGATCGAACGCCTCGAGGCGCTGGGCTTCACGATCACGCGGCTGCCCTTCGGCGATGTCGACAACTTCTGGGCGGTGCGCGGCCATCATGGTCCGGTGCTGGCCTTCGCCGGTCACACCGATGTCGTGCCGACGGGTCCGGAAGCCAACTGGCAGTATCCGCCGTTCTCGCCGTGCATCGACGATGCCGGCTTCCTGTGTGGCCGTGGCGCCGCCGACATGAAGGGTTCGCTGGCCGCGATGCTGACCGCCACCGAGCGCTTCGTGACCGCCAACCCGGACCACGAAGGCCGCATCGCCTTCCTGATCACCTCCGATGAGGAAGGCCCGGCGGTTCACGGTACCCGCGCGGTGGTCGAGTATCTGCGCGAGCACCACGAACGCCTGGATTACTGCATCGTCGGCGAGCCGTCCTCCACCGACTACGCCGGTGACGTGATCAAGAATGGCCGTCGCGGCTCGCTCGGCGCCGTCATGCACGTGAAAGGCGTGCAGGGCCACGTGGCCTATCCGCACCTGGCACGCAACCCGATCCACGAGGCTGCCCCGGCACTGGCCGCCATGGCCGCTGAACACTGGGACGACGGCAACGACTTCTTCCCGGCGACCAGCTTCCAGATTTCCAACATCCGTGGCGGTACCGGCGCGACCAACGTCATCCCCGGCGAGCTGGAAGTGGTGTTCAACTTCCGCTATTCCACCGAGCTGACCGCCGATGACCTCAAGCGTCGCACCTACGAGATCCTCGAGAAGCACGGGCTGGACGTCGAGATCGAGTGGAACCTGAGCGGCGAGCCCTTCCTGACACCGGAAGGCGCGCTGGTCGATGCCGCCGTGCACGGCGTGGAACGCGCGCTGGGCCGCAAGCCGGTACTGTCCACCTCCGGCGGCACCTCGGACGGACGCTTCATCGCCACGCTCGGCACCCAGGTCGTCGAGCTGGGGCCGGTCAACGCGACCATCCACAAGATCGATGAACGCGTCATGGCCAGCGATCTGGATCAGCTCTCCAGCGCCTATGAACACATCCTGGAATATCTGTTTGTCCCCGCGACCCGAGAGACCACGGCATGAGCGAGACCCCGCACACTGACGCCGATGAGCAATACCCGGACATCGAGATCTACCTCAAGCCCTTGAGCCTGGAAGCGCTCGGTGCCTGGCTGGGCGAGCAGTTCGGGCAGGTCGTCGTCTTCCAGCCGGCCGGCAAGCTGCAGCACCGGACCCGCCTCACGCGTGACGGCGCCGAGATCGCGGTACTGGTCGTGGAGAAAGTCGCTGACGGGTTCGCCAGCCTGTGGTTCGACAGCGCCAGCACTCCCTGGGCACGTGATGTCGACTGTGCTCGCGCCGCCGCCCGAGGGCTGCAGGTCGAGGCGCGCTGCTCGCTGGGCAGCTGGCAGCCAGGTGATGAGCCGGACCGCTTCTTCCGCGTCATGGCCGATGGCAGCGAAGAGGCCTTCACCTGGCCAGACCAGGGCTGAGTGACGCGACGCTCGTCACCCCAATGTGCAGGCCATGAACGACAACGCCCCGCAGGCTAGCCTGCGGGGCGTTGTCGTCTTTCACTGAGCGAGTCAGCGATCAGGTGATGACCGTCACGTCATCCGCCTGCAGGCCACGCTCATTGCTGATGACGTGGTAACGCACCTTCTGACCTTCGGCCAGCGTGCGATGGCCCTTGCCACGGATGGCACGGAAGTGCACGAAGACATCTTCACCGCTCTCGCGGGTCACGAAGCCATAGCCCTTGTTGACGTTGAACCACTTGACCTCGCCGATCTCACGATCGTCGTCCTCGACTTCGGCCAGCGCCGCGGAACGCGGTGTCAGCACCGGAATGGCCAGGGTGGCGACCAGCAGCAGAATGAAGACGGCGACGGCAGCAGCGGCGTAGGCCAGTTCAAAGCCCTCGACGCTGAGTGCAGTGGACAGCGTGTCGGCCAGCTCGCCGCCGGTCAGGGTGATGAAGACGGCAATCAGCAACGGTGCCGGCAATGCCAGCAACAGACTGATGATGAAACAACGGAAGAACGATTTGGAACTCATCAAGATAAACTCTCTAAGCAATGGATTAAGGTGGAACGCGACAAGGCAGAAGGGGGTACTTCAGATGATCCATATCAGAATGTTCTGCCAGACGCCGCAGCAAGGGCAGAATCCGGGAGGATGACGACACGCGATGCGACCGTCAGTCGTCGGACCTCTGCCTGAACGCAACGCCTCACGGCGATGCCCGTGGCTGTGACTGACACTCGGTGTCAGCCTGGCCACGTCGTGGCTCGTGATGCGAGTCTCCCCACATCAGTCGATGGAACCGGCAGCCATGTCAGTGCCAGAGGCGAAACTGGCAGGTGCCGTCAACAGGTGCACTGCGCGAAAAGAAGGCAGAACACACCGATATCAGTCTAACACGCCTCACCAGAATGCGTCTGATGCCACCACGTGCCTCCCCTCAACCCTTGTCGGTCCGCTTGTGGCTGGTGATATCCTCACGCCACTGACTCACCCACCGGGACTGACACCTCTCTTCAGGAGTTCATAGCGCATGTCGACCCCGACCGATCTTCCCGGCGATGCTCGGCTGGAAGCACGCCTGGAGGCGCTCGAAAGCCGCCTGGCCCACCAGGATGACTGGCTGGAGACGCTGGATCGCACCGTGATTGCCCAGCAACGCCAGATAGAGACGCTCGAGCGCCTCACCGCGCTGATGAGCGCGCAGCTGCGCCAATTGCGCGAATCTGGCAGTGAACGGACACAGACCGACTCACTGTCGCCTGCCGACGAGCTTCCTCCTCACTACTGAAGCGAGCACTGGCACCTGTGATCAAAACGCAGAACGGCCCCGCAGCGCATGCCACGGGGCCGTTCTTGTGCGTGCCTCCCTGACGGCCTGTCAGGAGACGCGAGCGCGGAGAGTCAGGCCATTCAGGCAGTCAGGCCATCCAGATAGCGCTCGGCGTCCAGCGCCGCCATGCAGCCAGTACCGGCAGAGGTGATCGCCTGGCGATAGACGTGATCCATCACGTCACCACAGGCATAGACACCGGGGATGCTGGTCTGGGTGGCATTGCCTTCCAGGCCGGACTGGACCTTGAGATAGCCGCCCTGCATCTCCAGCTGGCCTTCGAACAGGCTGGTATTCGGACGATGGCCGATGGCGATGAACACCCCCATCGAGCTCAGCTCCTTGGTGGCGCCACTCTCGACATGACGCAGACGCACGCCGGTGACGCCGGAGTTGTCACCCAGCACCTCATCCAGCGTGTGATGCCATTCCACCGCCATGTTGCCGTTCTCGACCTTGTCGAACAGCTTGTCCTGCAGAATCTTCTCGGCGCGCAGGCTGTCGCGACGGTGCACCAGGGTGACCTTGGAGGCGATGTTGGACAGGTACAGCGCTTCCTCGACCGCGGTGTTGCCGCCACCGACCACCACGACTTCCTGATTGCGATAGAAGAAGCCGTCACAGGTCGCGCAGGCCGAGACGCCCTGGCCCATGAACTGCTGCTCGCTCGGCAGTCCCAGATACTGTGCACTGGCACCGGTGGCGATGATCAGGGCGTCACAGCTGTAGCTGCCGTTGTCACCCTTGAGCAGGAACGGACGCTCGCCGAGAGTCACTTCGTTGATGTGATCGAACAGGACTTCGGTCTCGAAGCGCTCAGCGTGACGGCGCATGCGCTCCATCAACTCCGGTCCCTGCACGCCGGCATCATCGCCCGGCCAGTTGTCGACATCGGTGGTGGTGGTCAGCTGGCCACCCATCTGCATGCCGGTGATCAGCAGTGGCTTGAGGTTGGCACGCGCGGCATAGACGGCAGCGGTGTAACCCGCCGGGCCGGAGCCGAGGATGATCAGACGTTCGTGACGGACATTGCTCATGGATGACCTCAGGACAGATGAAGGCGGAAAATTCACCAGACGCCGGGTGACGACTGATGATCTATGTACTGAGCGATGCGGACAGCGTCTGCGATCGGCATGGCTCAGGACACGGAGTGGATGGTGAACAGGGACTGCGCAGATTAGCGCAGACGCGCCGAGCTTTCAGCACTGCGCTCAGACCGGCATCGCAGAAGCTTATGACGCTAGCCTCAGATACACGGAAGCCGCCGCCAGGGGCGACGGCTTCCGGTTCGCCTGCCAGTCGAGCCACTCATGGGAGGGTGTCGAAAGGCGGACGCTCGATCAGTCAGCGATGACGCGGCTGATCGCGACCAGGCAGCGACTTACAGGCTGCTGGAGTGACCTGCCAGGTACTTGGCGACACCTTCAGCGGTGTCCTTCATGCCTTCCTGACCTTCTTCCCAGCCTGCCGGGCAGACTTCGCCGTTGGTCTGGTGGAACTGCAGGGCCTTGACCATGCGGACCATCTCGTCGACGTTGCGGCCCAGCGGCAGGTTGTTGACGACCTGGTGCTGAACGACACCGTCTTCGTCGATCAGGAAGGACGCGCGCAGTGCGACGCCAGCTTCCGGGTGCTCGACACCGAAGGCCTGCACGATTTCGTGCTTGACGTCAGCCACGATCGGGAAGCCGACTTCACCGATGCCGCCAGCGTCCGGAGAGGTCTTGCGCCATGCGTGGTGAGTGAACTGGGAATCGATGGAAACACCGATGACTTCAACGCCGAGTTCCTTGAACTTCGCCAGACGGTTGTCGTGGGCGATGATTTCAGACGGGCAAACGAAGGTGAAGTCCAGCGGCCAGAAGAACAGCACACGCAGCTTGCCGTTGGAATCAGACAGCTTGTAGTTGTCGACGATGGTACCGTCGCCCAGCACAGCTGCGGCTTCGAAATCCGGGGCCTGACGTCCGACCAATACGCTCATGGTGATCTCCTGAGAAATGATGATGGAAGGCGCAAAGCCGCCTTCGTGATGAATCGCCACACAGACTAATCGCCTCAGGTGGCAGATGCCAAATGTTTGGCGCAATCACCATCATAGAGTTTGCCTATGAAAGCTCGATGACGATGCCTGCTGCGCCGGAATCATAAGTGACCTCTGAAACAGAATACAGTATCTCCTGTGCACTGCTCGGGATTCTCGCTCTTGCGGCGTGATTCGGGGCAGATGCGCTGAATCAGGGCACCTGAGATCGCGTCTGGAATCGCACCTGAGATCGCCCGCCGAGGTCAGAGCACGTCATCGTCCTGGCCGATATCCAGGCCGTCCAGCTCACCACTGGCGGGGTCCACCTGCTGGCGCACCTGAATCGGCTGACAGCAGCGCTCGCAGTCGATGATGTTGGTCAGACTGCCCTCGTCCAGATCCAGGAACACCGTGAAGGGCGTGTCACAGTAGGGGCAGTTGATTTCCGCCTCATGCAGCGCCTCACTGGTCACGCCTTCATGCTTGTCCTCGAGCAGCTCATGTCCCGGCCACTCATCGGACTGCCCCGAGGAATGCTCCGCCAGCCACTGCTCGACGGCAGCATCCAGTACCTCGTCATCTTCCGGCAACTCACCCGGCTCACGCCCTTGATCACTCATGCCAACCTCCGTCATGTCATGTGAGAGATGCGATTGATCGCGGCGAAGGCCTTGCCAGCGGCTGACAGTCCACGAGCCATGAGCGCCATGCTCACCTCCCTCACGATGTCTCTCATCCGTCTCTATGGCAGCGAACGCGACGCGGGGTTCCTCACTGCGCACTATCCTCAAGCAAGCAGGCGCTTGAATTCCGGTCAGATGATGACCATAGCCTTATATAGGCAGTATCCCGCGATTTGGCAGTCGCTCTCAGGCGACGCGTCGCAGCCGGCCAAGGCACCTGACGCACCTGTTGGATGACACATCAGCAGTCTGGCCGGTGAAGACAACGACAAGGAGGAGAATCATGGGTTCCCAGCGCTCTCAGTCACTGGATTCGCTCAATACCCTCTCCGAACTGCAGGTCGGAGACAGGCAATATCACTACTACTCGCTCAAGAAGGCCGCCGAGTCGCTTGGCGACCTGACGCGACTGCCCTTCACGCTCAAGGTGTTGCTGGAGAACCAGCTGCGCTTCGAGGATGGTGACACTGCCACCAAGGACGACATCGAGGCGCTGGCCGACTGGCAGAAGACCGCCTCCAGCACTCATGAGATCGGCTATCGCCCGGCCCGGGTGCTGATGCAGGATTTCACCGGTGTGCCCGGGGTCGTCGACCTGGCCTCCATGCGTGACGCCGTCAAGACACTGGGCGCGAACCCCGAGAAGGTCAATCCGCTGACCCCGGTGGATCTGGTCATCGACCACTCGGTGATGGTGGATCACTACGGCGACCCGAGCGCCTTCAAGGACAACGTGCGCATCGAGATGGAGCGCAACCGCGAGCGCTACGAGTTTCTGCGCTGGGGCCAGCAGGCCTTCGACAACTTCTCCGTCGTCCCGCCGGGTACCGGCATTTGTCACCAGGTAAATCTGGAATATCTCGGTCGCGCCGTCTTCACCCGCGAGGAAGATGGCAAGACGCTCGCCTACCCTGACACCCTGGTCGGCACCGACTCCCACACCACCATGATCAATGGCTTGGGCGTGCTGGGCTGGGGTGTCGGCGGGATCGAGGCGGAAGCCGCGATGCTCGGCCAGCCGGTCTCGATGCTGATTCCGGAAGTGGTCGGCTTCAAGCTGACCGGCAAGCTCAACGAAGGCATCACCGCGACGGACCTGGTGCTGACCGTCACCCAGATGCTGAGAAGCCGTGGCGTGGTCGGCAAGTTCGTCGAGTTCTACGGTGATGGCCTGGACGACCTGCCACTGGCGGACCGCGCGACCATCGCCAACATGGCGCCGGAATATGGTGCCACCTGCGGCTTCTTCCCGCTGGATGACGAGACGCTCAACTACATGCGTCTGTCCGGCCGCTCCGATGAACAGGTCGCGTTGGTCGAAGCCTATGCCAAGGAGCAGGGTCTGTGGCGTGAGCCGGGCCACGAGCCGATCTTCTCCGACACCCTGGAGCTGGACATGGGTGAGGTCGTCGCCTCTCTGGCCGGCCCCAAGCGTCCGCAGGATCGCGTCGCGCTCACCGACATCAAGCAGACCTTCGAGAAGATCCTCGATGACCAGCTGGGTCAGATTCCCGCGGTCGAGGACGGCAAGTGGCTGTCCGAGGGTGGCCAGACCGCCGTCGATGTCGAGCAGAGCTACGAGAAGGATACCGACTACAGCGAGCTGGACGGCGAGACCTTCCGTCTCGATCACGGGGACGTGGTCATCGCCGCCATCACGTCCTGCACCAACACCTCCAACCCCAGCGTGATGCTGGCGGCAGGCCTGGTGGCCCGCAAGGCACGCGAGAAAGGCCTGCGCACCAAGCCATGGGTCAAGACCTCTCTGGCACCGGGCTCCAAGGTCGTCACCGACTATCTCGCCTCGGCGGGGGTTCAGGATGACCTCAACGAGCTGGGCTTCAATCTGGTCGGTTATGGCTGCACGACCTGCATCGGCAACTCCGGCCCGCTGCCGGACCCTGTCGAAGCCGCCATCAACGAGCGTGACCTGACGGTCGCCTCGGTGCTGTCGGGCAACCGCAACTTCGAGGGTCGCGTGCACCCCAACGTGCGCACCAACTGGCTGGCGTCACCGCCCCTGGTGGTGGCCTACGCCCTCGCCGGCACCGTGCGCACCGACCTCTCCAAGGAGCCGCTGGGCAAGGACAACGACGGCAACGATGTCTTCCTCAAGGACATCTGGCCCACCCAGGCGGAAATCGCCACGGCCGTCGAACAGGTACGCACCGAGATGTACCGCAAGGAGTACGCTGAAGTCTTCGACGGCGACGAGACCTGGCAGGCCATCGAGGTACCGGAAGCCGAGGTGTATGAGTGGAAGGATTCCACCTACATCCAGCATCCGCCGTTCTTCGAAGGCATGGAGCGCGAGCCAAAGGCCGTGCAGGACGTCGAGAACGCTCGCGTGCTGGCCATGCTCGGCGACTCGGTGACCACTGACCACATCTCACCGGCCGGTGCCATCAAGCCGGACAGCCCGGCGGGTCGCTACCTCAAGGAGAACGGTGTCGAGGTCAAGGACTTCAACTCCTATGGCTCACGTCGCGGCAACCACGAGGTGATGATGCGCGGCACCTTCGCCAACGTGCGCATCCGCAACGAGATGCTCGATGGCGTCGAGGGCGGCGAGACACGCCACGTGCCCTCCGGCGAGCAGATGGCCATCTACGATGCCGCCATGAAGTATGCCGAGGAAGGCACGCCACTGGTGGTGGTCGCGGGCAAGGAGTACGGCACCGGCTCCTCACGTGACTGGGCCGCCAAGGGCACCCTGCTGCTGGGCGTACGTGCGGTGATTGCCGAGTCCTATGAGCGCATCCACCGCTCCAACCTGATCGGCATGGGCGTGGTGCCACTGCAGTTCCCCGAAGGCGAGAGTCGCCAGTCTCTCGGCCTGACCGGTGATGAGGAAATCAGCATCAGCGGTCTGAATGACCTGACGGCTGGCGGCAAGGTCCAGGTCACCTTCAAGAGCGACAAGGGTGAGCAGAAGATCGAGGCGCTGTGCCGCATCGATACCGACAACGAGCTGGAGTACTACCGCCACGGCGGCATCCTCCACTACGTGCTGCGCGGCATGCTGTAACCCGCCAGCCGCTGATCGCAGCGCTGACCGCAATACAAAAGCCCCCGCAGGCATGGCCTGCGGAGGCTTCTTCATTTGCACACTCTGTTTCAGGCAATCTGCTTCATGCGCTCACTGACGGCGCAGGCGCGATCAGAACGCCTTGCGACGGTAGGCGCGGTAACGCGGCTGCCAGAAGTTCTTCTCGATGTTGGCCTGGATGATCTCATCGCTGGAGGTCAGCGCCACGCCGTCGGCCTGAGCCTGACGTGCTACATCGAAGGCGATCTGACGGCTGATGTCCTGGATGTCGCCCAGTGACGGCAGCAGCGCGCCCTCGCCCTTCAGGACGATGGGAGCGTTGTTGGCCAGCGCATTGGCCGCGGCCATCAGCATGTTGTCGGTGATGCGTGAGGCGCTGGATGCCAGCACACCCAGACCGATGCCCGGGAAGATGTAGGCATTGTTGCACTGGGCAATCGCGTGGGTGTGGCCGTTGTGCTCGACCGGCGCGAACGGGCTGCCGGTGGCGACCAGTGCCTTGCCGTCGGTCCACTCGATGACTTCCGCCGGTGTCGCTTCGACGCGTGAGGTCGGGTTGGACAGCGGCATCACCAGCGGGCTCTCGCAACCGGCCTGCACGGCACGGATCACGTCTTCGCTGAACAGGCCACGCTGGCCGGATACACCGATCAGCACGCTCGGCCTGGCGGCCTTGACCACATCCAGCAGGCCGCGGTCACCGAAGTCGGCCACGCTCTCGACGTCGTGAGCCAGACGGCTCTGGAAGTCGTAGAGGCCTTCCATGTCGTTGGTCAGCAGGCCGAAGCGATCGACCATGAAGACACGCTTGCGGGCCTCGGCCTCGTCCATGCCTTCCTTGACCATCGCCACCACGATCATCTCGGCGATGCCACAACCGGCGCTGCCGGCACCCAGGAAGGTCACGCGCTGGTCGGAGAGCTTCTCGCCCTTGGCCTTGCAGGCCGCCATCAGGGTCGCGACCACGACGGAGGCGGTGCCCTGGATGTCGTCATTGAAGCAACAGACTTCATCGCGGTAACGCTCGAGCAACGGCATGGCGTTGGCCTGCGCGAAGTCCTCGAACTGGATCATGGCCTTCGGCCAGCGACGCTTCACGGCAGTGATGAACTCGGCCACGAAGGCGTTGTAGTCATCACCGGTGACACGCTCGTGACGCCAGCCCATGTAGCGCGGGTCGTCGAGCAGCTTCTGGTTGTTGGTGCCCAGGTCCAGCGAGATCGGCAGGGTGTAGGCCGGGCTGATGCCGCCACAGGCGGTGTACAGCGACAGCTTGCCGATGGGGATGCCCATGCCGCCGATGCCCTGATCGCCCAGGCCCAGGATACGCTCGCCATCGGTGACGACGATGACCTTGACGTTGTCCTTGGTCGCGGAGCGCAGGATGTCATCCATGTGCTCGCGGTCCGGGTAGGAGATGAACAGGCCACGGTGGTTGCGGTAGATGTTGGAGAACTCCTCGCACGCCTGACCGACGGTCGGGGTGTAGATGATGGGCATCATCTCCTCGAGGTGCTCCTCGATCACGCGGAAGAACAGGGTCTCGTTGTCGTCCTGCACCGAGCGCAACAGGATGTGCTTGTCGAGGTCGGTGGCGCACTGCTGATACTGGCTGTAGACGCGCGCGACCTGCTCTTCGATGCTCTCGACATTCTGCGGCAGCAGGCCCATCAGATTGAAGCTGACACGCTCCTCGAGGCTGAAGGCGCTGCCCTTGTTGAGCAGCGGCATCTCGAGCAGGCTCGGGCCGGCATAGGGAACGTACAGGGCGCGCTTGGAAGTATCCGTCATGGCGAGACTCTTGAATCAGTGGGGACGACCTCACGCTCGGCAAGCTTCTCGGCATGCCGGCAGACACGCGCAGCATGCCCGCTGAAGCACCGCAGAAGACCTGCTGGCAACCGGGCGTCCGAGGGACCTTTCGACGTGCAGTTTCCACGTGCGAACAAGGCATGATGATAGCACGCGCAGTGCTATCTCCGGCAGCCTGTGCAGGGTCGACGTGCGTTGCGCAGACAAGGGTGCTGCATGACGAGAAACGCCCCGCACATCCCCCTGACGGGGAAGGAGCGAGGCGTTCGCGATCACGTACTGAGAATGGCTCAGGCCAGATCGGCACGCGATGCCGGCTTGCGCGGCGCAAGCGCGAAGAACGGGCGCAGCTTCACGCCCAGCATGTTGCCGGCGAAGGCCATCACCAGCCACAGCCAGCCATGCAGGCTGCCGGAGGAGATGCCGCCGAAGTAGGCACCGATGTTGCAGCCGAAGGCCAGGCGCGCGCCGTAGCCCAACAGCAGACCACCCAGCACGGCAGCCACCACCGAGCGCAGCGGAATGTTCCACTTCGGCGCGAACTTGCCGGCCAGCAGCGCCGCCGCCAGCGCCCCCACCACGATACCGATGTTCATCACCGTGGTGATGTCTTGATAGAGCGGTGCGGCCAGCGCCTTGGCATTGCCCGCCGCCTGCCAGTAGCCCCAGTCACTGACATCGAAGCCCAGCGCGGTATAGGCCTTGGTGCCCCACAGCGCGAAGGCCGAGGTGATGCCCCACGGGCGACCGGCCAGCGCCAGCGTCACGAAGTTGAGCAGCGCCAGCGCCACGGCACCCGCCAGCAGCGGCCAGGGGCCCCGCAGAAAGCGTGACAGACCACGCGGCTGACTGTCGGTCACGGCGGCCTTCTCGAGCTCACCGTGACGGCGCTTCTCCAGCGTGCGTGTCACCACCACGATGATGGCGAACAGCACCAGGCTGACGATGATGCCACCCAGCGCGCCGAAGCTGTCCACCAGCGAGACGGCGGGCAGCGACGGCAGGCTCTGCCACCAGCTGAAGTGCGCGGTGCCGATCACCGAGCCGACGCAGAAGAAGATCAGGGTGATCACCATGCGCGCATTGCCGCCACCGACGGTGAACAGCGTGCCCGAGGCGCAGCCGCCGCCCAGCTGCATGCCGAGCCCGAACAGGAAGGCACCGACCACCACCGAGATACCCAGCGGCGAGACGAAGCCGGACACCTCCTGCCCCCACAGGCTGCCCGAGGCCAGCACCGGGAAGAACAGCACCACGGCGATCGCCAGCATCAGCATCTGGGCACGCAGGCCGCGTCCTCGGCGCTCGGTGATGAAGACTCGCCAGGCGGAGGTGAAGCCGAAGGCCGCGTGGTAGAGCACCACGCCCAGCGCGCCCCCTACCAGCATCAGCAAGCCCTGGCGCCAGCCGGACACCAGCCCCAGCAGGATGGCAGCCACCACCAGCAAGCCTCCGGCCAGAATGGCCTTCGGGTTGATGGCGGTCGTCGGCAGGCCGGACTGGCTGGCCTTGCCGGGTATCGCATCGTGACTCATGTCTTGCTCCTTGAACGAAGTCGTCATGTCGCGTTCATCAATGCGGCAAGCCTAACGCGTTGCCTTATAGCTGTGAACGAATTTTCAGCACGCCATCCATTCCGCCATGGAATATAAGTCACCCCCGTCAGCTCACCTCCCAGACGACGACGCCCGCCATCGAAAGCGATGGCGGGCGTCTGGTGCCGGGCTGTGCGGGGTGTCCTCGAGATTACACGAAGTTGCCCAGACCGACGGCACGACGCAGGCGCTCCATCATCGGCGCGGCCTCATCGCGCGCACGCTCGGCACCACGCTTGAGGATGGCTTCGACATGTGCCGGATCTTCCATCAGCTCGACGTAACGCTCACGCGGCGCCTTGAGATGGTCGTTCAGGTATTCGAACAGCTGATTCTTGGCATCGCCCCAGCCAATGCCGGCGGCGTACTGCTCACGCATGGCGGCGACTTCCGCCTCGGTGGCGAAGGCCGAATAGATCTGGAACAGCGAACAGGTATCCGGGTCCTTCGGCTCCCCCGGCTCCAGCGAATTGGTCTTGATCTTGCGCACGCTCTTGAGCAGCTGCTTCTCGGTGCCGAACAGCGGAATGGTGTTGTTGTAGCTCTTGGACATCTTGCGGCCATCGAGGCCCAGCAGCAGCTGGGATTTCTCGTCGGTCACCGCCTCGGGCATGGTGAAGTAGTTGCCCTTGAAGAGGTGGTTGAAGCGCCCGGCCATGTCACGCGCCATCTCGATATGCTGGATCTGGTCACGCCCCACCGGCACCTTGTGGGCATTGAACATCAGGATGTCCGCCGCCATCAGCACCGGATAGCTGAACAGCCCCATGCTGATGCCACGATCCACGTCCTCGATGCCCGCTTCCTCGTTCTCGGCCACGGCGCCCTTGTAGGCATGCGCACGATTCATGAGGCCCTTGGCGCAGACACAGTTGAGCAACCACATCAGCTCCGGAATCTCAGGCACATCCGACTGGCGATAGAAGATGGCGTTGTCGGTGTCCAGCCCCAGCGCCAGCCAGGTGGCGGCGATCTCACGGCGGGATTCCTGCACGCGCTTCGGGTCCTGACACTTGATCAGAGCATGGAAATCGGCGAGGAAATAGAAGGACTGGACCGTCGGGTCCTGGCTGGCCTCGATGGCGGGCTTGATGGCGCCGACATAGTTGCCGAGGTGAGGGGTGCCGGTGGTCGTGATGCCGGTAAGAACGCGGGTCTTGGTCATGGATGCACTTCTTGGGCGTCTGAGTCGGGGAGCGTGCCACTTGGCGGGACCTGCTCACAATGAATCACGACAGGGCACGACGGCGCGCATCACGATGCGATGAACCCGCCATGTCCTGCCGCTGCATTGCACTCATCTTACCCTGAGGGGCATGGCCTTCGTAAGGGCCGGACAGACGACCAGCGCCCCATGCACGCCATGTGCCCACCGGCAGGTGTCAGCCCTTTGCCAGTGCATCTTCCAGCGAGATCACCGGCATGCCGAAGGCAGCGCCGACTTCCGCAATCGTCAGCTGGCCGGCATGCACGTTGAGGCCTGCCGCGAAGTGACGATCTTCCCGCAATACCTTGCGATAGCCGCCATTGGCGAGCTTCACCACATAAGGCAGCGTCGCGCTGGTGAGTGCCTGGGTCGAGGTACGCGCCACGGCCCCCGGCATGTTGGCCACGCAATAATGCACGACACCATCGACGAGATAGGTCGGTTCCGCATGGGTCGTGGCGCGACTGGTCTCGAAACATCCGCCCTGATCGATCGCGACATCCACCAGTACCGCACCGGGCATCATGTTGCGCAGATGCTCGCGACGGATCAGCTTGGGAGCCGCGGCACCGGGCACGAGCACGGCCCCGATGATCAATGCCGAATGGCGTACCGCCTCATCCAGCGCCTCGGATGTCGAATAGACCGTACGAATCTGTCCCTGATAGCGGTGATCCAGCGTCTCGAGGCGGTTCAATGACGTATCGAGAATCACCACCTCGGCGCCCAGCCCCAGCGCCATGCGCGCCGCATTCTCCCCCACCACGCCGCCGCCGATCACCGTGACCCGCGCCGGTGGCACGCCAGGCACACCGGGCAACAGCACCCCCATCCCGCCTTGCGCCTTCTCCAGCGCATGCGCGCCGGCCTGGATCGCCATGCGCCCGGCAACGCGACTCATGGGTGCCAGCAGCGGCAGACCACCGGCGGTGTCGGTGATGGTCTCGTAGGCAATCGCGGTCACCCCGCTATCCAGCAGGCTTTCGGTCAGCTCACGGGCGGCGGCCAGATGCAGGTAGGTGAACAATGTCTGGCCGCTGGTGAGACGTGCCACCTCGGCCGGCTGAGGCTCCTTGACCTTGAGTATCAGCTCGGCCTCACGAAAGACCTGCTCGACATCCGATTCAAGACGAGCCCCGACCCCCTGGTACTCGGCGTCACTGAACCCACTACCCTCACCCGCACCACGCTCGACGATGACGTCATGGCCATGGGCAATCAGCTCTCGCACCCCGGCGGGCGTCAGAGCGACACGATATTCGTGGTTCTTGATTTCCTTCGGCACGGCGATCTGCATGACGAGCTCCTTGCACTTCTGGCGGAATATGGCGATGTCACCTCGACACCTCCTACAAGCACAGCAGACTCGTCAGTGTCGCGCCAATCAGATGCCAGCAAGATTCACCAAAACACGACAGCAATGCAGTGGAATGCAGGGAATCATCGTTGGCTGGCAGCATCCTCGCTCACCAGCGCCGCCGAATAGCATTCACGGTAAGCCTCAGGCATGCGTCTGGCTCGCCCACTCGAGAGTTCGATGCAGACGAAGCGCGTGTGCGCCTCCAACAGCGTCAGGCCATCCGAGCGACGACGCAGCTGAAAGCGGCGCGTCAGGCTCAGGCGGCCATCGCACGCCACCAGCCAGGTGGCCAGCATCAGCGAATCGCCAAGCCGTGCGCTGGCCAGATAGTCGATCTCGTGGCGGTGCACCGCCATGCCACGATCCTGGGCACGATAGTGCTCAAGGCCCAGCCCCAACGCTTCGGAATGTGCCCAGCTGATTCTCTCCAGCCAGCGCACGTATTCGGCATTGTTGACATGGCCATAGCCATCCAGCGCCTCGACACTTACCGCGATCGGCAGCAGGAAGGGAGACGGCAGCGCCCACCCTTCACAGGTTTCCCGCAAGGGGGCCGTGTTGCCGATGACGGTCTCCGATGCCTGTACGTCCGTCATGCCACGAACTCCGTGTCATCATCCTGCTCGCGGGGCCCTGCATCATCACGCATGGGCGCACTGGCACCGCAGGACCAGCATTCACTGAAGCTGCCTTCGAGACGCTCCCCGCAGGCGCACTGCCAATCCGGCTGCGCAGGCGCGGCCTCGATATGTGCCAGCAGCTGGCGAGCGCGGGCGAGATTGTGCTCGGCAACCCACAATTGCGGCTCGCAATCGTTGACGGGCAACTCCCCGGCTGCCGAACCCAGCAGACGGTTGCGCAGCTCGCACGGGATACCCTCGCTTTCCAGAAGGTTGCGCCAGTGATCCAGCAGCACGAGATTGTGATGGGATGTCAGTCGTCGATACATGCCGTCAGACTATCAGAGTCCGGGCGCTACGGAAGCCATCAACGACAACGCCGCCCCGAAGGGCGGCGTTGTCGTTCGTGCCAAAGGACGCGTTCATCGCTCGCGATCCCGATCGCGCTCCTGGTCGCGACCCGAGACTCGATCTCAGTCGCGATAGACGCGCACACCGAGTGCCTTGAGGTAGGAGGTCTCGGGGATGGACGGGTGCACCGGGTGGTCGCTGGCCTGATGGCCCTGGAAGATGACCTGACCGTGGCGGTCCTGGTGACGCACGGCGCCACGCACCACATCCATCAGGCGCTCCGGCGCGAGATGCATGGAGCAGGAGCCGGACATCAGCAGACCGTCGCGGCCCAGCAGGCGCATGGCTTCACGGTTGAGGCGTGCATAGGCGCGCTCACCGTTGGTGATGTCCTTGCGCTTGCGGATGAAGGCGGGCGGATCCGCGATGATGACGTCGAACTGCTCGCCTTCCGCGCGCAGGGCCGTCAGTGCCTCGAAGACATCCGACTCCGCGATGGAGACGCGATCCTCGACACCATTGAGCACGGCGTTGCCCGAGACACGCTCAAGTGCCGCACCGGAGGCGTCGACACACAGCACTTCGCTGGCGCCATGCGCCGCCGCCTGCACACCCCAGCCACCGACGTAGCTGAACAGGTCCAGCACGCGCTTGCCTGCCACCTGACGATTCAGCCAGGCACGGTTGTCGCGGTGATCATAGAACCAGCCGGTCTTCTGGCCATCCAGTACCGGCGCGCTGAACTGGACCCCATTCTCTTCCAGCAGCACGCTTTCCGGCAGCTCGCCATAGACGACTTCGACGTTGCGCTCGAGCTGTTCCTGACGGCGACCGCTGGAATCGTTCTTGAACACGATGGCGGTCGGCTTGACGACCTTCAAGAGCGCATCGACGATCACTTCCGCCAGACGCTCCATGCCGAAGGTGTTGAGCTGGCAGACCAGCACGTCGCCGAAGCGATCGACGATCAGACCCGGCAGCAGGTCGCCCTCGCCGTGGACCAGACGGTAGAACGGCTTGTCATAGAGGCTCTCGCGCAGCGACAGCGCCTGGTTGAAGCGATGCACCAGCAGCGAGCGGTCCAGACGCTGTTCCGGGTTGCGCGAGACGATACGCGCGCAGATCAGCGAGTTCGGGTTGACGTAGGCAACGCCCATCGCGCGGCCGTTGCTGGCCTCGATGATCGCCTGGGCGCCCGGTTCGAAGTTCTTGAGCGGCGTCGCGACGGTATCGACTTCATTGGAGTACAGCCACAGATGGCCAGCCTTGAGGCGGCGATCAGCATTCTTCTTCAGGCGCAGACGTTCAGTCACGGGAATCATCCATAAGACAGGGAAAGGGACAGGACGACGACAGGGCGCGCCCGAATGGGGCCATTCTAGTCGTCATGGCGGCCCCGGTCACGGAGCCTCCGGTCAAGTGATCATCAAGGGCCAGCGAGACATGTCTGACCCGTGCCGGCACGAACGGCACTAGCTCTGGCAATGAGGGCAGAAGCAGCTGGCACGCTGCCCGAGCACCAGGCTCATGATCTCATGGCCACACTCACGGCAGGGCTCGCCCCCTCGCCCATAGACGTTGAGGCGCTGGGCGAAGTAGCCGGGCTTGCCATCACCACCGACGAAATCACGCAAGGTGGTACCGCCTTGCTCGATGGCAGCCGCCAGCACGCTGCGCGAGGCCTCGGCGAGGCGCTCATATTCCTCCAGAGAGGTCTCCCCCGCCGGACGACGCGGGTCGATGCCGGCCATGAAGAGCGCCTCACTGGCGTAGATGTTGCCCACGCCGACCACATTGGCGTTGTCCATCAGGAAAGGCTTGATCGCCACGCGTCGCTTGCGCGAGCGCGCGAAGAGAAGCTCACCGGTGAAGGCGTCCGACAAGGGCTCCGGCCCGAGCCTCGCCAGACGTGTGTCAGCGTGCGGGTCACCGCGCACGAAGTCGACGAAACCGAAGCGACGCGGGTCGTGATAGCGCAACACCTGGCCATTGCCCAGCACTACATCGACATGGTCATGCGTACGGGGCGGCGTGCCGATGGGTACCAGCCTCAGACTGCCGGACATGCCCAGATGCCAGAGCAGGTGGCCATCGGCGATCGGCAACAGCAGGTACTTGGCACGGCGCGAGAGCTCACCGAAACGCTGCCCCACCAGCCACTCCGCCAGCTCACTCGGTACTGGCGTGCGCAGCCGTGGCTGACGCACGATCACCTCGGTGACCTCCTGGCCCTCGACCAATGGTGCGATACCACGGCGAGTCGTCTCGACTTCCGGTAATTCGGGCATGCTTCCTCCTCGACTGACCGCCAGACGCACAACAGGGTGACGACAGAAGCCGCCACCCTGTTGCAGGATGCCGGAACTCCGACATCCAGATACTCGAAAACCCGGTCAGGACCGGGTTTTCGAGGGTTCCGACAGCACGCTGGCGGGAGACAAGATCACTTGATCTTGGCTTCCTTGTACATCACGTGCTTGCGAACGACCGGATCGTACTTCTTGAATTCAAGCTTGTCCGGAGTGTTACGCTTGTTCTTGTCGGTGGTGTAGAAGTGGCCAGTACCGGCACTTGACACCAACTTGATCTTGTCACGCATTTTCAGTTTCCTTCCACAGTCGCATTCACCGAACGATTGAGAGCGTTGCCCTCGGCTCGGTTGCCATTGCTACAGGGGCTGTCTTCTAGTGTTTAGAAGCGCTCGCCACGTGCAGTGAGGTCCTTGAGGACTTCGTCGATACCCTTCTTGTCGATGATGCGCATGCCCTTGGTAGAGACGCGCAGCTTGACGAAGCGCTGCTGGGATTCAACCCAGAAACGGTGGGTGTGCAGGTTCGGCAGGAACCGGCGACGAGTCTTGCGCTGGGAGTGAGAAACGTTGTTACCAGTCACCGGGCGCTTGCCGGTAACCTGACATACTTTGGACATTGGAGCCTCCAACCGCTGCGTTGGCTAAGTTGTTCAAAACCTGTCGGGCAAACCGGAAGTGGCAGGCGCCGCCTCATGCCCTGATTTCAAAGTGTGTTACGTCCATTCCGGAAGACAAGCTTCAGGGTACTGGAACGTGCAGGCGCAGCATTTTACCCGAAGAGGAACGCGAAAGCACGCCCAAGACGGATTTTTTTCGCCAACACGCTTCGCCCGAGCTGTCACATCGGTACAGACGCTTGCTTAGCCAGACGCTTCACTCAGCCAATGTCGGCCAGAGTGGTCGCGAATTCTGTGGTGGGTGGTACGGGAGGCGCAACATTACCACAATCGACGCCCTGTTTTGCAATCCCTGTCACCCGGCAGGCCCGACAATTGACCAGACCGGACATCCGCAGGGCGCCTCCTTCCCATCCGCTCCTTCTTCTTCCTTCTCTTACCCCCTGCTCTCGTCTCAGCGCCTTGTCGAAAGAGGTCGCGCAAGACCGAGGCGATGCCTGGCTCACAACCAGCCACGCTCGGCGAAGGAAATCACCTCGCCGTCCCCCACCACGAAGTGATCCAGCACCCGGATATCGAAAAGTCCCAACGCCTCTTCCAGGCGCTGGGTGATACGACGATCGGCATCACTGGGCTCCGCCACTCCGGAGGGATGGTTGTGGGCGAGTATCAAGGCGCCCGCGTTGAGCGCCAGCGCCCGCTTGACCACTTCACGCGGGTAGACGGCAGCAGCATCCAGCGTGCCGGTGAAGAGTGTCTCGAAGCGAATGACGCGATGCTGACTATCCAGGAAGAGTGCGGCGAAGACCTCATGTGGCAGATCACGCAGATGAGAGGAGAGGTAGCGCCGTACCAGCAGCGGTGAGGTCAATGCCGCCCCGCGCATCAACAGGCTTTCCAGATGTCGACGGGACAGCTCCAGCGATGCCTGCAACTGTACGTACTTGGCATCTCCCAGGCCTCGCGCGGCACAGAAATCCTGCTGACTGGCTTCCAGCAGTGGGCGCAGCCCGCCGAAGGTGGTCAACAGATCGCGCGCCAGGTCCACCGCCGAACGCCCCTTGATTCCCACTCGCAGGAAGATTGCCAGCAACTCGGCATCTGACAGCGCAGCAGCCCCCGATGACAGAAGCTTCTCACGGGGCCGCTCCCCGATTGGCCACTCCCTGATGCCCATGCACATTCTCCTCTCGTGACAGTGATGCTGACATCCGGCGCGCCACGAGAGTGGCCACGCCTGCCTCAGGGCAGGCCCACCGACACGCCAAGGAGCATGACGCGACATCAGCATTTGGACTGAGAAGCGTGGTCTTCGCCCGTCACTGCCGCCAGCGTCACTCTCAACGCTTGCATGCCTGGCGCGCTTTCTGGCTGGCTGAGCCTTCCTGGCTCGCGGCTCGTCGTACCGCGACAGGTCAGTGTCCGCACCCGCGACAGACGGCGTGCCCGGCCAGCGACGCTACGCAAGGTTGCATCACGGTGATATGGTAGAGGCGAACGCGAGAGCTTTGACATTGACGGATCAGGGATGCAGGACACCATGCACTCACTCGCCGGACGGCGCATTCTGCTGGGCATCAGCGGCGGTATCGCAGCGTACAAGGCGGCGCTCATCACTCGTCTGCTGAAAAAGGCCGGGTGCGAGGTACGCGTCGCCATGACCGAAGGTGCCCAGGCCTTCATCACGCCGTTGACCCTGCAGGCGCTGTCGGGCAATCCCGTGCATACCTCGCTGCTCGATCCTGAGGCAGAGGCCGGCATGGGACATATCGAGCTGGCGCGCTGGGCGGAGGTCATTCTCATCGCCCCCGCCACTGCCGACCTCATGGCCCGCCTGGCCCATGGCCGTGCCGATGATCTGATCACTACCCTGTGCCTGGCCAACAGCGCACGCTGGGTCGTGGCCCCGGCGATGAATCAGGCGATGTGGGCGCACCCCGCCACCCAGCGCAACGCCCGGCAGCTCAGTGCCGATGGCTGGACGCTGCTCGGCCCGGCCAGCGGCGAACAGGCGTGTGGCGACGTGGGAGCCGGGCGCATGCTCGAGCCAGAGGAGATCGTCGCCGGTCTGAGCGCGCTGCTCGATGAGGGCGAGCCGGCACCATTGCCGGCAGCGGGCCTGACCATCACCATCACCGCCGGTCCGACCCGGGAAGCGCTGGATCCGGTGCGCTATCTGAGCAATCACAGCTCCGGAAAGATGGGGTATGCCCTGGCCAGCGAAGCCGCGGCACTGGGCGCAAGAGTTCGCCTGATCAGTGGGCCTGTCGCCCTGCCCACACCGCCTGGCGTCGAGCGCATCGATGTCGAGTCAGCCTTGCAGATGCAAGGCGCTGCCGAAGCGGCGCTGCAGGATAGCCAGGTCTTCATCGGCTGCGCCGCCGTCGCCGACTTCCGACCTGCCGATGTCGCCGAGCACAAGCTCAAGAAGCAGGCCGGCGAAGAACAGATGCAGGTCCATCTGATCCGCAATCCCGATATCATTGCCGGCATTGCCGAGCAGAGTCAGGCGCGGCGCGCCAGCGGACAGCCCGCTCCGCTGGTGGTCGGCTTCGCCGCCGAGACTCGCGATGTCCTTCGCTATGCCCGCGACAAGCTGACACGCAAGCGTCTCGACATGATCGTGGCCAATGACGTCAGCACCCCGGGACTGGGGTTCGGCAGTGACAGCAATGCCGCCACCCTGGTGTGGCGACACCCCGGCCAGGCAAATGACAGACTGCATGAACAGGCCATCGCGGCCTGCCCCAAGATTGCGCTGGCGCGTGCGATTCTCGAGCGCGCACTGGCACTGCATCAAGACGGCGCCCTCCATGGTGCCGCCAATTTGAACATGGCGACCTCCGCCATCGATGACCAGGAAACACCTTAGATGACCCGCCCCCGGCTCGAACTCAAGATCCTCGACGAGCGCGTTCGCGATTACCCGCTACCCCACCATGCGACTCCCGGCAGTGCCGGCATGGACCTGCGCGCACTGCTGGATGCCCCGCTGACACTGGCCCCGGGCGCCTGTGAGCTGGTGCGTACCGGCCTGGCGATCCATATCGCCGACCCGGCGCTGGCCGGCATGATCCTGCCGCGCTCCGGTCTGGGGCATAAACACGGCATCGTGCTGGGCAATCTGGTCGGTCTGATCGATTCCGACTACCAGGGCGAACTGATGATCTCGGTCTGGAACCGCGGCGACAGCGAGTTCGTGCTGGAACCCGGTGAGCGACTGGCACAGTACGTGCTAGTCCCGGTTGTACAGGCCGAACTGGTCGAGGTCACGGAATTCGAGGCCAGCCAGCGCGGTGAAGGCGGCTTTGGCCATTCTGGTCGTCATTGACGGGTCGTCACTGACAGGCCGTCACTGACAGCTCATTGCAGACGACTCGCCACCGAAACCCGACAGCGCTCCGTGACAGATGGAACCGCTTGCTAGCCGCACCCGTCGGCATGCCGCGATAGTGTTCGCACGGCATGCCGGCCATGACTTCTCACGATTGATTCAACCGACAGGGATGCACCATGAGTCAGGTACCCGCTTCAATTTTTCGCGCCTACGACATCCGTGGCATCGTGGATGAGACCCTCACCGAAGACGGCGTGCGCGCCATCGGCCAATCCATCGGTAGCGAAGCCGCGGCACGCGGTGAGTCCACCGTCGTGGTCGCCCGCGATGGTCGCCTCTCCGGACCGCGCCTGTCCAAGGCGCTGATTGCCGGCCTGCGCGATGCCGGCCGTGATGTCATCGACATCGGCATGGTGCCGACTCCGGTGCTCTACTACGCCACCAACATCCTGGAAGGCACCCGCTCCGGCGTGATGCTGACCGGCAGCCACAACCCGGCCAACTACAACGGTCTGAAGATCGTGCTGGCGGGTGAGACCCTGTCCGGCGACACCATCACCGACCTTTATCGCCGCCTGCAGGAAGGCGATCTGGCGCAAGGCGAAGGTAGCCTGCGTGAAGAAGACGTGCGCGAACGCTACCTGGATCAGATTACCGGCGACGTGGTCGTCAAGCGTCCGCTCAAGGCAGTGGTCGATTGCGGCAATGGCGTGGCCGGTGAGCTGGGCCCGGAGCTGATCCGTCGCCTCGGTGTCGAGACCATCCCGCTGTTCGAGGAGATCGATGGCAACTTCCCGAACCATCACCCGGACCCGGGCAAGCCGGAAAACCTGCAGGACCTGATCAGAACCATGCAGGAAACCGGCGCGGATATCGGTCTGGCCTTCGATGGCGACGGCGATCGCCTCGGCGTCGTCACGCCCAAGGGCGAGATCCTGTATCCCGATCGTCTGATGATGGCACTGTCGGAAGACCTCATCGAACGTGTACCGGGCGCGCGCATCATCTTCGACGTCAAGTGCACCGGCAACCTGGCCACCGTGATCGAGAAGGCGGGGGGCACACCGGAAATGTGGCGCACCGGCCACTCCCTGATCAAGGCGCGCATGAAGGAAACCGGCGCGGCCCTGGCCGGCGAGATGAGCGGCCACATCTTCTTCAAGGAGCGCTGGTTCGGCTTCGACGACGGCCTCTACGGCGCGGCGCGCCTGCTGGAAATCCTCGCCAAGCAGGATGTCGATGCCGACACCTTCTTCGCACGCTATCCGCAGGATCTGGGCACCCCCGAGATCAACGTGGAAGTGACCGATGAGACCAAGTTCGCTATCGTCGAGCGACTGGCCAGCGAAGGTGACTTCGGTGACGACGGCGTGAAGACCACGCTGGATGGCATTCGCGTCGACTACGCCGACGGCTGGGGCCTGTGCCGCGCCTCCAACACCACACCGGTGCTGGTACTGCGCTTCGAAGGCAAGTCAGAGGCGGCGCTGGAGCGCATCAAGGACAGCTTCCGCGCCGCACTGAAGCAGGCCGAGCCAAGCATCACCGCCCCGTTCTGATCGAGGCGTTCTGATCGGCCCGGGCAGGCGATCAACGACCGGCGCGGCAGCAGGATGACCGCCGTGCCGGTCCGCTGACTCCCCGGCCCGGGTGACTCTTCCCCATGGCAGCGCCGGTTGCCATCACCTCTTTCCATGACGTGGTGCGCGCAGGCGTAACGCAAGTGATAGTCTCGAGTGACAGTGTCCGAACTCTCCTTTCGGACCCAATTTCTGTGGAGTGATACGTTGATGAGCCACGCCAACCGCGACCCGCACCAGGTGGTCGAGGTCCTGTCCGAAGCCCTGCCCTATATCCAGCAGTTCTCGGGCAAGACCGTGGTGGTCAAATACGGCGGCAACGCCATGACCGAAGATACCCTGATCGACTCCTTTGCCCGCGACATGGTGCTGATGAAGGAAGTCGGCATCAATCCGGTGGTCGTGCACGGCGGCGGCCCTCAGATCGGCGCCCTGCTCAAGAAGCTGAACATCGAATCACGCTTCGTTGACGGCATGCGCGTGACCGACTCAGAGACCATGGATGTGGTCGAGATGGTACTGGGCGGCCTGGTCAACAAGGGCATCGTCAATCTGATCAACCAGTGCGGCGGCAAGGCCATCGGCGTCACCGGCAAGGACAGCGGCCAGATTCGCGCGCGCCAGCTCAAGGTCACCCGCCATATGCCGGGCATGAATGCCTCGGAAATCATCGATATCGGTCACGTCGGTGAAGTCGAGCATGTCTCGACGGATCTGATCGAGCTGCTGACCCGCAATGACTTCATTCCGGTGATAGCGCCGATCGGCGTCGACGATGAGGGACGCAGCTACAATATCAATGCCGACCTGGTCGCCGGCAAGGTCGCAGAAGCGCTGGGGGCGGAGAAGCTGATGCTGCTGACCAACGTCGCCGGCCTTCTGAACGCCGAGGGCGAAGTCATGACGGGGCTGACCACCGAAGCGGTGGATGGACTCATCGAGGACGGCACCATCTATGGCGGCATGCTGCCCAAGATCAGCTGCGCGCTGGATGCCGTCAAGCAGGGCGTGCGCAGTGCACACATCATCGATGGTCGCGTACCGCATGCCACCCTGCTGGAAATCTTCACCAATGCCGGTGTCGGCACCTTGATCAGCAATGCTGATCCGGACACCTCCAAGGCATGAAGAGCATAAAGCCGGGGCCAGACTTCCGGTGATTCGCGCGAGGCCAGCGACACGCCTCAGGACACGGACCCGCCCGCAGCACATCGCTGCAGGCCGCGAGAAATGACAAGATTCCATGACGCAGGCGAATCCAAAACAATCACGTCGCGAACAGATCCTCCAGGCACTTGCCTTGATGCTGGAAGAGGACAGCGGCAAACGTATCACCACCGCGGCATTGGCACGTCAGGTCGGCGTCTCCGAGGCTGCACTCTATCGTCACTTTCCCAGCAAGGCGCGCATGTTCGAAGGGCTGATCGAGTTCATCGAGAGCACCCTGTTCGAGCGCATCGCGCTGATTCTGCAGGACAACGATACGGCTCATGCCAGGGTGCACCATATCCTGAGCCTGCTGCTTGGCTTTGCCGAGAAGAATCCCGGACTGTGCCGCCTGCTCAACGGCGATGCCCTGACCGGGGAGACGGCTCGTCTGCGCGTGCGCATGGCGCAGCTGTTCGAACGTCTCGAGACCCAGCTCAAGCAGGTGCTGCGCGAGGCCGAGCCTCGTGAAGGCCTGCGGCCTGCCATTACCGTGACAGCCGCAGCCAATCTCCTGCTGGCCAGTGCCGAAGGCCGCATCGGACAGTATGTCCGCAGCGACTATCGCAAGCGACCCACCGAGCACTGGGAAGAACAGTGGAGACTGTTGAGTCGCGACCTGCTGCTGAGCAGCCAGGAGCGGATTGCCGTCTGACGGCCCTCCGCATGAGCAAAAGAAAAGCCCCCGCCTCGAAGAGACGGGGGCTTTTTCATGCCACCTTCACGTGCAGACTCAGTTGCCAGGCCCATAGCGCTCGACGATGGCCGTCGCCGTCATCGGGCGTGCCAGCAGGTAGCCCTGATAACTGTCGCAGCGCAATCGCTTGAGCCCCTCGAACTGGGCCTGTGTCTCGACCCCTTCCGCCACGATCTCGTGCCCCATCGAATGCCCCAGACTGATGATGGCACCTACCAGCTGGATGGCCTGCTCATTGGCTCCCTGCTCGCTGGCCACCTGACCGCCGCGCCCTTGCTCGGACGCATCTTCCGCCAGGGCGTCCATCTTCATCACGAAGCTGCGGTCGACCTTGAGCACATCCAGCGGCAGGGAAGACAGATAGGACAGTGACGAGTATCCCTGCCCGAAGTCATCCAGCGCCACACGCACACCGAGCTCCCGCAGTGCTCTCAGCACGCTGAGCCCACCCTCCATGTCCTGGATCAACAGGGTCTCCGTGACCTCGACCTCCAGGCGCGTCGGCGCGAGATTCTGACTCTCGAGCACGCTGATCACTTCATGCTCATAGCCCGAAGTCAGCTGACGCGCCGAGAGGTTGACGGCCATGCGCGGCATGTAAAGGCCGCTTTCCTGCCAGCGCACCATCTGGGCGCAGGCCTCTTCCAGCACGAAACGCCCCAGCCGGAAGATGAGCCCCGTCTCTTCCGCGAGCGGAATGAACTGGGCCGGAGAGATCATGCCCAGCTCAGGATGGTGCCAGCGCAGCAGCGCCTCGACCCCCAACAGCTCTCCCGCCGCGTTCAGCTGCGGCTGGTAGTGAAGGAAGAGCTGCTGGCGCTCGATGGCCTGACGCAGGTCCTGCTCCAGCGTCATGCGCGAGGCGACATGCTTGTCCAGCGAGGATTCCCAGCGCAGGGCATGATCGCCACGCGACTTGGCATGATAGAGCGCCACGTCCGCATTGAGCATCAACGCCTGGGCGTCACCATCTGCCTCGGCCAGGGAGTAGCCGGCCGTCAGGCTGATGATCAAGGGGCGCCCGAGAATCGTGAAGGGGCGCTCCAGCTTCTGCTGGACATCGGCCACGATCTGCTCGGCTTGCTCGCCGACCTGAGGGAAGTAGAGGCCGAACTCATCCGCCCCGAGACGCGCGACCAGGCCACCGGGCGGCAGGATGCGCCGCAGGCGCTCACCGATCGAGACCAGCAGCTGATCCCCCGCCTCATGCCCCAGGCCATCATTCACCGTCGAGAAGCGATCGATGTCGGCATAGATCATCACGCCTCCGATCGCGACCCGCTCATCCGCCGCCGCCATGAAGGCCTTGCGGTTGTAGAGCCCCGTCAAGGCATCGTGGCGCGCCAGGTAGTCGAGCTGACGCTCCGACTCCTTGTGGGCGCTGATGTCCAGCAGCAGGCCTTCCCAGTAACGTACGACCTCCTCTCCCTCGATCATCACGCTGCGGTCCAGCACCCAGCGCTCGTGATCCGCGACGATTCTGAACACCTGTTCATGACGCATCTGAGCGCACATCGCCCAGTGACGCGCCGACGCGACGGACGGGCGATCCTCGGGATGGATCAGCTCATTGAGAGTGATGCCGGCCCCGACCAGAGACTCGGCCGAACGTCCGAACAATTCCGCGGCGCCACTGCTGATGAAGGTCAGCGTGCCGGTGTTGACCTCGATGCGATACACCACACCGGGCAGGTTATCCATCAAGGTCACCAGAGTACGCGAGCGCGCCGCCATCGATTCGAGCTCGCCCTCCAGCTCATCGTGGCGCTCACTGCGTTGCCGCTCGGCACGCGCGATCATCACGCCAAGCACCACCAGGAAGATGCCTCCCAGCAGCAGACCGAACCAGATACGCTGCCACCAGACCCACCACAGGCTCGAGACGGGCTGACTGACGACGCTGAACAGCTTGAGTGGTGCGATAAAACTGCCCGCCGCCATGCGCGGACGGCCATCAAAGCCGTCCACGTGATAGCGCCGCACGCCACGCTCGGAGATGTACTTGCCCATGTTGGCCAGCGTCGGCAACGGCAACTTTCCCGTCACCCCCAGCGCGTGCTCCTGGGGGCTGGAAAACAGCAGCAGTCCGTTGGTCGAGAACAGGCGCAGGCGCTGCCCGTCATCCGCCCCCGGATTGGCCAGCAGACTTCTGGACTCCGAGAAATCCAGGCACCCGATCAGCAGCCACGCCTTGTCCTCGAGCTGCATATGGCGATAGAAAGGCAAGCCGGGCTGTCCGGACCCGAGAGGCAGTGCCGAACCGAACAACAGATTGCTTCTGCCGGGCAGGGATTGCGCCTCGGCCTGCGAGAGCTGCCACTTGCAGCTGCGCCCGACACCGATCTGATTGAGGCTGCTGCCACGATAATCGGCGAACGGCACCATCATCAGGGAGACCAGCGCCGGATGACGCCCCAGCGCACTCTCGAGCGAGCCTCTCCACTGCCTTGGTGTCTCCTCGTGCAACACACGCTCGAGCACCATCATCTCGCGGGCGACATCCGCCACGAGCTGTTCAGTCGAGATGTGCAGTTGCGTATCGAGCGCTTCGAGGCGTTGCATCTCCTGTTCGCGGACATCAAACCATTGTCCCGCCAGAAACAGCCCGCCCAACACCACCAGCAAAGCGACATTGATGCCAAGGATGCGCCACAGTGAATGTGTGCCTGGTTGACGCGAGGTAATCGGGTCCACATAGCCACCAATGAGGAAGGGAAATGACCGCTTAGCGTAGAGCAACAGAATGAAACATTCTGTTGCACGATACAACTGTCTACTGCCATAGCCGGTCGTTTCACTGTCCCTCAACGACAGAAGCCCCGCCGGAACACCGGCGGGGCTTCATCTACTGCGGGAAGTCAGCGAGGGAGTGTCAGGCAGCGAACCCTTCGCTCATGTCACCCATCGATTCACGCAGCTTCTTCATGGCGTTCTTTTCCAGCTGACGGATACGTTCTGCCGAGACACTGTAGATGTCTGCCAGCTCGTGCAACGTCGCCTTGTTGTCGCTCAACCAGCGCTGCTGGAGGATATCGCGCGAACGCTCATCCAATGCTGCCAGTGCCTTGAGCAGACGCCCGTGGGAGTCATCTTCCAGATCCTGCTGCTCGACCTGAGCCGCCGGATCGAGACTGTGGTCCTCGAGATAATTGACCGGCGCCTGGTAAGCGGAGCTCTCGTCATCACTGGGACCCGCATCGAAGCCGGCATCGTGTGCCGAGAGACGACTTTCCATCTCGCGTACCACCGATGGCTTGACGTCCAGGTCGCCTGCGATGGCGTCCACTTCTTCATTGTTCAGCCATGCCAGACGCTTCTTGGCACCGCGAAGATTGAAGAACAGCTTGCGCTGGGCCTTGGTGGTCGCGACTTTCACGATGCGCCAGTTGCGCAGCACGAACTCGTGAATCTCGGCCTTGATCCAATGCACGGCAAAGGACACGAGGCGAACGCCCTGATGGGGGTCAAAGCGCTTGACCGCTTTCATCAGGCCGACATTGCCTTCCTGGATCAGGTCCGCCTGCTGCAAGCCATAGCCGCTGTAGCTGCGCGCGATATGTACCACGAAACGCAGGTGCGACATGACGAGTCGACGGGCCGACTCCAGATGATTCTCTTCATGCAACCGCAGGGCAAGCTCATGCTCTTCTTCAGCAGTAAGCACAGCGATACGGTTCACCGACTGGATATAGCCGTTTAGATCTTGACCCGGTGACAGGTGGCCAAGTGGCTGAAGACTGGTGCTCATAATGCAGATGTCTCCATGGTTGCCTAACACGCATGCAAGTAGTGAGACTGTGAAGGTTGCGACAGGTTCCCGTCAATAGCTGTACATGACGTGTACAATTGTCATGACGAGTAGCGCTTCGTAACGCCAGCGGGTGTGCGGTACGTTTAACCACCCACCAGCCCCTTCACTGACGCCCGGCGCAATTGTTGCCGGAGCGTAACTGATGACCTTTCTGGAGAGGAACACTGGCGGAAAACCGCGAAAAAAGATCGGCATCAGCGCGGAGAAATACTCGCCAGATGACGTCCGACCGCGATCCAGGCCCCCAACCAACCCAGTATTGTACTCGAAAACAGCAGCGTGGTACCCCCTGTGATGCCCAGTGCGGGCAACACATAGTTGCCGCCATAACTTTGTACAAGAGCCGTCACGGGTGCCGCCAACCAGTTACCGCCAAGCGCCAGAATGCCACACGCCAGCAACCCGCCGCCCAGGCCATACCAGGCACCGCTATAAAGGAAGGGACGCCGCACGAAGGCGTGGGTCGCACCGATCAGGGTCACGACCTCGATCTCCTGCCGGCGGCTCTCCACCGACAGCCGGATGGTATTGCCTACCACCAGCAGCACTCCCAGTCCGAAGAGTAGCGCAAGTCCCAGCGTCACTTTCTGACCCAGCTCACTCAATTGACGCAGACGCTCCAGCCATGCCAGATCCAGTCGTGCACTCTCGACGCCCGGCTCGCCCTCGAGGCGTGCGGCAAGATCGCGGACGGATTCCGGCGAGGTATCCAGCGGCGTGATGACGATGCTGGCCGGCAAGGGGTTGTCGTCCAGCAGGCTCAGTGAGCGCTTGAGATCGAGTGCCTGGGCGAATTCCTGCATGCCCTCGGCGGCAGTGATCAGACGTACGCCTCCGACGCCCGGGGCGCCGCGCAGCGAGTCCGACAGCGTCAGTGCCTGGCTCTCGTCGACCGACGTCTCGAGATAGAGGGTGAGCTGAGCGCTGTCATTGAGCTCATTGTCCAGCAGGCGCGCACTGTCCAGCGCCAGCCACAGCGCGGCAGGCAGTGTCAGCGCGATGGCGATCGCCAGCATGGTCAGCAAGCTGGCGACCGGAGTGACCAGCAGACGGCGTGCGCTGTCACGCGCCATGGCGCCATGATGACGCAGCCAGCTGCGATAGCGACTCTCGACGGAAATCCGGCTGGAGCGCGCGCCCTTGCGCGCCTGACGCTCGACAGACTCCGTGGATTCGACAGCGTCCGAGGCGGCCTTGCCGGAACGACCTCTTCCCGCCTGGCGCTTGTCGGACGAGGACTCGTGGTGAGTGCGGGGAGGGCTCATCGGGCCTCCTTGTCGGCAATCAGGCGACCGTCGGAAAGCTCCAGCGTGCGATGGTGCAGACGCGCGATCAGCGCCAGATCATGACTGGCGATCATCACCGTGGTACCGATGCGATTGAAGTCCTCGAACAGACGCATGATATCGGTCGAGAGTTTCGGGTCCAGGTTGCCGGTCGGCTCATCCGCCAGCAGCAAGGCTGGCTTGTTGACCACCGCACGCGCGATGCCCACGCGCTGCTGCTCCCCCCCGGAGAGTTCGATGGGCAGCGCCTTCTCGCGATGCAGCAGGCCCACCTTGTCGAGAGCGGCACGCACGCGACGCGCCTGCTCGCGCGGCGTGACCCCCTGGATCATCAGGGGCAGCGCCACGTTGTGGTAGATGTTGCGATCGCTCAGCAGCTGATGGTCCTGAAAGACCACACCGATCTGGCGGCGGTAGTAAGGCACCTGCGAGGCATGCAGGCGTCCGATATCGTGCCCGGCCACCAGGATACGGCCACGCGAGGGACGCTCGAGGAGCATGATCAGCTTGAGCAATGAGCTCTTCCCTGCCCCGGAATGCCCGGTCAGGAACGCCATCTCGCCACGCTCGATGCGAAAATCGAGCCCGGCGAGTGCATCGAAGCGCCCTCCATAGCGCTTGCCCACATGCTCGAAGGCAATCATGCCTCGCGTGTCTCCGCGCCATCCGCCGGACGTGCATCCTCTTCCTCTCCGGCACGCGCGAACAGGGCGTTGACGAAATCGTCCGCCGCGAAGGGCCGCAGATCATCCACTCCCTCCCCGACACCGATGTAGCGAATCGGCAGATTGAGCTGCTTGGCCAGCGCGAAGATGATGCCACCCTTGGCGGTACCATCCAGCTTGGTCAGCGTCAGGCCGGTGATGTTGACCGCTTCATGGAAGGTGGAGGCCTGTGACAGCGCGTTCTGGCCGGTACCGGCATCCAGCACCAGCATCACTTCGTGGGGCGCGGCGACGTCCAGCTTGGCCATCACGCGCTGCACTTTCTTGAGCTCTTCCATCAGGTGGCTCTTGTTGTGCAGACGGCCCGCGGTATCGGCGATCAGGATATCGACGTTACGCGCCTTGGCGGCTTCCAGAGCGTCATAGATGACCGAGGCGCTGTCAGCACCGGTGTGCTGCGCGATGACCGGCACCTTGTTGCGCTCGCCCCAGACCTTGAGCTGTTCCACCGCTGCGGCACGGAAGGTATCGCCCGCCGCCAGCATCACGCTGCGGCCCTGCCTCTGGTAGCGCTTGGCCAGCTTGCCGATGGTGGTGGTCTTGCCGACCCCGTTGACCCCGATCATCAGGATCACGAAGGGGCCATCGCCCTTGGCCGGCAGCTCGAGATCCTTCGCGACCGGCGCCAGCATCACGCGCAGCTCTTCCTGCAGCGCTTCATAGAGCGCCTGCGGCTCCTTCAATTCCTTGCGCGAGATGCGCGCGGTCAGGTTGTCGATGATCTCGGTGGTGGCCTCGATGCCCACATCTGCCATCAGCAGCTGGGTCTCGAGGTCTTCCATCAGCTCATCGTCGATCTGCTTCTTGCCGAGGAACAGACTGGCGACACCCTCGGTCAGGTTGGCGCGCGTCTTGCCTAGACCTGCCTTGATGCGCGCGAAGAAGCCACGACGCGGCTTCTCACGTCCATCGCGCGCCGTATCGCGGGCATCCTCATCGTCCACCGTGGCATCAGCCTCCGCCACGGCGACTTCGGCAGCACGGGCCTCTTCTTCCAGGCGAGCCTGCTCCAGCGCGGCCTGTTCTTCGGCCTCGATGGCGGCCAGCTGCGCGGCAGCCAGGCGCTCTTCTTCTTCGCGGGCGGCGAGGCGCTCAGCTTCAGCCTTCTCAGCTTCAACTCGGGCGGCTTCCTCGGCGGCGAGACGCTCGGCTTCGGCCTTCTCAGCTGCCGCCTTTTCAGCCTCGACACGGGCGGCTTCCTCGGCGGCGAGGCGCTCGGCTTCGGCTTTCTCAGCTGCCGCCTTTTCAGCCTCGACACGGGCAGCTTCCTCGGCGGCCAGGCGCTCGGTTTCGGCTTTCTCAGCTGCCGCCTTTTCAGCTGCAACCTTTTCAACCTCGACACGGGCGGCTTCCTCGGCGGCCAGGCGCTCGGCTTCCGCCTTTTCGGCCTCTAGCCGGGCTGCCTGCTCGGCAGTGTCCTGCTTGCCTGAGTCCTGCTCGTGGGGCGTGGCATCTTGTGTCTGTTCAAGAGCCTGTTGCTCGAGGGCCTGCTGCTCGGAGGCTTGCTGCTCCTGAGCCTTGTGTTTCTTGCGCTTGAAAAAACCGAACATGGCGAGACAGTCCTGAACTCGTGAAAGTGGCGTCATCCTACCATCCCTTCAGGCCTTAAGGTACGCACCACGCGGCATCCGGCGTCGCACATGCTAGACTCGCGGCATGAAAAAACGCGCACCTCACAAAGGCCCCGCACGGGGCAAATCCTCAGCCCCCTCGCGCTCTGGCAAGGCAGGGCCAGCGGGGCGTCTGCGAATCATCGGCGGACGTTTCAAGCGCCGCCTGCTGACCGTGATCGAGGCGCCCGGCCTGCGACCGACGCCAGACCGCGTTCGCGAGACACTCTACAACTGGCTCGGCTTTCATGTCGGTGGCGCCAGAGTACTGGACCTGTTCGCCGGCAGCGGCGCACTGGGACTCGAGGCGCTGTCACGGGAGGCAGCCCAGGTCACCTTCGTGGAACGCGAGAGCCGTGTCGCTCGGGCGCTGGCCGACAACATCACGACCCTGAGCAATGAAGGCCAGCTGCCGGCGACGGTCATCACCGCCGACGTGATCCACTGGCTACAGAGCGGCACCCCGCCCGAGGAGGGCGTGGATCTGGTCCTGCTCGACCCGCCCTTCCGGCTCGGACTCGCCGCCGAGAGCTGCGAGCTGCTCGAGTCGCGGGGCTGGTTGAAGGATGGCGCCATGATCTACCTGGAAGTCGAGGCGGAGCTGACGCCTCAGGTCCCCGCCAACTGGCAGCTGCATCGCGAGAGTCGCGCCGGCGACAGTCACGGACGCCTCTATCGACGCCAGCAACCGGCCTGAGCACCTTTCGCGCTTGTGTCGATAAAGGCAGCATCGTAGTCTGCCTGCAGGCGGGTATCGCTGCGCCGTTCCGGCAGGGACTGCCGGGGTGGCCGATCTTCATCGCACCAGCATTCACCGCATACTTTTACCGCCCTCAACGAACACCCTCGAGCCCTTGGGGCCCGACAAGGAGATAGCATGAGCACTGAACTCTTTACCCAGCTTGAGCAGAAAGTCGGCCAGGCGATCGACTCCATCGAGATGCTGAAGATGGAAGTCGATGAGCTGAAGGAAGAAAACCAGCGTCTGAGCGACGCCAAGCAAGGCCAGGGCGAGGAACTGGAGCAGCTGCGTCAGACCAATGCGCGCCTGCAGGAAGAGCGCGACCAGTGGGCGAGCCGTCTGGAAGGCCTGATCGCCCGCTTCAGCGAGAACGAGAGCGAGACCCAGAGCGCCTGATCACTCTGGCCTTGCACGACAACGCCGCCGACAGTCTCCTGTCGGCGGCGTTGTCGTCTCTGTCAGCAGTCGCTTGCGATGTGCCCCAGAAGGCCAGCCTCTGAAGAGACGTCCTGCCGGCACCTCACTCCAGTGACAGCGACATCAGCAGCGCATCTTCGCGAGTTCCCGAGGGCGCAGGAGGCAAGGCCGGGTAGTAGCCGCGCCGCACGCCATCCACATGGAACCCGGCATGCGCATAGAGCGCACGCGCCGCGTCATTGCCTGCGCGCACCTCCAGCAACAGGCGCTCCAGCCCAGTGGCATGATGCCATTGTCTGGCGCACTCGATCGCCGCCTGCAACAGGACCCGCCCGATACCCTGACCGCGCAGGTCAGCATGCACGGTGATCGCCTCGATCTCGGCCTCGAAAGGACCGCGCGCCAGTACCACGAATCCCGCCAACCGCTCAGGCGTGGCTGGCGCATGCCAGCCAAGAATGCAGCGTGAGGCATCGCTGAGCACATCCGCCAGCTGGCATCTGGAGAGCCCATGCGCCTGGGTGCTCTCGATGGCCTGCAATGCCGCCAGCGTCGCATCGTCCAGCACCAGCTTGCGCACCGCGCCCGTCTCGCCGTCAGCCCCGCTCATGACGACGTGCCTTCCGTCATCCCGCGGGACCACGCCTTTCCCCAGCGAATCAGCAGCGGCCACAGCTGGCGCTTGGCATCACTGGAGCGCGCCAGCGTGGCAAGCTCAGGCCCCTGCCAGACGGGAATGTCCAGCAGGCTTGAGGTTTCGGCGTCTCCCGAGGAGGAGGTGATGCCCAGCACCTCACGCAGGGTCGCGCAGTCTTCGCGATTGCCGAAGATCAGGACCCGCTCGGGCTGCCAATCACGGCGTGCGGGGCCATTCAGGAAGGCCCGCAATCCCTCCCGAGCCTCATCCAGCGGTGCACTGGCCTTGAGGTTCGCGAGCAATGGCCAGCGGAAGTGACTGAACGTCAGGTCTGTCGTCGGCGTGATGCCTGCCGCCCGCCACAATGCCTTCAGCAACGCCTCGCCTTCCAGATGCGGCGCCTCATCACCGGGCAACATGACCAACCAGCGTCCGTCGAGTGCTGCCAGCTGTACGCTGAATCGCAGCGGCGGCTGGTCGGCCGGAGGCGTGACCTGCGCCTCGACCACTGTCTCCGTCGTCGCCTGAGCAGGTGGCGTTCCCCAGGAGGCCGTGCTGCTTGACTCGTCCCCCGTCGCCACGGCCGTGGCCACGGAGGCCTCGGCCGGCGCCATGCCCAGCAAGGCGCGTGCACTCGAGGCCGGAGAAGGTCCTGCCGGGCGAGGCGTTGCGCTGCCGGCCTGGGCGGAGGAGGCATGACTGGCATTCGCCGCCTGGTGGGCAGCAGCCGGACGCGGCGCCTCATCGATCAGCGCGTGCAGGCGCGCCTGAGGCGCGACCGCCTCCGCCGCTTGCGGCTCGGGCCAGTCACACGCCTGGGTGGGCAAGGCATTGGGCAGCTGATAGCGACCGACCCAGGCGGTCAGTCCCATCGCGTCCAGATATTGCAGGCGTTGCGGTTCAGGGGTCATGGTCAGTGCTTGCCGCCGCCCAGACAGTTGGGGGAATCCGGAATCTCGCCGCCGCGTGCCGCCCACTCCTGCGCGGTGTACAGGTGCAGCGCCAGTGCGTGCACCGGGCCATCCAGCTCTTCGCTGAGCAATGAATATAACTGCTGGTGACGCTTGACCCGCGACAGGCCGCTGAAGCGGTCGCTGACCAGGGTGACCTTGAAGTGGGTCTCGGAATTGGCCGGCACGCTATGCATATGGCTCTCGTTGACGACTTCGACCATCAACGGGTCAAGCGTCGAGAGCTTGGTGTCTATCTGGGTCTGGATGCTCATGCGCAATCTCCTTGAAGGGGGGAAGCCGCACGACGGACATGCGGAAAATTGAGGGTGACGATGCGATCGTCACAACGCAAATGGCCTCGGGCATTATGCCCGAGGCCATTGTAGCGTCTGTCGCCATCACTGACAGTCATTGCTGACGGCGCTTGCTGACAGCTCTTGCGGAAAGTGCGGCGACGGCGGCCATCATGCCGGAAAGTCAGTCAAGATCGGCCAGCAGCTCGTCATCGACTTCGCTGACTTCCAGCGGTGCCTCGTCGTCCAGGTCGACCGCCAGATAGCTGTGCTCGACGGTCAGGAAGCGCTCGAAGAGTGCCTTGTCCATCGGCTCCGGCCAATGGCGGGTGTCTTCTTCCCAGGCGCGCAGCTCGCTTTCCAGCACGTCCAGCCAGCGCTCGGAGACGAAGCCGTCCAGCGCCTCACGCGTGTCCATCTCGGGAATCAGGTAGACGGTGCTCTCCTGATTGACATCCTCCAGCGCCAGATCCTCGCCTCCCTCGCCTTCGGATTCCAGCGAGTTGATCCAGTCGACAAACGCCTGGGTCGGCTTGACGCTCAGGGCGGAACGGTTAAGCAGCTTCATTCTGCACTCTCCAGGACATTCAGGGACAATTCCGAGACAGGACACACCGTGGATGGCAGCGCCGCTCATGAAGCAGGCACGCGATGCGGGTGAGCCTCGAGGTGTCCAGCGCACCACTCTGGCAGTGCCAGGGCGCCAGCAGACTGGACGCCGACCATTATGGCCGCTCGCGGGCAACAAAGCCAAGCGCCGCCTTACCTCATCAACCCCGAGCATGCCCCGCGAGGCACTTATCATCAGTCATTCGTGTGAGGCAGAGACCACAACGCCCCCGATCAGAAATCGGAGGCGTTGTGGGTGCCATCAGCGTGGCCCCTCACGATGGCGCATCACGCTGACGCATCATGAGGGGCTGGCGGCCTGCTGCTCAGCCCTGCTGCGGACGCATCGCCGGGAACAGCAGCACGTCGCGGATGGAGGCGCTGTCGGTCAGCAGCATCACCAGACGGTCGATGCCGATGCCTTCACCGGCGGTCGGCGGCATGCCGTATTCCAGCGCGCGCACGTAGTCGGCGTCGTAGAACATGGCTTCGTCATCACCGGCGTCCTTCTCGGCCACCTGAGCCTGGAAGCGCTCGGCCTGGTCCTCGGCGTCGTTGAGCTCCGAGAAGCCATTGGCGATCTCGCGGCCACCGACGAAGAACTCGAAGCGATCGGTCACGTGCGGGTTGGCATCGTTGCGACGCGCCAGCGGGCTGACTTCGGCCGGATATTCGGTGATGAAGGTCGGCTGGTCGAGACGGTGCTCGGCGACTTCCTCGAAGATCTCGGTCTCGAGCTTGCCCAGCCCCCAGATCGGCTTGACCTGGATACCGAGACGCTCCGCCGTGGCGCGTGCGGCTTCGTAATCGGCCAGGTCGGCTTCGGTGATGCCATCACCGTACTTGATGATCGACTCGCGCATGGTCATCTGGATGAACGGCTGGCTCAGGTCGTATTCGCTGCCCTGACAGGTGATCTGCGTAGTGCCGAGCACTTCCTGGGCGGCGGTGCGGATCATGTCTTCGGTCAGCGCGATCAGGTCACGGTAGTCCGCGTAGGCCCAGTAGAACTCGAGCATGGTGAACTCGGGGTTGTGACGCGTCGACAGCCCTTCGTTGCGGAAGTTGCGGTTGATCTCGAACACGCGCTCGAAGCCACCCACCACCAGACGCTTGAGGTAAAGCTCCGGCGCGATGCGCAGGTACATTTCCATGTCCAGCGCATTGTGGTGCGTGATGAACGGACGCGCGGTCGCGCCACCCGGAATCTGCTGCAGCATCGGCGTCTCGACTTCCATGAAGCCACGATCGCTGAGGAAACGACGGATGGAGGCGACGATGCCGGCACGCAGCGCGAAGGTGCGACGTGACTGCTCGTTCATGATCAGGTCGACATAACGCTGGCGATAGCGCATTTCCTGATCGGACAGACCATGGAACTTGTCCGGCAGCGGGCGCAGGTTCTTGGTCATCAGCTGGGCGCTTTCGATCATGACGTACAGATCGCCCTTGCCGGATTTGTGCACCGGGCCACTGGCACCGACGATGTCACCGATGTCCCAGCTCTTGATGTCCTCGAGCAGCGCTTCCGGCAGGCCCTTCTTGTCGACGTAGAGCTGAATCTGGCCGGAGACTTCCTGCAGCACGATGAAGGGGCCACGTTTGCGCATGATACGCCCGGCGACGGCGGCCTTGCGGTCCAGCGTCTCCAGCTCGGCCTTGTCCTTCTCGCCCAGCTCTTCCATCAGGTCAGCGGCGAGGCTGTCACGACGGAAATCATTCGGGAAGGCACTCTTGCCTTCGGCGGCGGCCTGCTCGCGGCGGGCGTTCAGCTTGGCGCGACGTTCGGCGATCAGGCGGTTCTCTTCCTGAGCCTGTTCGGCGGCCTGCTGCTCATCAATGGCGGGGGTCTGCTCTGTCGACATGGAGGGGCCTGTCTCGTGTCAAAGGGTCATGGCCTGGGCCACGACAGATCATGATCAGCCTGACGATAGTGACCATCAGTACTGACCGCGATACGGGGATTCGTGGCCTCCGCCGGCGGTACCGACGGAGGCGAGAGGCGCTAGGCCGCGAGGTTGTTCGCGGTCAGAGCCCCATCTTGAGGCTGGCGACGATGAAGTCATCGAGGTCGCCGTCGAGCACCTTGTCACAGTTGCTCGACTGGACGCTGGTCCGCAGGTCCTTGATGCGCTGGTCATCGAGGACGTAGGAGCGGATCTGGCTGCCCCAGCCGATATCGGACTTGGAGTCCTCGAGTTCCTGCTTGGCGGCGTTGCGCTTCTGCATCTCGGCTTCGTAGATACGCGCCTTCAGCATCTTCATGGCGCGGTCACGGTTGGAGTGCTGGCTACGCTCGGTCTGGCAGGCCGCCACGATGCCTGTCGGCACGTGGGTGATACGTACCGCGGAGTCGGTGGTGTTGACGTGCTGACCACCGGCGCCGGAGGAGCGATAGGTATCGGTGCGCAGGTCGGCCGGATTGATGTCGATCTCGATGTTGTCATCGATTTCCGGCGACACGAACACGGACGCGAACGAGGTGTGACGACGGCCGCCGGAGTCGAAGGGACTCTTGCGGACCAGACGGTGCACGCCAAGCTCGGTGCGCAGCCAACCGAAGGCGTAATCGCCCTCGACGTGGATGGTCGCGGACTTGATGCCGGCGACTTCACCGGCGCTCGCCTCGACGATCTCGGTCTTGAAACCGTGATGCTCGGCCCAGCGCAGGTACATGCGCAGCAACATGTTGCCCCAATCCTGCGCTTCGGTACCGCCGGAGCCTGCCTGGATGTCGAGGTAGGCGTTGTTGGCGTCCATCTCACCCGAGAACATGCGGCGGAACTCGAGCTTCTCGAGACTGGCCTTGAGCTGGTCCAGCTCGCGGACGACTTCGTCCACGGTGCCTTCGTCCTCTTCCTCGACCGCCATTTCCAGCAGGTCGGAGCAGTCGGACAGACCGTTGCTCATGTCGTCGAGGGTCTTGACGACCAGCTCCAGCGACGCACGTTCCTTGCCGAGCTTCTGCGCGTAGTCCGGGTCATTCCAGACATCCGGATTCTCGAGCTCGCGAGTGACTTCCTCTAGCCGATCCTGCTTTTCGGCATAGTCAAAGGTACCCCCTCAGGACTTCTGCCCTTTCGGACAGGTCCTTGATGAGGTTGGTGATCGGATTGATCTCTTGCATGTTCGTCCTGTCTTGAGGCGATGATGCGTGAATGGGTGCGCGGCGATCCTGTCGCAAGCGACGGGTTCCGCCACATGCCACCCGAAGGTGGATGTGCAGATCGACAGCGCGCAAAGCCCGATATTGTAGCCATTTCCCGGCGTGGCGACCATGCCCGGCCCATCATCCGTGGGCAGCTGGCAAGCAATGGCTCTCGGCTGTCAGGCATGCCGCCCCTCAGCGGGCAGGCGGCGAATACGACCAAAGTCATTCAAACGTCCGTCAGCCCCGAATGGCCCGATTTTCCACGCCTTGCATGACGTTTATCGAATGCATGCATAAGCCATCCATTTTTTAACATGGACAGCGGGCAGCAAAAGATTCGATGGTAGAAGGCGACACTCGTATTACCCCTAACAACAATAGCGAGCCTCCCTATCATGGCACGACTGCACTCCCCCTCTCACACCCCGGTGCTCCCCAAACGCTTCGCGCTCAAACGCCTGGCAAGCTCCCTGCTGCTGGCCGGGAGCATCGCCGCTTCCCCGGGCATCATGGCCGACACCCTCAAGCTGGCGATCATGGGGGAACCGGCCTCGCTGGACCCACAGCAGATCTCCGGCACCTGGGAAAATGACGTGGTGGGCGATCTCTTCGAGGGGCTGGTCACCGAAGCCGCCGATGGCGAGCGCATCCCCGGCGCGGCCGAGTCATGGAACATCTCCGAGGACGGCAAGACCTACACCTTCACGCTGCGTCAGGACGGCAAGTGGTCCGACGGCGAGCCGGTGACCGCCGAGGACTTCGTGTTCGCGCTCAAGCGCATCATGACACCCGAGAATGCCTCGGATTACGCCTATATCCTGTATCCGATCAAGAATGCCAAGGCCATCAACAGCGGCGAGGCCGAGCCGGATACCCTCGGCGTGCGAGCCGTGGATGACCACACTCTCGAGATCACCCTCGAGCGCCCGACGCCCTACTTCCTGGACCAGCTCTCGCATTACACCGCCTACCCGCTGCCGAAACATGTGGTGGAGAAGTACGGCAAGGACTGGACCGACCCCGGCAAGATGGTCTCCAACGGCGCCTTCGAGCTGAGCGAGTGGCAGCCGCAGACCCGCATCGTCGCGCTCAAGAATCCTGAATTCCACGATGCCAGGGAGGTCGCGCTGGATGAGGTGATCTACTACCCAATCGAGGAGCGCAACAGCGCCCTGAAGCGCTTCCGCGCCGGCGAGATCGACATCGCACGCGAATTCCCCACCCAGCAATACGGCTGGCTGAAGGACAACCTGCCGGACGCCACCCACGTCGCGCCCTACCTGGGCATCTACTACTACGTGCTCAATTCACGCGACGGCCATGCCACGGCAGACCCGCGGGTGCGCGAGGCGCTCAACCTCTCCATCCGCCGCAGCATCATCACCGACAAGATTCTCGGCACCGGCGAAGTGCCGGCCTACAGCTTCGTGCCCACCGGCGTGAACCACTACGACATCCAGGAGATGCCCTTCAAGGACATGTCGATGGATGAACGCATGCAGAAGGCCAGGTCTCTGATGGAAGACGCCGGCTACGGCCCGGACAACCCGCTGGAGCTGACCCTGCGCTACAACACCAGCGAAGACCACAAGAAGGTGGCCATTGCCGCCGCCGCGATGTGGAAGCCGCTGGGCGTGAAGGTCAATCTGCTGAATGCCGAGGTCGCGGTGCACTACGAGGACATGCGCCAGGGCAAGTTCGATGTCGGTCGCGCCGGCTGGATCGGCGATTACAACGACGCCCAGAACTTCCTCAACCTGCTGGAAACCGGCGTGCCCAACAATTACGGCGCCTATTCCAACAAGGCGCTGGATGACGACATGCAAAAGGCCGCCGATACCCTCGACATGGATGACCGAGAGGCCCTGATGCAGGACGCCGAGCGCAAGGCGCTGGATGACTACGCCGTGTTACCGATCTACTACTACGTGTCACGCAACCTGGTGAATCCCAAGCTCAGCGGCTGGCAGGGCAACATCGAGGATATCCACCGCTCGCGCTGGGTCTCGTTCTCCGAGTGAGGCGAGCCTGCTGAGCCTCTGACCAGGCTCGCCGCTCTCTCGAATGTCATGGGTTCACGCGGCTGTCCACCGGGGCAGCCGCGTGGCATCTGCCAAGGATGGCACCAGAAGATGCCGTCGCGCCCCACGGGCGTGGCAAGGAGTCGACGCATGTCCCCCACTTCCTCGATGCAATGCGCGGCAAGCCTCGGCGCAGGCCTGCTGCTGTCCGTTCTCTCCGTGTCCATGAGCGCTTCCAGCAGCGCCATGGCCGCACAATCCACCAGCTCCACAAGCCCCGCAAGCCCCGCAAGCCAGGACGAACAGATCCTGCGCATCGCCAACGGCGCCGAACCCGGCTCGCTGGACCCGCAACAGACCAGCGGCACCTGGGAGACACGCATCGTGCGTGATCTGTTCGAGCCGCTGATCGCCTACTCCGCCGACGGCGAGCTGATTCCCGGGCTGGCAGAGCGCTGGGAGTCGTCCGCCGATGGACGGATCTGGACCTTCCATCTGCGCGCGGGGCTTGAGTGGTCAGACGGCACGCCGTTGACCGCCGAGGATGCAGTCTTTGCGCTGCGCCGCCTGCTGACACCGGCTACCGCGGCCCACAACGCCACCCTCTACTACCCGATCGTCAATGCCCGCGCGGTGAATACCGGCGCGCTGCCCCCGGATCAGCTCGGCGTGGCCGCGCCCGATGCGCAGACGCTCACCATCACGCTCAGTCATCCGTCGGCAACACTGGCGCAGACGCTGGCGATGAGCGAAGCCGCCCCGCTGCCACGCCATGTCATCGTGGCCAATGGCGCTGACTGGACGCGGCCGGCCAACATGGTCACCTCGGGCGCCTTCGTGCTCAAGGAATGGGCGCCGCAGTCGCATATCACGCTGACACCCAACGCGCGCTATCACGGCGCACAGAACGTCACTCTCGACGAGGTGGTCTACCTGCCCATCGAGGAGAGCCATGCCGCGCTCAATCGCTTCCGTGCGGGTGAAGTCGAGATCGCCTATGGCGTACCCGCCAGCCACTACGCGTGGATTCAGGACAATCTGGCCGAGGCCCTGCACACCTACCCGATCCTCGGCGAGTACTTCTATGTCTTCAATCTGCGCGAGGGCTCGCCCGTGGCGGACCGGCGCATTCGTCGCGCGCTGAATCTGGCCACGCGTCGTGAGGTGATCACCGAGCGCATTCTCGGCATGGGCCAGATCCCCTCCTGGCATTTCGTGCCCGAGGCGTTGAGTGAACATCAGGGCGCGCGCTTCGACTTCGCTGACTGGTCGATGGACCGGCGCATGGCAAAGGCCCGCGAGCTGATGGCAGACGCGGGCTACGGGCCAGACCACCCGCTTGAGCTGACCCTGCGCTACAACACCCTGGAAGACCACAAGAAGATCGCCGTGGCGCTCGGAGCGATGTGGAAGCCGCTGGGCGTGCACGTGACGCTGACCAATACCGAGGCCGCGGTGCATTACCGGGATCTGGCGCTGGGCGATTTCGAGGTCGGCCGTTACGGCATGATCGCGACCATCGCCGATGCCTACGACTTCCTGAACGCCTTCAGCAGCGACAACACCTCCAACGCACCCGGGCTCAGCTCACCGGCCTACGATGCGCTGATCGAGGCGGCGGCGCGCGAGGGCGATGACGATGCTCGCCGGCAACAACTGCACGATGCCGAGCAGTATCTGCTCGACCACGATGTGGTGCTGCCGCTCTACGACTATGTCACCTCCAGCCTTGTCGACCCCGCCATCAGTGGCTGGGCGCCCAATGCGCTGGACGTGCACCCGAGTCGCTATCTGCATATCGACACCTCGCACTGACCGATGACAGCCACCCATAACAACGACACACCCGGGCAGCGGCCCGAACGGAGCACTGGATGCTGAGCTACACCCTCAAACGGTTGCTGCAGGCGATTCCCACCCTGCTGATCGTGATCACCCTGTCGTTCTTCCTGATGCGGGTCGCCCCGGGCGGCCCCTTCGATGGCGAACGCCGCCTGCCGCCGGAAATCGAGCAAAACCTGCGCGCGGCCTATCACCTGGATGAACCGCTGCCGATGCAGTACATCCGCTATCTGGGTGATCTGGTACAGGGCGATCTCGGCCCGTCCTTCAAGTACAAGGACTTCGACGTCAGCGAGCTGATCAGCCAGGGCTTCCCGGCCAGTCTGGAGCTGGGCATGTGGGCGATTCTGGCCGCGCTGCTGATCGGGGTGCCGCTGGGGGTGATCGCGGCCATCCGGCGCAATTCGACGGCAGATTACGTGGTGATGAGTACTGCGCTGGCGGGGATCGCGGTGCCCAACTTCGTGATCGCCCCGCTGCTGGCGCTGGTATTCGGCGTGCTGCTCGGCTGGTTGCCGGCCGGCGGTTGGAACGGTGGCGCCTGGCAGAACCTGCTGCTGCCGGTGGTGGCACTCTCCATCCAGCAGATCGCCTACATCGCCCGCATGATGCGCGCCAGCATGATCGAGGTACTGGGCAGTCACTACATCCGCACCGCCCGCGCCAAGGGGCTGAGCGAGTGGAAGGTGATTCTGCGCCATGCCTTGCGACCGGCGATGCTGCCGGTGGTCTCCTACCTCGGCCCGGCCATCGCCGGGATCATCACCGGCTCGGTGGTGATCGAGCAGATATTCGGCATTCCCGGCATCGGGCGCTATTTCGTGCAGGGTGCGCTCAATCGTGACTACACCCTGGTGATGGGCACGGTGGTCTTCTATGGCGCCTTGATCCTGCTGCTCAACCTGATCGTCGATCTGCTCTACAGCATGCTCGACCCGCAGATCCGCTACGACGACTGACCCGAGGCCCTGACATGTCACAGACAACTCCCGCCCCCCACGGCACCGGCGCTGCCAGTGCCTTCGACGGCCAGCCCCCTGCGGCACCGGCAGGCGACAGCCTGACCCGCGATGCCTGGCGTCGTCTCAAGCAGAACCGCGCCGCCATGTGCAGTCTGGTGGTGATGACCCTCGTCGTGCTGGCCTGCCTGATCGGCCCATGGCTGACGCCCTTCGAACTCGACGAGGTCGACTGGAACGCCATCGGCACCGGCCCGGACCTGGCCTCCGGCCACATCTTCGGCACCGACGTCAACGGGCGTGATCTGCTGACCCGTACCCTGCATGGCGGTCAGATCTCGCTGTCGGTGGCGCTGGTCGCCACCTTCGTCAGTCTGGTGATCGGCGTGCTCTACGGCGCTGTCTCCGGCTACTTCGGCGGACGCACCGACAACCTGATGATGCGCTTCGTCGACATCATGTATTCGCTGCCGTTCATGTTCCTGGTGATCCTGCTGATGGTGGTGTTCGGTCGCAACATCTTCCTGATCTACGCCGCCATCGGTGCGGTGGAGTGGCTGGACATGTCGCGCATCGTGCGCGGCCAGGTGCTGGCACTCAAGAAGCGCGAATTCGTCGAGGCGGCGCATGCACTCGGCGTGCGTGATCTGCAGGTCGTGACGCGTCACCTGATTCCGAACGCGCTGGGCCCGGTGATCGTCTACGTCACGCTGACGGTGCCCAAGGTCATCCTGCTGGAGAGCTTCCTGTCATTCCTCGGGCTTGGCGTGCAGGAACCGCTGACCTCCTGGGGCGTGTTGATCTCCGAAGGCAAGGACATGATGGAGACCGCGCCCTGGATGCTGCTGGTGCCCTCGGCCTTCCTCGCCGCGACCCTGTTCTGCCTCAACTTCCTCGGCGATGGCCTGCGTGACGCCCTCGACCCCAAGACTCGCTGAACCGGAGCGCTGATCATGACCTCTTCACCTTCACCCTCCGGCACCGCCTCCAGCCTGCCGCCAGCGCGCAACGCCGCCGACCAGGCTCGCGCCGACACCCTGACTCGCCTGGGACTGGCGGCCGAGGCGCCGGGCACACCGCCGCTGATGGAAGTCGATGACCTCAAGGTCGACTTCCAGCTCCCGGATGGCGCGGTACCCGCCGTCAAGGGCGTCAGCTTCACCCTCAACAAGGGCGAGACGCTGGCGCTGGTCGGCGAGTCCGGCTCCGGCAAGTCGGTGACCTCGACCGCCATCCTGCGCCTGCTGCCGGAACTCGCCGAGATCAAGGGCGCCATCCGCCTGCGCGGCGAAGACCTGCTGAGTGCCTCGACGCGGCGCATGCGCGAGCTGCGCGGCAACCGCATCGCCACCGTCTTCCAGGAGCCGATGACCTCGCTCAACCCGCTGCATCGCATCGGGCGCCAGATCATCGAGGTACTGGCACTGCATCGTGACCTCAAGGGCCGCGCGGCTCGTCACAAGGCGCTGGAACTGCTGGAGCAGGTCGGCATCCCGGAGCCGGCGCGGCGTATCGACAGCTATCCCCATGAGCTGTCCGGTGGCCAGCGTCAGCGCGTGATGATCGCCATCGCGCTGGCCTGCGAGCCGGACCTGCTGATCGCCGATGAGCCGACCACCGCGCTGGACGTCACGGTGCAGGCGCAGATCCTGCGGCTTCTCAAGTCGCTGCAGCAACGCTACGGCATGGCGATCCTGTTCATCACCCACGACCTGAGCATCGTGCGCCACTTCGCGGACCGCGTCTGCGTGATGCGCCACGGCGAGCTTCTGGAGACCGGCACCACCCACGAGGTCTTCGACAACCCGCAGCACGCCTACACCCGCATGCTGATCGATGCCGAACCGGCCGGCGAGAAGGCCGCGGTGGCGGCGGATGCGCCGGTGCTGCTCTCGGCACGCGATGTGCGCGTCAGCTTCACCATCAAGCGGCCGCTGTTCGGCCCCAAGGTCGCCTTCGAGGCCGTGCGCGGCATCGATCTCGAGGTCCGACGCGGCCAGACCATCGGCATCGTCGGCGAGTCCGGTTCCGGCAAGTCCACGCTGGGTCGTGCCCTGCTGCGCCTGCTCAAGAGCCAGGGCAACATCGACTTCGATGGCGTGGACATCGCCGCGCTGGACAAGTCCGGCATGCGACCGCTGCGCTCGCGCATGCAGGTCGTCTTCCAGGACCCCTTCGGCTCCCTGTCGCCGCGCCTGACCGTGGGCGAGATCATCAGCGAAGGCCTGCGCGTGCATCATCCAGAGCTCAATCGCGCCCAACGCGACGCACAGGTCTGTGAGGCACTCTGTGAGGTCAGCCTCGACCCCGGCATGCGCAATCGCTATCCGCATGAATTCTCCGGCGGCCAGCGCCAGCGTATCGCCATCGCTCGCGCCCTGGTGCTCAAGCCGGAATTCCTGCTGCTGGATGAGCCGACCTCGGCGCTGGATCGCTCGGTACAGGTCACGGTGATCGACCTGCTGCGCGACCTGCAGGCGCGTCATGGCCTGACGTACCTGTTCATCAGCCATGACCTGGCGGTCGTGCGTGCACTGTCAGACCACCTCATCGTGATGAAGGAAGGCGAGGTGGTGGAAAGCGGCAGTACCCACGCCATCTTCGAGGCGCCCCGTGAGCGTTACACCCGTGAATTGATGCAGGCTGCCTTCGCCCCGGACCTGGGCCAGGCGCACCACTGACACCCTGAACACGACGACATGCCTGATGGGCGCTTCGGCGCCCATCAAGACCCCGCTTTGCCTGAGAAAAGGCTCAGGCAAGGACAGCCGAGTCGGTCACGCGAATCGACATTGGCTGCCAACCGGGTGCGTGCACCCGACCGAGGCCGGAGCAGGATGCTCCGGCATTCCCCACACCGATGGAAAGACATGCACAGGATGACGATGCAACCTACAACAACAGCCAGCATCCCCCTTCTCACTCACCCTCGTCTGCGTCACGCGATTGGCGCAGCCCTGCTCGGCACGGGACTGCTGAGCATGAGCCCCATGGCTCAGGCCATCGAGGTCTACAAGACGGATACCGACCGCGTCGAGTTCAGTGGCCGCCTGGCGGCGTTTGCCGTGATCCAGGATGGCGCACACGATGAGATCTACAACGGTGGCTCGCGGATTCGCCTGATCCACGAGCATCAGTTCCAGCAAGGCTGGAGCTCGATCATCCGGGCCGAATGGGGCTTCGACCCCTGGTTCAAGGATGGCACCGATGCTCACTACAAGCGCATGCTCTACGCTGGGGCGGCACACGAGAAATGGGGCAGCTTCACGGTCGGCAAGCAGTATGGCCCCTGGTACGACATGGTGGCCGTCAACACCGACTGGTTCTGGATCAATGGTGGCGAGGCGTCCGGTACCTTCGAAGGCCGCAGCGGAGATGGTGGTCTGCATGGCACGGGACGCCCGGACAACTCGCTGTACTGGAAGAAGGGTTTCGGAGAGTTCACCGTCGGCCTGCTCTACCAGCTCAGTCATGATGGCCAGCACAGCAACGAGACCTCGCTCTTCGAGGACGGCGTCTTCACCACCGAGACCGAGTACTCAGGCTATGAGCGCGACTACAGCTATGAAGCCGCGCTCAACTGGCATCCGAACGAGGACGTCACGGTGGGCGGGGTCTTCCACCATACGGAGCTGAGCGACTACGAGAGCGGCAACAGCGAGAACGGCGATGTCGATGCCTGGTTGCTCGGCGGTCACTGGTCGCCGGGCAACTGGTACATCGCGCTCGTCGGCGGGGAATATCGCAACCACATCGCCGGCAGCACTCTGGACTCCTCGGAAGCCTTCGTCGACAAGGCGCGCGGCGCGGAATTCGTGGTCAACTACAAGTTCAAGGAGGTCATCTGGGGCGATGACAGCGTCGAGCTCTATGGCGGCCTGAACCACCTGGAAGACACCGACAGCGAAGCCCGCTACGCCTATCAGATCCTGGGCGCGGCCTGGCGAGTCAAGGACCTGACGCTGGCCACCGAGTACCGCTTCGACAACAGCCGCCAGTCAGACGGCAGCGAGTACAGCGCTGACCGGGACCAGCTGATGTTCCTGGCACGCTACGACTTCTGATCGTCATGTCAGGCGCTGGTGACGGACCGCCGATGCTCGCGCTGAGGCGATGGTCCCGCCCCTGCCGGATGGCCTCCGGCAGGGGCAACAAAAAACGCCCGGTCATGTGACCGGGCGTTTCTGTATTGGTTGTCCTGAGATCCGCTCAGCGTTTCAGCCGCTTACGTACTCAGAAGCGATAGGTCGCGCCGAGACCGAAGCCATGCGCTTCATTCTCGTAATCAGCTTCATAGGTCCCACGGTTGGGCTCGCTCAGGCTGACGGTGGCCGTCTCTTCCCACAGGTAGGTGTAGGCCATGTCGATGGTCAGCTCCGGCATCGGCGTCCAGCCGGCCCCCAGCGAGAAGATGGTGCGGTCCCCGGACGGGATACGCGCGCTGCGATGCTCGTCCACGGTCGGGCTGTCATCGAAGGCCATGCCGGTACGCAGCACCCACTGCGGATTGAGCTGATAGCTCAGACCGACCGCATACTGCCAGCTGTCCTCGTAGCCCTGCTCCTCGACGATGTCGTTCATGTTGTCGACTTCCACCGCGATCTCGTCGAAGCGGCTCCAGTGCACCCAGGTCACGCCCGCCATCAGCGTCCAGCGATCATCCAGCTTGTGCGTCACGGAGAAGTCGATGCTTTCCGGCAAGGTCACGTCCAGCGACGCATCCTGCTCGGTATTCGCGAAGCCCGTGCCAGTGAAGACATTGTTGTACTTGGCCTCGCCTTCCAGGCTGTAGTCGACCTTGGAGCGATAGGACAGACCGAGACGGGTACTTTCCACCGGCTGGAAGATGACCCCGACGTTGTAGCCCCAGGCGGCATCGTCGCCCTTGATCTTGACCTTGCCATCCCCTGCGCCGACATCGACAGTATTCGACGTCAGCTCACCCTTGATGCTGTTGTAGGTCACACCGGCGCCGATGGCCCACTTGTCATTGATGCGGTAGGAGATGGTCGGCTGGGCGGTGACCACCTCGACTTCACTGTAATTGGCGAAATAACGGCCACGGAAATCAGAGCCATAATCGGTGATCACACCAAAGGGCGCATAGACCCCGAAGCCCAGCGCGACCTGATCGTTCATCGGTTGCACATAATAGAAGGAAGGCACTGCCGCCCCCGGCACCATGTCGCCGTCATCTCCGCCAGAGACTGGCCGACCGAGTGCATCATTCGCGCTGGCGACATCGATATCGGTATTGACGTCCAGATAGGTCACCCCACCGGTGATCTGGGCGCGATCCAGGAAGGACATGCCAGCCGGGTTGCCGAAGACGGTGGAAGCATCGTTGGCATTCGAGGCGCGCCCGGCGAAGGACGTCCCCTGAGTGCTGACGCTCTGCTCGTTGAGCTGGAAGGCCCCCGCGTGAACGCCACCGGCATAAGCCGTGGCAGCCGCTGCCAGCGCGACCCCGAGGGTGAGTTTGTTCATCTTGTTTTTCATTATGGATGGCGTCCCATTGCAGATGGCTTGGAGAGCTGCATGTTGTTGTTATCGTTCGTTGATGCATAGCCCTGACACCTACGTTTTGGGCGAGTCGCCCGCTCAAGTCAAGGGCGAACGTTTGTTTGAATAGGGAGATTTCTAGTATTTGGGGAACTTTCATTCATGTCTGCACTGTCATCGTGTTGCTAACCCCATGTCCTGGCGATCATTTAGCGTCTGTTCGCCAGCGTTTAAAACATGGCGGGGCTCTCGCCTTCCTCTCTAGCCTATTGGTCGAACATCAGGTTTTTCGTATGTAGTGGGTCGCTTGACCTATGTCCTGCACATAGGTCTTACACTGAGGATCATTCACGGAACATTGGCTGCCGACAGACCTTCAGGGCAGCCGAATGCTCTCTCCGCCACTCTTGATCACGAGGAGATGATGCAATGAAAGTCGCTGAACTGGCCCGCGAAGGAAACGTCACCGCCGAAACCGTTCGCCATTACACGCGCCAGGGGCTGATCACGGCCCGACGTGATCCCGTCAACAACTACCAGCGCTTCGATGAGCAGGCGCTGGTACGCCTCAAGTTCATCAGTCAGGCACGCCAGCTGGGCTTCAGCCTTGCCGATATCAAGCAGATTCTGCAGCAGGCTGACCAGCATGACTCCCCCTGCCCCATGGTGAGAGACCTGCTCAAGGAACATCTGCCCCGAGTGCGTGAGCGCATCCGCGAGCTGGAAGCCCTGGCAGAGCGCATGGAGCATGCCATGGAGAGCTGGCAGGACATGCCGGACGGCGTGCCGGATGGCAACAGCGTGTGCTGCCTGATCGAGGGGCAATCGTTCCCGCCCCCCTCAGAAGAGAACGGAACGTACACCCCTGACACCGGGAGGACCTCATGAGCCACGACCCCATTGCCACGATCAGCGTGATGAACACTGACGGCATCAGCTGCCAGGGGTGTGTCACCAGGATTCGCAAGGCCTTGCTGGCACAGGATGATCAGGCCGAACTGGTCGGCGCTCCCCAGGCCCAGCTGCTGCTGGTACACACGAGGCTGGGTGAGGAAGGAGTGGCGAAGGTGGCGCAGGACAGCGGCTATCCGCTCACCCCGGCAGCACCGGCCACCCCTGCGAACCTCGAGATCAACGTCTACGGCATGCACTGCCAGAAATGCGTCGCCAAGCTGCGCAATGCCATTCAGCACTGGGATTCGTCCGCGACCGTCAGCGGTACGCCGGCAGACAACGTCCTGCAGGTCTCCAGCTGGCTGCCGGAAGCCTTGCTTGAACGTCTTGTCGTCGAGGCGGGCTATGCATTGGAACCTCCTGCCGAGGGCGACACATCAGCGGATCTCACTGAGTCCGACGACACCACGGAGGATCACGCAACGGCGGCTCCATCGGCAGCAGAACCCTCTCCGGCCAGCCCGACGGATAGCGGAAGTCTTGAGCTCTCGCTGTCCGGCATTACCTGCGCCAGCTGTGTCGCCACTATCCAGAAGACACTGGATGGCCTGGATGGCGTGGAACATGCCGAGGTCAACTTCGCTTCGCGCACGGCACAGGTCAAAAGCCAGCTTGCGACCACCGAGATCATCGCGGCCATCGAAGACGTGGGATATGGGGCAAGCGTGGTGAAAGACCCGGGCGCCAATGACGCGCAACAGCAGGAAGAGGCTGACCAGGAATATCGCTCTCGCATCCGTGACAGCGCGCTGTCACTGGGCATCGGTATCCCGCTGATGATCAGCATGTTCTTCCATCATCCCGGCTTCGAAGGTCTCGAACGTGGAGTGTGGCTGGCCATCGGGGTCGCGGTGCTGGGTGTGCTCGCCACCGCAGGACGCAGCTTCTTCACCAGCGCCTGGAAGGCCTTCACCCATCATCAGGCCAACATGGACACGCTGGTGGCACTCGGTACCGGGGCGGCATGGCTCTATTCCATGGGCGTGCTGATCTTCCCCGAGACGGTGCCTCAGGCGGCTCGTGGCCTCTACTTCGAAGCCTCGACCATGATCATCGGCCTGATCAGTCTTGGTCAGGCACTGGAGGTCAGAGCCCGCGGGCGTACACAGAAAGCACTGCGCACGCTGCTGGATCTGCAGACCCGTACCGCTCGGGTCATTCGCGAGGGCGAAGAGCGCGAGATCGATGTCAACGACGTACGCAGCGGTGACCACGTGCGCATTCGCCCCGGTGAGCGCATCCCGGTGGATGGCAAGGTGATCGAAGGACAGAGCCACATCGATGAATCGATGTTGAGCGGTGAGCCACTGGCTGTCTCACGTGGTGTCGGCGATGACGTGGCTGCCGGCACGCTCAACACGCGTGGCAGTCTGGTCTTCGAGGTCGAGCGCATCGGCAGCGAGACACGCCTGGGCCGCATCATCAGTCAGGTGCGTCAGGCGCAGAACTCGCGCCCCCCGATCGGACGGCTGGCCGATACCATCTCCGGCGTATTCGTGCCCAGCGTGATGATCATCGCCATCGTCGCGGCGCTTCTCTGGTTCAACGTCGGGCCCGCCCCGACTGGCGTGCATATGCTGGTGGTCGCGACGGCGGTTCTCGTCATCGCCTGCCCCTGTGCACTGGGTCTGGCGACGCCGATCTCGACCATGATCGGGGTCGGCAAGGCAGCGGAACATGGCGTGCTGGTACGCAGCGGTGAGTCACTGCAGACCGCCAGTCGCTTGACCGCACTCGTGGTCGACAAGACCGGTACCCTGACGCGCGGCAAGCCGGAAGTCACTGAAACGCATCGGGTCTCGGGGGAAAGCGAGCAGGAGGTGCTGGATGCCGCCCATGCCCTGGAGCGGGGCTCCGAGCACCCCCTGGCCACCGCGCTGCTGGCACATATCGAAGCACAGCGTCCCGAGGCCTCGCGCAGCAAGGCCTTCAATGACTACCAGACCATCAGCGGGCGCGGCATTCAGGCTCAGGACGATGCAGGCCGCACCTGGCGCATGGGCAACGCTGCCATGCTGGAGGATGCAGGTATCAGCCTTGCACCGCTGAGTGAGCAGATCACGTCGCTGGAAGACAATGCCCGCACCGTGATCCTGATGGCACGTGACAATGCATTGATCGCCGTCTTCGGGCTGGCCGACCCGCTGCGTGACGATAGCCGCGACGCCATCGCTCGCCTGCATGCCGTTGGCCTCAAGGTGATCATGCTGACCGGTGACAATCAGCACACGGCCGCTGCCGTGGCCCGTGAGACCGGGATCGATGACTATCGTGCCGGCGTCTCACCGGATGACAAGCACGATGAGATCGCCCGCCTCCAACAGGAAGGCCATGTGGTGGGAATGGTCGGCGACGGCATCAATGATGCGCCGGCGCTGGCGCTGGCCGATGTCGGCTTCGCGATGGGTGAAGGTACTGATGTCGCCATCGAGACGGCCGGCATCACGCTGATGCAGCCCTCCCTGGCAGGGGTCGCGGACGCGATCGCGATCAGCCAGGCCACGCTGCGCAACATCAAGCAGAACCTGGTGGGTGCCTTCGGCTACAACCTGATCGGCATTCCGATTGCGGCAGGCATTCTCTATCCCTTCACCGGCATGCTGTTGTCGCCGGTGATCGCCGGGCTGGCCATGTCACTGTCTTCCGTGACGGTCGTGACGAACGCCAACCGCCTGCGGGGGTTCACTCCCCCGGGGGCAGCTCGGTCACGTACGGACAGCACAGGAAATTCTTCCACCATGCCACAAGGAGAGTCAGCATGATCTGCATACTCGTCAATCTGATAGGGCTTGGCCTGATCGCTGCCATCGTCTGGTGGTTCTGGCTGGCCAGGTCATGAACCACGGCTCTGCCACCGATCCGTAGCATCTTCATTTGATCAGTGAAGGCAACTCAAGACGCCCTGCCACGCACTGTGTGGCAGGGCGTCTTCGCGTCAGCCTCTAGCGGGTCCGATGTCCGCCAAGACCCTGCCGCTCTTCCGGGACAGCGCCATGTATCAGCGACAGTTGCCCCGTAAGTCGGGACGCTCTCGCGCCGCCAGAGGGTGTGGACAACTTGTCTTCCTGGTTGGCGCCCACCTGTCCACAACCGCTCTCCCCGCGGTTCTGCATAACGTTGCGTCACTACCTCGACGAAGCGCCCTCCCGCTTTACCGTACTCTGCCCACCTCGATGCCCCAACGCAGACCGCCCCTGCAGCGGGGCTACAGGGGCGGTTTGGTACAAGTGCCTGACGAGCCTTGCATGACGGTCGTGGGGCGGCCACCCGCGATTCTTACAGGGAGAAACACCGTCCAGGCAGAGCTATCTCCTATCTCGCCCTTCTCACTCGCCCTTCTCACTCGCCCTTCTCACGCAGCGCGTGTACCTCTCCGAGCACGACTTTTTCCGCGCACAAAGAGAACCGCCCCTGCAGCTGGGCTG